>JAKFBW010000054.1:0-84751 GCA_036676965.1 Flavobacterium sp. | reverse complement strand
GGATAGGACGGAATCCGACAGCTACCAAGGAGTGCAGACCTTTATTTGGATAACTGAAAACAACCTCACGGAAGTACATTTTATTAAAAAAAAATGTATCGTAAATTAAGAACCGCCTTGGTATGGATCCGTATGCCGGGTGGTGTGGAAGGTCGCCTAGGGAAATAATCCCTAGGCTCCTATCCGATTTTTAAGGAAACCTATAATCGGATTCCCGGTGGAAGTAATTCTTTGTAAATGGGATTTTTTTTGAAAAATGCCACTATTTTAGGAAGTATCGGGACTACTTTTAATTTTTTTTCGATAGCATAAGCCATAATTTCCGACAGGAATTGAGAAAGGATTATTTCGTTTTCAAATGCTTCCGGGGTATTGATTTTGGTCAAGAAAATTTTTTTTTCCTGAAAAGAATATTCAACCGAAAGCAATCCTTCTTCTACCGTGGTTTCAAATTGTCGTGCAAAAGTATTGTCCTTGATTTCCATGATGAGGGATGGTTCCATATTGTTGTTTGATTTGTTTTTTTTAGAAAAGAAGAATGAGTGCAAAGGTAATGTTTTGATTTTCAATATCAAATGAATTTGGCTTGTATGTATGAAACGAGGTTTGTTTGTAAGGAATGCTGTTGTAATTTTAAAATTTAAGCAATACTGTGTTTTTTAGGTTTAAAATATAATATCGGGTTGTGTTTTGATGGTTTTGAAATAAATGAATTATTTTTATACCAAAATCAATATACTGCCGGGTCAGCCTGTAGCAGAAATTAAAAAAAAATGAGTAAAATCCCCGTTTATTTTATGCCCGGATTGGCTGCAAGTACTGCTATTTTTGAACGGATTGTGTTGCCGGAAACAGATTTTGAAACTATTTTACTGGAATGGGAGATTCCTTTGGGTAATGAGTCTTTGGCGGATTATGCGAAGCGGATTGCGGAAAAAATCAAACATCCGAATCCGGTTTTGATAGGGGTTTCGTTTGGTGGGATTTTAGTGCAGGAAATGGCAAAGTATGTTACCGCCCGAAAAGTAATTATCATTTCGAGTGTGAAAAGCAACAAGGAATTTTCCAGAAGGATTAAAATCGCCAAAACGACTTCGGCTTACAAATTAATTCCGATGCGTTTATTGTTGCGTCTCGAAAATTTGATCCAATTTACTTTTGGGGAAAAGGCGAAGAAGAAAATAGAGTTATACAGAAAGTTTTTATCGTTGCGGGATATTCATTATTTAGAATGGGCAATAGCGAAGGTAGTTTTGTGGGACAGGACAGAAGCTGATAAAAATGTAATTCACATACATGGTGATGCAGATGAAGTTTTTCCGATACAATATATCAGCAATTGTATTGTGGTCAAGGGAGGGACTCATGTTATGATTTTGAGTAAATACAAGTGGCTGAATGAAAATCTGCCAAGAATTATTCTAGAATAAAAAAGGGGCAAATCAATTGATTTGCCCCTTTTTAGAATTATATTTTCTTCATCTGTTCTTTCATCATCTTGATTTGGTCGCCCAGCATGTTCTGTTTGTCTAATTTTTTGGCTTCATTCAGCAAAGTTGTAGCTTCCAGTTTTCTTCTTCGGCTCATCGCTACTCCTGCTAAGTTTAATTTGGCTACAGCCAAATCCATGTCCATGGACAATCCCAATTCGATGGCTTTTTTGAAAAATTTCTCCGCTTGGTTGATATTGGTTTGTGAAACCAGAATTCCGTGCAGGTAATTGAAGTATCCCTGTTGTTTTTTTACCAAAGCCGATTCCGGGTTTTTAATGTAGTCTAACCATTTTTTGGCTCCTTCCATGTCTTGTTTTCTCAACTTTAGGAAAGCCAATAGGATAAATTCATTTTTATAATATAGTAAAATAGGAAAAGCTGTCAATACAATTAGGAAGATACCGTTGCCAATATTACTTTCTGTAAATTGCCAAACAGCAGTAATCACTAGAAGACCGGCGATAATAAGTTTGATATTTTTGTTAAACATAGTATGGTTGAATTTTATGTGGGCAAAGATAGTAAAATGAATTAAAAATATTTTTATAAAACTACTTGCTAGAAAAAAAAGTCTTTGTATATTTGCACTCGGTTTTAGAATAACGGTTTATTCGAACAAAGTTAGATATATAAATAAGATTTTAAAGATACAAAGCAATGAGCAAAAGAACATTTCAACCATCGAAAAGAAAAAGAAGAAATAAGCACGGATTTATGGACAGAATGGCTTCTGCGAATGGAAGAAAAGTTCTTGCACGTAGAAGAGCTAAAGGAAGACATAAATTGACTGTTTCTTGCGAACCAAGACACAAAAAATAATGTTTTTATAAACATACATAAAGGCGTTACTGTTATTAGTATCGCCTTTTTTTATACCTTATCATTAAAAAGGTTTTAAGATTCTAGTTTCAAGTTGCTCAACTAACTTTAAACTTTAAAACTTTAAACTAAAAAAAACAAAAAAAATGCCAAAAGACACATCCATAAAATCAGTTTTAATAATAGGTTCAGGGCCTATAGTTATTGGTCAAGCTTGCGAATTTGATTATGCAGGATCACAATCAGCACGTTCTATCCGTGAGGAAGGAATTGAGGTGATCTTAATCAACTCGAATCCGGCAACAATTATGACCGACCCCTCTATGGCTGATCATGTTTACCTGAAACCGCTTACGACAAAGTCTATTATTGAAATCCTTAAAGCACATCCACAAATTGATGCGGTTCTGCCTACCATGGGAGGACAAACGGCATTGAACTTGTGTTTGGAAGCAGATGAAAAAGGAATTTGGCAGGATTTCGGTGTACGATTAATTGGGGTTGATGTTAATGCCATTAATATTACCGAAGACAGGGAGCAGTTTAAGCAATTGCTTCAAAAAATAAATGTGCCAACCGCACCGGCTAAAATAGCTACTTCTTTCTTGGAAGGGAAAGAAATTGCACAGGAATTTGGTTTCCCGTTAGTAATCCGCCCTTCATTTACTTTGGGAGGAACAGGAGCTGCTTTCGTGCATACCAAAGAAGAATTTGATGAAAAACTAACCTACGGATTGGAAATGTCGCCAATTCATGAGGTGTTGATTGACAAAGCATTATTGGGTTGGAAAGAATACGAATTGGAATTATTGAGAGATAAAAACGATAACGTAGTGATTATCTGTTCTATCGAAAATATGGATCCAATGGGAATCCATACCGGGGATTCTATCACGGTAGCACCGGCAATGACTTTATCCGATACGACTTTCCAAAAGTTACGTGACATGGCGATTTTGATGATGCGTAGCATCGGAAACTTTGCAGGGGGATGTAACGTGCAGTTTGCTGTTTCGCCTGACGAAAAAGAAGATATCGTGGCGATTGAAATCAATCCTCGTGTGTCCCGTTCTTCGGCTTTGGCTTCTAAGGCAACTGGTTATCCAATTGCAAAAATAGCTTCGAAGCTGGCTTTAGGATACAACTTGGATGAATTACAAAATCAAATCACCAAATCGACTTCGGCTTTATTCGAACCGACTTTAGATTATGTGATCGTGAAAATACCTCGTTGGAATTTTGATAAATTCGAAGGTGCCGACAGAACTTTGGGGCTTCAAATGAAATCGGTTGGGGAAGTAATGGGAATTGGACGTTCGTTCCAGGAAGCCTTGCACAAAGCGACCCAATCTTTAGAGATTAAACGTAATGGTCTTGGGGCTGACGGAAAAGGATATACCAACTACGAGCAAATTATCGAGAAACTGACTTTCGCCAGTTGGGATCGTGTTTTCGTGATTTATGATGCTATCGCGATGGGAATTCCATTGAGCCGTATTCATGAAATCACTAAAATCGATATGTGGTTCTTGAAACAATACGAAGAGTTATATACATTGGAAAAAGAAATATCCAACTATAATATAGAAACTTTACCAAGAGAATTGTTGTTGGAAGCGAAACAAAAAGGTTTTGCCGACAGACAAATTGCACACATGATGGCCTGTAAAGAAAGTGAAGTGTATAACTTGCGTTCGGATATGAACATCAACCGTGTGTTTAAATTAGTAGATACCTGTGCGGCGGAATTCAAAGCGCAAACACCTTATTACTATTCCACTTTCGAGGCAGAAATCGAAAAAGCCAACGGAGAGCGTTACGTACACAACGAAAGTGTGGTAACCGACAAAAAGAAAATCATCGTTTTAGGTTCGGGACCAAATAGAATCGGACAAGGAATCGAGTTTGATTATTCTTGTGTTCACGGTGTACTTGCTGCCAAAGAATGCGGGTATGAAACCATCATGATCAACTGTAATCCGGAAACGGTTTCTACCGATTTTGATACAGCGGATAAATTATACTTCGAGCCGGTTTTCTGGGAGCATATCTATGATATCATCCAACACGAAAAACCAGAAGGGGTTATTGTTCAGTTAGGTGGACAAACAGCGTTGAAATTGGCTGAAAAATTATCGAAATACGGAATTAAAATTATAGGAACCAGTTTTGATGCCTTGGATTTAGCCGAGGACAGAGGACGTTTCTCTGATTTGTTGACCGAATTACATATCCCTTTCCCTAAATTCGGAATTGCGGAAACGGCTGACGAAGCTTCTGCCTTGGCGGATACCTTGGATTTCCCATTATTGATTCGTCCTTCTTATGTATTGGGTGGTCAGGGAATGAAAATCGTAATCAACAAAAAAGAACTGGAAGAGCACGTGATCAATTTGTTGAAATCGATTCCGGGTAATAAATTGCTGTTAGACCATTATTTGGCCGGAGCGATTGAAGCCGAAGCGGATGCGATTTGTGATGCTGATGGTAATGTGTATATCATAGGTATTATGGAGCATATCGAACCTTGTGGCGTACACTCGGGAGACAGTAATGCGACCTTGCCACCGTTTAACCTAGGGGAATTTGTGATGCAACAAATCAAAGACCACACGGTGAAAATCGCTAAAGCTTTGAAAACAGTTGGTTTAATCAACATTCAGTTTGCTATCAAAGACGATACGGTATATATTATCGAAGCGAATCCTAGAGCTTCCCGTACGGTTCCGTTTATTGCCAAAGCTTACGGAGAGCCTTATGTAAACTACGCCACGAAAGTAATGCTGGGTGAAAATAAAGTAACCGATTTTGATTTCAATCCGCAATTAAAGGGATATGCGATTAAGCAGCCGGTATTCTCTTTCAGCAAGTTCCAAAATGTAAACAAGGCATTGGGCCCAGAGATGAAATCTACAGGAGAAAGTATCTTGTTTATTGATGACTTAAAAGACGACCAATTCTACGAATTGTACTCCAGAAGAAAAATGTACTTGAGCAAATAAGCTTGAGTTTAGATATTCAAAAGCCCCGAAATTTTCGGGGTTTTTTTGTGGAATATGTTTGGTTATATTATATCCAAATTGGATAAATAAAGTATTCGACTTTATCTATATAGCAGGATATTTGTCAGGGTTTTGCGATGTATGAAAAATGGCGTTTAAAAATACGGTTTTGCTAGGTTCATCTATAATAAAAAAAGCGATGTAGGGAAATTTATCAAAGGGTAAAAAACGATAATTCGTATCGTGGTACTGATAAAAAGGATTAATTTGTAAAGCTTTGTAGGCTATTTTGTAATCTTTCAAAAAATCTAATGCTACTTTCTTAGTGGCTTTGTGTAGATAATATTCAAGGGCATCTTCAATGTTTTTGGAAGCAATGGGAGAAACAATAACCTTATAATTCATACTTCTTTTTTAAATCAGAAAAAAGTATTTCGGCTTTGGTATAAGTTGATTTGTCAGAATCGATTTGATCGTCCAGTATTTGTTGTTGCTCTTTGGTTAGTGTGTATGTTTTGGTATTTGTTGTAGGCTCTATAAGTGTGTCAACATAAGCAATAACACGCTCTAAAACACTTTGAGGTGCATTTTTAAGTTTTTTTGCGAGTAAATCAAAAGTTACGGAGTCCATTTCTGTAATTATTAATAGTCTGATTTTTAACAAAGTTAAAAAAAATATGCCAACTATTTTTCAATTGTAGAATTTGATTTGTTTAGCGTAAAGCGTTAGCCACATTTTTTGGATAGTGTCATAAAAAAAATATTTGAGTAAAGAAGCTTGAATTTAGCTATTCAAAAAGCTTATTTTGAGATGTGATAAGCTTGTCGTCTCTATCTGTTACTTGCTGTTTTTTAATTTTGTTTCATAAAGTCAAAGGCGCCTTTGCGAAGTTGTATCCCGTATTCGAGATAGGCTTTCAGGCAAGCCAGAAAATTGGCCCAGCCTTCGGTGTTGCCGATAGCCCATTTCAGGTTGTCTTCGCTGAATGTTTTTCCATCTTCGGTCACTTTTACGACGGTGCTTTTATCGGCTTGTGCTTCCAATGTAATGCTTACGACGGTTTCATCATCCCAAACAAAGGAAACCGAACGATTGATTTCGATTGCAATGTCTTTCACCGGAACCTGATCCGGAAATTCGGGAAATTTCCAAATCAGTTCTTTCCCTGTTTCCATTCGTCCGTTGCTTTCCGAAATGAAATACTTCGTCATCTTCTCGGGATTTACAATCCCTTCAAAAACGTCTTCAATCGGTTTCTGAATTTGTATCGTTGCTTTGGCTATCAGTTTCATGATTTTTTTGTTTTTCCAATCCGACAGTCATAAAATTAAAAAAAAATAATTGACTTTGTCGTGATGAATCGCGTTGCAAATGCTAGGTTTTGTTTTTTGATTTATGTAGGTACTCGACAAAGTTAAGCACCAGAAGGAGCGAATAAATGAGTGCTGGTGGGGTTTTATCTCACGTTTTGTTTTCTCTATTTATCCATTCGTCATATGAAATTACTCCTAATTCTGGTCTTGCATCTCCGTCTAAAATTGCTATAAATTCTAAGTAGTGTCCGTCTGGGTCATTGAAATAAATTGCAATTGCAGGCATCCAAGCAAAAACCATAGGTCTGTCTGTATTGTCTTTTAAAAAGTTATATGGTTTTAGTCCGTGTCTGTTTAAAAATTCAGACGATTGCTGTAAAATATATTCTTTGTCACACCGAAAAGCGAAGTGTCGTTTGTCAATTTGAGATTTTGGCTTTTCCCAAAGTCCTAACATTGCTTCTTTCGGTTTACCTATCCAAAAAAAAGCGGTTCGTCTGTCTGCTTCAAAGTAACATTGTTCAAGCCCAAGAACATTCTTATAAAAGTCAATTGAAGTTTCCAAGTTTTCAACAAACAAATGAGTTTCATAAAGTCCTTTTATCATAGCTAATTTTTATGTCATACATTGTCTATATGCTTGTTTTCCGTTAGTTAAACGTGATTGGTTTAAAATTACCGACAACTCATAAATATACACACCTCCTGATTACAAATGATTATAATCGTTTGTGCTTAAAATCGTATTTTCAAATATAGCCAAATTTAGTTTGGGTTGGCAAACTATTTTGATAGCCATAAAAAAAGTCCCAATCACGGGACTTTACAGGTAGTTATTTTTTCTTGAGATTGCCTTTGAAAAAAGCAATCGTTCGGGTCCAGGACAGCGAAGCGGCTTTTTCATCGTATCGGGGGGTGGTGTTGTTGTGAAAACCGTGATTAACCCCTTCGTAGATATAAGCGGTGTGGGCTACTTTGTTCTTTTTGAGTATGGCTTCAAAAGCGGGCCAGCCCTCATTTACCCTGGTATCTAAACCGGCATAGTGCAACAGCAGCGGAGTGGTTATTTTTTCGACCTCTTCGGCAGTGGGTTGTCCGCCGTAATAGGGAACTGCTGCGGACAGTGTTGGGATTTTGACCGCCATCCTATTGGCAATCCAACTGCCTGGATATTTAGTGAATTTCGTTTACAAAGTATTCCCTTAAACAATAATCTTCTCAAAAAAGTTTTCGGGAGTGATGATTTCTGTTTTGGCATCGGGATAACTGTTGGTAAAAGCTTTGGTAATTTTGCCTTTGTTTCCCCATTTCATTTCGTAAGCCGTGATTTGTTGTTCATCCTGAACGATAAAATCCACTTCTTGCTGTTGCAAGGTTCTCCAAAAATAGTAATTGTAGTCCTTTTGCGCGTATTCGTTGGCTTTTATGATTTCCATAACCACAAAGTTTTCCCATAAAGCACCCAAATCGTTCCGTAATTCTACCGGTGAAAAATTATCGATAATGGCATTGCGAATTCCTAAATCATAAAAATACACTTTCCGCATTTTAGTGACTTCTTTTCTTTCGTTGGTGGCATAACTTTTTAAACGAAACAACACAAACGATTTTTCCAGTAAATCAATATAATTATCCACCGTTTCCGACTTTACTTTTAACTGTGTTGCTAATTCATTCAAGGAAACTTCACAGCCTATTTGATGTGCCAAGAGTTGCAATAATTTGTTCAGTAAATCAGGTTTTCTTATGTCTTTCCAAGCCAAAACATCTTTATAAAGATACTGGTTGGCAATGCTTTTCAGGTATTTTTTGGCGTGAATTTTGTTGTTTAAAACATCAGGATACATTCCGTAAATAAGATGCCAATTCAGGTTTTCCGTGAATTTCAGGAAACCGTTTTTGGTGTATATTTCTTCCATACTCAAAGGGTACAAATGAAATACAAAATGTCTTCCTGTCAATGGCTCAAAAATTTCGTCCGCTATTTCTAAAGCCGAAGAACCACTGGCAATAAATTGAACGTCTTTAATATTGTCAAATAGCATTTTCAAACACAATCCGATGTTTTTTATTTGTTGGGCTTCGTCTATAAGTACAATTTTGTTTTCGCCAACAATTTGTCGCAATTTTTCGACTGTAGGTTCTTCAAATATTTTTTTTATATGGGATTCTTCTCCATTTAAACTCAAAAACGGATAAGGTAGCTGCTCTAACATTTCTTTCAGTAACGTTGATTTACCTACTTGTCGAGCACCAAGAAGTACTAAAACTTTGTCTTTAAAAAGCCATTGTGTGAGTGTTTGTATTTGTAATCTTTGATACATAATGATACAAAGATATAAATATTTATTATGTAGTGTAAAAATTAATACTTTTTTTTTACATTATACCAGAAATATTAATATTTATTTTTCTGTTATGCTGTAAATTTAAATACTTTTTTACTTACTTCTTCTTTAATTTCTCTCTAAAAAAATCAATAGTTCGTGTCCAAGACAAGTTTGCTGCTTTTTCATCGTATCGGGGGGTAGTGTTATTGTGAAAACCGTGATTGACACCCTTATAGATGTAGGCTGTGTGTTCTACTTTGTTTTTTTTCAGGATAGCTTCATAAGCAGGCCATCCTTCATTTACGCGGGTGTCTAAACCGGCATAGTGCAACAGCAACGGAGCGGTTATTTTTTCGGTTTCTTCGGCAGTGGGTTGCCCGCCGTAATAGGGAACTGCTGCGGATAGTGTTGGGATTTTTACCGCCATCATATTGGCAATCCAACCTCCAAAACAAAATCCAACCACGCCCACATAGCCATTACAATCTTTGTGCGATTTCAGGTATTCGTAGGCGGCAATAAAGTCTTCGAGCATTTCTTCGCGGCTGCGTTTTTTTTGCAATTCCCTTCCCGCATCGTCATTGCCGGGATAACCGCCCAGAGGCGATAAGGCATCGGGTGCCAAAGTGATGAATCCTTCCACGGCGGCCCTGCGCCCTACATCTTCAATGTATGGATTCAGTCCCCGGTTTTCATGCACGACAATGATTCCGGGTAATTTTTTTTTGCTTCCGGTAGGTTGGGATAAAAGCCCTTTGATGGCTCCACCGCCTTTGGGGGATTCGAAGGTGATATATCCGGATTGCAATCTTAGGTCATCAGGTTTGATGAGAATTGAATCTATGTAATTGGGAGTCATGAAACTGAGTAGTGTTGGCAAAGTAAGGCTTCCTACCGCAAAAATGGATAGTTTTTCAATAAATTGCCTTCTTTCAATTTTATTATGGGCGTAGTCATCGTACAAGTCAAATACTTCCTGACTGATATCTTCTTTGGTTAGTTTTTTCATCTTTTTTATTTTAGAACAACTAATTTAGAAAAAAAAGCAATTGCTTTGGCATTATCAGGTATTATGCTCATTCATTCCCGATTAAGCAATATTTTCCAGTCCACCGGGAAAAGGCCTGTAGGCATAGTATTGCAACACTTCTTCAATAGCCATTTTTAGCGCTTCATTTATGGGAAGTATAATAGAGGCCATTCGATAATCTATTTGTGCCAACTGCATATAGTAATCGGTAAAAACGGGTACATAAAGTCCTTTACCAATGGCGTCCTGTGTATCCGTATAGTTTTGCAGTTGTTCTTCTTTGATGATTTTGCAGGCTGCCAATCGTAGTTCGCCATATTTGTCCCTGCTGGCGGCATAACCAAAAAGTCTGCATATCAGGCCGCGGTAGCGATAGTTGTTACAACTTCCATTATTGCGTTCCAAGACAGTAAGCGGTCGGTAGATATGGCAATTGGAATTTGTTTTGTCGTTTAATTCGGTTAACATGGCCTCGGCTTTGCCATTCAAAAATAAATGCAATGCCCAGGGTAAAAATTCTAAAGGCGAAGCATTGATGTCAGGAGTTGTACAGCATTTGCCACAACCACTGCGACAATGTAAATGAGTCTTTGATTGGAAAGCAGTGATTTCATTTTCAAGTCGGTCAAATAATGCTTCCACCAGACGAACCTTGTGCTCTATAGCCATTTTTTTGGTAAGGTAGGCTATTCTAGACGGCTATTGGAGTAAAGTGTTTTTTCTTTTCTGAAAGAATGTTTTTATTGGAGATAAGTGTAATATAGTAGATGTCCAATTAGCCAATCAAACTTGTTTTTCTCCATAAATTAGGGAAATCTAAGAGATGAAATTTGTGAATAGCTTTATGGTTTCCTTGAAAATGAAAAGACTATTTTTCTTTTTTCAGCAAATAGGCCAATTCTTCGTAATTATAAAAAAGGATGGCTCCGGCTTCTTTTAATTGGGTTTCACTATGCGGGTTGGCCAATCCATAGACTTTAAATCCGCCTCTTTGGGCAGCAATCACCCCGGAGAGGCTGTCTTCAATAACGATGCATTCCTGTACCCGATGCCCCATGGTTTTAGCGGCGTGTAAGTACAGTTCGGGATCTGGTTTCCAGCGGTTAATTTGATACGCACTGAAAATATTATTTTCAAATTTTTCAATCAAACCCGTTGTGGTCAGGTTTAACCTGATTTTTTCTTCAGGCCCATTGGAAGCCACGCCATAGGCAACAGACAGGCTGTCGATAAAATCAATTACACCCGGAATGGGTTTCATGTCGGTTTTGAAGGCTTCAAAAGTCAATCTTCTAAAATCATTTTCAAACGTTTCGGGTAATTTGCCGTTGAGGCGTTTTTCGATGTTATTAAAAATATCCTTTAAATTTTTCCCGTTGAAAACCGTATGGGCTTCGTCTAAAGTCAATTCAAGTCCAAGCGGCTGTGTCATGTCCATGAGTACCTGATTGGTGATGCCTTCGCTGTCAACCAGCACGCCATCACAATCAAATAGGATACAGTTAATGTTTTTCATGGTAAGCTAACGTTCAATTTTTAACACAACAGTCCGTTTCAAAAAACCTTTACTTCCTGTTTTTTTGATGTTGTAAATATACTGTGATTTTAAGGTACAGGTCAACAGTTAGTTTTTGCCCACAGCGAGAATCTTATTTATGGATTCAATCCATTGTTCCATGTCGCCACTATTGGTGTTGATTCCGATACTGTTATTATTGAAAGGCTCATATTTTTTGATGTTGGGACGTGAAAACAAGCCCACGGTTGGAGTCAGTCCGGCAGCGGCTAAATGCATAATACCGCTATCGGCACCAATAAACAATTCGGTATTGGCAATGACCGAAGCAATTTTGCGAACATCTTTACTGTAATACGTTGGGGCTTTAAAACCAATCTGGGAGATGTTTTCTACCGGTAGCACTTCAACCAGATTATATTGGTCTTGGTATTGTTTTTTCAATCGCTCATAAAATTTTGTCCACCAATCTACAGCGTAGCATTTGTCAGCAGTGGCATAGGTGAAAAAGGAAATTGTTTTTTTATGGTTGGGAACAATATCATCTAGGATTTTTTTTCCTCCGGCAATTTCTTCAGGACTTAATTTGATGTCGATGGATGGAATTGGGTTTTCCTTTTTTTCAAATCCCAATTGTTTTAAAAAATTTCGGAAGTTGTAAATCGGATATTTGGCAATGTGTGCGTAATCGGCATATTGCAATTGTAAATCTTCAGCGGTGTCCCCAAAGAACTTGTATTTGGCATTCGCAAATTGTACCGATAATCTTCCGGAGGATGAATTTTTATCGACATTGATAACCATATCATAGTCTTGTTTTTTGATGGTTATCCAAACCTTAAAATACTTCAATAAGTTGTCAAAGGGTTTTTTGGGCAGTTCTATAATTAGATTGATGTTGTCGTAATTTTTGAACACGATGGGAGCCAAACCGCCTTTGACAAACAAATCAATTTTGCAGTCGGGAAAAGTGGCCTGTACTTCTTGTATCAGTGGGGTAATCAACAAAAGATTTCCCAAACGGTGGTTTGGCCTGCTGATTAAAATTCGTTTTACTTCCACTTTCCCAGATAAATTGTCTTTTCGTACAGCTGAAGAACGGCCGATATTTTTGGTCAGACCTTGTGTTACTTTTCGTCTGAAGTCATTTATCTTTTTTGAGAATATCATGTTTTTTAGTTGTCAAATTGTATTAAAGGCGATTCATTAAAACAAGTAAAGGGTCAGCTTTTACTTGATTTCACGGGTAAAAGTATAAAAAGTATTGGATGTTGTCATTTATTTCTAAAAAATTAACCAAGAATTAATTTTTTTCGGTTTTAATCTGGAAATTGTGTGGTTTTTTGAGAAGTGATTAGGGGGAGAGACACTAATTTTTAAGTTCGTTTTTTTTGATATTGATAGTACAGTTTGCTAAAAACTTTGCGAACTTTACGCCAAAATAAACGATATGAAAATCAACTTAAAAAACGGAATCGATAAACTTCTTTTCGGAATGAAACAAAAGGATGTTACCGCTCTTTACGGTACGCCGGACAGGAACTATAAAGATGAAGACGATAATGTCATTTTTGCTTACAATGCACTAAAAATGCGTTTGACATTCTACAAAGAAGAAGATTTTAAACTGGGCTATATTGTGGCTTCGAGTCCGAAATTAGAACTTTTTGGCAATAAAGTAATGTACCGAAATATCAATGATGTCAAAAAAGATTTGGCGGCCAAAGGAATTACCAAATTTACCCAGGAGGAGTTTGATACATTTGAAAACTATTTTAACGAAGACAACTGGATTATTCTTCAAACTGAATTTGATGAGGTCGTTAAATTCGAAATCGGGGCTATCATCAATGACAAGGACGAATTTGATTGGAAATTCGGAAAGAAGTAATTTTTAGTTCATCGAATACATAGAAAAAGGCACAAAAGAAAAATCTGATGTGCCTTTTTTATATTTCATAAAGATATGTTTGCTGCGAAACGCAGCATGAATCCTAACTGTTTATTGTTTTGGGGCAGGTTGTTTCTCGAACATTTCCAATTCAAAAATCAACGTGGCATTAGGAGGAATCACCCCGCCGGCACCTCTTTCGCCATACGCCAAGTTCGCCGGAATAAAAATAACCGCTTTGTCGCCATATTCCATCAGGTTTAATCCTTCAAGGAATCCCGGAATCATCCCGTCTTTTTTTCCGGCTTCAAACGGAAAAGCCAGATAACCATTTTGGGCAGCCCTGTTTTCATCGTATTTACCATAGTCTTTACTTAACTCTTCGTAGCTGCTGTCAAATAAAGTTCCGTCTTCAAAATATCCGGCATAATGAAAAAAGAAGGTAGTTCCATCGGCAGGTTTTACACCGTTTCCTTTTTGTACAATCTTATATGTTAATCCGGAAGGGGTAGTGGTAGCGGTTTTTTTAATATCGGCCAGATAAGCAACTTTTGAAGAAATTACAGCAGCATATTTTTCTAAATAGGCTTTTTTCTTTGCTGCTTCAGCCTCGGCTTCTTTCTTTTTGTTTTCAGCGTCAATCAATGCCTGTTTTTTAGCATCCTCGGCTTTGTTTTCATAATAGCTGGCGAATACTTTTGGAGCATCAAATTTTTTGGCTGCTTCTCCCTTTCGGCTAATGGTTATCTTGGTAATAACATCATTCTGGACGATACTGTTTACAATTTCCATGCCTTGGGTCACATGTCCAAAAATAGTATGTCTGTTGTTTAACCAAGGAGTATCTTTATGTGTGATGAAAAATTGGCTGCCATTGGTTGCCGGACCTGAATTGGCCATAGCCAAAATTCCGCCTTTGTCAAATTTCAAATCGGTAAATTCATCTTTGAAAGCATAACCGGTACTTCCGGCACCCGTTCCCGTTGGATCACCTCCCTGAATCATAAAATCGGCAATTACCCTGTGGAATTTCAAACCATCATAAAATGGTTTCCCTTTTAGTTTTTCATCGGTTATATAGGTGTTTTTTCCTTCGGCAAGTGCGATGAAGTTGGCTACTGTTACCGGTGTTTTTAGGTATTCCAATGCAACTGTAATATCTCCTTTGTTGGTAGAGATAGTAGCAAAAACACCTTCAGTCACAGCGGGTTTAGTTGGTGCAGGTTTAGTAGTTGTAGGTTTAGTCGTTGCAGGTTTAGTCGTTGCAGGTTTAGTCGTTGCAGGTTTAGCTGTAGTTGCAACAATATTTTTTTTGGCAATAACCGGTTTTTTCGCATTCTGTGCCTGAAGCTGTACTATTCCTAGGAATGCAAGTATAAAAATTTTAAATTTCATTTGATATAAATTAAGATTGTACTATTTGTTTTAAAATCTATTGCGGCATAGATCCTAAAAGTTCTATTTCAAAAATAATGTTGGCATTCGGTGGAATTACATTTCCGGCTCCACCAGGACCGTAAGCGAGGTGAGAAGGAATAAATAATACGGCTTTGTCACCAAGTGATAATTGTTCGATTCCTTCAATGAACCCCGGAATCATCCCGTCTTTTCTGCCTGCCTGAAAAGGGATTGGTTGGTATTGCTTGGCATCAGCTCTTGCCTGGTCAAATTTTCCAAAAGTTTGTGCCACATTTTCGATACTGGTATCAAAAAGTAAACCATTTTCCAGAAAACCGGCATAATGAATGTAAATGTTGCTGCCATTTGCTGGTTTTTTGCCTCCCGCTTTTTTGGTGATTACATATTTAAGCCCAGAAGGGGTTTTGATTGCTTTGCTTTTTAATGCCTCATAATAGTTTAGCTTGTCGGTAATGACAGCTTTGTATTTTTCGGTATACATTTTAGTGCTTTCGGCTTCTTGAGCCAGCTTTTTCTTTTGTGCTTCGGCTTCTACCGAATAGTAATCAAAGAAGGTTTTTACCGCATTGAATTTTTTCGCTGCTTCCCCTTTTCGGATTATGGTCACTTTTTTGATGAAGTCGGTTTGTTGAATTTTATTTACCACTTCCATCCCTTTGTCTACCACGCGACCAAAAATAGTGTGTTTTCCGTCTAACCAAGGCGTTGCCACATGGGTAATGAAAAATTGACTGCTGTTGGTTGCCGGACCGTTATTGGCCATAGCCAAAACTCCGCCATTGTCAAATAACAGGTCTGAAAATTCATCTTTGAACTTGTATCCGGCATCACCGGAACCTGTTCCCATAGGATCTCCGGTTTGTATCATAAATTCAGAGATTACCCTGTGGAATTTTAAACCGTCGAAAAAAGGTCTGCCTTTAAGGTTGCTATTGGTGACAAAATCATTTTTACCTTCGGCCAGAGTAACAAAGTTGGCTACGGTAACCGGGGCTTTTGTGTAATTCAGTTCCAGGAAGATGTCTCCTTTGTTGGTTTCTATTTTAGCATATAAACCATCAGGAAGATTGCTGTATTCTTCTTTACAAGAGTAAAATGTAGTTACAATAAGCAATAGTAATAGAATTCTTTTTTTCATACAAATTATTGATTTAACATGTTATTTTAAGGTGTCTTTTGATTTTACCGGAATCTGTGAAATGGTTTTTTTAGAAGGCGCTTGCTGAGGCGGTGTACTGTCTTTTGTAATCGCTTCCATGATTTTGGTCTCCAATTGTTTTTTATAATCGGATTCAGGCATGAATTGATTCAAAATCACGGTACAGATTATTGGCGTATTGGGGCCAATTTTTTTGTTGTCGCCATGATAACCATAAGCCATATGGGAAGGAAAATAGAATTTTACTTTTTCCCCTTTACGCATTAATTTGATTCCGTCTCTCAATCCCATCATGATGTCCTGTTTATCCACGCGATAGGTTTGTTGTCTTAGTTGGAGTTCAGAATATATTATGGCTCCATTTAAATCGGTAATTTCATAATTAAACATTGCAATATCCCCTTTTTTGGGAGTCAGGGTGTCTAATTCGTTTTTAGTTTCATAGGAATACCAGTAGCCTTTAGATGAAGCGACATACGTAATCTTAGGATTGCGTTTCATGATGGCTTTTATTTGGTCTTCTTCACTGGCAACCAATTTTTTATTTCGGGCAACAGATTTTTTCATAAAACTCCCCGATGCCTGAGAAAGGGGTCTTCTGGCCTCTTCTTGTTTTTGGCAACTAGTGATGAGCGAGAAACTAAGGAATAAAACTAAAATAATCGGGTTGAATTTCATAATTTATTCTATCGTTAGATTGGCGATTATATTTTCAAATTTACGAAGTGTTTCTTCCATTGAGGTTTCCGATTTTCCTCCGGCCGCATTGCGGTGTCCGCCTCCGTCAAAATGATCTCTTGCAAATTGATTTACATCAAAGTCGCCTTGGGAACGGAATGAAATTTTAATCATTTTGTCGTCTTTGTTTTCGATAAAAATAGCGGTAAAAACAATTCCTTTTATCGTTAAGCCATAGTTGACAATGCCTTCAGTGTCTCCTTTACGATGTTCAAATTCATCCAGTTCATCTTGTGTCAATGAAGTGTACGATGTTTTGTGTTCTGCGAAGACTTTCATGTTTTGGAGTGCTCTTCCCAGTAATTGTAATCTGCTGTACGAACTGTTTTCAAAAAGCAAACTTGGGATTACGGTGTTTTCTACGCCCAAGTCGATTAAACTGGCCACAATACGATGGGTGTTCCCTGTTGTTCCCGGAAATCGGAAAGAGCCGGAATCGGTTAGGATTCCCGTGTAAATACAGGTGCCTATGGTAGCATCTATGTCTTCTTTTTTGTCTAGAAAAGAGATGAAGTTGTAGAGCATTTCACAGGTAGAACCAAAAGAAGTGTCAGAATAGGCGTAAGCTGCATAATCATGTGGTTTTTGATGATGATCAATCATGATAAATGGCACTTTCATTACAGCCAAAACCTTTTCCATTTCATCACCCACCCGATGTAAAGCATTAAAATCTAACGTAAAGATGAGCTCTGCTTCTTCCAGGATTTTGGTGCATTCTTCAGTATCTTTTTCGAATACTTTTATGGTTTCAGATCCCGGCAGCCATTCTAAAAAATGTGGGAAATCATTGGGTGAAATAACAGTAGGAAGGTGGCTGTTTTTTAATAAAAAATGGTATAAGCCTAATGTTGAACCCATAGCGTCTCCATCAGGGCCTCTATGTGGTATAATTGCAATTTTTTTGGGTGTTGCCAATAGCAATTGTATCGCTTGAATGTCTTGTATTTCCATAGTTTGCGAAATTACATTTTTTTAATGTAATGTTGAAATCATTTGAATAATTAACAAGTTTTTACGATGCTAAAAATCCTCCAGGGTATCTTTTTTGAATCGTTGGTACAAACGGTATTTGGTTCCCTTTACAATTTGGGAATGGTATATGCCAACCGAACCGGAGGCCAGGTATGCAATAAAACAGGCAATGGCGATAAAGAATCCGCTTTGTATACCGAACAGTTCAATTCCCATTATCGTACAGGCAATCGGTGTGTGTGTTGCTCCCGAAAAAACAGCCACAAATCCCATTCCTGCCAGTAAAGCGATAGGTAACGGAACGAATACCGATAAAGCACTGCCTAATGTGGCACCAATAAAGAAAAGAGGAGTGACTTCGCCACCTTTGAACCCGGCTCCCAACGTAAATCCGGTAAATACTATTTTGAGCAGGAAATCATAATTCCCGCTCGGACTGTTAAATGCATCAACAATTACGGGAACGCCTAATCCGATGAATTTTTTTACCTCGAAAAGCGCAATGAGTATCGATAGAATTAATCCGCCTATAAAAGGACGCAGTGGTGGATATTGAATTGTTTTTGAGAATAATTTTCCCCAAAAATGTGTACTTCTGGAAAATAACATGGCCGCAAATCCAAACAAAATACTGATGGCGATAATCCAAAGTAAGCTGCTTGCATTGATTTCGGGAACAACGGGAATGTGATAATGCGTGTGTTGTACGTCCCATAATGCTACAGTATGTTCTGCAATAAAAGCGACTAAAAAGGAAAGTATAATACTTTTAAAATTGATTTTGCTAAAATAAAGGACTTCTAAAGCAAATACGGCTCCGGCTAACGGAGTGCCGAAAACAGAGGCGAACCCGGCGCTGATTCCTAATATAATAAGTATCTTTCTTTCGGAATTATCGAGTTTGAAAATTCTGGTAAATTGATCGGCAATGGCACCTCCTATTTGTACTGCTGTGCCTTCTCGTCCGGCAGAACCTCCAAAAAGATGTGTGATTAAAGTCCCGGAAAGGATCAATGGAGCCATTTTGAAAGGAATTGTTCTCTGTGGGTTTTCGTATTCTTCCAATAATAAATTATTGCCTTTTACAACATCGCTGCCATAATAGTAGTACCCTAAGCCGATTAACAATCCGCCAAACGGTAATAACCAGATAATCCATTCGTGATGGTCTCTAAATTGGGAAACCCATTGTAAGGATACTAAGAAAAAGGCCGAGGCACATCCCGATAAAAAACCAATCAATAGGCAAATGACAATCCATTTGAGGAGGGTAGAGGCAATTGCTTTTGTGTTTTCTGGAATCATAGATCGAATTGCTTGTATAATTTTAAGGAGTGATGTTGTGTTCAAAAATAGTTGAAAATAACCGAATGTTTGGCATTTTATCGTAAGCTTCTAAAAAAACAACAGCCACGAATTCACGAATTATTGAAAAAAACTTCAATTTCGTGAATTCGTGGCTTTATGTTGAACTAAAGTTTTTTGCTTATTATTCTGAAACTACAGCAGTAAATTCAATTTCTACCAAATATTCAGGAGCTACCAATTGGTTGATTCCATAAAAACCTGTTGTTGGTTTGATGTCTTTGAAAAAAGTAGCGTGAGCGGTGGCAACAGCTTCAAAAGTGCTGATGTCAGTTGTGAAAATACGGGTACGGATTACATCTTTCATACCTACATTTAAATCTTCCAATACTTTTTCAACGCGCTCCAAGATGTTTAAGGTTTGTGCATGTGCATCATCAGCTTTTACTTTTTCACCGTCTACAATGGCTACAGTTCCCGAAACTTCGATGATGTTTCCAATGCGGACTGCACGACAATATCCCATTTTATCTTCCCAAGGTGAACCAGTTAATATATTTTCTCTTTTCATTTTAATTGTTTTTATTTGATTTTTAATGGATTGCAAACTAATTTGAAGTTTGGTATATTTTTTGCAATTTATAAAAAATAGTGAAATAACAAACAGCAAATTTTTAAATGATAAACTGGGTTTAAAAAGTGTGGTTTTTGGAAATTATTCATTTCAAAATGTAATAAAATCGGGAATTGCATGTTATAAAGGAAAGTTAAAGTGATTCTGTTTTGTGGTTTTTTAACTTTCGATTTTTACTTTTAAATTTTATAAGCGCAGTTTACTAATATAATAAAGAATGAAGAAGATACTTTTTCTGATGATGTTAATGGGTATAACCTTAAATGGATATGCTCAGGAAGAATTTAGTTCAAAATTTAAACCGATTCCTCCAATAAATAAAGCACCAAAAATTAAAAAGGCAACACCGCCCGAAAATAAAGACATTCCGCCTATCGAGAAACCGAATGTTTTTAAGAATCCAAATCCTTTGAAATCGAATTCTGTATTATTGGAAGAGAAAAAACCGATTTCTATGTATAAAACCAATGAGTTTATTAATCCTGGGGATGCGGTTAAGGATAGGTTGAATAAAAAACCGGATGATGAGAATGGGGTTTTCTACAGAAGAAACCAAAATTTAGGTGATTTTAGAACCACATCCGGTACTGCTAAAGTGAGTTATCGCGACGCGGCTTTTGTTGACGGGGATAAAATCCGTGTGTACTTAAATGATAAGGTGGTAGAATATCAGGTCGATTTAGACAGTCAGTTTAAAGGTTTTGAAATTACGTTGGTCAAAGGTTTTAATAAGATTGAATTTGAAGCGTTAAACCAAGGGCTTTCTGGGCCTAATACGGCCGAATTTCAGGTTTTTGATGATAAAGGAAAATTAATTTCTGGCAGTCAGTGGAATTTGGGGACCGGTTTTAAAGCCACAATGATACTTGTAAAAGAATAAAAAGAACCATAATTCGGGGTTGAAAAACCGTTTGTTCCTTGAAATTTCGGGCTAATTTTTGCATTGAAAATAAATTTAAAATTTTTCAAAATTCGATTTTTCAATTCCGAATATAAAAAGTATTTTTGCGCATGCAACATAACGTACTTATTTTAGATTTCGGATCGCAATACACTCAGCTTATTGCGCGTAGAGTTCGCGAATTAAATATATTCTGCGAAATTTTCCCTTACAATCACTTTCCGAGTGATTTATCAAGTTATAAAGCGGTAATCCTTGGTGGTAGCCCATTTTCTGTTCGAGGAGAAGATGCACCACATCCTGATTTGTCTCAGATTAGAGGGAAATTACCGATGCTTGCCGTTTGTTACGGAGCGCAATATTTATCCCATTTTAGTGGTGGAGAAGTGGCTGCTTCAAATACAAGAGAATACGGACGGGCTAATTTATCATATATCAAAGAAGATGAAGTTTTTTTTGAAGGAATTTCTCCAAACAGTCAGGTTTGGATGAGTCATAGTGATAGTATAAAAGAATTACCAACCAATGGTGTAAAGCTGGCAAGTACCCACGATGTGGAGTTTGCTGCTTACAAAATAGAAGGAGAAACCACTTATGCTATTCAGTATCACCCGGAAGTGTATCATTCTACTGACGGGAAACAAATGTTGGAGAACTTTTTGGTAAAAATTGCTCAGGTTCCTCAAAATTTCACTCCTAATGCTTTCGTTGAAGAAATGGTGGGAGAGTTAAAAGAAAAATTAGGGGACGATAAAGTGGTTTTGGGGCTTTCGGGAGGAGTTGACTCTACGGTAGCGGCCGTTTTATTGAATCAGGCTATAGGAAAAAACCTGTATTGTATTTTTGTAAACAATGGATTGCTTCGTAAAAACGAATTCCAAAATGTTTTGAATCAGTACAAAGGAATGGGATTGAACGTGAAAGGTGTTGATGCCGGAGACCGTTTTCTTTCGGAACTGGCCGGAGTAAGTGATCCTGAAACCAAACGTAAAATCATTGGTAGGGTTTTTATCGAAGTATTCGATGATGAGTCTCATCTGATAGAAGATGTAAAATGGTTGGCTCAAGGAACTATTTATCCCGATGTTATCGAATCGGTTTCGGTAAAAGGACCTTCTGCAACCATCAAATCACATCACAATGTGGGTGGATTGCCTGATTATATGAAATTGAAAATCGTAGAACCGCTTCGTATGCTTTTTAAAGATGAGGTACGTAGAGTGGGAGCAACTTTAGGAATTGATCCAGAATTGTTAGGAAGACATCCTTTCCCGGGGCCAGGATTGTCAATAAGGATTTTAGGGGATATCACTTTAGAAAAAGTACAAATTTTACAAGATGTAGATAAGGTTTTTATCGACGGATTGAAATCTTGGGGATTGTATGATAAAGTGTGGCAGGCAGGAGCAATTTTGCTTCCTGTAAATAGTGTTGGGGTTATGGGTGATGAGCGTACTTACGAAAAAGTAGTGGCGCTTCGTGCGGTAGAATCTACCGACGGAATGACCGCTGACTGGGTGCACTTGCCGTATGATTTCTTGATGAAAGTGTCTAATGATATTATCAATAAAGTAAAAGGGGTAAATAGAGTTGTTTATGATATTAGCTCCAAACCACCAGCAACAATAGAATGGGAATAAAACGTTAGCCTGGCTAGTGTTCTTGAGTAAACGGTATCAGATTTGGAATAAAATTTGATACCGTTTATTATCTTAGGTTGAATAATTTTTTATAAAATATAAACGATGAAATATTTTTTTACAATTTGTATTCTTGGTGTTTTTTTTACAAATAGTGTTTACTCGCAAGGAAAAACGCTAACGCATAAAATAGAAAAGGGAGAGACAATAAATCAAATTGCACAAAAATATCAGGTTACGCCTTTTGATATTTATCAATTGAATCCGGATGCACAAAGTGGGTTGAAAGTCAGCGGTGTTTTGTTAATTCCGAATAAGGCTGAAAAAAAAGTTACAACTATTCCGGCTAAATCAAAATCCCCTGTTACTCACGAAGTGTTGCCTAAAGAAACCTTGTATGGGATTGAAAAAAAATATGGTGTTTCGGATGAAGACTTGAAGAAAGCGAATCCTGTTCTTGAAAAAGATGGTTTGCAAACAGGTCAGGTTTTGGTTATTCCATCCAAAAATAGTGCTAAAACAACTGCTTTGATTTCGGAAAAAGCAGTGTATCATGAAGTGCTTCCCAAAGAAACCAAGTTTTCTATTGCAAAAAAGTATGGCATTACGATTGAGCAGTTAGAGAAAAAAAATCCTGAGATTATCCCTAATTTGCCGATAGGTTATAAATTGTTGATTAAAGGAAATGCGCCAAAAGAAAATAAAACTGCTGGTTCGGTCAATCCAATAAAAGCAGAGGTTAAGAACGATTACGTGAATTATGAGGTGCAACCCAAAGAAACACTTTATAGTTTGTCTAATAAATTTGGAATGAGTCAGGAAGAATTTGTTTCGCTCAATCCGGAACTTAAAAACGGGGTTGAAATCGGAATGATTTTGAAAGTTCCTGTAAAGTTTTCCTCTTTAACGACTGTGAAAAAAGAATATGCGACTTTGTCTGCTGGCAGCAGTCAGGGCAGTCGTAAAAAAATGGTTTTATTGCTGCCTTTTAACCTGTCTAAAATTGCAGGAGATAGTGTGAATTCTTTACCGGTCCGTATAAAAAAAGACAAATTTCTGAACATGACATTGGATTTTTATTCGGGAGCTTTGATGGCTATCGATTCGGCTAAAACGCTGAATCTACCGGTGGATGTAGCTATTTATGATTCCCAGGAAACAAAAAACAGTTCTAATATAGTAGCGCTGATTAAGGATAATAATCTTAAAAATGCCAATGCTATTATTGGCCCTTTTTATCAAAATAATGCCGAATCAACCGCACGGTTGTTGACAGCTAATGCGGTTCCGGTAATTTCTCCATTATCTAAAGACCTGGGGAATCCGATTCCTAATTTATACGAATCGATTCCGTCAATTGATGTGGTGAAAAATACCATGTTTGATTATATGAGGTCCAAAAAAGGTAATATTGTTGCGGTAGTCGACAGAAAAAAAGAATCGGTTATCAAGTATATCAAAGAGAATCATAAAGACGTTCGGTTTGCTGCACTTACCGAAACAGGAGGTTTGTCTGTTGAAAGTTTAAACGGTTTATTGCTGCCTAATAAAATGAATTATGTGGTAATGGAAACAGCTAATACCTGGATGATAAAATCCACTGTGGCTGCTTTGTTGAAAGCTTTACCAAGTTACAAGGTGCAGTTGGTTATTCTGGAACCTAATGCAACATTGGATACAGATGAGGTTAGTTTTATGAATTTGGCAAAATTAAAATTGATGTACCCTTCGGTTAACAGGGATAATCAGTCACCTGAAGCCTTACTTTTTGAAAAAAAATACAGGAAATTAAATATGATTTCGCCAAGTGATTTTGCCACTCGTGGTTTTGATGTGACTTTTGATACGATGATGCGTTTGGCCCAGAATAAAAGTTTTGAAGAAACCATCAATGCAGCGGCAACAACACAAGTGGATAATAAATTTGAATATTATCAAAAAGAACAAGGTGGTTATGCCAACAAAGGAGTGTTTGTTTTGTACTACGATACTGATTTAACGATAAAAGAAGCAAATTAATGACGTCAAAAGTAACTTATCTGGGTGATTTAAGAACATCATCCATTCATTTGCAATCCGGGAATGAAATTATTTCGGATGCGCCATTGGACAATAATGGGAAAGGGGAAGCTTTTTCTCCGACTGATACCGTAGCCAATGCTTTGGCCAGTTGTATGATGACGGTAATGGGGATAAAATCCCGTGATTTGAATGTCGATTTAACAGGTTCTACTGCTGAAGTGACCAAAATTATGAATGCCGAACCGAGGAAAATCGGTGCTATTGAAGTGGTATTTCATATGAGTGTGGCAACAGACCTAAAAAACAAAACAATTCTGGAAAGAACAGCCATGACCTGTCCTGTTTTTTTGAGTCTGAATGATGATATAGAGAAGCGAATTACTTTTAACTGGAAATAAACAGAATCCTGAAGCAAGAAACAAGAAGTTAACGAGTTTTTATTTTTTGTTTCTTGCTTTTTTCTAATAAAAATGGATAACAATCAAGAACAGTTAATTAAACTGGCTCATACCAAAATGCCTTTTGGAAAATACGAAGGAAGGTATTTAATCGATTTGCCGGAATATTATGTGATATGGTATCACAATAAGGGGTTTCCCAAAGGAGAATTGGGACAGCAATTACAATTGATTTATGAATTGAAATTGAACGGACTCGAAGAATTGATACGAAATATTAAAAAAAGATACCCAAAACGGCATTAGTTTCTTAAAATAATGCCGTTTTTATTGGTTTAAATTAGGGCGTTAAGCAATTGTCAAATTTCGAAATTATCTCATTTTTTAATTAGTATAATCTCGATTTATAATCGTATTTTTGCCACGTTTTTTACACAATTCAATACAAATAAGAACAGAATGAGCCAAACGAAATATATTTTTGTTACAGGAGGTGTGACTTCTTCTTTAGGAAAAGGAATCATAGCCGCTTCTTTAGCAAAATTGTTGCAAGCAAGAGGGTATAGAACAACGATTCAAAAATTTGATCCGTATATCAATGTCGATCCGGGAACATTAAACCCGTATGAACACGGAGAATGTTATGTGACGGATGATGGTGCTGAAACCGATTTGGATTTAGGACATTATGAGCGTTTTTTGAATGTGCCTACTTCTCAAGCAAACAATGTTACTACCGGTAGAATCTATCTTTCGGTTATCGAGAAAGAAAGAAGAGGGGAGTTTTTAGGGAAAACGGTTCAGGTTGTTCCCCATATCACCAATGAAATTAAAGACAGAATGCAATTGCTTGGTAAATCAGGTGATTATGATATTGTTATTACTGAGATTGGTGGTACTGTAGGTGATATTGAGTCTTTACCTTATATTGAGTCTGTTCGTCAGTTGGTATGGGAATTGGGTGAGAATAACGGAATTGTAATTCATCTTACTTTGGTGCCGTTTTTGGCTGCTGCAGGGGAATTGAAAACAAAACCAACCCAACACTCCGTAAAAACCTTGATGGAAAGCGGAATAAAAGCGGATATCTTGGTATGTAGAACAGAGCATGAAATTTCGTCAGAAATACGAAATAAACTGGCTTTGTTTTGTAACGTAAAAAGAGAGGCGGTTATTCAGTCTATTGATGCTTCCACTATTTATGAAGTGCCTAATTTGATGTTGGAAGAAGGTCTTGATGTGGTGGCTTTAAAGAAATTGGATTTACCTAAAAAAGCGGCACCGGATTTAAAAACCTGGAATACGTTCTTACGTAGATTAAAGAGTCCAAAGCATACCGTAAATATAGGTTTGATTGGGAAATATGTAGAAATGCAGGATTGTTACAAATCGATTTTGGAAGCATTCATCCATGCAGGCGCGGCTAATGAAACCAAAGTTAATGTAGTTTCTATTCACTCTGAATATGTAGATTCATCCAATGTAAACGAAAAATTCAAAGATTTGGATGCTATTTTGGTAGCGCCAGGATTTGGAGAAAGAGGAATTGAAGGAAAAATTGCTGCAGTTCAATATGCACGTGAAAATAAATTGCCATTCTTCGGAATTTGTTTGGGTATGCAAATGGCGGTAATCGAATATGCAAGAAATGTAGTAGGGTACACTGAGGCGAATTCTACCGAAATGAATGAGGAAACAAAACATCCGGTAGTGAACTTGATGGAAGGACAGAAAAACGTTACCGATAAAGGTGGAACGATGCGTTTGGGTGCCTGGAAATGCGATATTCAACCGGATACTTTGGCTTATAAAATTTATGGTCAAACGATCATTCAAGAACGTCACCGTCACCGTTACGAGTATAATAGTGAGTACGTAGATGCGTTGCAAAAGGCCGGTTTGAAAGCTTCAGGGGTAAATCCGGATACGGGATTGGTAGAAATTGTAGAAATTGAAGAACATCCATTCTTTATTGGGGTGCAATACCATCCTGAATACAAAAGTACGGTAGCGAATCCTCATCCACTTTTTGTCAATTTTGTAGGTGCTGCGGTACAGGCAAAGAAAAATAACAAACAGTAAACATTTTTAGTATATATAATGGAAGAAAAAAAATTTGATCCTAATTCCTTAATTGGTTTTGTACTTATTTTCGGGATATTGCTTTGGATAATGTATCAAAACAAGCCTTCGGAAAAAGAGATTGCGGCAGAAAAGGCAAAAAAAGAATTAGTCGCTAAGGAGACTAAAGCGGAAGCAACAGCACCGAAGACATCAGTGCCAGTGGCTATTGCTGCCGGAGATTCGTTACAATTGGCTCAATTGCAAAAAAGCTTAGGCAGTTTTGCTTATTCAGCGACACTTCCATCAGCAAAGGAATCGTTTACAACTCTGGAAAATGAGGTAGTAAAACTAAAAATTGCCAACAAAGGTGGTTATGTGGTTGAAGCTGTTTTGAAAAATTTCGAAAAGTTCAAAAAAGGTTCCGGACAATTGGTCGAGTTGATAAAAGACAACAATGCGAATCTTAATATTCAATTGCTTACCAATGATAACCGTACTTTAAATACAAAAGACCTGTATTTTGAGCCAACTTTATCAAAAGTAGGAGCCGATCAAGTGCTTTCCATGAAATTGAAAGCTGGTGCCAATGAGTATTTGGAATACAAGTATATTTTGAAACCAAACGATTATATGGTTGGTTTTGATTTGCGTTCCCAAGGCTTGAATAAAGTGTTGAATACCGCTAAACCATTAGACTTAGAATGGAATTTAAAAACATTCAGAAACGAAAGAAGTATTTCGTATGAAAACCGTTATGCCGAAATTTATTTCGAATATGAAGGGGATAAAACGGATTATGTAGGTCAGGGGGATCAGAAAGAAGAAACTCCGGAGCAAGTGAATTTTATTGCTTACAAACAACATTTTTTCTCTACAATATTATTGACCAATGCTCCTTTTGAAAAAGCAAAGTTGGTTTCGGAAAATCTGGTTAAAAATGAAGATGTAGATACTACTTTTACGAAACAATTTAAGGCAAATGTTCCTTTGGCGTTCCGTAGCGGAGAAATCGATTATAAAATGAGTTGGTATTTTGGGCCATCAGATTATAAAACATTACAGTCTTACAATAAAAATATAGAAAAAATTATTCCATTAGGTTGGGGTATTTTTGGTTGGATCAACAAATGGATTTTTATTCCTTTGTTTGGTTTTCTAAGTACAACCATGGGACTTGCATTAGGAATAGCGATTATCATTTTTACCATATTGATAAAACTCGCGATGTCGCCTATTACGTATAAATCATTTTTGTCTCAGGCAAAGATGAAAGTGTTGCGCCCTGAGATTACAGAGTTGGGAGAGAAATTCAAAAAAGACCCAATGAAGAAACAACAGGAAACCATGAAGTTGTATAACAAGGCAGGTGTAAATCCTATGGCGGGATGTATTCCGGCATTGATTCAACTACCGTTTATGTATGCTTCGTTTCAGTTCTTTCCATCGGCATTTGAGTTAAGACAAAAAAGTTTCCTTTGGGCTGATGATTTGTCTTCATTTGATGAAATCGCCAAATTGCCGTTCAGAATCCCGTTGTATGGAGATCATATTAGTTTGTTTCCGATATTGGCAGCCATTGCGATTTTCTTTTATATGAAAATGACTTCTGGTGACCAACAAATGGCAGCGCCACAACAGGAAGGAATGCCGGATATGGCCAAAATGATGAAAGCGATGATTTATATTTCGCCTCTGATGATGTTGATTTTCTTCAATAGTTATGGTGCCGGATTGAGTTTGTATAACTTTATTTCGAATTTGATTACCATCGGAATTATGTTTGTTATCAAAAATTATATTGTAGACAGCAATAAAATTCATGCACAAATTCAGGAAAATAAATTGAAAGAGCCTAAAAAGCAAGGTAAGTTTCAACGTAAACTTCAAGAAGTGATGGAACAACAGGAAGCTTTAAAAGCCCAACAAAAGAAAAAATAATGACTACAAAAAAATCTCGATAATTCGGGATTTTTTTTGCTCTAAGTTTAAATTAAGAACTCGTTTTTATTAAAATTGAATCATGAAAGTAGTATATAAAACAGGAATTTTGTTATTGTTTTTTCTGAATGTATTTTTTATTCAGGCGCAAACCGGTTTAAATCAATTGGACGAAAAAGGAAAAAAACACGGTTTATGGAAAGGCGTTTATGAAGAATCCAAAAGGCCTCGCTATGAAGGAACTTTTTCCCATGGAAAAGAAATGGGTGTTTTTAAGTTTTTTGATGATACCAAATTAGGTTCCGTAATTGCTACCAGGGAATTTAATCCAGTGGATAATTCGGCGTACACTATTTTTTATGACCAGGATAAAAATAAAGTGAGTGAAGGGAAAGTGGTGAATAAAATTTTTGAAGGGCAATGGAAATACTACCACCATGCCTCAAAAAATGTTATGACCATCGAAAATTATAAAAATGGTAAGTTAGAAGGGGGGCGAACCGTTTTTTTTACGAATGGTAAAATTGCCGAGGAAGCGACGTATAAGAATAATTTGAAGGAGGGAATTTATAAGAAGTATGCCGAAAACGGAATCGTCCTTGAAGAATCCAACTATAAAAATAATGTGTATGAGGGTTTGGCGGTTTTTAAGGATGGGGAAGGAAATGTCGTTTCTAAAGGACAATTTGTAAAAGGGAAGAAATCTGGAATTTGGCAGTTTTTCGAAAAAGGTAAAATGGTAAAAGAAGTTAATATGAGCAACCCGGAGAACGCTTCAAATGGTAAAACTAATTAAGAGGAATGCATAGATAATACTGAAATAAAACTTTGTAACTTTGCATCCTTATTAAAATTTAATAAAAATAGAATGAAGCGTGTTGTTGTAGGACTTTCTGGTGGGGTAGATTCGAGTGTTGCTGCTTATTTGTTACAGGAACAGGGTTATGAAGTAATCGGTCTTTTTATGAAGAATTGGCATGATGATTCGGTTACCATTTCCAATGATTGTCCGTGGTTAGAAGACAGTAATGATGCGTTGTTAGTGGCGGAGAAATTGGGAATTCCATTTCAAACCGTTGATTTGAGTGAAGAGTACAAAGAGAAAATCGTTGATTATATGTTCAACGAATACGAGAAAGGACGAACTCCCAATCCGGATGTGCTTTGCAATCGCGAAATCAAATTTGACGTTTTTATGAAAATTGCGCTAAGCTTGGGAGCCGATTATGTGGCCACGGGACATTACTGTCAAAAAAGTGAAAAAGAAGTCGATGGTCAAACAGTTTACCAATTGATTGCAGGGGCTGATACTAATAAAGACCAGTCGTATTTTCTTTGTCAGCTATCCCAGGAACAGTTGGCTAAAGCCTTATTTCCTGTAGGGGCATTGACCAAACCGGAAGTCCGTGAGATAGCAGCAAAAATGGACTTGATTACGGCAGAGAAGAAAGATTCCCAGGGATTGTGTTTTATCGGTAAAGTCCGTTTGCCGGAATTTTTACAACAAAAATTACAACCCAAAGAAGGATTAATCATTCAAATTGATGCCAGCAATCCGGTTTATTCTCAAGAGAGAAAAGAGGAGTTGTCCCAAGAAGAAGAACTGGCTAGAGCGGCCAGCAAAACATTATATACTCCAGAAATGGGGAAAGTGATGGGCAAACATCAAGGAGCTCATTATTTTACAATCGGTCAAAGAAAAGGACTCAATGTGGGTGGTACAACTGATCCTCTATTTGTTATTGCAACTGATGTGGAAACGAATACCATTTATACCGGACTTACGAGTCAGCATCCCGGTTTGTTCCGGAAAGCACTTTTTATAGATGAACCCGAAGTGCATTGGATTCGAACGGATTTAACATTGAAGGCAGGGGAGAAGATGGAGGTTATGGCCCGAATCCGATACAGACAGCCTTTGCAAAAAGCGACCTTATACCAATTTGAAAACGGAATGTATGTTTCGTTTGAAGAGCTTCAGTCGGCAATCACCGAAGGGCAATTTGTTGCCTGGTATTTAGCCGATGAATTAGTTGGTTCGGGAGTTATTTCTTAGCTTAGTACTGTTATTTTAAAAATCATATATTCCGGGATTTTTTTAGTTGCCACTAAAGTGAAAGTTAATTATGAAAAAAAGGTATATTTTATTTTTTTTGCTGTTTTCAGTATTAGCTTTTTCACAAGAAGATGCCTGGGTGTATTTTAATGCCAAATCCAATCCGCAATCCTATTATGATGCGCCTTTGCAAATGCTTTCCCAGCGGGCGTTGGACAGAAGAATGCAACAGAAGATTGCTTTAGATGTAAAAGATGTTCCTGTCAATCCGGCCTATATTAATCAAATAAAAACAAGTCTTGGTATTTCGGTTATGGCCCAATCCAAATGGCTAAATGCAATACATGTTCGCGGCTCCCAAGCGCATATCAATGCATTGAAACTCTTTAGTTTTGTAGATAAAATTGATTTTGCCAATAAAACACTTAATGAGGCTAAAACTACCGCTAAGGTTTTTAAAGTGAAACGCCCCAGTAAAATTAAAAAAGAAAAGGTTGAACTGGCCTATGGGACTTCTGAAAACCAGATTAAAATGTTGAACGGAACCGTTTTACATCAGCAAAATTTTACCGGAGCAGGCAAGATTATTGCCGTTCTGGACGCCGGATTTCCCGGAGTAAACACCGCACAACCCTTTCAACGGCTGAGAGACAATAACCAGATTTTAGGAGGCTATGATTTTGTTTCCAGAAATGCCAATTTTTATACGTTAAATTCCCACGGAACTTTGGTGCTTTCCTGTTTGGGAGGTTATACTGAAAATAAACTGGTTGGGACTGCACCTGATGCATCCTATTATTTATTTATTACCGAAGATGATACTTCCGAAAATCCTATTGAAGAATCACTTTGGGTGGAGGCTGCCGAAAAAGCAGACAGTTTAGGGGTAGACATCATACAGTCGTCTTTAGGCTATTTTGAATACGATAATCCGGCCTATAGTCATACCTATGGCGACATGAATGGAACGACCAATTTTATTTCTAAAGGAGCTGAAATCGCTTTTAGCAAAGGGATGATTGTGGTTGCTTCTGCAGGAAATGAGGGTAGTACGTCAGAGCCTCATATTGGGGCACCAGCTGATGCCCAATCGGTGATTGCAGTTGGAGGAGTGGCTTCAGACGAAATTCGAGCTTATTTTAGTTCTATTGGCCCCTCATTTGACGGCCGAATAAAGCCCGATGTGATGGCACAAGGAGTGGCTGCTGTTGTATCGGATCAAAATGGAAATATAATTACGGTAAACGGAACTTCTTTTTCTTCTCCGATTACTGCCGGAATGATTGCTTGTCTTTGGCAGGCACTTCCCGACAAAACCAATGTAGAAATCCGGGATTTACTGCTTCAATCGGCTGATAAATATCCAGAGCCTACAGCTTTATACGGATTTGGGATTCCTGATTTTAGTTTGGCATTAGCCAATGGACTATCGGTGGAAAGCAATTCTAAGGACTATTTTGTGGCTTATCCTAATCCGACAACTGATGTTGTGTCTGTGGCTTTTCCAGAAAACTTCAGCAACGGTAAAATGGTAATGTATTCCGTTATTGGTAAAAAAGTCTTGGAACAAAATGTCAGCAGTTCGTTAGATTCATTTTCGTTGGAAGCTTTAAGCAAAGGGGTGTATTTCTATAAAATCATATCGGATACGTTTTCTAAAACGGGAAAAATAATTAAAAATTAATATACTCCATTTGCATGAATAGCATCACGAATCTTTTTAAAATCAAATACCCGATTATTCAGGCGGGAATGGTTTGGGTGAGTGGATATAAACTGGCCAGTGCCGTAAGTAATGCCGGTGGGTTGGGATTAATAGGAGCCGGATCGATGTACCCCGAAGTTTTACGGGATCATATTCAAAAATGTAAAAGGGAGACTTCACAACCTTTTGGTGTCAATGTTCCGATGTTGTATCCCAACATCGAAGACATTATGAAGATTATTGTTGACGAAGGGGTTAAGATTGTTTTTACTTCGGCAGGAAATCCAAAAACTTGGACCACTTATCTCAAAGCTAATGGGATAACCGTAGTGCATGTGGTTAGCAGTGTTAAATTTGCCCTGAAAGCACAGGAGGCGGGTGTTGATGCGATAGTCGCCGAAGGTTTTGAAGCGGGAGGACATAACGGTAGAGAGGAAACCACAACGGTTACATTGTTACCGATGGTAAAAGAACAAATCCAAATTCCAATCATTGCGGCAGGAGGTATTGCCACCGGGAGAGGTATGTTGGCTGCCATGGTTTTGGGAGCTGAAGGAGTGCAGGTAGGCAGTCGTTTTGCCGCTTCTGTGGAGTCATCGGCACATGATAATTTTAAAAAGAGTATTGTCGCGGTTCAAGAAGGGGATACTCAATTAACCTTGAAAGAATTGACTCCGGTTCGATTGATTAAAAATAAATTTTTTCAAGATATTCAACATTTATATGAAAAATGCACAACAAAAGAAGAATTATTGTTGTTATTAGGTAGAGCTAGGGCAAAAAGAGGTATGTTTGAAGGAGATTTGGAAGAAGGCGAATTAGAAATCGGTCAGATAGCCGGATTGATTCACGATATAAAATCGGCTGAGGAAATCATTTTTGAGATGATAACCGATTTTAATAAAGCTAAAAAAGAAGTAACAGAATTTGACTTTTAATTTTTTATAAGTAATGAGTAATATTAAATTATATACATTATTGTTTTTTCTTGGATTGGGAGTTCAGCATTCCTTTGCCCAGAAATACAGGTTTAAGACATCAGGAGTGAGTGTGTTGGAGAAAAAAGCTAATGGCAAATGGGGCGAATGGTCTGACCTGGATTTGGTTAATATCCTGGTTTCATTGGATACGGATAAAAACAGAATTGTGGTCTATTCCCAAGTTGTCCAGTTATTCGAAATCATTGTGTACCAGCAAGAGGAGGAAAATGATAATGATATCGTTCATTCCTTTACGTGTAAAGATAATAATGGGGATGACTGTACCTTATCTATCATTACCCGGAAAAAACAAGGTAACAGAAAGCAGTTGTATATCAATTATAATAACAACAGGATCATAGTTTACAATATTTTTAATGTGTAAATGAGCTTTTGCAGGGTTTGACTTAAATCTCAATATCTTTTATAAATTCATCGTATTCTAGATAGAACAATTCCAACGCACTCATTTTTTCGTTGTAGAAATCAAATATGTCGTCCCAATTCTTGCGGTTGCTAAAACCTACGCCTGGTTTTTCAACCCAAATGCGGCTGATGGCTTTTCCGTTTTCCAGAATGTAATTTTTTTCGAATACCAGATCTTGGATAAATTCTTCTTCCAGAATGTTTTTTAAGGCTTCCAATTTTTCATAATAGGCGATTCTTTTGTCTTCATTGCGATGTTCGATATCAATTAAGACTTGGGCTTTTTTATTGTCTACAAAAAATTTAAAAGAGAAATCTTTGATTTTGGTATCATACAAGGTCCATTTCCTTGGGTATTTCTCTGCGAATGTAACCCAGAATTCTCTTTTTAGTTTTTGAGTTTCTTCTTTGCTGTACATGTAATGGGGTTGAATTAGATTTTTAGAAAATTTGTGCGATACTTTTTTCTGGAGTATATTTATAGAATGCAAAAATAGACTTTGAATATGAATTTTCAAGATTTTATCGAATATGTTCCCCAATTAATTTCAGCAAAGCTTCCGGCGATGGAGGCTCATGCTAAAATGGCGCCTGCAAAACGGATTGAAATGTTGAAAAAAGGAATGCAGGCGAATGAAAATTCACGGGAAGCGGCAGTGATGATGTTGTTTTATCCCAAAAATGGATTGACGCATTTGGTTCTTATTTTACGAAATTCATATGAAGGGGTACATTCGGGACAAATTGCTTTTCCGGGGGGGAAATATGAAACGGAAGATGAATTTTTTACAGTTACCGCTTTGCGTGAAACGCATGAAGAAATAGGAATTCCACCCGATAAGATGGAAATCGTCAAACCTTTCACGCCTATGTATATCCCTCCGAGTAATTTCATGGTATATCCATTTTTGGGAATTTGCAAAGAGGAAGTATGTTTTGTTCCCGATCCCAGTGAGGTGGCCCAAATCATAGAATTACCATTGCCCGTTTTTTTGAGTGATGAAATCCTGATGGAAGCCAAAATACAAACGTCTTATTCCCAAAATATAAAAGTTCCCGCTTTTGATATTGAGGGACACGTAGTTTGGGGAGCTACAGCAATGATGTTGAGTGAGTTGAAAGAGGTTTTGAAAGAAGTATTAAAACCATTACAGTAAATTTTAAATTGCATTTTTAGAACGATTTTGCTGCCAATATAAATTTTGTAAATTCGCAGCCAAACAATTGAAAATTAAGGTGAATTATGGGGTTATTTAAAAGAAATCCTTTTGGTCATATCCTGTTTATAAAAAAATGGTTGATTAGAATTTTCGGGGCGGTTACGCATAGGCGTTACCGCGGATTTAACGAATTGAAGATTGAAGGATCGGAAATTATCAAAAATTTACCGGACACAAATGTTCTTTTTATATCCAACCACCAGACCTATTTTGCTGATGTCGTGGCGATGTTTCATGTTTTTAATGCCAGTTTGAGCGGCAGGGTAGATTCTATCAAAAATATTGGTTACCTCTGGCAGCCCAAAATGAATATTTATTATGTGGCTGCCAAAGAAACGATGCAGGCGGGTCTTTTACCACGAATCCTGTCCTATGTTGGAGCGATAACCGTAGAACGAACCTGGCGTTCCAAAGGAGTCGATGTGACCGAAAAACGGGAAGTAAATCCCAACGATACCGAGAATATCAAAATAGCACTTAATGACGGTTGGGTAATCACCTTTCCGCAGGGAACCACTAAGTCTTTCAAACCGGTTCGTAAAGGTACGGCACATATTATCAAACAACACCGGCCAATTGTGGTACCTATTGTGATTGATGGTTTCAGACGTTCTTTTGATAAAAAAGGACTTCGAATGAAAAAGAAAGGAATCTTGCAGTCTTTTATCATCAAAGAACCGTTAAAAATTGATTATGATAACGATACCATTGAAGAGATTGTCGAAAAAGTGGAATTTGCCATTGAGCAACATTGTTCCTTTCTAAAAGTAATTCCAATAGAAGAAATTGAAGAACAGGAAAAATTAAACCAATTGCGGGAATGGTAGATGCTTTTTATAAGCAAATTTAGATTTCTATCTTTTTCAATTCTTTATAATTAGTTTGCAGTCTTCTCAGTAATGTGCCGTAAATCATTCTGTAAAACAGCCAGAAGAATCCAAATATGACTGCTACGGTCAAAAATAAAACGCTTAGTGTTATAGCCATAGTGGTAGTATTGTGTTCCATTTTTTCTTTCAAAAGCGATATTTCCGGATTGTATGAAAAGGCAATAGCAAAACCAATAATCAAGCTGATGAGAATCATACCCAAGTTATAACCCACATAATAGTGTACTGTTTTGCGTGTTTTTAAGATGTCTTTCATCAATTGTTTGGTAGAAACAGTCGTCGAAATTCGGATATAATTTTTATAAAATAAATAGATAAAAATCAGAATTACGAGATAGTTAAAAACATTGAGTCCTTTAAAATAGGGAAGTAACTCGCCATTGGCTATTGTTTTGAAATAGTCATCAGAGTTAAAAACAATATTGATGGTGGTCCAAAAGACTACCTCTATAATACTGATAATCAAAATCCATTTTACAATAGAAGATGATTTTTTATGTATCATTTTGTAAATCTCTTTTTCAGATACCGGGTTAAAAGAATCTTTGTTCTTGTCCCAATCTTTTTTTAATAAATCCAGCTCTTTCATATACAGATTTTCATTGTTTTTTTAGGTCACCTGTCAGCCGACAGGCAGATATGTAATTCGTAATCTTTATTGGTGCTTGTGACCAATTTTAGGTTATGCTCATTTCATAATTCCCTAAGGATTTAATATTTTTTTTAATTTACTTTTTATCCGGTTCATTTTTACCCGGGCATTCACTTCGCTAATTCCTAATGTTTCTGCAATTTCGCGGTAGTCTTTGTCTTCCAGGTACATGAAAACCAATGCCTTTTCGATATCATTCAGTTGATAAACCGCTTGGTATAGCACCTTGATTTGTTCCTCTTCTTCATAATTGTAATCCACATTTTTTATGATGTGTTGCCGGTCTTCATAGGTAACGGTGGTGATGCTTCGTTTGGTTTTACGGTATAAGGTGATGGCGGTATTCAGGGCAACACGATAGGCCCAGGTCGAAAATTTGCTTTCGCCTCTAAACTTTGGAAAAGCCTTCCACAACTGAATGGTGATTTCCTGAAACAAATCTTTATGTGCGTCTTCATTATCAGTATACAATCGACAAATCTTGTGGATTATATTCTGATTTTCCTGTAGTTGTTTGACAAAAGATTGTGCTACGTTTTCACTCATAACGCATTAGTACGTCCCGAAGGGATTTTGTTACAAAGTACCTCTTTTTATTTTAGGAGCACAACATTTTTACAGGCAATAACGATTGGTCCTGCGGTCCATTACAATTCACCCGCTGCGCAAGTGGGATTTTCATTTCCACCTGTCTGTCGGCAGACAGGTCAGGGCTGGTTATAACTTTTTTCATTCCAAATAAGATGTTTAATGCTTAAAAAATGAAGTTGTATCGATTGGGTCAATAGCACAGATTTTTTGCCAAAAAAGATGTAATGGAATTATTTGTATTTATCTACTTACTTAGTTGATAATCAATGTCTAAGGCTTAGTAGTTTCATTCTTACAACATGTTGGTATTCAATATTTTAACAAATATTTAAAACAATTAAACAATTGATAATCAGGAAGTTGAGTGTATTAAGTTGTTGGTTTTTTTTAAGGTATTTATTATCAAGGAAATATGGATTAATTTTATATTAAAGTGAAATTTAAATCTATAAATTGATGAAAAGTGTAATTATTTCCAATTTTCATCCCATTTTCGTGGGACGATTGATAGACCAGAAAAAGCTCAACCAGTACACTAAATTTCTATATTATCATTTTCAAAATTTACCCAAATTAGAGGTTTTGGGCGATGATAATTTTAAGGAAGTAAGTTTTGAATATATTTCAGATCATGTCGACAAGTATTCCGTTTCTTCAGAAAGTATCAACAAAAGACAGATTATCATTTTTGAAGAGGTCGAAGATTTTATTGAAAATATAATGAATGTTACTTCGCCCTCTGAGTATCATTTTCCGAGTGGTTTTGAAGTGAAGTCCGGACATGCTTTTGGACCTAAAATTGAGGTTCGGATGGACTGGTTTAAAAGAAAAATGGGCTACGTTTTTGATGAGTTTTATTCCAAAAACACGTCGAGTCCGGAAAATTTGATTCATGTAACCTGCTCGGGGTATTCTTCTCCCAGTGTGGCACAGGAGGCCGTCATAGAAAGGGGTTGGAGTACGGTACAGGTTACCCATTCCTATCATATGGGATGTTATGGTGCTTTTCCGGCCATCCGTACCGGAAGAAGTTTGCTGTGTACCAGTAACGATCGAGGCAGGGTCGATGTGATACATACCGAATTACTGTCGGCACATCTCAATTTAACAGAATTCTCCTCGGCCAATACCATGATTTGTTCTCTTTTTGCAGATGGTTTCATTGGTTATTCGCTGTATGATGAAGTAAGATTCATGAGTGATGATACCGTTCTAAATAAAAAAGGATTGCGAATTTTGGCGTCACATGAAGTTATAATTCCGGATTCTCTGGAAGATATGTCCTGGGATTTAGGGGAATATAATTTTTTGATGACATTATCTAAGCGTGTTCCTGTTTTTATCCGCAAGAATATCAAAGCTTTTTTGACTACACTTTGTGATAAGGTAGGATTTGATCTTGAAGCAAACAAAGCCAATATGCATTTTGCCATTCATCCTGGAGGACCTAAAATTATCGATTATGTTGTCGATGCTTTGGGAATCACACAAGAACAGGCTTGTTGGTCGTATGAAATTTTAAGTCGGCAAGGAAATATGTCTTCGGCTACCATTCCACATATATTCAATGAAATTATCAATGATTCGAATATCAAATCAGGTACCCGAATTTTGGCAATGGCATTTGGTCCGGGTTTAACAGCCACAGGATTATTGCTGGAAAAAATTTAAATCAATGCGCTAATTTGGTTTGAAAATTACTTAAAACTCTTTTTTCTTATAATAATTTACCAATAAATTCACGAATTTACTGTAGCCTTCCATGCCGTCTTTTTGCTGATTGATTTTTAGGAAGCGGTCATAAAAAGCATGGAAACCGGTTTCAATTGGGGTTTCATATTGTTTCCAGAAATCCTCACTTTCCTTGTAGTTTTTCAAGATACCCGGGTTTACCGTTGAAAGTAATTGCTTGAGTATTTTTTCGTTACGTGCCTGCCAATTCCCTAAACAATACCGCAGCGCAAAACTATAACCGGAATATTGAAAATAAACATCCTCATTTTTTATGGAAGCCATAAAACCTATAAAATTACATTCGCTTTCGCTCGCATACCCCAGCTGATGTGCCATTTCGTGACAGCCGGTAGTTGGCGAATTATACATGGGCATCAAATAATTGACTTGTGCCTCATTGGTAAATGGATTCAAATAGCCACCAAATCCCATATAGGTTAGCGGTAAGCTGAAAAGTGATTTTTTGGTACTTAAATGAGTATAATTAAAATAGGGATAGGTGATATAAAGCTGGTTGTACCCTTTTGTGGATTTCTCAAAAACCTGTTCCTGGGTATAAGGAAACACAACTTTCAGACTGTCATTTTTTGTGATTTGACGTTGTATGGCATTGGTTTTTGCAATCAGTTTTTTGGTAAATGTCAATAAATCGGCATCCGAATAATCTCGCTCAATTTTCATCTTTTCAAAAAGCGGTTGACGGTAATAATTCAGTCCCCATAGCATATGAAATAAAAAATACAAAACAGAAAGAAAACCCAGTATAGTGAGCGTATTGTTTTTCCAACGGCGTTTCCATGATTTTCGTTGTTTCCAAAACCAAATTAGGATATAAACAATCAGAATAAAATAAATACAGTCACCTATCGAAAAAGGCAATTTTCCGAATATAATCCTCGAAAAATGGGAGATTCGAATGTATAATCCGTTACTGTAATATTGTTCAATCCATTCCGGAAAATAGACTGCCAGTTTTAGAAAAAGAATTTGAACCAATAAAAATAAGGGAAGAATATATTTTGGTCTCACAGGATTGCATTTGAAAAGGTAAATATAATGACAATATCAATTCACTGCGAAAGTAAACTTTGTAACTTTGCTTTCCTACGACATAAAAACAAATATAAATGAGTCAAGAAATAAGAAACCTCGAACCTAAAGCGCTTTGGAATAAATTTGCCGATTTGAACGCAGTACCACGACCATCTAAAAAAGAAGGTCGCGTAATTGAGTTTATGAAAAACTTTGGCGAAAGCCTCGGATTGGAAACCTTTGAAGATGAAATTCGCAATGTTATTATCCGTAAACCGGCCACTCCGGGTATGGAAAATCGTAAACCTATCGTATTGCAAGGTCATTTGGATATGGTACATCAAAAAAATGCCGACACGGTTTTCGATTTTGATGCGCAAGGCATCGATATGCATGTAGACGGGGATTGGGTTCGCGCCAAAGGAACCACGCTGGGAGCCGATAATGGGCTGGGAGTAGCCGCAATTATGGCTGTTTTAGAAAGTACCACTATTGCACATCCTGCTATTGAAGCCTTATTTACTATTGATGAGGAAACCGGAATGACAGGGGCTTTTCATCTTAAAGCAGACGTGTTACAAGGACAAATTTTGTTGAATCTAGATACGGAAGAAGATGATGAAATTGATATAGGATGTGCCGGAGGTTTGGATGTTACAGCCGAGGCCGAATACAATGAAGAAGAAACCCCTGAACATTCGGTAGGGTATTCTATTACCGTAAAAGGATTGAAAGGAGGTCACTCCGGGATGGATATTGATAAAGGATTGGGCAATGCCAATAAAATCATGAACCGATTGTTGTTTGATGGTTTTGATAATTTTGGGTTACAGATTGCCGAAATTCACGGTGGAAGCTTACGCAATGCGATTCCGAGAGAAAGCGTGGTCAAAGTGATTATTGCTTCGGTGTACGATGAAGCTTTTGTTTTTGATATGCAACAAATTGTCAACGAAATCAAAACCGAATTGAAAGTTACAGAGCCGAATCTGGAAGTTGTTTTTGAAAAATTGAAAAAAACGCCTGCTAAAGTAATGCCTCCAATGGCGCAATATTATTTTGTGCGATCAATGTATGCCGCTCACAACGGAGTGTACAAAATGAGTGCTGATTTTGATAATTTGGTCGAAACCTCCAATAATATTGCTAAAGTAGCCGTTGGGAAAGGAAAATTGTCTGTGCAATGTTTAACCCGTTCTTCGGTAGAATCGTCCAAGTTTGATTTGGCTAATGGATTGCGTTCGGCTTTTGAATTGATGGGCTGTGAAGTAGAATTTGGAGGGGCTTATCCGGGTTGGACACCTAATGCCCAATCGGAGATTTTGGATGTGTTAGTGTCTGTTTACGAAAAACAGAATAATGAAAAGCCAAAAGTCGTAGCCTGCCATGCCGGACTGGAATGTGGAATTCTGGGAATTAATTATCCGGATATGGATATGATTTCGTTTGGACCAACGATTCAGGGAGCGCACTCACCAGATGAGAGAGCAAGTATTGCCTCTTCTCAGAAATTCTGGAAATTTTTGGTGGAAATTCTGGCTAACATTCCAGTTAAATAGAGGTCAGTATCCAGTCGCGGTTTGCAGTTATAACTGCAAACTGCGACTGGATACTGAATACTAAAATTTAGTCTCTTTTGGGACTGTTTTTCTTTTCCCTTTTTTCTTCTTTCTTTTCTTTAGCAGTTTTTAAAGGCTCTTTCTTTTGTGTTTTCTTTGCATCTTGACTTTTTGCCATATTATTGTTTTTTGGGGTTTATAAGTACTTGTTGATTTATAATTGTATTTTTTATAGACAAAAAAATCCCCAAACTACATCGTAATTGGGGATTTGTATTGTTATTTCTTCTTCAAAATCTTGTATTCTTCATAACAACCACTGATGGCATCCATGATTTGCAAATCGTTGGCGGTTTGTATGAATGTTTCAGAGTAGTTGCAGCGTTGCAATATTTCGGGGATTTCATTTTTGTCTATTCCCAACAAAACCGCAATCGTTTCCCGGTCAAACTTAGATTCCAAGAGTGTACGCACGGTGTCGTCTTTCTTCATTTCCTTAAGCTTTTTGAGTTCATTTCCCTTTTTTCCGAATACATTATACAACATATCGGCAGGGTTAAAAATAGAACCCAATACTTTTCCAAAAGCATCCGGTGCATATTCACCGGCTTCATATCCGTGGGTTAGTCCTGAAATACTGTATCGGTAATTTTCTTTGGTAGGAATCGTTTTAGAGTCCACTTCCAGATAGCCGGTAAGATTAAAAGGTCTGATTACTACTTCTTCCAGGGCAATGGCTTTTTCTGTCAGATATATTTTGGCAACCTTGTTTTTTATCCAGTCATTAGTCACTTTGACACGAAGGGATTGAAACCCCATAAAGGAAATGTGTAGGGTGTCACTAGGGTGAACTTCAATTTCGAAATATCCTTTCGAATCGGTTTGGGCACCTCTCACCTTATTGATATTAATGATGTTGACATTAATCAATGGTGTTTTGGTGTTGTCGTTATAGATAAAACCGGTAACTTTTTGGGAGGAAACCATATCTTGGGCAGAGGTGGATACGGATAGTATTAAAAAAAAGAAAACTACAAAATATTTCATAAACTGGTTTAAAACTTTAAAAGTAATAAATCAGCGTTAAATATTTTGTAGTTTCTTGATATAATTATCAGAAAATTAACAATGAATGTTAGTCTCTTCTTGGTCTTCTTGGTCTTGGTGAATCACCAAAGCTTTCAGAACGTCTTGGAGCTCTATCAGAAGAACCTTCTCTTCTAGGGGCAGCACTTCTTTCGCTTCTGAAACCGCCTTCTCTTGGAGCTGAGTTTCTGTCGCTTCTAAAGCCACCACCAGAACCTTCACGTCTTGGGGCAAAGTTTCCTTCTCTTCTTGGAGCTGAACTTCTTCCGCCAAATCCACCACCAGAATTTCTACCGTTATGGTCACGTCTTCCGCCACCATCATTTTTAGAAATCTCCACATTGATACGACGTCCTTCTAGTTGTACGTTGTTCAATATTTCCATTACTTTATCGGTATGTTCCGGATCTGTGTTAAAGAAAGAGAAGCCTTCTTTTACGTCTACTTTGAAAACGTCATCACGACCCAGGTCTAATGTTTCTTTCAAGTAATCTTTCAATGTCATCCAGTCGAAATTGTCTCTGGAACCGATGTTCACGAAATAACGTGTAGCACCACCATTGTTGTTTTCTCTTGGAGCGCCTTCTCTGCTTTCGCGATGGTCTGAACCGGAAGATTGAGAAGAAAGATCTCTTGTTTTTTTGTAGTAATTGATAAAACGGTTGAATTCTACCGATACCATTTTCTTAATCAATTCTTCTTTAGATAATCCTTCAAGAACATCGTTGATGGCAGGAAGATAATTGTCAATTTCGTGATCTACTTCGGTATCTTTTATCTTGTTAGCCAAGTGTAACAATTGGATTTCACAGATTTCGATTCCGGAAGGAATGGTTTTTTCTTCAAATTTTTGTTTGATGATTCTTTCGATAGAAGAAATCTTGCGTAATTCACTTTTAGTAACAATTACGATAGAAGTCCCTAGTTTACCCGCACGACCGGTACGACCGGAACGGTGATTGTAAGTTTCGATTTCGTCAGGTAATTGGTAATTTACTACGTGAGTTATGTTGTCAACGTCAATACCACGGGCAGCAACGTCCGTAGCTACCAACATTTGGATTTGTCTACCACGGAAAGATTTCATTACACCGTCACGTTGCGCTTGGGATAAATCTCCGTGCAAAGCAGCGGCACTGTATCCGTCTTCGATTAATTTTTCGGCAACAGCCTGTGTATCTCTTTTTGTTCTACAGAAAACCACTGAGAAAATATCAGGGTTACAATCTGCTAATCTTTTCAAAGCCTCGTAACGATCACGGGCATTTACTAAGTAAAATTCGTGTGATACGGTAGCTGAGCCAGAGTTTTTGGTACCTACTGTAATTTCAATAGGGTCAGTCATGAATTGTTTTCCAATTCGTGCCACTTCAGCAGGCATCGTTGCAGAAAACAACCATGTGCTTTTTTCGTCAGGTGTAGTTGAAAGGATGTTTACGATGTCTTCGTAGAATCCCATGTTCAACATTTCATCTGCTTCGTCAAGGATACAATAGTTAATTTGAGAAATGTTTACCAATCCTCTATTAATCATATCCTGCATTCTTCCCGGAGTAGCCACAATAATTTGTGCCCCTCTCTTAATGTCTCTCGCTTGTTCGGTAATACTAGCCCCACCGTAAACTGCTACCACATTAATACCTTTTTCGTATTTGGAGTAGTTTTTAAGTTCGTTGGTAATCTGTAAGCAAAGCTCGCGCGTTGGAGATAAAATCAACGCCTGTGTATTTCTATTGTTGGCATCAATTTTTTGAATAACTGGAAAACCAAATGCTGCCGTTTTCCCTGTCCCTGTTTGAGCCAACGCAACTAAATCTGTGTCTTTTTCCAATAATAGGGGAATCGCTTTCTCCTGTACTTCGGTCGGATTTTCAAATCCTAGATCTAAAATCGCCTTCAGTAACGATTCACTCAATCCTAATTGTTCAAATTTATTCATATGTATTTTTAAAATAGGGTGCAAAATTACTGTTTATAATCCATATAAACTAATGCTATTTTAAGAAATATGGTTTTATTGTGAATTGATTATCAGAAAGTTATCTTTTTTGTGGCTTGGCTACGGGTTTTGATTTAGCGAATTAATGTGAGATTATGCCTTAAAACCTTGGATTTTTGTTATAAAAAGAGTCATTTTCTCTCTGTTATTTGTTTTCTTTCAAGAACTCAATGAGTTGCTGTACCGCTTTTCCCCTATGGCTGATTTTATTTTTTATTTCCATCGGCAACTGGGCAAAAGTTTCTTCATAGTCTTCAGGTTGAAAAACAGGATCGTATCCAAAGCCTTGACTGCCTAGCTTTTCTTTTATGATTGTTCCTTTGGCAATACCGGTAAACAGATGCTGTTTTTTGTTGGAATTCAGTGCAATTACGGTTTTAAACTGTGCTTTTCTGTTGGTTTCGTTTGCCAAAGCTTCCAATAATTTGTTCATGTTGTCATCGGCATTGCGATGTTCTCCGGCATATCTGGCCGAATACACTCCAGGCTCTCCGTTTAGTGTTTCCACTTCCAAGCCGGTGTCATCGGCAAAACAATCATAACCGTATTTTTCAGTAATATAATTGGCTTTCAAAATGGCGTTTCCTTCAATAGTCGATGCGGTTTCGGGGATTTCTTCGGTGCAGCCAATCGCTGAAAGGCTCAGTATTTCGATGGTGTCCGGAAGAAGCTCCTGAATTTCCTTGATTTTATTTTGATTGTTGGAAGCGAAAACGAGTTGCATAGGTTGAGTTTTAATTTTGGAAACCAAAGATACATTTTTTAAAGAAAGTTACAATTAGAGTGTTGTTTGTTGATAAGCAAAAAATCGGTAAAATATATTGTATTGTTTGCTATTGAGGGTAAACAATGTCAAATTGCCATTAGGATAGATGATTGCGTTAATTTAGGGTTAAATGCTTTAAAATAAATTATTTATCGGTTGATTGTTGTATCTTTGAGTATGGTTTTGATTTGTTTATAGATACGGCCATCTGCAAGGAGAAGAGTATTAGATAATCAGTCGTATCGAAAGGTATTAATTGATAATAGCAAACCAAAATCAAAACGGGAGGTCTGTCAAAAGACCTCCTTTTTTTATGGGTATGAACCGTGAGGTTTTTAATAAACTTTTTGTAATCGGTTAATAATCAGTTAAAATGGTGTTTTTTGACTAAAGAGAATAAAGTTATTTGTATCTTTACTATGTGGTTTTGATTAATTACTTGAACAGGTTAATCTTCACATAAGGTTAATACTTCAATAGTCAGCTATGCTGGTATATGTATAAGTTGATAATGATAAATCAAAACTTACACAGGGGGCTTTAATAGCCCCTTTTTTTATGGTTTAAACCGAAAATGTTTTTTCTAAAAGATGAAATTTAGCGTATTTTTGGTAATATATATTTGAAGAAAATTTGACAGAAAAGAACAAAAAATACAGTTGTTTTGGATTGAAATTTAATGCGTTAATGTTTGGTTAAAGTGTTGATTGGTAGTTTGTTTGTTGAAGTTAAATTGTATCTTTACAGTGAGGTTTTGATTAATTACTTGCGTATACCAATCTTGCAATAAGATAGGATAACACAATAGTCAGCTATACGAGTAAAAGTATAAGTTAGATAATGGTAAATCAGAACTTACAACTGGAGGGCTTTAATAGCCCTCCTTTTTTTAAATCATTCCAAGTGTTTTTTAAAGCCGAAATTGTCTGTTTTTCGTAATTATAATTTAGCGTTAAAGACAAAAAAGAGGAGATTCAATAAGACAATATTAATAGCAATGAGTCAATTTCAATGGCAATAAAAATGGCGACGAAAAAATCAGTTAATACGTAAACGCACATACACGTGTTTGATGCCTTTTTTATCAGAATCACGCTCGTCAATTTCAAGAATATTGGTAAGTGATTTTAGCATGGGAGTCAGTTTTACAAAGCCATAATTACGGGGGTCGAATTCTGGTTTTTTCTTCACGATGAGGTTTCCTACGTCACCAAGGAAAGCCCAACCATCATCATCACCAATATCTTCAATGGTAGATTCAATCAACTCTATTGTAGGTTCGTCAATTTTATTGAGCGGTTTTTGACCGGATTTCTCGGTTACCTTTGCGGTTACTTTTTCAATTGCCTTTTTATTTTCCTCAGCCAATCTGTTTTTTGGAGCTTTTTTAGAAGTGGCTCCATCCAGCACTTCTATAAAAATAAATCTATCGCAGGCACTGATAAAGGATTTAGGGGTTTTTTGTTCGCCAATGCCAATGACTTTCATGCCGGATTCCCGAAGCCGGATGGCCAGTCGTGTAAAATCGCTGTCGCTCGAAACAATGCAAAAACCATCCAATTTCCCGGAATATAACAAGTCCATTGCGTCTATAATCAAGGCTGAATCGGAGGAGTTCTTACCGGTAGTGTAGCTGTATTGTTGTATTGGTGTGATGGCGTGTTCGAGTAAAACCGATTTCCAGCCCCCGGCATTGGATCGTGTCCAATCGGCATAAATGCGTTTGGTGGTAGGTGTGCCAAATTTTGCAATTTCTTCCATCATTCCTTTTACATTGCTGTACGGAACATTATCGGCATCAATGAGTACGGCGAGTTTTAATTCTTTAGCGTTTTGTGACATAAGTGGGGTAATTGTAATATTTAATCAAATATACGAAGTTTCTGGTGTATGTCGGTACCCACAGCCAGGCGAAGTGTTATTTTAAAAAAGAATACTATTAAAAGTTGGAGCTGTTTTGTGAGTCGGGCGACTTACTTATTTCCTTAAAATTTTCTCCATTGGCTTTCCTTTTGCCAATTCGTCAATTAATTTGTCTAAATAACGAATTTGTTGCATGAGTTTATCTTCAATTTCTTCTACACGATAGCCGCAAATAACTCCAGTGATTTTAGCAACATTTGGATTGATTTGTGGGGCTTGGGCAAAGAAAGTTTCAAAGTCCGTTTTGTTGTCAAGGAGTTGTTGCAAGCTTTGTTCATTATAGCCTGTCAGCCAAAATATTATTTCATCCACTTCCTGTTTGGTACGCCCTTTTTTCTCCGCTTTTTGGATGTAATGCGGGTAGACAGAGGCAAAGGGCATTTTATAGACTCTGGTATTATCCATTTTGCTTTTTATTATTTAATGAGTTGGGAGACTTTGTGCAGCGGGGTTTTAGTACTATCAGGAGGTGTCAATTTTATTATAATTTCCTATAAGCCAAAATTGATTCCGATATTTATTGAAGAAGCGTTATATCCACTTTCACCGATATTGGTATAAGAGCCTATTAATGCCAATTTCTTATTCAGGTTATAACTGATAACCGGACGAAGATAAAATCCTCCACCGTCATAAAATACATGAACAAAGTATGCATAACCGATATCTAAGCCAATAGCAAATCTATTTGAAGGATTTACTCGGCTGGCTATTGCCAAGGGGATATATAATTCCGGCTCATAGTCATCGTATGTACATCCTTGACACCAATCTTCTGAAGCATTTCCCAGAAATACTAAAGCTCCTGAAGTCAGTCCGAGATCAATATTTTGAGAGACATTCCATAAATAGTACAAATTTCCTTGGAGGGTATAATAATAAAATTGATTAGCATCTCCAACAGTTACACCTGCATTGGCTTCAATCCTGAAGCCTTGTTGGGCATTGATGTTGTCTGAAAAGGCCAGGAAAAAGAATAAAAGACAAACAATATGATTCAGTATGTTTTTCATAATATTGATTGTTTTGAGATTAACGTATTTAGTAGTTCTTTCTGTAGGTTAACTTACAGTCAACTGTTGGGCTGTGAGTAGTTGAGTGGGGCTGCACTGAGCATTGCAAGAACCCATCAGGCTGAGAATTGAAAATGTTACTCAAAGATACAAAGATTAATGGAAATTATACCGCCTTAGCCTTACAAAGTCTCACTACTGTCTACCTGCGCTACCTTGATAATGGGGCTGAAATTTCAATACATAAAACGATTATTTTAAAATCAGCAATTCCCTTGTAAAAAACGATTCCGTAAAGTTTTAGGTATTGATCTTTATTATGATACAGGTTTATTTGTTGGAGAGTTTTGTTTACTCTCTTTGTGCTGCGAGGTCAGGAGACACTCGCAGAGCAATGCCGACTTTTAAAAACACTTCGTGTAGCCTGATTTTGGGTATTCGTAATCAACTTCCTCAAACTTGTCTTCCCGATATAGGAGGGAACTCCGCAAGTAACTCCGTAAAGATTGGATTTTAAAATTAGTTAAGTTTTAGAAACGTACTACACGAAAGATTGACTTCGTCGGATTTCATTTCGTGCGGTAGCGAGGGGTGTTTTTGTTTATTGAGCAGTTTTGTTTACTCTCTTTGTGCTGCGAGGTCAGGAGACACTCGCAGAGCAATACCGACTTTTAAAAACATTTATTTTTTAAAACACTTCGAATAGCTGGGGTTTTACCAGTAATCAACTTCCTCAATATTGTCTTCCCGACGTAGGAGGGAACTCTATAAGTAACTCCGCAAAGATTGGTTTTAAAATTTTAAGTTTTAGAAACCTATCACACGAAAGGATTGGCTTCGCTGAATTTCATTTCGTGCGGTAGCGAGGGGTGTTTTTGTTCATTGAGCAGTTTTGTTTACTCTCTTTTTGCTGCGAGGTCAGGAGACACTCGCAGAGCAATGCCGACTTTTAAAAACATTTATTTTTTAAGAACACTTCGAATAGCTGGGAGTTTTACCCGTAATTAGTTTCCTCAAACTTGTCTTCCCGACGTAGGAGGGAACTCCGCAAGTAACTCCGCAAAGATTGGATTTTAAAATTTTTAAGTTTTAGAAACCTACCACACGAAAGGATTGACTTCGCCGAATTTCATTTCGTGCGGTAGCTGGGGTATTTTTGTTTATTGAGCAGTTTTGTTTACTCTCTTTGTGCTGGGAGGTCAGGAGACACTCGCAGAGCAATGCCGACTTTTAAAAATATTTATTTTTTAAGAACACTTCGAATAGCTGGGGGCGCTAGTTGCGTTTAATGTTTAGTAGGCATATTTCTATAGCTTAATGGGAAATGGTATAAGTTATCTTTTTCACTTGGATACCATATATCTTCACCTTCAGCAATTAGTATTCCATCTTCAGTTTCAAGCTTAGATTCTTGGATAAAGTCAATAATATAAAACTTATTGTTTTCATTTACTACAACTTTATCTCCTGACCAGCCATATCCATTATCGCCATTATTTGAACCTAAATCTAGAATTCCTACAACTCTGGCTAAATGGATGGTTTTATATTCGTGAGTGTTTAATTCGAGAGCTTCTCCAGATACAAATATTTTCATCGTTTTATAATTTTTATATTTTGATAAATTTAAATATTTGTAACTCTAATTTTTAAAAGGAAAAATTAAAATTATTAACAGTTTTGGTTTTACTTTTTACTACCACCAAAGCCATTTTCATAATAATTTCAGTTTTTTTAAATTTTCTTTTTCTTTATTGGAGAAAGGCTCGCTTGTTTAGCTTTAAATTAAGATGTAAATTTAAGAGAATCTAAATCAAATCTTAAACTTAGTAAAACATAAGGAGGTTTGCATAGTTTAATTACAATTAGATTCTCCTAATAAAACTCCATAAGCATTGTCGCTGTTTTCTTCATTTATAGAATTTACTTTTACAACTTTAACCCATGATGTTGAAGCTTTGTTTTCTTTTAAAATTTCACATAAATATGTAGCATATCCGTCGCGATTTGTTCCATCATCTTCAACACTTACATAAAGAACATTTGCATCTGTAATAATTGCCTCTTTTATTTTTGGTTCTTTTTTTATTTGTTCTAATGCTGCTTTGTTGTTTGGATCGTCTAAAGGTTTGACGGTTTCACCGCATCCAATTGTCAAAAATGATAATTGAATAGTGATAATTGCAATAAATAGTTTTTTAGAATTTAGAATTTTCATGTTTGTGTTTTTTAAAAAATTAGTGTGTAAGTTTTTTTTTAGATTAAGAAAGTTTATGATTTTGTCAAAAAAAAAGTATTGGTGTTTAATTTTATTTGTTATAAGGAAATAAAATCATTCTAAAATTATCCATTTTTCAAATGCTAATTCTTCTAAATATTCGGGTAATACTAAAGCTTCAGTTTCTGAATTTAAAATTTTAATTTGAAATAAATGAGGAATAGTGTTAATTAAATTATCTTTTATTATTTGTTTATCTGTATTTATAACTTCTGTAATGCAACACATTGATCCATCAGTAATTGCTGATTGATTATCTGCGTATTTTAGTATTGAAGCCATATTTCGATTAGTTCCATCTTTAATGATGTATTTGAAAATTTGCTTTTTTTTCATGATTAAATTTACTTCCCGAAACGGAAATTTTAATGAACATTTATTCTAGGCACAACAGTTTAGAGCTTAATTGTTTTAATTTTCCAAATATACTTATTTTTTCTTACAAACATTTATTTGAATTTTTATTATCCGTCGTTTTGGAAATGAATCTTTCTTTTCTAGCCCCGATGGAAGCGGCATCCTCTTGTGGCTTGTTTCTTTAACAAGGCACAAGAGATACAGCGGACAGCGGGTGAAAAAGTAAATGAATACAGCTGATGCCAATAGCTCCTAAAAATAAATTTACTTTAAATACAATAATACATTTTAAATAATTATTTTTGCAAACTGTTAAAAATTAATATTATTACTTCAAAAATATTATGGTAAAGGATTTATTCGAAAGAATTCAAAACAATAAAGGACCATTAGGAAAATGGGCGTCACAGGCAGAAGGGTATTTTGTATTTCCAAAATTAGAGGGGGAGTTAGGTCCGAGAATGCAATTTCAAGGAAAAGATATTTTGAATTGGAGTTTGAATGATTATTTGGGGTTGGCAAATCATCCTGAGGTGAGACAAGCCGATACCGATGCAGCGATTCAATACGGAGCGGCTTACCCAATGGGAGCCCGTATGATGTCAGGTCATACTACGTATCACGAACAATTGGAAAAAGAATTGGCTGAATTCGTAATGAAAGAATCAGCTTATTTATTGAATTTTGGTTACCAGGGAATGGTGTCTATCATTGATGCTTTGGTGACTAAAAATGATATTATAGTGTATGATGTAGATTCACATGCCTGTATCATTGACGGAGTTCGTTTGCACATGGGGAAACGTTTTACCTACAAGCACAATGATTTGGAGAGCATGGAGAAAAACCTGCAACGTGCAACTAAAATGGCTAAAGAAACCGGAGGGGGAATTTTATTCATCACCGAGGGTGTTTTCGGAATGCGTGGACAACAAGGAAAGTTGAAAGAAATTGTAGCCATGAAAAAGAAATACAATTTCCGTTTGTTGGTGGATGATGCACACGGTTTTGGTACCCTTGGGAAAACAGGGGCCGGAGCAGGTGAGGAGCAAGGTTGTCAGGACGGCATCGATGTGTACTTCTCTACTTTTGCAAAATCTATGGCCAATATCGGGGCTTTCGTAGCGGCTGATAAAGATATTATTGATTATTTAAAATACAATTTGCGTTCGCAAATGTTTGCCAAAGCCTTGCCAATGATTCAAACCATCGGTTCATTGAAACGTTTGGAATTGTTGCGTAAATCATCAGAGATCAAAGACAAACTTTGGGTAAATGTAAACGCCTTACAATCCGGTTTAAAAGAAAAAGGATTTAATATCGGAGATACGAATACGTGTATTACACCGGTTTATCTGGAGGGAAGTATTCCTGAAGCGATGATTATGGTGAACGATTTGAGAGAGAACTATGGTATTTTCTTGTCTATCGTGGTGTATCCGGTAATTCCAAAAGGAATTATCTTGTTGCGTATGATTCCAACATCATCCCATACTATAGCTGATATCGATGAAACTTTAGTGGCTTTTGAGGCTATCCGTGAGAAATTGGAAAACGGAACCTATAAAGAAATTGCGGAACGTACCACTGTTGACGTTTCTTAATTAAGAATCCTATAAAATGTAAAAATCCCATTCAACGGCGGTTGAATGGGATTTTTTTTGGACTTATAAATTTACCTTTATTTTCTCGATCACCGATTCGTATTCGGCATCGGATAAATAGGTTTTTTGTGGGTTCATTTCGAAAACACTTCCGAAACCATAACCGTCTTTGTATTTAGGGACAATATGCATGTGCAAATGCGATAAGGTGTCGCTAAACGCACCGTAGTTGATTTTAGAAGGGTTGAATGCTTTCGCAATCGCTTTTCCTACCATGGCGATATCACGCATATAAGCATTGCGTTGTTCTTCGCTTAATTCATAAAACTCCACACCGTGATCTTTATAGACTACATTGCAGCGTCCTGAGTAAGATTGTTCTTTGAAAAGGAAAAGTTGTGATACTTCCAGATCACCTATTTTTATCATCAATTGGTGTAAGGTGTCGTTGTTTTGGCAATACAGGCATCCTGAAGCAGGTGTAGGCATCTTTTTTTGTGGTATTAGTTTAAAATTCAATTCAAAACTAATGAAATAATACTGATTAGAAATATAAAACAGTTTTTTGTTTTACCTCACCCCAACTCCTCTCCAGCGGAGAGGGAGCTAAAAAAACAGATTGTTTTATATTTCTAAATGATATAAATAGTTGGATGGACTGAATTTTCAAATTTTGTTACTACTAATAAGGTTTTTTTTATTTTTTATTGAAAAGGATGTCTGTTTATGTCAATTCAGCAAGATGGTGTGATCGATTTCTCTAAAAGTCATAAATCTTGTGGCTTTGGTTTTATAATTTAAGAGTTCCCGTAATTCATACAAGTCAACTGAATCCAAAAGAATCATTAAATTAGATTGGAGGGAGGGTATTGGAATCTTTTTTTCGTAGACGGAATTTTTATATTCCTGTTGCCAGTATTCTTCATCGATGGCGCCGATGTATTGTGCAAAATTTTCCAATTCAGCATATGTCAGGTTATAATTGATATTCTTGAAGAGTAATTGATAGGTGTCTGAACACAGGCAATGCACGATCATGCCATTTTTGGTTCTTTTGATGAAAGTAGGAACACACATACTTGAGACAATTTATGTTAATAATAAAGGATAATTGATTTATGAATAATCGATTTATTTTGAAATCTTTTTATTTCAAACCAATGAGGATATAACTCTTACAAATGTAGAAATGAATTTTACAAATACAAAGTTTATTTAGAATAAATAAAAATAAAATTTTAAAGTATTGTTTTATAGCGGTATAGGGGCATAAAAAAACCTCGCTTTTTGGAGCGAGATACTTTATAAAAGTTCGGAATGTTATTTTATTTTGGTCATCAGGTATTTTTCAGCAAAGGGTTTACTGGCCTGAATACCAGATATTTCAGTATAAAATCGGTCTTTGGAGATGAATTTATATTGGATTTTTTGTGGATAATCCTGTTTGCGGTTTTCAAAAACAAAAAGATTTTCGGCCTCTTCCGTCAAAGGAAAAACTATGGGTTTGTTGCCATTCTGTCCTTGGATAGTGGTGTGGTAGCTGAGTTCTTCCCCTTTTTGTTGCAGGATAATCGACTCGGCATGAATGGTATCTTTGCTTTTTATAAAATAGGATTCGCCTTCAAAAGTGCTGTCGTTTACTTTTTTCCAGGTTTCAGAGAGTGTCCCGTCTGCCGATTTGTTTTCCCAAGTTCCAAGGAGCCATTGTGCGGCTTTTATTTTCTCTTTTTCGGTTTTGCCTGATGGGTTACAAGAAAATAAGATGGGGCTCAGCAATAAAAAAGTAAATTTTTTAAACATATTTATATTGAAATTGGGTTCGGGTTTAATTTTGGTACAATATTATGAAAAAGAATGATTACTTGATTTGATTTTAGTTGTATTCTCTCTCTTTACCCCTTTGGGTGTAATTATCAAAAACGTCAGTTCGAGTGTTTTTTGCGTAATGGAAATGAAGCAAAAAAAGTATCGAGAACCGTTTTTAATGATAAATTTTCTTGTTCTCGATACAATCCCGCCCAAAAACAAGATTACTCGAACTGACAAAAATTCATCATCAAAAACTAATTCACCCAACGCATATTTTTAATGATTAACGCCGCAAGTTCTCTTATTCCCTTTGGTAACTTTCTTTTAAAATGTTATAAACCAATTCTTTGGTGGGTTTTTGATTTTGTAGTTTCGTTCGGACCACATCAAAAGTTACTTTAAAATCACAGCCCGTTTTGTAATTACTGCAACCATAAGCGGAATTTCCTTTGAGAACAGTTCCTTTTTTGCATTTCGGACAAGCCAATATATCCACTGTTGTTTTCACAACTGTTTTCCTGGGTTCCAATACAAGTTCGAAATTTTCATCAAAGCGAAGTAAGCCTTCCAGGGTTCCGGCATCGGTTTTGAAATCTTTTAAATTTACAGTAGATCCTTTTTGAAGTAATCGTAAATATTGGTTTTCGGATATTTTTTTCTCCGCAAAAATATAGGGCAATAGAAAAGTACAGCCCGCTTTATATTCGCCACATCCATAAGCGGATTTCCCTTTGATGAGTGTTGCTTTTTTGCATTTCGGACAGACTTCAGCCAAAATTCCTTCGGCTTTCTTTTTCTCAGCGGTAGCTTCTTGTTTTTGTATACTTCCCGCATGCGAAATATTGGCACGCCTGGTTTCACTTCGCACTTCATACACCAAGGCCTCTACCATATGTTTCATATTATTGATAAACGCACCGGCGGTAAAAGCTCCTTTTTCAATGTCTTTCAATTGCTTTTCCCAAGAACCGGTAAGTTCCGCCGACTTTACCAATTCATTTTGAATCGTGTCAATCAATTGAATTCCTGTAGGCGTTGGCAATACTTGTTTTTTGTTTCGAACGATGTATTGGCGTTTAAAAAGGGTTTCGATAATGTTGGCCCGTGTGGATGGACGTCCAATACCATTTTCTTTCATCAATTCACGTAAATCTTCATCGTCCACCTGTTTCCCCGCGGTTTCCATGGCACGCAATAAAGTGGCTTCGGTAAACTGATTGGGCGGTTTGGTTTCTTTTTCCAAGAACGAAGGTTCGTGCGGCCCTTTTTCGCCTACAACAAAACTCGGTAAAATATCAGCTTCTTTTTCTTTGGCATTTGGGTCTTCAAAAACGATGCGCCATCCTTTTTTTAGTATTCCTTTTCCGGTGGTTTTAAAAACCACATCGGCTGCTTTTCCGATTACTGTCGTATTGGCTACCAGGCAATCGTCATAAAACACCGCAATAAATCGCTTTACAATAATATCATAGACTTGCTGCTGGTTGTATTGCAAATTGGTTTGAATTCCAGTTGGAATAATCGCATGGTGATCGGTCACTTTTTTATCATTGAAAACCTTGGGGGATTTTTTGATCTTTTTTTCAAAAAGCGGTTGCGTCAAGGCAGCGTAATTGGTCAGTTTTTGTAAAATGCCAGGCACTTTTGGATAGATATCGTTGGGTAAAAATGTGGTGTCTACTCTAGGGTAGCTGACTACTTTTTGTTCGTACAACGTTTGGGCAATTTTGAGTGTTTCCTCTGCCGAAAACCCAAACTTGGTATTGCAATATACTTGTAATCCTGTTAAATCAAACAACTTTGGGGCAAACTCATTTCCATTCTTTTTTTCGACAGAGACAATTTCAAACTCGCTTTTCTTGACTTTATTGGACAAAAGTTCGCCGTCTTCCTTTTTCAAAAAGCGTCCTTCCTCATAACTGAAAAGCGTGTCTCTGTATAAAGTTTGCAACTCCCAATAGGGTTGTGGTTTGAAATTTTCAATTTCTTTATATCGATCCACTACCATGGCTAAGGTTGGCGTTTGCACCCTTCCGATAGACAATACTTGTTTGTAACCACCGTGTTTTACGGTATACAAACGGGTGGCATTCATCCCCAATAGCCAGTCTCCAATGGCCCTGGAAAAACCGGCGTAGTATAAATTATCGTAGTTGGAGGATGGTTTTAAGTTTTCAAAACCCTCTTTGATGGCTTCAGTGGTCAGGGACGAAATCCACAGGCGTTTTACCTCACCTTTATACTGGGCTTCGTTCATCACCCAGCGCTGAATGAGTTCCCCTTCTTGTCCCGCATCCCCGCAGTTGATGACCAACTCGGCTTTGTCAAACAAACTTTTTATGATCTTGAATTGCTTTTGAATACCCGAATTTTCCACCACCTTGGTTTCGAATTTTTCGGGAAGCATGGGCAGGTTGTTCAAATCCCAACTTTTCCAGTAAGGTTTGTAATCATTCGGTTCTTTTAAGGTGCATAAATGGCCAAAAGTATAGGTTACGGCATAGCCGTTGCCTTCGTAATACCCATCATGTTTGGTATTGGCTCCCAAAACGGATGCGATTTCGCGCGCTACACTCGGTTTTTCGGCAATACAGACTTTCATTTTCTCCTACTGATTTTGAAGCCGCAAATTAGGAATTTAGAAGTTGGTATTAAAAAGAAATCTTTAGGAGTTATGAACGGGTAGGGTATGCTGTTTTTTAGGAGCAGAACGAATGGTTTTTTCAAGGACTATCGTTCCTGCTGTCCGCTGTATCTCTGCGCTTCGCTACGAGGATGCCGCTTCCATCAGGGCTATTGATTCCGTTTCATTTTCATAATAACCAAAGTAAAAGATTCTGTAGATTGTCATTTATTTTCTCCTCAAATGTATTTGTGTGAACCGTCACAGTTGGGCATTTTTTTAGACAATCCACAGGTACAATCGTTGATTCCTTTTCCGTCAAGAATTCGCGAAATGTAATTCTCTATTCTGTTTTCCCGAGTTTTGGATTGTTTGGGAGCTGAAAAATACAGATTGTAGGCTCGTTGTCGTCCCGGTGTTAAGGCTTTAAAAGCTGTTTTTAAAGAAGGATTTTTGTCTAAAGCAATTTGTAATTCTTCCACCAATTCAAGTTCTGTATTACTTTTAAAAATCACTTTCAAGCCCGCTTTTTCTAACTCAATGGCTTCATAAATATAGTTTTTTATGATGGGCTCTAGTTCTTGAATTTCTTGCAAATTCATAAACTTAAAGAAGCGTACTGCCTGACTGTTTTCTCCGGGTTTGCTTAGAATTCCATCGGTGTCTTGAAGTAAAATCCCTTTAAAAAAGCTAAGCGCACAGTATTCTTTAAAACTGCCTATAAGTACAACATTGTTTCCCTGAAAACTGTAACAAGGAGTACACCACTTGAATTCTTCGGTTAGCCCGCAATCGAGTAGCAATAGTCGCAATTGCCCTATTTCGGGCTGCCATTTTTTGGCATTACTAATAAATTCATCAACTTTGGAATTCATTTTATTTGTTTTAAAAAAATAAAGGGAGGCTTTTGGTTTGATAAAAGTATTAAAAAACCGCGTTGCAAATGATATGATAGTGTTATAAATTGAAATTGGCACTCGTTGCAAACGAGCGCCAGTGGGTGATATTGTCAAAACCTAGAAGCGCAGCATAACTATGTTTTTATGCTACATAAGTTGTTAACAATGTAAATGTTAAAGCTGGATATTTGATAATTTTTTTTGCGTATAGTGAGTAAATTAGCGGTACATTAGCAAAAATTTTAAAAGGCATCAATGAAGAATTTTGAAGAAACCAAAGAATTACTAGAGAACTCTATTCTATTTTATATAATAGCGACTGGCATGGATGGTACCTATTCGTATGTAAGTGAAAATTATGCCAAAAAATTTTCACATATTAACAGTAATTTTGTTGGACAGCCGTATCATATCACAATGCATCCTGAAGATGTCAATACCTGTATCGAAGTTTCCACCAAATGCTTTGAGAATCCGAATAAATTATTTCCCGCTACAATTAGGAAACATGATGGAAAAGGGGGTTATATTTATACTCAATGGGAATATAAAGCAATGTTTGATAATCAAAAAAATCCCGCAGGAATATTCTGTTTAGGATATAACATAACAAAATATGTTGGTGAACAATTACAGCTACAAAGTGCACAGGAAGAGATTGAGAAAAATTCGGCTATCATAGAAAAAATTGTTTTTCAACATTCACATCTTATACGGGCTCCCTTAAGCAATATAATTGGACTAACCGGCATTTTAGACAAAACACTATTGGACAGTAATACAAGTAATATTTGTGACATGATATCGGAAAGCGCAAACCAACTGGATGAAGTTATTAAAAGTATTGTAAATATTGCTAGAATCTAATTTGCTTTCCGATAGCGCAGAATTACATTCTGTGCCTACTCCAATTGGCAACTAAAACTAATCTAACAAAAATACTTCTCAATCAATCTTTAGGCACAAAAAAAAGCTATACCGTTTTATGGCTATAGCTTTTCTGAATTGTTTTACCTGCTCTCGTTTGTGGGCACGGTTTGCAAAACCGCGCTAACGATTGTGGATATCCGCGCGATCGGGGAATACTAAACTATAACAAATCCTTTTTTACAACATCCAAAAACTGTTTCTTTACTTGGTCAATTGCTTCGTGATAATTAATCCATTTTTCACGATATCTAACTAAGCTTTTTTGATAGTCAGATTTTAATGCTCCTGCTAAATCAGCTTTTAAAATGTCGGATCTGTGTTTAATGCTTATTAATTTATTTTCGCCAGCTTCAGTATTTGCTTTATAATTTTTGACAACCTCATATAATTTAGCAACGTAACTTTCAATGTGATAATATGATGGTGTTTTTAATTTAAAATTTATGAACCACTCTTCTTTAAAATTTAGTTCTTTCTCGACATTTTCAAAATTATTCATTCCGTTTTTTTTTAGTTAGTTTGTTCACGCAGGTTGGCTAAACAGATTGTTGTTGTGAGTAGTTTAATTATCATAACCTAATTTATGCATAAAAAAAGGACCTCTGTGCGTTATTCCTTTTACATTATCATAAATTTTAGAAATATATTGTTCATCGATGGCCATAATAAAGTTTTCTTCAGACTCGAAAAATAATTCTGTTAAAAAAATATTATAGACAGAATGTATCATTGAAGTAATTAAAACTAAGAATGCAGTAAACCAATAGTAATGTCCGGCTAAATTTAGAAGTTTTCCAGAAATTAGTATGAGTGTTATCAAAATGATAATATGATTAATCTTTTATGCCAAAAAAACAGAAGTAAAAATTTAAAAGCTAATGAAATTGGGATAATCAGAAGTATATAATAATCTTTGTTTGAAATTAAATAATAGCAAATAAGAATTAAGCTTCCATAAAGTTTAATATTAATGAGCCCGAAAAAAAAGGCTTTGTTTTGTGTATTTTTAATTAATGATTTGAAATGGTTTGTATGGAACGGGATGTCAATTTTAATGTTTCCATTTTTTGAAGCAGTTTGTAAAGCATCCCAATTACATAATTGCGGATTAGTTTTGCCAAAAATACTTTTTACTATTGCTGCAAAATAAATTTCTTCTTTCATTTGTTTCTAATTTAAAATATAGATTTTTATCATTTAATTGCTGAGCTGGGATTCATGCAGCAGTCTGAGGTTGTTCTCTGTAAATTATTCAAAGGTTACGATTTTCGCCAATTCTTCTGCCGAATAACTGTCAAGCTTTTTAACTTCATTAAATTCTTTTTTCGCTTTATCATTTTTGCCAATCTCAGCATATATTTTGCAAGCACAATAATGTGCTTTTAAATAATCAGGCTTTAACTTTATTGCTTCATTTAGCATATTTATTGCTTTTTCTTTATTCCCATTTTCTTTAAGAGCAAGTCCGAGATTAAAATATAACTCAGGTTTTTTTGGATTTAATTTTATTGCTTGCTCATAAGCATCAATTTCTTTATCGTATTGTCCCATTTTGCCATATGTCAATCCAAGATTGAAATATGCTTCTGATGATGGTTTTTTGGTTATTTCATCTTTGAAAGCTTCTATAGCTTTGACATATTCTCCTGTAACGTAGTATTTACGTCCTAAATTGCTTATTCCTATATACCAAAACGAAAAGTAGATTGAAGAAAGTACCCAAAGTAATTTTAATGGAGTAGTCATACTCAATAATCCTAAAATGAATGATGTTGGAAGCATCCATAGTAAATGAAAAGGTGAAATATGGAGGACAAATATCAAGATTATGGAGACAGTCATTAAGAAAGCTTGAAGTTCCATCGCCTTTTCTGTTGCTTGTTCGTTTTTGGCTTTTTCTCTAATTTTCAGACTCCAACCTAAAGTGATTAAAATACTTAATGCTAAAATAATGTAACTGATGATGTTCATTGTTATTGTAATTTTGGGTTATGAATATTTTTAGTTCAGTTTTTTGCAATGACAATTGACGTTCTTAAGTCTCTAGCAGGTTACAACTTATGAAAGCAAATATTTTCGGCTAAACGAAAATATGATTAAAAACGTTAATTTTTCTGAATTTGCAATTGGCTATAGACGTTTTTCATCAGCGGTTTATATTAATTTCCAAACTCTTCAGGATGTGCATTATGAAAATATGCTTCGTGAATATAGCCAATTATAAAAGCCAAAGCACAACTAAATTTAGTTATCTCATCTTTAAAATTATTTACACTAAATGAAGAATCTTTCTTTGATAAAAGTGAGTATATGTTTTGTATAAGTTGATCATTGTATTTTAGTTTGTGAGCAATATCATTTCTCAACTTATTCAACATATTTAGTTCTTCAAAAAAATTAGTATTAGCATTCCCGATACTTTTTCCGAAATTTTCGAGAATTTTTAATTTTAAAGAGTAAGAGGTATTACCATCACAAAAATCTGGGTTACTTTTATTTGATATTGAATCAATATATAAATTAATGGTATACTCGGTTAAAATATGACCTTTTAAAATCATAAGTTCAAAATTGTTAATTGCTGATAATTGTCCAGTAATAAACTTTCTAAACTCTTCAATATTTAAATTACTTACTTCTTTCATAATTAGTGTGTCTTTAAATTGCGGGTAAATCGCATATAGGGTCTTACGATTTCCGACTTATCTATCTTGAATCAGGTCGTTTTGTCTTATAAACGTCAGTGTTTATTTATTTTCAAATATATAACTTAATACCGAAAATACTGATAAAAAACAATAAGTTTTATATCTTTTTTCAAAAGTAGCTTTTTTCGGTACCAGAATTTTTGGCAAAACGTAATTGTAGTTTTTAGTACAAAGGCCTAGCCCTGATGGAAGCGGCATCTCCCGATTTAGAAAAACAAGGCTTTTTAGCCGTAGTTTTCGTTAATCGGGAATACAGCGGACAGCAGGGCCCGAGCGAAGCGAACTGGCGAAGCAAATAGCTCCTAAAAAAAATCTGAAATCTAAAATCTGCAATCTGCATTCTTTTTCGTAATTTTGCACTCCAATTAAAGGATTTAGGATATGTTAGATAGACTTCAAATAGTAAAACAGCGTTTCGATGAGATCTCGGACTTAATCATCCAGCCGGATGTGATTGCCGATCAGAAGCGTTATGTGCAGCTGAATAAAGAATATAAGGATTTGAAAGCTTTGGCTGAAAAAAGAGATGAATATGTTCTTTTGATGGCGAATATTGAAGAAGCCAACGAAATAATTGCTGACGGAAGTGATGCAGACATGGTAGAGATGGCCAAGATGCAACTTGATGAAGCGAAAGAAAGATTACCGGAACTGGAGGAAGAAATCAAATTCATGTTGATACCGAAAGATCCGGAAGATGCGAAGAATGTGATGGTCGAGATTCGTGCCGGAACGGGTGGGGATGAAGCGAGTATCTTTGCAGGGGATTTGTTCCGTATGTATACCAAATACTGTGAAGGCCGTGGATGGAGAACATCGGTAGTGGATATGAATGAAGGGACTTCGGGAGGTTTCAAAGAGGTGATTTTTGAAGTTACCGGTGAAGATGTGTACGGAACCCTGAAGTTTGAAGCAGGGGTACACCGGGTACAACGTGTACCGCAAACAGAAACCCAAGGGCGTGTGCACACCTCGGCAGCAACCGTTATGGTATTGCCGGAAGCAGAGGAGTTTGATGTACAGATTGATATGAATGATGTGCGTGTGGACTTTTTCTGTTCTTCTGGACCAGGTGGACAATCGGTAAACACCACCAAATCGGCAGTGCGTTTGACACATATTCCAACAGGTTTGGTGGCGCAATGTCAGGACCAGAAATCGCAACACAAGAATAAAGACAAGGCCTTGACGGTATTACGTTCCCGTTTGTATGAAATGGAATTGGCCAAAAAACAAGCCGAAGACGCTTCTAAACGTACGTCCCAGGTAAGTTCCGGTGACCGTTCGGCAAAAATCCGTACGTACAACTATGCACAGGGACGTGTAACCGATCACCGCGTGGGATTGACATTATATGATTTAGGAAACATCATGAATGGGGATATCCAGAAAATTGTGGATGAACTGCAATTGGTGAACAACATGGAGAAACTGAAAGAAGCCAGCGAAGTTTTTTAAGGGATAACGCAAAGAAAATAGAAAAGGGGATGATGCCACGCTAAATTGTTAGCGTGGCATTTTTTTTATTTTAATAAATGGTTAATTTTCAGTGTGTAGGAAAGAGTATCTTAAAAAATGTTAATTTTTGTCTAATAAAAATATTACTTTCGCGTTGGTTAATAATGTAACTAGTTTTTAAATCAAATTAAGTATGAAGAAAAAGGTATTGGTATTTGCTTTTTTAGCCAGTTTAGCAACTGCAAAAGCACAGTCTTATTTAGGGTTTTACCACGATAATTACGCGGGAGTGCAAGGGGTTTTGTTTAATCCGGCATCTATCGTGGATTCTCGTTTTAGAACGGATATTAATTTGTTTTCCATGAGTTCGTCTGTTGGGAATGATTTGTATGGAGTAAAGATTTTTGATGTTTTTAAAAGCGGATATGATTTTGATTTAGAGGCTAAAAAGAATTTCAGCAATGCCAATAATGCCGTTATGAATACGGATGTTATGGGACCGTCTGTGATGTTTAATATCGCTCCAAAGCATACATTAGCAGTATACACAAGAGCCAGAGCGGTTCTTAATGTTATTGATGTAAACGGAAAAGTAATTAATGATATAACTAAAGATAATTCTACAAGTTTTCCTTCGGCTACATTAGGAAGTCCAAACGCAGTAGGGAATTCATGGGGTGAGTTCGGAATTTCTTATGCTGCTGTTTTGTATCAAAAAGGACAACATTTCTTAAAAGGGGGTATTACGGCTAAATATTTACAGGGAGTAGCTAATTACCATTTACAAGCCACAGGAGTTACAATGGCATACAATGAAGATTTAATTTTACCACAAAATAGCACATATACTACTACAGGAACTGCAATTTATGGTTCAAGTCAGGATTTTGTGACTAATTCAGATGTGGATATCGATTCAAAATCAAATGGGTTTGGAGTTGATTTAGGTTTGGTTTACGAATGGAGACCGGATTATGATGCTTCGAGGGCAGATATCAATGATTTAAAATACGTAAATAAATACAAACTTCGTTTTGGTCTCTCATTGAATGATTTAGGGTCGATGAAATACGACAAAGGGGTTCGTAACAGTTATGATTTGAATAAGACAATTACTCAAGATGATTATGATGGTGCGGATAATTTTGATGAATTTTTAAAAGATAATTATCCTGCTACAGTAGTGAATGGTGTGGTAAAATCAAAGTTGCCAACAGCGATTCATGCCGATGTGGACTGGAATATCCATAACAAATTCTATTTGAATGCCAATGGGGATATAGGTATGGTTACTAAAACCAAATTAAATCAAAACAGTATTGGGAACCGTGTAAGTCTGACTCCTCGTTATGAGTCCAAATGGTTCAGTTTCTATGTACCTGTTTCCTATATGGATTATAGTAAACAAACCCAGATAGGGGTTGGTTTGCGTACCGGTGTATTTTTCATCGGATCGGGTTCTATTATTTCTAATGTGATTTCAAATAATTCAAAAGCTGCCGATTTTCATCTAGGGGTAAAAATTCCGGTGTATCAGACAAAAGCAAAAGATAAAGATACCGATGGGGATGGAATCTTGGATAAAGAGGATCAATGTCCGGATGTTGCCGGTCCGGCTGAAAACAATGGTTGTCCTTGGAAAGACACTGACGGGGATACCATTTTAGATAAAGATGACAAATGTCCGGAAGTTGCAGGTCCTGTTGGGAATAAAGGTTGTCCATGGGCAGATACGGATAAAGACGGAGTTTTAGATAAAGAGGACAATTGTCCTGCTGTTGCCGGTCCTGCTGAAAATAAAGGTTGTCCTTGGCCAGATACTGACGGTGATGGCGTTTTGGACAAAGAGGATAAATGTCCTACAGTGAAAGGTACTGCTGCGAATAATGGATGTCCTGAAGTAACAGAGGCGGTGATTAAACAATTGAATGAGTACTCTAAATCAGTTTTATTTGATTCGTCTAAGGCTACCATCAAAACAGAATCAAACGCTAATTTGGAAGAAATGGTTAAAGTAATGAACGAATATCCAGGGTCTAATTTTAGATTGGAAGGACATACGGACAGTACAGGGAATGAGGCTAAAAATCTGCAATTATCTAAGGATAGAGCTGCAGCGGTTAAGGACTATTTAATCGCTAAAGGAATTAGTGCCGACAGGCTTTCTTCTGAAGGCTTTGGTATCACAAAACCAATTGCCACTAATAAAACGGTAGCCGGAAGAGCTGAAAACCGAAGAGTGGAAATCATTTTGGTAAAATAAATTTTTAAAACGCTTCTTAGGGAGCGTTTTTTATGCGCTAAATAATCGCTTTTGTTATTTCAAAAATAACGAAAGCGATTATTTTTTATAAATTTGCAAAAAAGATACTTTCACTGGGCTGTCTTAAACTATACACCATCATTCCTTGCTTAATGACTACACAACAACTTATTGAACAAATCAGAATCAAAAAATCATTTCTTTGCGTTGGCTTAGATGTCGATTTGGATAAAATCCCAAAACATTTATTAGAAACGGAAGATCCTATTTTCGAATTCAATAAAGCGATAATCGATGCTACCCATGATGTATGTGTGGCCTATAAGCCTAATACCGCTTTTTTTGAAGCTTACGGAATAAAAGGCTGGATGTCATTGCAAAAAACCATCAATTACATTAACGAAAATTATCCGGATATTTTCACGATTGCCGATGCCAAACGTGGTGATATTGGCAATACGTCATCGATGTATGCCAAAGCTTTTTTCGATGATTTGAATTTTGACAGTGTTACCGTGGCTCCGTATATGGGGAAAGATTCGGTTGAACCGTTTCTGGCTTTTGAAAACAAGCATACCATTATGTTGGCTTTAACTTCCAATGAAGGGGCGTTTGATTTCCAGACATTAAACACCAATGGGAAAGAGTTGTACAAACAGGTCTTGGAAACTTCTAAAACATGGAAAAACAGTGAAAACCTGATGTATGTGGTGGGAGCAACTAAAGCGGAGTATTTTACCGAAATCCGTAAAATAGTTCCCGATAGTTTTCTTTTGGTTCCGGGAGTTGGCGCACAGGGAGGAAGCCTTTCTGAAGTGTGTAAATACGGAATGAGTAAGAATGTAGGGTTGCTGATTAATTCTTCCAGAGCGATTATTTACGCATCCAATGGAGTTGATTTTGCCGAAGTAGCCAGAGCCGAAGCCTTGAAAATGCAACAGGAAATGGAAGTGATATTGAGTAATCAATAATCAGTAAAGAGTGTTCGGTTGTTTGTAAAAGTGAGTAGTGTTTTTGCTGCTTAACCAAAAACTTTAAATTTGAAACCCATACCATTAATTGACCAACTCGGAACTGTCCATACTTTTGAAAGTACACCGCAGCGTATCATTTCATTGGTGCCTTCCCAAACCGAATTACTTTATGATTTGGGTTTGGAAGACCGTATTGTGGGTTTGACGAAGTTCTGTATACATCCGCATCATCTGAAATCAACCCAAAGGATTGTCGGCGGTACCAAGGAGGTGCATTTGGATAAAATCAAAGCTTTACGGCCTGATATTATCATTTGCAATAAAGAGGAGAATACCAAAGCGATGGTGGAGGAATTACGAACTATTTGTCCGGTTTGGGTGACCGATATTTTTACCATTGAGGATAATTTCCAAATGATAGCTGATTTGGGTCAACTTTTTGATTGTGTCGAAACAGCTCAAAAGTGGATGGATAAACTCACTTTTGCCTGGAGCGATTTTTCCCATTTCATAAAAGAAAAACCATTTCGTAAAGTAGCTTATTTTATTTGGAGAAATCCGTATATGGTCGCCGGTTCAGATAATTTTATCAATGAACTGCTGAAACGGAATCATTTTGATAATGTCTATGATAAAGATAACGGGCGTTATCCTGTAATCGAACCCGAAAAAATGCAAGAGGAAGGGAGTCCGGAACTTGTTTTTCTTTCTTCTGAACCGTATCCGTTCAAAGAGGAACATGTTTTAGAAATAAGGCAATACATTCCTAATGCCAAAATAATGTTGGTAGATGGGGAAATGTTCTCGTGGTATGGAACAAGATTGCTAAAAGCGTTTGGTTATTTTAAAGAATTGCATCAACAATTATGATTCGCATTCTTCAAGAATTAACTCTTCTTTAGGGGCAACAGGTTTTAGTATAGTGGCTTTCTCTAAGTCGAAATTTAGTTCAGAGAGTGTTTGGTACTCATTTTTTAATTTTTCGATTTCACTTTTCTCTTTCAATAATCCATTTGCATTCATTGGTGTGATTTTTTCGCAAATTTACATTTAACTAGCGTTTAATTTACATTAATATCTGTTAAAATTTATTTTAGAAAATTTATAACCTACTTTTGAAAGAAAAAAAGAGTGATCAATTTTACGGTTTACGAAAATAGTAAAAGTGCCGAATGGGTTGTGTTTGTGCATGGTGCGGGAGGCAGTTCATCAATCTGGTTTAAACAGATTCGCGATTTTCAGGCACAGTATAATGTTTTGTTGTTGGATTTGCGTGGTCACGGTGAATCTAAAAAATCTTACAATAAAATATACACTTTTTCTGCTTTAGCCGAGGATATCTGCGAGGTTTTAGATTATCTTAACATTAAAAAAGCTCATTTTGTAGGGATTTCTCTGGGAACCATTCTCATTCGGCAATTGGCCGAAATGTATCCTAATAGGGTACGAAGTATGGTGCTTGGCGGAGCAATTCTCAAAATGAATTTTCGGTCTCAGATTTTAATGCGTTTAGGGACTGTTTTTAAATATGTTTTACCGTATATGGTATTGTATCGATTTTTTGCCTTTGTGATTTTACCTAAAAGAAAGCATCGATACTCCCGTCAACTTTTTATAAAGGAAGCCAAGAAATTATACCAAAAGGAATTTATTAAATGGTTTAAACTCACTGAGGAAATTAATCCGGTGCTCAGGCGGTTTCGCCAGGTCGAATTGGATGTGCCTACTTTGTATGTAATGGGAGACGAAGATTACATGTTTTTGCCTTTTGTCAGGGAAGTGACCCAACGTCATTATAAGTCCTCAAAACTGATGGTAATTCCCAACTGCGGTCATGTGGTTAATGTGCAACAGGGAGCTGTTTTTAATAAGGAAACGTTGCTGTTTCTGAATAGCATACCATAAAAAATGCCGACATTTATAATGCCGGCATTTTTATAACTAACCAAAACCAAATAATAAATAACCACTTTATTACATTGCAAATATCATGTATAACAGAACGATTCGCTGTTAAGATTTTGTTATTACTTTGTTGTACATACGTTAAGTTTTTTGAACTAAAAATAATTTTTTAAAAACGAAACTTTTACAGTGTTGTAATTCAGTTGTTTGTGGGGTTTCGTCTTTTGGTTTGCATCCAATTCCTTTTGTCGATTGCAATAGAGAAACAATCTGTTTTTGTTTGTAATCGTTGGGAATCTTGCTTTGAGAGAATTAAAGACAAAAAAAATGCTCACTTTTCGGTGAGCATTTTTGATTCTTATTTCAATATAGTTTGTTTTCTGTCTGGCCCTACAGAAACGATTTTGATGGGAACTTCCACTTCTTTTTCGATAAACTCGATGTATTCTTTTAATTCGACAGGCAATTCATCATATGTTGTCATACCTGTCAAATCAGCTTTCCATCCTTTGAATTCTTTGTAAACCGGAGTAACATTCTCTGGTTCGATATTATAAGGGAAATGAGAAATATTTTTTCCTTTGTAGTTGTATTCGGTACAGACTTTTAAGGTGTCAAACCCTGAAAGGACATCTCCTTTCATCATCATCAACTGGGTAACACCATTCACGTTAACCGCATATTTTAAAGCTACTAAGTCTAACCAACCACAACGTCTCTGTCTTCCGGTAACCGAACCAAATTCGTTACCCACTTTGGCCATGGCAACACCAACTTCGTCAAAAAGTTCTGTTGGGAAAGGACCACTGCCAACACGGGTTACGTAAGCTTTAAAAATACCATATACTTCTTTGATTTTGTTTGGAGCGATTCCCAAACCGGTACAGGCACCTGCAGCAGTAGTGTTTGAGGATGTTACAAACGGATACGTTCCGAAATCAACATCTAATAAAGAACCCTGAGCGCCTTCGCACAAAATAGCTTTACCGGCTTTTTGGGCTTGGTACATGTATTCTTCACTATCAATAAAATCCAGTTTTTTAAGTTCTTCGATGGCTTCAAAAAATTCAGCCTCTAATTCAGGGAGATTGTATTCTAGTTCAACTCCGTAGAATTTAATCATTTCTTCATGCTTATTGGCAAGAGAACGGTATCTTTCGTTAAAATCTTCCAATTCAATGTCGCCGACCCTGATTCCGTTTCTACCGGTTTTGTCCATGTAAGTCGGACCAATTCCTTTAAGGGTTGAACCAATTTTAGCCTTACCTTTTGAAGCTTCAGAGGCCGCATCCAATAAACGGTGCGTAGGTAAAATTAAATGTGCTTTGCGGGAGATAATCAATTTGCTTTTAATATCGATTTTGAATTTCTCCAAACCTTCAATTTCTTTTTGAAATACTACTGGATCAATTACTACTCCGTTTCCAATTATATTAACGGCTGTTTTATGAAAGATTCCGGATGGAATAGTTCTGAGTACGTGTTTTATTCCGTCAAATTCTAAAGTGTGTCCTGCGTTAGGTCCTCCTTGAAAACGAGCAATAATATCGTATTTTGAAGTAAGAACATCAACAATTTTTCCCTTTCCTTCATCTCCCCATTGCAATCCTAGTAATAAATCTACAGTCATTCTATTATTATTTTTATTAAGACAATTTTAGTTTGTCAATACCGGTTAATTTTATTTTGTGTTTTATTTTTTAAATCGAGTCGTCTGATTTTGGTTTCTTTTTGTTTCCGTACAAATACAAGGAGTGATTTGTAATTTCAATATCAAAAATTTCTTCTATTGTTTTTTTGATGGTTTGAATTCTTGGATCGCAAAATTCAATCACTTCGCCAGTATCGGTCATGATGATGTGGTCGTGCTGTTTGTCGAAGTATGATTTTTCGTAATGGGCTTGATTTTGGCCAAATTGATGTTTACGAACCAAAGCACAGTCTAAAAGTAATTCAATCGTGTTGTATAACGTAGCCCTGCTGACACGATAGTTTTTGTTTTTCATTTTAATATAGAGATTTTCTATGTCAAAATGCTCTTCACTTTCATAGATTTCTTGAAGTATAGAGTAACGTTCAGGCGTTTTTCGATGTCCTTTTTGCTCAAGATACATTGTAAAAACATTTTTTACAATTTCTTGGTTTTTATTGTTATCTGTGGAAATGAGTGTCATATGGCGCAAAGATAAATTTTTATTTTAATAGTTTTCAAGTTTAAGTGCCTATAAGTGTATAAATTTATGAGTTTTGCTACAATTATAGAAAACGAATATTTTGATTTGCTAAATTACCAAGAAAAAGTTTTCCGATGACAATCTGTTGGCAGTCAGGAATACGGCTTAGTTTTGAAAAACCCGTGATACTTTTTCGATACCGTCTATTTTTTTGATGTTGTCGATCAGTTTTTTCAGAATAGTAAGGTTTTGCACCACAACGGTTAATTGCCCTTTGAAAATTCCGGCATCTCCACTCAGCGATATACTCTGAATGTTGACATTCATATTGTTCGAAATTACTTTTGTCAATTCATTGGTAAGTCCGATGGTATCCATTCCTGTGATGTTAAGAATCGCTTTGAATTCCTGTTGGGTCGAATCAATCCATTTGGCTTGCATGATGCGATACGCATAATTCGATTGCAGTGCGATGGCGTTAGGGCAATCTTTTTTGTGCACTTTTATTCCTTCATTGATGGTGATAAATCCAAAAACCTGGTCTCCCGGAATTGGATTACAGCAACTAGAGAGTTTGTAATCTAATTTGTCCTGTTCTTTCCCGAAAACCAACATGTCATAATTGCTGTGCAGAATTGGTTTATGAATATCTTCATCGGCCGTATTTCCGGTTCGTTTGATTTTGCTTTTAAAGAAATTGATTAAAGTATTGCTTTTTTGGGCCGCATAATCTTTGAGCTGTTGGTTGTCAATAGAGCCAACGCCCACTCTGTAAAACAAATCCAGGCTGGTTTTTAATCTGAAAAAGTTGACCAATTCGTTAATGACCGATTCGTTTACGGTGATTTTGAGATGTTTTAATTTACGGGTCAGCAACTCTTTCCCATCCTCGGCAATTCTTTTGGTGTTTTCGTTTAAAACATTCCGGATTTTATTTTTGGCTCTGGAAGTCGTTACATAGTCTAACCAGTTTATCGTTGGTTTTTGATGGGGAGAAGTAATGATTTCTACCTGATCTCCACTTTTTAATTCATAATTTAAAGGGACTAATTTTCCGTTTACACGGGTTCCGCGGGTTTTGATTCCGATTTCAGAATGGATGCTAAACGCGAAATCAAGAGAAGTGGCTCCTTTAGGCAAGGATTTGATATCACCTTTTGGGGTAAAAACATAGATTTCTTTAGAATATAAATTCATTTTGAAATCCTCGACAAAATCTACCGCACTGGTTTCTGAATTTTCGATGGCCTCTCTCAATAAATTAAGCCAGACGTCGAGCCCGTGCTCTTCACCGCCTCCATTTTTATATTTGTAATGGGCTGCGTATCCTTTTTCGGCAATTTCATCCATGCGTTCACTTCGAACCTGAACTTCTACCCAACGCCCTTTTGGCCCCATTACAGTGATATGCAAGGCTTCGTAACCGGTTGATTTTGGGGAAGAAATCCAGTCTCGTAACCGGCTTGGACTCGGACGATAATAGTCGGTTACTATCGAGTATATTTTCCAGGCCAGGAATTTTTCGTCATGGGGGGAGGATTTATAAACAATGCGAAGTGCAAATTTGTCGTAGACTTCGTCAAAGCTTACGCTTTGGGTTTTCATTTTTCTACGGATAGAATAAATTGATTTGGGACGCCCTTTTATTATGTATTCGACCCCTTCGGCATCTAAAGCCGTTTTTAGCACATCAGAAATGTCTTTGATGTATGCATCCTGCTGTTCTTTGGTTTCCTTTATTTTGCTGAGAATTTCGTTGTAAATAACCGGTTCGGTATATTTTAATCCCAAATCTTCCAGTTTGGTTTTGATATTGTATAAACCCAAACGATGGGCAAGCGGAGCATAAATGTATAAGGTTTCCGATGCGATTTTGATCTGTTTATGATCCTCCATAGATTCCATGGTTTGCATATTGTGCAAACGATCGGCTATTTTTATAAGGATTACACGCACATCGTCATTAAGCGTCAAGATCATTTTTCTGAAATTTTCGGCTTGCATCGAGGCATTCATGTCTTTTTGAACCATGGAAATTTTGGTTAATCCTTCAACAAGTTGAGCAACTTTTGGATTAAACAGGCGTTCAATATCTTTTACGGTAACAGGGGTGTCTTCTACCACATCATGTAATAATGCGGCAGCAATTGAGGTGGCTCCCAAACCTATTTCTGAGGCTACAATTTTGGCCACTGCAATGGGATGGAAGATATACGCTTCACCGGACTTTCTGCGTTGTTCCTTATGGGCGTCTACGGCAACATCAAAAGCTTTACGAATCAGTTTTTTGTCTTCGGTGCTCAGGGTTTGATAACTGATTCGAAGTAACTCTTTATATTCTTGGGCAATTGCTTTGTTTTCTTTTTCGATATCTATTTCTGTCATAGCGGCATGGTTCATTTTCTAAAAATAAGTATAAGTTGGTAGATATGCAAGAGTTTGAATTGTTGATTTCAAATTTAGTCCTTAGTCTTTGAATCCTTAGTTGTTAGTTCGAATGCTACAATCTAAAATCCCCGTTGTCTTTTGGCTTCGAAAATCAAAATGGCTGCGGCGACCGAAACATTCATACTGTCAATTTCGCCCTGCATCGGGATGATGATGTTTTGGGTGGCAGCATCGCGCCATTCCTGGGTTAATCCAGTAGCTTCTGTTCCTACGACCAAAGCAGTTGGTTTGGTATAGTCCTGTGTGTGGTAGGAAGTCGAATTTTGCAGTGTGGCACAATAAAAATTGATGTTTCGTTCCTTCAAAAAGGCTATAATCTCGGCGGTGGTTCCGGTTGCGATTTGGTTCGTAAACAAGCAGCCTACACTGGAACGCACGATGTTGGGGTTGTATAAATCACTTTTTGGATTGGCAATAATCACCGCATCCAGTTTTGCGGCATCGGCCGTTCGTAAAAGGGCACCAATATTTCCCGGTTTTTCGGGGGCTTCGGCGATAAGGAGTAGCGGATTTTCGGATAATTGTAAATCATCCAATTGTAACGATTTTGTTTTGGCTACAGCCAAAATACCTTCTGTAGTATCACGATAAGCCAGTTTTTGGTAAACCGCTGCATTGATTTCTATTAATTCACCCGTTTTGGATGTTTTTCTGGCTTCGGTTTCCGGACAAATTTCCGGCAGGAATAAAAGGGTTTCAATTTCATAACCCCCTTTAATCGCCAATGCAATTTCGCGTTTCCCTTCAATCAAAAAAGTACCGGTCTGTTTGCGTTGTTTTGCCTTTTCCTGTAATAATACCAAAGATTTTATGAATGGATTTTGAATTGAAGTGATTTGTTTCAAGAGATTCTAAAATTTAATGTTTACTGGGGAAACAGCCTGGTTATTTAAATTAGGATTGGCGTATAAAAAATAATAATTTAAGTTTTAAACGGTTCTCTGTACTACCTCAAAAATTTTAGCATCTTCACATTTCAATGTCTTGGAAGGGAATTTCATTAGTAAGGCATAATCATGTGTCGCCATAATGATGGTCTTTCCGTTGGCGTTTATTTTTTTTAAAACACCTAAAACTTCTACACTGGTTTGAGGGTCAAGATTACCGGTAGGTTCATCGGCCAAAATAAGTTCAGGGTCGTTCAGCAAAGCTCTGGCGATTGCTACACGTTGTTGTTCTCCTCCTGATATTTGATGTGGCATTTTGTTTACAAATTCTTTCATGCCTACTTTATCCAGTACTTCGTCAATTTTGTGGAGCATTTCCTCATGGTCTGTCCATCCGGTGGCTTTCAAAACAAATAACATATTGTCCTTGATGCTGCGATCCGGTAATAATTTGAAATCCTGAAATACAATACCAATTTTTCTTCTCAAATACGGAATGTCGTCTTCTTTTAAGGTGGCTAAATCATATTCAACCACATGGCCTTCGCCTTCTGTGAGCGGCAGGTCAGCATACAGGGTTTTCATTAAACTACTTTTTCCTGAACCTGTCTTCCCTATAATATACAAGAATTCGCCGTGGTTTACTTCTAGATTTACATTAGATAAAATGACTTTATCTTCTTGATAAATGGTTGCGTTTTTTAGAGACAGTACAGATTGTGACATAGTATTTTTTGTTTATGGGGTAAAAGTAATTATCAATTGTCAATTATCAATAATCATTCTGGAAAAATTTTTTTGATGCAGCGAAACCCTGAATTATTGTTTGTTAAAATAATTGTTCATAATAAATGCAAACAGCAATCCGTTATAGCCGATAGAAAATGATACATTTGAATATTAAAAATAAATAAAAATGCGTAAATTTTATTGGTTCTTCTTTTTATTGGTTTTTGTCATGTCTCTTTCCCTTTCGGCACAAAAATCAGCGCTATATACCCATGATTTAAAAGATTTTGACAAAGCGGTTTCCTTGTATAAAGAGAAACAATACATTGCAGCGCTAACTATTTTTGAGAAAGTGAAATCAACAGCGGTCAGTGATGAACTGCAATCCGATTGTGCTTATTATGAAGCCAGTTCTGTAATTCAGTTGCATCAGGACAATGGTGCCGTTTTGATGGAGCGTTTTGTGTCGGATTATCCAACCAGCAGAAAAAACAATCGTGCTTTTACGGAGTTGGCACATTATCATTTCGATCAGGGAAATTATGCCCAAGCCATGCAATGGTTTGAAAAAGTGGATGAAAATCAGTTGAGTGCTGCGGATAGAGATAAATTTAATTTTCAAAAAGGCTATAGTTTGTTTGCTTCCAAAAAGAAAAAAGAAGCCGCCGTTTATTTGAATAAAGTGGTGAACTCCGCCGAATACGGTTCACAAGCCAAATATTATCTGGGTTTTATGGCTTATGAGGGTGATGATTATAAAGCAGCGACAAAGTATTTTGATGCCGTTTCAGATGATGATAAGTACAAAGAAAAAATGTCGTATTATCAGGCTGACATGAATTTTAAACAAGGAAATTTCCAAAAAGCAATCGAATTGGGAGAGAAAGCGATGGGGAAGTCCAGCGCGGTTGAACAATCGGAATTGAATAAAATTATCGGGGAGAGTTATTTTAATTTGAAAGAATATGCCAAAGCGATTCCTTATTTGTCGAAGTATAAAGGCAAAAGAGGAAAGTGGAATAATACGGATTATTACCAATTGGGATATGCTTATTACAAGCAAAATGATTTTGAGAATGCCATTGCCCAATTCAATAAAATTATAAACGGGAAAGATTTTGTTGCTCAAAATGCCTATTATCATTTAGGGGAAAGTTATCTGAAACTGGATAAAAAACAGCAGGCATTGAATGCGTTTAAAAATGCCTCGGAAATGACTTTTGATCTGGTGATACAGGAAGATGCGAGTTTGAATTATGCTAAATTGAGTTATGATATTGGGAATTCCTATCAAAACGTTCCAACCGTTTTGTTGAATTTTATAACGAAATACCCGAATAATGCCAGCCGTTCTGAAGTGGAGAAATTGTTGATCGATTCCTATATTTCTTCCAAAAATTACAAAGCGGCCTTAGCTTTATTGGAGAAAAATAAAAGTCCGGAAAATAAATCAGCTTTGCAAAAAGTGACTTTCTACAGAGGATTGGAATTGTATACCGACAGGAATTATCAGGAAGCGGCAAAGATGTTCGGAAGATCTTTGGATGTGCAAATCGACCCGGCGTTTACTGCCAGAGCCACTTTTTGGAAAGGGGAAACTGAATATGTTTTAGGGGATTATAAAAGCGCTTTGTTGAGTTATAAGCAATTTTTAAATTCCAGTGAAGCATTAAAAACACCGGAATATAAAAATGCCAACTACAATATCGGATATGCTAATTTTAAGTTGAAAGACTACGAACAGGCTGCAAATTATTTTCAAAAACAGGTAGAAAAAGGTTCTGATGACAAGGTGCGTCTGATAGATTCGTATTTGCGCTTGGGAGATTCCAGATACATGACTTCTAAATATTGGCCGGCATTGGAAGCTTATAATAAAGTAGTCGATTTTAAAAGTGTAGATGCCGATTATGCTGCTTTTCAAAAAGCAATGAGTTATGGTTTTGTGGGGAGAAATGACAAGAAAACAGAAGATTTGAATTCGTTTTTACAAATGTTCTCCAAATCCATATATCGTGACGATGCGTTGTATGAGTTGGCGAATACTTATACGGCGACGAATAAAAAAGATTTGGCTTTACAAACCTATGACCGGTTGATTGCCGAATACCCAAAAGGGACTTTTGCTTCCAAGGCGATATTGCGTCAGGGATTGATTTATTATAATTCAGACAGGGACAATCTGGCTTTGACCAAGTTTAAAAAAGTAGCGTCCGATTTTCCTAAAACTCCGGAAGCATTAGAAGCAGTAGCCACCGCACGATTGATTTATGTGGATAACGGAAATGTGGGTGAATACGCCACTTGGGTTAAAACCTTGGATTTTATAGCCGTTACCGATGCCGAATTGGATAATGATACCTATGAATCGGCGTTGAAACAATTTGAGCAAAATAATAACAGACAGGCTATTGCCGGATTTACGGCCTATTTGTCCAGTTTTTCAAATGGAATCCACGCTTTACAGGCTAATTTTTATTTGGCACAATTGTATTTTTCAGAAGGCTTAGAGAGTAAGTCAATACCGTACTACGAACATGTGGTAGCAGCCCCTAGAAATGAATTTACGGAACAATCTTTGGCCAGGCTGTCTCAGGTTTTATTGAAAAACAAAGAAAATGACAAAGCCATCGGATTGTTGGTTCGTTTAGAATCGGAAGCTGATTTGGCCCAGAATAAAACTTTTGCCCAATCGAATTTAATGAAATGTTACTACGACAAACAGGATTACCCGAAAGCGGTGGTTTATGCCGAGAAAGTATTGGATAATCCTAAAACCGATGATAGTGTAAAAAGTGATGCGCAAATTATCATTGCCCGTTCGGCGATGCAAACCGGAGAGGAGCAAAAAGCGAAGCTGGCGTATGCCAAACTCTTGTCAATTGCCAGTGGAGAGTTGGCGGCAGAGGCTTTGTATTATGACGCTTATTTTAAAAATAAGGAAGGGAAGTTTGAAAGTTCAAATACAGCCGTTCAAAAATTGGCTAAAAATTATTCTTCGTACCGTTATTTCGGGGCAAAGGGATTGGTTCTCATGGCCAAGAACTTTTATGCATTGAAAGACAGTTTTCAGGCTACTTATATCTTGGAGAATGTTATTGAGAATTTCAAAGATTTTTCAGATGTCGTTACCGAAGCCCAAACAGAATTGGGTCGAATTAAATCAGAAGAGTCTAAAACGAATTCTTCGATAACCAATTAATTTAAAACGTTGTCACACTGAGCCTGTCAAAGTGTTTCACATTAAAAAATAAGATATGAAATTCAATTTCCAAAATAAAATAATAATAGGTCTGTTTATACTGATTTTTCAGTTTTCTTTTGCCCAAAAAAAGGAAGGTACTATAGCGTCTGAGGAGGTAAATGTGGTAAAAGCATATACTCCGACAATTTCTGATGCTTCTAAAATTCAACAAGTTCCGGCATTGGATGATGAGGGGAATGCTAAGAAGGAAAAAATTAATTATAACATTTTCTCTTTTCCGGTTGCCTCTATTTTTACACCCGCTAAAGGAAAAGCGGAAGCGGTGGATAAGGCAGTGGAGCCCAATTTGTTTGATAATTACCTGACTTTAGGTGCGGGTAATTATGGAACATTGAACGGGGAATTGTTTGTAACCCAAAAATTAAGTGATAATGATTATGTAGGAGGGATGTTTCGTCATTTTTCTTCTCAGGGAGGAATTAATGATCTTGAGCTGGACGATCATTTTTCGGATACTTCAATAGATTTGACTTACGGTGGGAACTACAAAAGCATGTCAAGCAATTTTAATTTGGGTTTTCAAAATCAAAATTATAATTGGTACGGATTACCGGAAGGTTTTGGAAATACTTTGACACTATCGGATAGGACTGATTTAATCGGAGGAATAGATCCGCAACACAGTTATAATACCATTCATTTGGGTGGAAAATTGAGTTTTAACGGAGATTTGACTAATGAGGCGAATATTAAGTTCAGTCATTTTTCGGATTCTTTCAATTCTTCCGAAAACAGGTTTTATGTTACACCTTCTTTGCAGTTCAATGTCATGGATGAGGTAATCAAGACCGATGTGACGGTTGATTATGTGTCCGGAAAGTTTGATAAGAATTATGCCAATGACAATACTTCTCCTGTAAAATATGGTTTTACCAATTTTGGTCTGGCGCCAAGTCTTGTATTTGAAGAATCAGGTTGGGCATTGAATCTTGGAGCTGCCTTCTTTTATAGCCTGGATATTAAAAGTGATAACAGTAAATTTTTAATTTATCCAAAAATTACCGCTTCGTACAATCTGGTTGAAGATTTAATGATTTTTTATGCCGGAGCCGAAGGAAATTTAGAGCAAAACTCGTATCAGAATTTTGTAGCCAAAAATCCATTTCTGTCGCCTACATTAAATGTAATGCCAACGGACAGGCAATACGATATTTATGCCGGTTTAAAAGGGAAATTGGCCAATACGGTGAGTTACAATGTTAAGGCTTCGTATGTAAACGAACGAAACAAGGCCTTGTTTAAAAGCAATGATTATAATGAGGATGCATCCAATGAAGATTATGCTTTTGGGAATTCTATGCAGGTGGTTTACGACGATATGCGTACGGTGAGTTTTTCTGGAGATTTGAAAGCTGATTTTTCAGATGATGTAACTTTCGGTGTTGGAGGAAGTTTTATGAGTTATACCAACGATTTTCAACAGGAAGCGTGGAACCTGCCATCGGTAAAAATCAATTCATCGATTGATTTTAACGTAACCCCAAAATGGTATGGTGGACTTTCAGTTTTCTATGTTGGGGAACGCAAAGATCAAAAATTGAATACGGATATTGTTTATGTAGTGCAGCCAAGTCCGGTAAAACTACCTTCTTATTTTGATTTGAATGCTCATGTTGGGTATAAGTATAATGATCAGTTGACCGCTTTTTTAAGAGCCAATAATATTACCAATCAGGCGTATCAAAAATGGTTGGATTATCCTGTTCAAGGCTTTCAGATAGTGGTGGGCGCGAATTATAAATTTGATTTTTAAATCCCCACCCCAGCCCTCCCCGAAGGGGGGAGGGAGCAGAAACGCAAAAACAATCTCCGCTTTTTTTTTTTATTAAAAAGCTTTCTTACTTAGCGCCTTAGTGGCAAAATCTTATGACTTTCAAACAAAAAATACATTCCTATTATTTGCAATTGGTTCAGGATCGAATTGATGCTTTCCGGGATATGATTTCGGCTTTGACCGAGGATTCTAAAAATGATGCGAAAGGCTCAGCAGGCGATAAACACGAAACGGCTTTATCAATGATGCATTTGGAACAGGAAAAATTCAATACTAAACTAAGAGAAGTGTTGGAGCAAAAAGCAGTTTTGGACAAAATTGATGCTTCGGTAATTGCAAAAACAATCGTTTTGGGGAGTTTGGCAAGAGCCAATGGGATTTATTTGTATCTGTCTTTGGCTTTGCCAAAAATAACTATTGACGGAATAAATGTGATTGCCTTGTCGCCACAATCGCCGTTGGGAAGTAAGTTAATGGGAAATGCAGTAGGTTTTACTTTTGAAATTAATGGAACAAAGTATACTATTGACGAAATTAATTGATTTTATGGATTATTGGTATTTTTTTATGGATTATTGGTATTTAATATGTAGTTTTTCATGGTTCGTATCTGCTTTTGCTTTTTATAAAATTCACAAGCTTTGGCATAAGGATGTTACTGAAAATGATAAGCTTTATAAGTTTCAGGTAAAAGCGGGGAATTTCAAACATTGGATCGGAATTATGATGCTTATAGTTATGGGATTAGTTTATTTTTTCAAAGCTATAGGATGAATTCTGTATTAAATCCGTTATAATCTGCGTTGCTTTCATTTTTGCAATTCGTGTTCCATTTTTTAAGTTTGATTAGGTCTAACGACTTTGGTTTTTATGCATCTGAAATCATTTAAAAAAATGGGATTCCCTAAAAAAAACTTTCGTAAATTCGCCAGCTTAAAAGTTTGACTTAAAAACGAATTAAAATTATGAGTAAAATAATGACAGTCGACGTCTTGTCGAGTATTAAAGGAGCACAGCCTTCCGAGAGCGTGAACAAATTATTTGATGTAATCAAGAATGCACATCCATCAGATAATAATTCCTTGAATAATGTCAATCATAATTGTGTGTCTGTAAGTGATTTAAGAGAGGATGTTGTGATAGAGAGTTCGGCTATGGAGAAACAACTCATTTTAGAAAATTTCCCGAACAAGAAAAATGGTTTTTTAGTTGTTGCTAAAGTTATAGAAGGATAAACATGGATTCTCAGATAAAAAAAATACACCAACAATTGGTGTCAAAACAAATCACTTGTACGGCTTTGGTACAAGAAAAATTAGACTTACTTAAACAAAACACATACAACTCTGTAAATTCTTTATTGGATACTTTGGCTCTGGAATTAGCGGCTAAAGTAGATGCTAAAATTGCAAATGGGGAAACAATAGGTTTGCTGGAAGGAATTCCTTTTGGAATTAAAGATGTGTATATGTTGCAAGGGACTTACACAACTGCAAGTTCTGAATTGTTAAGAAATTATAAATCTCCTTACACGGCTACTGCCATTCAAAAATTATTGGATGCAGGTGCTATTCCATTGGTGAAAGAAAACTGCGATAGTTTTGGTCACGGGTCTTCCAGTGAAAACACCATTTTTGGAGCTGTGAAAAACGCTATCAATCCGGAATTAGTTGCCGGTGGTTCAAGTGGTGGATCTGCAGTTAACGTTGCAAAAGAATACACCGTTTTTTCTATTGGTGGAGATACAGGAGGTTCGATTCGTCAGCCTGCCGGCTATAATCATATTTATGGTTTAAAACCTACTTACGGAAGAATTTCCAGATTTGGATTAATGGCTTACGCATCTTCTACGGATTGTGTGGGTCCATTGGCTAAATCCATTGAAGATATTCGAATTGTGTTGAATGTAATGAGTGGAAAAGATCCAAAAGATCAAACTTCAATCACATCATCAGCAATTAGCGAAGAAGCAATTGCAACTTCCGCTGTAAAAACAATTGGTTATTTTAAAAACTTTATTGAAAGTGATGCCATTGATACCCAAATAAAAGCTGATTTCTTGGCAAGCATTGAAAAACTGAAAGCCAAAGGAATTGAAGTAAAGGAATTGGATTTTTTCAAATCGGATATTTTAGTTTCAACGTATTATACGTTAGCAATGGCAGAAACGGCTTCCAATTTATCTCGTCTGGACGGAACAAATTATGGTAACCGTATTGAAGGGGAGAATTTGATTGACACCTATGCCGTTACCCGTTCTGAAAATTTTTCAGAAGAGACAAAACGCAGAATTGTAGGTGGAAACCAGGTATTGTCACAAGGTTTTTCGGATGAAATATATTTAAAAGGATTGGCTTTAAGAGATCAGATTTCTGAAAACTTCAGTAAGGATTTCGAAGAGGTTGATATCATTTTATCACCGGTTACGCCAAGTACGCCACCTAAAATTGGAGACAGTTTAAAAGATCCGTTGGCGATGTATTTATCAGATGCCTATACGGTTGGTTTTAGTTTAGGGCAGTTGCCAACTTTAACTGTGCCACAGGGAACAAGTACTGGATTGCAAATTACTGCAGCAAAAAATAATGATGAATTAGTGTTGAAGTTTGCTAACTTCTTAAAAGATACGATATAATGGAATTGGAGCAATTAACTGCGGCTTTAAAAGCCCACGATTTAGAATTGGTAATTGGACTGGAAACTCACGTTCGATTAAATACCAAAACCAAGTTGTTTTGTTCTTGTCCCAATCAAGAAATAGAAACACCAAACGAAAATATATGTTCTGTTTGTACGGGACAAATGGGCGTTTTACCTGCCTTAAATAAAGAAGCAATTACAAAAGCAATTTATTTTGGAAAAGCGGTGGACTCGTCATTTAGTAACGAAGTAATATCTTGGGATAGAAAGCATTATGAATACCCGGATAACCCAAAAAATATCCAAATAACGCAATTTCACAATCCGATCATTCCTGACGGACATGTTTCTTGTTACCGAAATGACGGTACTCAATTTACAGTGAATTTAACCCAGGTTCATATCGAGGAAGATGCTGCAAAGTTGATGCACGAAAAGAAGATTTCGTTAGTCGATTTTAACAAAGCAGGTGTTCCGCTAATTGAAATTGTTACGGAACCTTGTATCCGTAATATTGAAGATGCTTCAACTTATGCCCAATACATTCAACGTATTGTTCAAAACTTGGGGATCTCTGAAGCGAATCTGGAGAAAGGAGAATTCAAATCGGATGTTTCTGTGTCTTTACGCAAAAAACACAGTTACGAATTGAATCCAAGAACGGAAATCAAAAACTTGAACTCCTTTAAGTTTATGGTGGAAGCTTTGAAAGAAGAAGTGGAGAAACAGTTCAATTATTATATCGAGCACAAAGAGTTTAGACCCGATCAAACTACGGTGTTGTGGGATGCTGATTTAAAGCAAACCAAAGTGATGCGTAAAAAAGAGTTTGAAGCTGATTATCGTTTTATTTCTGAGCCAGATTTACCTTTTGTAAATATTAAAGCTGAGATTGAGGCGATTAAGGTGGATACAAGCGCTTTGCCTTTTGCGGTGGAGTCTATTTTAATTACTGGTGGGGTTTTACCTCAGGATGCTAAATTTTTTACGGCAGATGCTTTGCGTTCAAGAACATTCGTCACTTTAAATAACGAAATTAAAGATCCGTCGTTTGTTGCTAAAACTTTGGCCAATAACATAAAGGCTGAAGATTACGCTAAAATCCATAATATAGAGCATTTAATAACCATTTTTGTATTGTTTAAGGCCGAAAAAATCACGGCTGTTTTGGTTCAAAATGCCATTACGGGCTATTTAAAAGATGCTGCTTTTGATTATAACAAGTACTTTGAGGAAAATTCTATTTCTGAGGAAAAAATCCAAGAAGTAATTGCGACTGTAATTTTAGAAAATGAAGCGGTTGCCAATGATATTAAAGCAGGGAATCAAGGAAAAGCTGGTATTTTAGTTGGTAAAGTTTTAGGTGTTATTGGAAAAGGAGCAAATGGAAAAGTAATTCGTCAAATTATTTTAGATAAATTAAGCGTAGGGACAAGTCGCGACTTGTCCGTACCATTTTCGGAAGCAAATCGCGACTTGTCCGTGCCAATTTCGCAAGAAAAAGAAAGTCAAGAAGAAGCACTTCCTGAAATTCCGATTGTTATAAAAGATACGTATAGAACACATAAGATTTCACAATTATCAGAAGCAAACATCAGTGAAGAAGTGATGTTGTCTGGTTGGGTGGCGAGTGTTCGTGACCACGGAGAATTGATGTTTATTGATTTGCGTGATTCAAGTTATGAGATTTTCCAAATCCGTATTAGTAGAGAATCATTTCCTAATATTGATGAATTAGTGAAATTAAAACCGGAATCGGTAATTTCGGTAAAAGGTATTGTAGTAGGCCGTAATGAAGATGATTATAATGCAGGTTTACGTACTGGTAAAATTGAATTGGAAACTTCTGTTTTAGAAATTTTAAACTTATCTAAAACATTGCCTTTTGAAATTAAGAGAGCTGCAAAAACGAACGAAGCGATTCGTTTTCAATACAAGTTTTTGGATCACAGAAACGAAGAAGTGCGACGAGCTATCGTAAACCGTCATAAAGTAATTAAGTTAATTCGTGATATCTTAGATGCTGAAGAGTTTTTAGAAATTGAAACGCCGATTTTAAGTGCTGGAACCGATGAAGGAGCACGTGAATTTATTGTTCCTACACGTAAACAAGCTGGTTTGTTTTATACATTGCCACAAGCGCCACAGCAGTTCAAGCAAATGTTGATGGTGAGTGGTTACGAGAAATATTTCCAAGTGGCACGTTGTTTTAGGGATGAGGATTCCCGCGGGGATCGTCAACCGGAATTTACGCAATTGGATATGGAAATGGCGTATGCCAGTATGCAGCAAATTATAGATTTGAATACCAAAATATTTAATGAAGTAGTTAAAAAAGTATACGGTAACAAGTGGATTTTACGTCCGTTTGAAGTGATTACCTATAAAGATGCAATGGATTTCTATGGTTGTGACAGACCCGATTTGCGTTACGGCTTAAAAATGCAAGACATTACCGATATTGTAAAAGATACTACTTTTCAGGTGTTTTCTAAACCAATTGAAGAAGGTGGAATTGTAAAGTGTATCAAAGTTTCGGCTCAAGAGCAAGGAAACAAGCGTATGTCTAAAGGTCAAATCGAAGCGCTGACTGCTATTGCCCAACAACACGGTTTAGGTGGATTGGCTTATATTATTGTGAATGAAGAGGAGTTGCAATCGCCAATTATTAAGTTCTTGGGTGAAGAAATTGCAGCAGGAATTATAAAAGCGACTGATGCGCAAGTTGGGGATATTGTATTCTTTTCAGCGGCAGATTACGCTACGGCTAATAAAGCTTTGGATGCTGTTCGTCAGGAATTGGGTA
>JAKFBW010000053.1:0-35824 GCA_036676965.1 Flavobacterium sp. | reverse complement strand
ACGAAATACCAGTACAACTTCCTAAACAACAAGTTTTTGCAAACATAGTCATCGGCAATAAAACAGATTGCATAAGTTCTACAAAGCGATTATATGAAACGGTTTTCGGAAAATCATCCTGCAAATGTTTTTGGACGTAAAAGAGGCAAAAACGTTTAAAACAACGAAAGCCTCCTAAATGAAATAAATAGTAAATGGTAATAACCTCCGCAGTACTCATTCTAGGCTTTCTCCTTGGTTTATTTCCAATAATAAAAGATTCGGTTGTTTTTTCAAAATTTTTACAAAACTCATCAGTAACACAAAATATTTCAGTATTTTTATCAAAACAAATCATAAGGGAATTTTTAAATCAGCACTTTAAACATACTAATTCCTGCCTTTTTATACAAATTTTTCTACAAAAATATTAATCGAACTCAGGTTTAAGCTATGAATACAAGTACCTTTGATCTCTTTATACTTACAGTTCACTATTTATTTTTTATTTTTACCACAATTACTTTGGCATCTTATATTGTATTAGCTATAATATCAGTTATTGAAACGATTGAATACATGAAAAAAAATAGCTTTGTCAATTATACCGAAATATTATCTTCAAGTATTTCACCGTCTATTTCAATCATTGCCCCGGCATATAATGAAAGCTTAAATATTGTTGAAAATGTTCGTTCTTTGTTATCAAGCCATTATGTAAATTATGATGTAATTATTATAAACGACGGAAGTAAAGACGATAGTTTAGAAAAACTTATAAAAGCGTACAGTCTCGTTGAAGTTAATTTTCTTATCGATGAGCAAATAAAAACAAAACCATTTAGAAAAGGAATTTTCAAATCAACTAATCCAGCTTTTGAAAAGCTGATTGTTGTGGATAAAGAAAACGGGGGAAAAGCCGATGCCTTAAACATGGGATTAAATATCAGTAGCAATAAATATGTAGCCTGTATTGATGTAGATTGTTTATTGATGGAAGACGCCCTTCAAAAAATGATTAAACCATTTCTGGAAATTACAGATGAAAAAGTAATCGCTGCAGGTGGAGTAATTCGAATTGCAAATTCATGTATTATTAAAGAAGGTAAATTAATTGACGTAAATCTTCCTAAAAATTTACTGGTACAAGGACAAATATTAGAATATTTGAGAGCCTTTTTATTAGGTCGAATGGCTTGGAGCAGACTGAATGGTTTACTGGTAATATCTGGTGCATTTGGTTTATTTGATAAAAAAACAGCCATTGCTGTTGGCGGATACGACACCAACACTGTTGGGGAAGATATGGAAATTATTGTCCGGATGAGAGGCTATATGGAAGACCAAAAACAAAAATATAAAGTTGCCTATATCCCGGATCCGCTTTGCTGGACAGAAGCTCCCGATAATTATAAAACATTCATTTCTCAAAGAAACAGATGGACTCGAGGCACCATAGAAACCCTAAAAAAGCACCGGAAAATTGGTTTCAATCCAAAATACAAATCCATGGGAATACTCAGTTATCCGTATTGGTTTTTCTTTGAAAGAATGGCACCTGTAGTAGAAATTACCGGATTGCTTTATTTTATATTTCTTGTTATATTTAATGAGGTAAGATGGGATTACACATTTGCTTTTATCCTTGTTGCCTATTTATTTAACATCTTGTTTTCTATTGTGGCTATCATTTCTGAAGAACTTACCTATCACCAATACAAAAAAAAGGGTATCGGTTTTAAATTAATACTTATCGTACTTTTGGAACCTTTTGTAATTCACCCATTTATTTTATATGCCGCCATAAGAGGGAATTATGATTACTATTTTAACAAAAAGAAAAAATGGGGTGAAATGGTTCGAAAAGGAATGACTAATGCATCATAAAATATTATAAAATATCTGGACATGCTAACTTAGCAGCCATCAGGAAAAGAGTTTTGAGCAAGGAAGTTATTTCTGGATTTATTCCTTTAGTGTTATCTGGGATTTAAAATTCAAATAAATCAAAAAAAACAAGAAGAATGGGCATCCTTAGAAAAAGCGTATCTTTGCAGAAAATTTACGTTTTATGAATACTTTTGAGCAATTCAATCTTCCAAAATCAGTACAAAAAGCAATCGATGAATTGGGATTTGTAACTCCTACTCCCATTCAGGAAAAATCTTTTTCGGTGATTATGTCCGGTCGGGATATGATGGGAATTGCCCAGACCGGTACCGGTAAAACATTTGCTTACCTGTTACCGCTATTAAAGCTGTATAAGTTTACCAATACGAATACCCCGAAGATTGTGGTTTTGGTTCCCACCCGTGAATTAGTGGTACAGGTCGTGGAAGAAGTCGAGAAACTGACCAAATACATGTCTGTTAAAACACTGGGGATTTATGGTGGAGTCAACATCAATACACAAAAAAAAGCCGTCTATGAAGGCGTTGATATATTGGTAGGAACCCCGGGAAGAACGATGGATTTGGCTTTAGATGCCGTAGTCCGTTTTGATGAAACCCAAAAATTAGTTATTGACGAGTTTGACGAGATGTTAAATCTTGGTTTCAGAACGCAACTAACCGCCTTATTGGCGATGATGAAAACCAAACGTCAAAACATATTATTTTCGGCTACCATGACAGATGAAGTCGATGCCGTGCTGAATGATTATTTTGATTATCCGGAAGAGGTTACCCTTTCTGCCTCCGGAACACCATTGGAAAACATCAAACAAATCACCTATAACGTTCCGAACTTTAATACTAAAGTCAATCTTTTGCAACATTTATTAGAAACCAATGAAGACATGAGTCGTGTCCTGGTTTTTGTTAATAATAAAAAGATTTCAGATATGCTTCATACCCGGATTGAAGAAGCCTTTGAAGGTCAATTTGGAGTGATTCACTCGAATAAATCCCAAAATTATCGTTTGAGTACGATGGCTGAATTCCAGGAAGGAAATTTACGCGGACTGATTACTACAGATATCATGGCCAGAGGTTTGGATATTTCAAACATTACCCATGTGGTCAATTTTGAAATGCCGGAACTTCCGGAACTCTACATGCACCGAATTGGTAGAACCGGTCGTGCCGATGCTACGGGAACCGCCATCAGTTTTGTGACTCCTAGAGAAGAAGAATCTAAAATAGAAGTCGAAGTGCTGATGAATATGGAGCTCCAAATGGAACCTTTCCCGGAGGAAGTCGAAATTTCCATAAAACTGATTGAACCGGAAAAAGACAGACAACCCGTTAAGTTCCTGATGAAAAAAGTGAAACTGGACGGAGAGGGTGCTTTCCAGGAAAAATCCAAAAAGAACAAAAAAATAAATCTGGGTGGCCCTTCGAAAACCAAGAAAAAAACACATGGCTCTGTCAATAGAAACATGCTGAAAACGAGAGCCCAAAAGAAGAAAAAAGATAAATAGATTAAAATCTGTATCAGTCGCAGTATCAACTGAACACGGCGACTGGAAACGGATTACTGTTTTGTAAACACTAAACAAACCGGACTACACAATTCTATTTTTTTCCCGGTAGCCGTAAGCATTCCAGTTTTTTTATTTCTTTTAAAAACCACAATATCATTTGAATATTGGTTGGCAACCAACAAAAAGTTACCTGTTGGATCAATCGCAAAATTACGGGGTTCTTTTCCCAAACAGCTTGTTTGCCCTTTGGATGCTAATTTTCCGTTTTTCAGGATTTTAAAAATCGAAATCGTATTGGCTTCCCCACGATTCGAAGCGTACAAAAACTTTCCGTCAGGCGAAATGTGTATATCGGCTGCTTTGAATTTTCCTTTAAAGTCAGGAGCTAAAACAGTGTTTTCCTCTATCTGTTTTAATATGCCATCAGCATAATTAAACACCGTTAACGAGCCGTCTAATTCTTGTAACAGATAAACATATTTACCGTTTTTACTGAAAGTCAAATGCCTTGGCCCGCTTCCTGGTTTTACAGCAAAAGTATCTTTAATTTGTAAAACATCCGTCGAAACATTGGGATTATAGGAATACGAATAGACTTTATCATTTCCTAAATCATTAGCCAAAACATATTTCCGATCTGGTGAGAAATAAACCATATGGGTATGAGGCTTTTCTTGCCTATCCGGATTGATTCCTTTGCCAAAATGCTGAATCACTTGCTTCGCCTCAGTGATACTTCCATCAGTATTTTTTCCAAAAACGTTAATGTTTCCGCTGGAATAATTTGCCACAATTACATTTTTATCATCATTAATAATGTAACAAGGACCGGCACCCACAGCATTTTGTTTGTTGATAAAACGTAATTGACCACTGGCGGAATCATATCCAAATGCACTGATAGTACTTGCCGAACCATTTTCATTAACCGAATAAATAAAATCATTGCCTTTGGAAACCGTTAAAAAACTCGGACTCACAATATTCTCCGTTGCATTTTTGTAATTGAGTTCTCCTGTTGCAACATCAAAATCATACACATAAATTCCTTTACTTTCACAGCTTTTGGTATAGGTCCCTATAATTAAATTTAATTTGTTTTTCTGGGCTTGAACAGCCGCTACCACCAAAATAAGGAGTAAAACACTGTATATTTTTTTCATGTTGTTATTTTTAAAGAAAAGCTAAAATACACAATATTTATGAAGAATCGCAACAGCCTCCTGAATTGAAATTTTATACAATCATGGACTTAAACTGTCAACAAATTTGTATTTTTGGTTACAAAATTTAATAAACTCCATTGAAAAACAAATACAGTGAAGTAATCCCAATATCCGAATGCATTTTAAACATCCCGAAATTCTATACTTCCTATTCTTGTTGATTGTACCAATTTTGGTTCATCTGTTTCAATTTCGTCGTTTTAAAAAAGAATATTTCACGAATGTCCGTTTCTTAAAATCGCTTTCCATCCAAACCAGAAACAGTTCTAAAATAAAAAAATGGCTGCTTTTAGCCTGCCGTTTATTATTGATTACATTGCTGGTTTTGGCATTTGCACAACCTTATTTTGATGCCAAAGACACTACAAACAAAACCAACGAAATGTATATTGTTTTGGATAATTCTTTCAGTATGCAAGCCAAAGGCAAAAAAGGGGAATTATTGAAACGTGCCGTTCAGGAATTGCTGGAACAAACACCCGAAAATGCAACATTCTCCCTCCTGACCAATTCGGATCAATATTGGGATACTGATATAAAATCAATTCGCAATTCGCTCCAAAACATAAAATACAGCGCTACTCCTTTTCAACTGGATAATATTGTCAGCCAAATAAAAAATCACAAATCGGCTTTCAAAAAAGATATTATCATTATTTCGGATGCTATTGGTATTGGGTTCAAAGACTTAAAAAATTTCGATACCAATAACACACCTTATTTTATCATTCCGACAGCAGAACAAAAAAACAACACTTCCATTGACAGTGTCTACATCAATGAAACACTGGATAATTTCTATGACATCAGTGTCGAATTATCCCATCATGGCAATGATTTCAAACCGGTTTCTGTTGCCATCTACAATCAAAACAAGCTCATTGCCAAAACAGCGGCTAATTTTGAGACTTCAAAAAAAACACTGAATTTCACCATTCCGAAACGGGATTTCCATGGTTATGTATCAATCATTGATAACGGACTCATCTATGACAACACCTTGTATTTCAGCATTGCTAATCCGTCCCAAACAACCGTTCTAAGCATAGGAGAAACTGAAAAAAGCAATTTTTTAAGTCGGATTTATACTAATGATGAATTCAACTACCACAATTCGGATATCAAATCTTTAGATTACAACGCGATTGAAAAACAAAACACCGTTGTTTTGAATGAACTGGAAGAAATTCCACAAGCCCTGCAGATTACATTGAAATCTTTTGTAGAAAAAGGAGGCAATCTTATCGTTATTCCATCTGAAAAAACCACCATCCAAAATATAAATCCCTTTTTGTCAAATTTTGGTACTATACAATTCAAACCCCTTCATAAAACAGAAAAACTGATTACTAAAATCAATTTCAATCATCCATTATTTGGCGGTGTATTCGAAAACAAAATCACTAATTTTCAATATCCAAAAACCAAAAGTTCTTTCATTATTTCAGGCTCAGCTCCTGTAGCACTTTACAACCAGGATCAAACTGCTTTTTTAAGTTCTTCATCCAACGGGGTGGCCGATATTTATCTTTTTTCTGCCCCCATAAACACCCTGAATTCAAATTTTCAATTGTCGCCACTTATAGTTCCTACTTTTTACAAAATGGCAACATCGAATAAAAAAAGTGCGGTTAATGCCTTCACTATCGGAAATAAAAACACATCCCTTGTTGATGTTTCCCTGACCAAAGATGCTATTTTAACCGTAAAAAATGATGCAGAACAATTTATTCCCATTCAGCAAATCCTCAATAATAAAGTAAAATTAATTTTTAATGATTATCCGGAAGAAGCCGGAAATTTCAAGATATACAGTCAAAAAGAATTTATCGAAAACATTAGTTTTAACTACAATAGAACCGAAAGCAATCTGGCTGAAATAAATAAAAATGTATTGGCCGAATATGAAATAATCCCTTCTGTTACTTCTGTTTTTGACAGCTTACAAACCAACCGAACAGACCATCAAATTTGGAAATGGTTTGTTATCTTTGCACTGCTCTTTTTGATAACCGAAATGACAATTATACGATTTCTGAAATAAATTAATTTTTGGAATTTAAAATTTAAAACAATAGCATCTATACACTACATATGAAACTAATCATCCGAAGCGCCAAAATAATTGATCCTAAAAGTACTTTTCACAACCAAAAAGCAGATCTTTTAATTGAAGATGGATTTATAAAAAAAATAGGAACTTCACTGGCCAATGCTGAAAATGCAGAGGAAGTACAACTGGAAAACCTGCATATTTCCCAAGGATGGTTTGACAGTAGTGTTTCACTTGGTGAACCTGGTTTTGAAGACCGGGAAACCATTGCCAATGGATTGGATGTAGCTGCCAAAAGCGGTTTTACGGCAGTAGCACTTCAACCAAACTCCTGCCCGATTATTGACAATCAATCTCAGGTTAATTTTGTAAAAAACAGTGCCAACAACAAAGCCACCCAACTTTTCCCTATCGGAGCTTTAACCAAAGGAAGCGAAGGTAAAGACATGGCCGAGTTATACGACATGAAAAATGTGGGTGCGGTAGCTTTTGGCGATTATACCAAAAGTTTAGACAATGCCAACTTGTTGAAAATTGCGTTACAATACGTTCAAAATTTTGACGGACTGGTTATCGCTTTTGCCCAGGATGAAAAAATAAAAGGAAATGGCTTGGTCAATGAAGGCGTAGTTTCAACCCAATTAGGATTGAAAGGAATCCCGAATTTAGCCGAAGAACTTCAAGTGGCGAGAAATTTATTTTTATTGGAATACACCGGAGGAAAATTGCACATCCCAACCATTTCAACTGCAAAATCAGTTCAATTAATCAAAGAAGCCAAAACCAAAGGATTGAATGTAAGCTGTAGTGTTGCGGTACACCACTTAGTGATGACTGACGAAAAACTGGAAGGTTTTGATACGCGTTATAAAGTTACTCCACCATTACGAACAGATGAAGACCGAAAAGCATTAATACTGGGAATTTTGGATGACACCATCGATATGATTACAACCGATCACAATCCGATTGACATCGAACATAAGAAAATGGAATTTGATATGGCCAAAAACGGAACCATTGGTTTAGAAAGTGCTTTTGGTGCTTTGATGACCGTTCTTCCTTTAGAAAAAATAATCGAAAAACTGACTTCCGGTAAAGCAACATTCGGAATAGAAAATCATCCTATACAGGAAGGCGAAAAAGCAAACATCAGTTTATTCAATCCCGAAGGTAAAAGTATATTTACCAAAACTTCTATTTTATCAAAATCTAAAAACTCCGCTTTCCTTGGCATAGAAACAAAAGGCAAGGCATACGGAATCATTAATCAAGGACAATTAATCTTAGGATAATAAAATGAATAACTCTATTGAAAAAGGCAAACCAGCAGCCATTACCAGTTATATTCTGGGAATTGGTGTCTTTATCGCCATGTCTATGAATTCAGAAGACAAAAATACCTTTGCCTCATTCCATATTCGTCAAGGATTGGGATTGACGGTAACTTTTATTTCGTTAGGACTGATTATAAGCAATTTTGACAGTTTACTGATTTCTGTCCCAATGTGGATTTGCATCTCTGTTTTATGGGCATATGGAATTGTAAGTGCCATAAAAGGTGAAACAAGACCAATTCCTCTGGTAGGGAAATTATATCAAAAATGGTTTGCAAACATATCCTAACATCATGAATTTATCCCTTGATTACCTCATCAGAGAACCAAAAATAAAATTAGACAAGAACCCGCTTTTACTTTTACTGCACGGTTACGGCAGCAACGAGAAAGATTTATTTTCGTTTGCGAGTGAACTTCCGGAACACTATTATATCATTTCGGCCAAAGCTCCTTATGATTTACAATATGGAAGTTATGCCTGGTATGCCATCAATTTTGATGCCGACCAGAATAAATTCTCAGATCATGAACAGGCTAAAGTATCCCGGGACTCAATCGCAACTTTCATAGATGAATTGATTCAACACTATCCAATAGACGCTCAAGATGTTGCTTTAATCGGCTTTAGCCAAGGGGCTATTTTGAGTTATGCAGTTGCACTTTCGTATCCGGAAAAAGTGCAGAAAGTGGTCGCGATGAGCGGTTATTTGAATACTGAAATTATCACAGAAGGTTTTGAAAGAAATAATTTCACAAACCTTCAGATTTTTGCCTCACACGGTACCGTTGACCAGGTTATCCCTGTAGAATGGGCTAGAAATACACCGGATATTTTAAACCAATTAAAAATCCCTGTGGTGTATAAAGAATATCCCGTGGGACATGGCGTGGCACCACAGAATTTTTATGATTTCAGGAATTGGCTGCTTGAAAAGTAGTGACATATCCAGTCGCAGTCTTCTGTTATATGGAGTACTGGAAACTGCGACTGAAAACCAACTCTTTATTTTTGATACAATAAGGACTGATTGACTTCAAACGAAATACTCTGATCCTCATTTACAAAATACTTCAACAATACTTCCCCCCAAATTTCCCCGTCACTAAAATCAGCGATGATCCAACGGTGATTCAGAATTTTAACCTTGTTGACAATAAACTTATTCTCCCCGATTTTATCCTGACCCACATAAGGATTCCCGTTAGGATTTGAATTGAAATCCAATAATTTTTCGGTTACATAAGGAATCAACTTTTCATACGGAATCAACTTTTCATACGGAATCATTTTTTCAGAATTTTCGGAATCAAAATAATTCTGGGCATTTTCATTTTTTTCCAATGAAAAATAATTAGCCTCATTGAATTGAGTCGTAATTGAAGTAATACTATCTCTTAATTTTTTGGTTGTTTTTTCATATCTTTTTTTCTCAAAATCAACCTCTTTACTATAAAACATATAGGTGAATATATTCAGAAGAACCGTTAAAATAAAAGCATAAAGTAAAAATGATTTTTTCATTATTTAAGTAAAATTATAGGGTGATTTCTAAATTATCAAAAGCAATAAAAACGTTTTCAGGTAATTTTTTTTGTACCTCTTCGTGAAAACCCAAAAGATGACTGATATGAGTCAAATAGGCTTTTTCCGGTTGAATCAAAGCAATAAAATTGAGTGCTTCCTGCAAGTTAAAATGCGTATCATGGGGTGTTTCCCGTAAGGCATTTACGACCAACACTTTTAAATTTTTAAGTTTTGAAATCTCCTGTTCTTCAACCGTTTTTACATCTGTTAAATAAGCAAAATCATCTATCCGATAGCCAAAAACCTGAAGATCGCCATGCATAACATTAACCGGGATAGCCAATTTATCTCCTACAGCAAAAGGCTTATTATTAACAACTTCAATCGTTTTTACGGAAGGTGCTCCCGGATACCGGTTTACGGTTTCAAAAACATAATCAAACCGTTGTTTCAAATTATCAATTACCCTCTGATGCGCAAAAATAGGAATCTCCCCCTGTCTAAAATTAAAAGGGCGAATATCGTCTAATCCTGCGGTATGATCTGCATGCTCGTGGGTGAATAAAATTCCGTCTACTTTTTGACATTGCGCCGTTAACATTTGTTGCCTGAAATCCGGACCACAATCAATGACATAGGAATAGTTATCCCAACTAACCCAAACTGAAACCCGAAGCCTCTTATCTTTACTGTCTGTACTCTTACATACGGGATGATCACTACCTATTATTGGAATGCCCTGCGATGTTCCAGTTCCTAAAAAATATACCTTCAATTTATTATAATTTTTTTACAAAAATAGGGTTATTTCTCTTTTATTAGAAAGCTATTTGGTTAACTTTGTATCATAATAGCCATATTTAAAGAAAAAAAAATGGGTACTGAAATAAAATTAAAAGGAGACAAGGTCATTGTACAAGTTCCTTCCATAAAAGACAAAGCCCTTCGCATCAATTTAAATGAAAATATTTACGGAACTTTTGCTGAAATTGGTGCCGGACAAGAAACAGTAAGACATTTTTTTAGATCAGGTGGGTCTTCCGGAACTATTGCGAAAGCCATGTCCGCTTATGATAAAGATTTTAGTGATGCCGTTTACGGTGAAGAAAAAGACGGACGTTATGTAACCGAAAGCCGACTCAAAAAAATGCTTGCCCATGAAGTTGACTTAATCGAGAAAAGACTAAGTCGGGATAAGCATCCCAACAAAATGTTTTTTAGCTACGCCAACACCGTAGCGACTATAGACTTCGCAAAACAATTCAAAGGACATGGCTGGGTAGGAATCAGCTACCAAATTGATCCGGCAGAAGATTACAATGAAATCATTCTTCATATCCGCTTTAAAGAAACAGATGCCAGATTGCAACAGGAAACCTTAGGGATTCTTGGGGTGAATTTAATTTATGGTGCCTATTACAAATACAATGATCCAAAAAAAATATTACGCTATTTGTACGATCACTTAGACAAAGACCAATTAGAAATAGACACCATCAATTTTTCCGGACCGCGTTTTGCCCATGTAGACAACCGATTAATGAGCTTACAATTGGTTAAAAACGGAATGACTGATGCCGTAATGTTTAATCCTGAAGGGAAAAACATTCTTCCGGCAGCCATTTTATACAAAAAAAATATCCTTGCTTTCAGGGGAAGTTTCCGCCCGGTTACAAAAGTAAATATGGATATGTATGAGAAATCATTAAAAATGTTTCTCGAAGAGAATAAAGTGGAAAAAGACAACACTTTGGTAGTTTTTGAGATTACCTTATCCAACTTACGCTCCGATGGGGAGATTGACGAACGTGATTTCATGGATCGCGCCGAATTACTGTGTTCTTTAGGACAAACCGTAATGATTTCGAATTTCCAGGAATACTACAAAGTAGTAGAATATTTCTCTAATTACACCAAAGCCCGAATGGGATTGGCTATGGGGGTAAATAACTTAGTGGACATTTTTGACGAAAAGTACTATCGACATTTAAGTGGTGGGATCTTAGAAGCCTTTGGAAAATTATTTTTCCGGGATATGAAAGTATTCTTATACCCTATGATAGGGGAAGATGGAGAAATTATTACTTCTGAAAATTTAAAAGTACATCCTAGAATGAAAGAATTGTATAAATTCTTTAAATTCAACGGTAAGGTTATTGACATTGTCGACTATGATCCAACTATTTTGAATATATTCTCCAGAGAAGTTCTAAATATGATCAGTCAGGGAAGATCCGGCTGGGAAAACATGCTTCCTTCCGGTATTGCAGAAATTATTAAAGAGCAAAAACTTTTTGGATATGAACCCAGCAAAGTTTTGAATGAGAATAATTAATTAGGTTATTCCATATAGAAAGAGCCACAAAAAAAAATATATTTTTTTTTGTGGCTCTTTCACTTTTTATTTATTTCAATATCTGATCTGCATGTGCTTTTGTTTTAACATCAGAAATCACCTCATCTATAATTCCGTTTTCGTCAATTACAAAAGTCGTTCGGTGTATCCCGTCATATTCTCGTCCCATAAAATTTTTTGGTCCCCAAACACCAAAAGCTTCAATAACCGACTTGTCTTCATCAGCCAATAATGGAAAAGGAAAGTTAAATTTATCTCTAAATTTTGCCTGTGCTTTTTGATCATCGGCACTTACTCCTAAAAGTGCATAATTATTGGCCTGAAAACGGGCATAATTATCCCTTAAATCACAAGCTTCTGCGGTACAACCCGGAGTATTGGCTTTTGGATAGAAAAAAATAACCAGTTTTTTCCCTTTATAATCAGCTAATTGATGTTGTTTACCGTCTTGATCTATTCCGAAAAAATCGGGTGCTTGATCTCCTTTTTTTAATGTTATCATGTTTTTGAGTTATGGGTTATGAAAATTAATTATTTAAAATTTGAAATTATTATTGTTATTTAAATTTGTCAATGTTATTGTCCCTACCCCAGATGGTAATGGAAAGCCCCGGACTGAAAAAACCTATTTTTTCTTGATTATAAAGAGCGACCGGCAGGAAGCTCCTTTATAAACTTAGAAAAAAAGGATTTTTGAAGAAGGACTTATAAGGAACAGCTGGATTAGGCACATCCTAAAAATTATACTATTTTTACTTTTTATAAAATTACAAAAATGACAAAGCAAGAACGGGTAACATTTGTTATAAATACGTTAAAAGAATTATATCCCACAATTCCAATTCCGTTAGACCATAAAGACCCGTACACCTTATTGATAGCGGTTTTACTTTCAGCACAATGCACCGATGTGCGCGTCAACCAAATCACACCGATACTTTTTACCAAGGCGGATAACCCTTATGATATGGTAAAAATGTCGGTGGAAGAAATCAAGGAAATCATACGTCCATGTGGATTATCACCCATGAAATCGAAAGGAATTCATGGCTTATCACAAATTCTGATAGAAAAACACGGAGGAAAAGTTCCGCAAAGTTTTGAAGCTTTGGAAGAATTACCGGCTGTGGGACACAAAACGGCCAGTGTAGTCATGTCACAGGCTTTTGGCGTACCGGCATTTCCTGTGGACACCCATATTCACCGATTGATGTACCGTTGGAATTTGACTAACGGAAAAAATGTGGTGCAAACAGAAAAAGATGCCAAACGTATTTTTCCCGAAGGACTATGGAATGACCTACATCTCCAAATTATCTGGTATGGACGGGAATATTCTCCCGCAAGAGGATGGAATTTAGAAAAAGACATCATAACCCGGACCATCGGTAGAAAATCAATATTGAAGGAATTGGAACAAAAACAAATTCCACTAATCTAAATTGAAATTAGTGGAATTTATCAATACATACCCTTAGGATGGGAAAATATTTTTTTACGGTTTAGCAAACATTGTAGGGATTCCCTAGTTAGAAATAATTTCGAAACTATTGTCCGCCACTTTTATCATGCTCAACGCCTTTGAATAATTTAACAAAAAAGAAATCACTTCTTTTCTTGGTTTCATAGTATTGGAAACTAATGATTTTTTAAAGTAAAGTTTAGCCATAAATAAATTTGTTTTATATCACAACGTGAAATAAATCCATTTATTATTAATTGGTCAAAACAATTTGATGTTTATCAATCACTTTTCTCAAATTCATCAAAGCGTAGCGCATTCTTCCTAAAGAGGTGTTTATACTCACTCCGGTAATCTCGGATATTTCCTTGAAACTCATGTCTTGGTACATTCGCATTACCAAAACTTCTTTTTGATCAATCGGTAATTCTTCAATTAGATTTCTTATATCCAATTCAACCTGGTCACTAATCAACTGGTTTTCGATGGTAAGGGAATCATCTGTCATTATAGAAAAAATAGAAAAATCCTCGGTTTCCCTGAACATGGGCATTTTTTTGTTTCTTCTAAAATGGTCAATAATAAGATTATGGGAGATTCGCATTACCCAAGGCAGAAATTTACCTTCTTCGTTATAGGAATTGGATTTTAAAGTCTTGATAACTTTGATAAAAGTGTCCTGAAAAATATCATCCGAAATATCTCTGTCTGAAATTTTCGAATATATAAAACCGTAAATTCTGGATTCGTGCCTTTTGATTAATGTAGCCAAAGCATTTTCATTACCTTCTACATATTCCTGTACCAATAAAGCATCTGGGAGTTCAATACTAGCCATAGTAATACCTTTTAGTTTTTGATTAAAATTTGGTGAAATTTTCTAAAAAGTAGTTTTGTGCTATAGGCTATAGTAAATTTTAAGATTATTATGTTATAAGTCAAATTTAGCAAATAATTACTGTAAACAGCAAATTAAATTAAGAAATTTCAACTTTTGGATGAAAAATTTGTTAAAAAAAATATTAAAAAAAATTTAGCCATCTGTAATCAATAAGTTAGACCTCCTAAAGTCAATTTAGTTTTAATTTAGTCTTCATTTTTTTTTAATTAAGAATAATTTCAAAAACTATTCCCGTTTCAATGTTTAAAAAACAGCTTTAATAACGATAATTTAGGATTTATTCACCTCCTACTACCAAATGAAAATTGATTACTTTTGTAAAAATTCCATTCTTTTTATGCAAGCTGACCTTTCTACATTAGATCCAAAGAAAAATATTATTATCAAAGGTGCCCAAGTTCACAATTTAAAAAATGTGGATGTTGTGATTCCCAGAAATAAACTGGTGGTGATTACCGGACTTTCCGGCTCCGGAAAATCCAGTTTGGCTTTTGATACTTTGTATGCAGAAGGACAACGGCGCTATGTAGAAAGTTTATCTTCCTATGCCCGACAATTCCTTGGAAGACTGGACAAACCTAAAGTAGAATACATCAAAGGAATTGCTCCCGCGATTGCCATAGAACAAAAAGTCAACACCACCAATGCCCGTTCTACGGTAGGAACTTCTACGGAGATTTACGATTACATGAAATTGCTCTTTGCCAGAATTGGAAAAACCTATTCCCCTTTTTCCGGCCGGGAAGTCAAAAAAAATACCGTTAGCGATGTCATTAATGATGTCCAAAAACTGGAATCCAACAGCAAATGGCTCCTTCTTGCCCCTATCCATCTGGAAGAAGGAAGACAATTAGAAGACAAACTGAAGATACTTTTACAACAGGGGTTTGCGCGAATTTTAGTGGATGATAAAATGATCCGTTTGGATGAGTTCTCTTCTACACACGAAGGAACCAACATGCATTCCTTAGACAATAAAGATATTTCTCTTATCATTGACCGAATTGTAGTTAAAGACGAAGAAGAATTTTATAATCGATTAGCTGATGCGGTGCAAACTGCTTTTTATGAAGGAAAGGGAATTTGCCATTTAAAACAATTAGATTCCGACAAAATATACACTTACACAAATAATTTTGAACTCGATGGAATTTCTTTTTTGGAACCTAATGTTCATTTGTTCAGCTTCAACAATCCTTATGGTGCCTGTCCGGAATGTGAAGGTTACGGAAATATCATAGGAATTGATGCAGAACTGGTCGTCCCAAATACTTCCTTATCCATTTTTGAAAATGCTATTTATCCTTGGCGTGGTGAAAGTATGAGTTGGTTTAGGGACGAACTCGTAAACAATGCTTATAAATTTGATTTTCCGATTCACAAACCTTTTTATCAATTGACCGAAGAACAAAAAGAAATACTCTGGACAGGAAACAAGTATTTTCAAGGGTTAAATGATTTTTTTAAAGAACTGGAAGATAAAAATTACAAAATACAAAATCGGGTAATGCTTTCCCGTTATCGTGGCAAAACCAAATGCCATGTCTGTAAAGGGAAAAGACTTCGAATTGAAGCTTCCTATGTAAAAATAAACGACAGAAATATTTCTGACTTAGTTGATTTACCAATAAAACACCTGGCTACATTTTTTAAGAATTTAGATTTAGATGTTTACGAAAAACAAATCGCCAAACGATTATTAATAGAAATCAATAATCGATTATCCTTTCTGACTGAAGTGGGTTTAGATTATCTGACCTTAAACAGAAACTCGGCTACACTTTCCGGAGGAGAATCCCAACGAATCAACTTAGCCACATCACTCGGAAGCAGTTTAGTAGGTTCTATGTACATTTTAGACGAACCCAGCATTGGTTTACACCCAAAAGATACCGAACGCCTCATCAAAGTATTATTATCGTTACGCGATTTAGGAAACACCGTTATTGTAGTGGAACATGATGAAGATATCATGAAGGCTGCCGATATGATTATTGATATTGGCCCCGAAGCAGGTTCGTTTGGCGGAGAATTAGTCGCTCAAGGCACTTATGATGAGATTTTACGATCAACCTCATTAACTGCCCAATATTTGAATGGTAATTTAGAAATTTCTGTTCCCAAAAAACGTCGTAACTACAAGAATTTTATAGAAATAAAAGGGGCGCGGGAAAACAACCTTCAGAATATTGACGTTATTTTCCCACTGGATGTTTTAACCGTCATAACAGGGGTTTCGGGAAGCGGAAAAAGTACGCTTGTCAAGAAAATCCTGTTTCCTGCCATGCAGAAAAAGCTGGAAAATGCCGGTGAAAAAGCGGGTCAATTCAGTGAACTTGGCGGTTCTTTTTCACAAATCAAGCATATTGAATATGTCGATCAAAATCCTATAGGAAGAAGTTCCCGTTCTAATCCGGTGACTTATATCAAGGCTTATGACGATATTCGGGATTTGTTTGCCAAAGAGAAATTATCAAAAATAAGAGGCTATCAGGCCAAACATTTTTCTTTTAATGTGGATGGAGGCCGTTGTGAAAGCTGCAACGGAGAAGGAACAATCAATGTTGAAATGGTCTTTATGGCCGATGTGCAATTGCCTTGTGAAACCTGTAACGGTAAACGGTTCAAGAAAGATGTTTTAGAAGTCACTTTTGCTGATAAGAACATCCATGACATTCTCACCATGACAATTGACGATGCCGTGGCTTTTTTCGAAAAAAACAAACAACCCAAAATAAACCAGAAATTACAACCGCTTCAGGATGTAGGATTGGGATATGTTCAGTTGGGGCAATCTTCGTCTACCCTTTCGGGAGGAGAAGCACAACGAATCAAATTGGCTTCTTTCCTGGTAAAAGGAGCCACCAAGGACAAAGCACTGTTTGTTTTTGATGAACCTACAACTGGGCTGCACTTTCATGACATCAAGAAATTATTGGCTTCCTTTGAGGCTTTGATAGAGAAAGGCCATTCGATATTGGTGATTGAACACAATCTGGATCTCATCAAATGTGCCGACTGGATTATCGATTTAGGTCCTGAGGGAGGTGAAAACGGAGGAAAATTGTTAGCTGCCGGAACGCCAGAGCAAATTATAAAAATAAAAGAATCCGTTACCGGACAATATCTTAAAGAAAAATTACGGAATTAAGTTTAGCCCATATAACATTTTTCTTCAAACGGATTACCGTCCTCATCAATTGCCACCAGAATCTTTTTTGCTTTGGAGGAAACTTTGCTGATGTATAACCAAACAACAGACCACAAACCAAGTGTCATACAACAGATAATAAAATTGAAACTATGGTTAACACGTTTCTCTTTTTTCAATAAGACTGCGTAAGGCAATTTATCATTTCGTTCTACAACCACAAAACCATCATTGGTCTTTCTGGCCAGAATAGATGAAAATTTAATTAAATTTTCATCAGTTAGAGAATTTGTACAGACTGGGCTTTTCATAATTATTGGGGATAAATTATCTAAGCGATTAACTTTTTTAATGAACCACAAAGTTAACAATAATCCAGACCCAAAAAATACCCACTTTTAGTGATTAACATTTGAGAGATTTTCAACCAAACTACCCAATTTTAAGCTTCTTCAAAACAGTATCGATAACATTATTTATCTCTTCTGAAATCACAAATTTATAGTTAATGTACACATAGGCGATTGTAATTAAAATAGATTTTAATACAATAGAAATAATCGGACTAAAAGGAAATTCCCAAAAATAAAATGCTACAAAAAGGATTGCAGTAATAATCATCGAATACACGGTTTGTTTGGTAAACGGATACAAGTGCAGTCGCTTAACAACAAAAAGCAACTTTGCCAAACTGTATAAAGTGATAGATAACAAAGTCGCAAATGCAGAGCCTATAATTCCATAAATAGGAATAAAAACCATATTTAGAGCCACGGTCATCACTACCAACAAAACCCCTAAAAACAAAACGGCCCTGTAGTATTTGGTATTAAAAATGATCGCATTATTATTGCCCAATATCAAATCAAAATATTTTGACAATCCAATCATAAAAACCACCATAATTCCTCCGGCGTATTCTTCGGGAACCATTTCATAAAGTTGGTTGATATTGACAAAAATCCCGAGCATCACATAGCCTCCAACAATTTGCAGGTTAATCGAAGTCTTTTTATACAAATCATTCATGGCATCATGGTTATTTTCATGCATCAATCTGGCTGTGATGGGATACACTATTTGATGCATCGCCCGACTGGGAACTGAAATCACCAACGCAATATAAGTTGCCACCGAATAATAGGCGATATTCTCAATTTTCATATACTGATTGAGAATCATTTTATCCCCATCTAAAAGTAAATTGGCCACACTTCCCGATAAAATAATATAAAAGGTATAAACCAAAACATCTTTTGTGTTTTCAGGTATTGTAAACTGGAAATCCGGTTTCTGGATACTGAATGCATAAAACATCGTTACCAAAAATGCCAATAAATAAACAACTGCTGTTGCGTATACGAATCCTTCGACGTCGATCCAATTGTAATAAACGCCTATCAACAAAAGTAATGAAGCCAGTCGCAAGCCTACTTCCTTAATAAAATTCCCAAAAACCGAATGCATGTGTACCCTTAACCAAGCATAAAAAATCTCGAAATACGCCATACACAATCCGATGAACGGAATAAACCAAACATAATTTTTGACGATGATATTCTTTTTGGACAGGAAGAACAAAATCTCGTCATAAAAAAATAATCCAATCAGTAACATAGGGATTATCAAGAGTAAAGGAAATAAAACCGTAAATGATAAAAACCGGGATCGCTCCTCATTGGTTTCATACTGGGAATAGAATTTTACCAAAGTATTTTGCATTCCGATAGCAAATAATGGCATAATCACATTGGCCGAAGATAAAATATAATTGGTCAATGCGTAATAGGTTGCTCCCAGAAAAACGGGATATAAATAGATGGTATTTATACCTCCGATGGCAAATCCGATATAGGTAATAATGGTATTCTTTAAAGACTGATTTAATACTATTCCCATTTATGAGGTTAGAGGTTAGAAGTTAGAGGTTAGAGGTTAGAGGTTAGAGGTTAGAGGTTAGAGGTTAGAGGTTAGAGGTTAGAAGTTTTGCCAATTCATTGGTCAGGTTTTTTCTGGAATATTTCTGTAAACCTACTCCATCCGCCTGTAATTTTCCTTCTAAAAATTGATTATAAAAGCTCAAAATTACACTTTTTAATTTCAATTTCTCCGAATAGTCAAAAAACACTCCTGTATTGGTATCGGTTATGATTTCGGCAAAATCGGAACCGTTGGGACCAATGGCAATAATCGGTCTATTGGAAACCATATACTCGAACAATTTCCCTGGAATAATACTTTTGGTTTCTTCCGAATTAATTTCAATCAACAGTAAAACCTGTGATTTTCTTTGATGGGCCACGGCCTCAGCATGCGAAACATATCCCAAATTATTCAGATAGGAATTCAAACCAAATTGTGTTATTGTCTCTAAAACCTCCTGACTGACCGCACCAATTAATTTAATCTCCAGATGCTTTTTGAAATCAGGTACTTCATCAATTAATTCGACCAAACTTTCCCATAACAATTTTGGATTTCTTTCCGAAAGAAAAGAACCGATATGTGCCAGACTGAACTTCGCATCTAACGCTTGTTTTTCAACCTTTTCCACATCATAGCCATTGGTGATGACCACAATAGGCTTGTTGGTAATCGCTTCAAATTCTGTTTTCGTAGTCTTACTGGTTACCAAAATGGTATCGGCCGTATTCAACACTTTATACTCTAAGGCTTTGTGTTTTTTTGCTGCATAATCAGACAGTCGTAGCGATTTATGATAGCCGATGGTGGTCCATGGATCACGAAAATCGGCCACCCAGTTGACTCTCAATTTTTGTTTCAATTTCAATCCGATGAGATGCAAACTGTGTGGCGGGCCTGAAGTTACAATGGTATCAATACCATGCTCCAGAATATATTTTTCTAAATACGAAACCGATGGTTTCACCCAAAAAGCACGGGCATCAGGAATGAATAAATTTCCCCTAATCCAAAGAAACACTTTATCCAAAAAGGATTGTTTCTTTTGATTGGGAATAATCCCCGAACTGATTTTTTTCGTCTTATTTTTAGAAAACACCGCCGCCAATTGGTAGGGTTCGAATATTTTTTGTTTTAGAATAACAGCCTTCTCTGAAACCTCTTTTACCAAGTTTTCATCAACAATGGGATAGGTAGGATTCTCCGGCACATACACAATAGGCTGTATGCCAAAATCCGGTAAGTACTTCACAAATTTCAACCAACGTTGCACACCAGGCCCTCCTGCGGGCGGCCAATAGTAGGTAATTATTAAGAGTTTCTTGGATTCTTTATCTGACATTGGTTTGGCTTCTATTTGCTTTTTTCTGTTCTTTTTCTCTCCAAGTAAATCCCACCAACTAAAAGCAACAACATCCCTATGGAACTGATTAAAGTAATGGTGCTTCCGGTTTGTACCACTTGTGGTTCAAATTTGAATTCAATAGTGTGTTTTCCTTCAGGTACTAACATTGCCCTTAAAACATAATTCACAGGAAAATGATTCTTTAATTCACCATCAACATAAGCGTTCCATCCTTTTTCATAATATATTTCAGAAAAAACAGCTAAACCTTCCTTTGGAGTCGTAGCAGTATACTTAATATAATTAGGCTTATACGTATCTATTTTGATGGTTCCGGTCGTATCTAAATTTATCTTTAATCGGGCATTTCTAAATTTAGAACGGTACAAATTAATGTTGAAAATCGCTGTTTTCTTGGTATCGACAATCTCTAACATTTTCATTTCATCATTAGCCTTATTGACTAATTTAAGATCATGAACAAACCAAGCATTCCCATTGGCATTCGGGTTCACGGTTGGAAATTCTTTCCCTTCTTTATCGGTCTGGATAACATATTTCACGTTCAACATATTCAATACTTCCATATTGTTTTTGGCAATCTGGTAATCAAATAATTGTTGAATCCTTCTTGGTTTTACCGCACTGTAACCTCCAAGTGATTTATGAAAGTAAGAGGTTCGGGCACTGGAGAAATTCCCTTGCACCTCAAATACCCTATAATGGGAAGTATCTTTAAGAATCTCCAAATCCGAAGGCGTTTCCTGGAATGGTACCTCGACTTCCCTACCGCTGACAAAATCCTTGGCAGAAACATATTTTTTGGCAACAAAAAACAAATCCGAAACCATAAACAAACCTACAAGAATAATAGCTGTATTTTGGGTGATCTTGTTCTTAATACACAACCATAAAACGCCAATCACTACGAAGATGAAGAAACCGGATCGCAACAAATCGGCGCTATACAAACTCTTTCTGTCGGCTTTTAATGCGTCAACAAAACTAGGCCCATAATTCTCGATAAAATAACTATCCCCTTCTCCTGAGAAACTGAACATACTTTTACACAAAAACAAAATAATAAGTACTCCAAAACCAAAGGTTCCTGCCTCTAATAATCCTTTCTGTTGCTGTTGTTTTTCAAGTTTGAAAAAAGATTGTAATCCCATAATCGCCAAAACCGGGAAACACAACTCTAAAATAACCTGTATCGAAGAAACCGCCCTAAACTTATTATACATCGGAACATGGTCGATAAAAAAGTTGGTCACTATCGGGAAATTTTTACCCCATGAAAGAATAAGTGCCACAATGGCTCCAGTCAAGAAAACATATTTAATTTTGCGTTCATCAATAAACAAAGCCAACACGGCTAAAAAGAAAACCACCACCCCAATATACGCCGGAGCAGCCACAATAGGCTGGTCTCCCCAATAGGTTGGCATTCCCGTCACAAAATCGGCAGCCTGCGATTCCGGTACCCCCTGCCCAATCATGAATTGATACATTTCACTGTCTTTCCCAAGAGCCTCACTATTAGAACCTCCAAAAAGTCTCGGGGCAATTAAATTAAAACTTTCAGCCAGACCGTAACTGTATTCCGTGATATAATCCCGAGTCATCGCACTGGTGTTTTCACTTTTAGAACCATCCGGATTAAAAGTCAATTCACTTTTCCCTCTGGTACTAAAATCGGCATATTCTGCTGTCGCCATTAAATTGGTCGCATTGGCACCAATGGCTAAAATTCCCGCGACGGCCAAAACTCCAAACGAAGTTAAAAGCGTTCTATAAGTCCCTTTCTTTATATCGGCATAAATAAAATACCCAGAAAGCACTAACAGAAAAATCAACAAATAATAGGTCATCTGAAAGTGGTTCGCATTAATTTCCAATGCGGTTGCAAACATCGTCAGCAAACCTCCCAAAATATATTTTTTCCTAAAAACCAGAATAAAACCGGCAATAACCAATGGCATATAGGCAATCGCATGTGCCTTGGCATTATGCCCTACGCCAAGAATAATAATCAAATAAGTAGAAAATCCGAAAGCCAATGCCCCAAAAAAAGCCTTCAACGGATCTGTTTTCAAGACCAATAACAATCCGTAAAACCCTAAGAAATACAGAAACAAATAATCTGCCGGACGCGGTAAAAATCGCAACGCATCATCAAGTGCCCCAATATAATCATGCGGGTATTTTGCGCCCAATTGATAAGTGGGCATCCCTCCAAAAGCTGAATTGGTCCAATACGGCTCTATGTGTTCTGTCGCTCTAAAGTCATTTTGCTCTTTGGCCATTCCGGTATATTGAGCAATATCTGATTGAAAAATTTGTTTCCCTTGTAAAACCGGATAAAAATAAATAAGGGAAATTAATACGAATCCGAGTAGGACTAAAGCGTGCGGATAGCACTTTTGAAGTTGCTTCATAGAATAATTTTAGGTTTGCTTCGCCAGTTCGCTGACGCTCGGGTCAGATATTCAATTATCTGAATAATAGGAATTGGTTTTGGTTATAAAACTGATTATGCGACTGAATCTCACATACGGTTATTCAATTTCTTCATAATCAACATAATCCCCTACTTTTTTGGTTTCGCGGGGATTTTTGGTATTTGAGGTATTGTAAATTATTTCGTCGTTGGCCTGGGATTGATTCCAAGTCCCTTGTTGGTATCTTTGCTGTTGTTGCTGAAAATTTTCACCCGCTTTCTCTACCACTTTCTTAAGTAAAAGAGGTAAAAACAATCTCGCCAAAAAACGAAAGATATAATAGAAAGCGATAATATAAAATAATGTTCTTATAAAACCGTAAAAAGAAGCCGTTTGCATAATAAAAAAATTTTAAACAAAATTAATAAATCCAAGCCGAAACTTCGGGACAAAATTAAAATATCATTCTTAAATAAATGATAAAATATAGTACATTTGGACAGCGTTATTAGTTTTAAATCAAAAACAATTATGTCAAAACTCCAATTCACCCTCATATTAGCCCTGATTTTAAACTCAAGTTTGCATTACGGGCAACATACTGACCAAATTAACTCTAACAGACCGGGCGAAACCATGTCTGCCTTTAGTGTTGGGAAATCGGTGATACAAATAGAAACCGGTTTCTACAGCATTCATGAAAACCACCGTTTATTGGGATATGATGCCAATGGATTAGGGATTGACGCTACCTTGAGATGGGGAATGTTTATGGAAAAGCTGGAACTGGTTGCCGATCTGCAATACCAAAAATCAGATTACACCACTATTTATAGCGAAACCAACAAATCGGCTTTGAAACAAACCGTGTTGGGAGCCAAATATCTAATTTACGACCCTTTCAAAAACTATGAAAAAAAAGTAAATGTCTACAGCTGGAAAGCCAATCACCAATTCGACTGGCACCAATTGATTCCAGCAGTATCCGTATTTGCCGGAGCTAATTTTACTTTAGCCAATAACCCGTATTACTTTTCTGCTGAAGCCAGCATTTCACCAAAAGTAATGCTGATTACCCAAAATCATTTTGGTGACGGTTCCTGGGTTTTTGTAACCAATATTATTGCCGATTATATTTCCACCGATTATCCAAGTTATGGCTATGTACTTACCCTAACCAAAGGAATTAATGACAAATGGTCCGGGTTTGTAGAAAATCAGGGATACAAAAGCGACTTTTACAGCGATGCTATACTACGTGGTGGCGCCGCTTATTTACTAAACAAAAACATGCAAATTGACGCTTCGGTAAGCACCAATTTCAAAGACACCCCATCTGTATTTTATGGAGGTATTGGCTTTTCTTGGCGCTACGATGATAATTACCAGGAAGTAAAAATGGATGCCAGCGAAGCAAAATCATCTAAAAAAGCGGTACGCAGAGCCAAGAGAACAAAAAGAGGATAAAAATATTTATACAAAAACAACAATGATTACCATTAAAGAAGCCAAAACAAAAAGTGAATTAACTGAATACATTAAATTCCCTTTTCAATTATACAAAGACAACAAATACTGGGTTCCGCCCATTATTGCCGATGAATTAGAAACTTTCGACAAGACAAAAAACCCGGCTTTTGAGAACGCCGAAGCCTATTTTTATTTGGCTTACAAAAACAATGAAGTCGTTGGTCGGATTACTGCCATCATCAATTGGAACGAAGTCAACAACCAACACAAAAAGAAAGTCCGTTTTGGATGGTTTGATGTGATTGACGATATTGAAGTAACCAAAGCCTTACTGGAAAAAGTATATGAATTGGGACAGAAAAATAATTTAGAACACATTGAAGGACCAATGGGTTTTTCTAATCTGGATAAAGTAGGCATCCTAACAGAAGGCTTTGAGGAAATTGGAACCATGATCACCTGGTACAATCATCCGTATTATGCCCGTCATTTTGAGCAATTGGGCTTTACTAAAGAGAAAGAATATTTGGAAAGCAAATTCCCTTTCTCTAATGTAAAACCGGATTTTTTCCAAAAGGCAAACGAATTGGTCAAAAAAAGATACCAATTGAATCCACTGAATTTCAAAACTACCAAAGAGGTAATGCCCCATGTGGACAAAATGTTTGATTTATTCAACGAAACCTATTCCTCCCTTTCTTCATTCGTAGCCATTTCTGATATCCAAAAAGAATATTTCAAGAAAAAATACATCAGCTTTATCAATCCTGAATTCATCAAATTTGTGGAAGACAAAGACCATAACATTGTTGCGTTTAGCATTGTGATGCCTTCTTTTTCCGAAGCCTTACAAAAATCAAAAGGTAAATTATTCCCATTCGGTTTTCTTCATTTGCTGAAAGCAAAAAGACAAAGCAAGGACATGATTTTCTATCTGATTGGGGTGCATCCGGAATACCAAAACAAAGCAGTTACTGCTATTATTTTCAACGAATACTATACTACTTTCAAAGAAAAAGGAATCGTTAATTGTTTCCGAACACCAGAACTGGCAGACAATGTGGCCATTCACAACCTTTGGAAACATTTTGATCCGGTAGTACATAAAAAAAGATGTACGTTCCTGAAACAATTGTAAAATTAGAAAAAATCCCATTCGCCTCAGCAAATGGGATTTTTACATTTTATTATCAAACCGAAACTTATTTCAATCCGGCCAAACTGTGTTCGATGGTTTCAATTTTAGAAAGTGCATCCGCTTCTTTTTGCTTTTCATTTGCAATTACTTTCTCTGGTGCGCCGGCAACAAATTTCCCGTTAGACAATTTTGCCTGAACTGATTTCAGGAAACCTTGGGTATATTTTAATTCTTCCTCTAATTTTTTAATTTCAGCTTCAACATCAATATTTCCGGTAATCGGGATAAAATATTCATTCGATTTTACACGGAAAGATAATGCTCCGTCCACTTTATCCGAAACATATTCCAATGAAGTGATGTTACCTAACTTCGTTACCACCGCATCATAATAAGTGGAAGTGGCATCGTTATTAATCACTTTCAATTCGATTGCATCCTTAAACGGGATATTCTTGTCTTTACGAATCGTTCTAATTCCAGAAATCACTTCAATTGTGTTTTCAAAATCAGTAATTAAACTCGCATTAAATGGTTTTATTTCCGGCCAGGTCGAAACAATCAACGCTTCCTCTTTGATTCTTGGTGCAATAATTTGCCAGATTTCCTCCGTTAAGAACGGCATAAACGGATGTAATAATTTTAAATTATTTTCCAGCATGGCTATCGCTTTCGCAAATGTTATGCTGTCAATAGGCTGTTGGTATCCTGGTTTTATCATTTCGAGGAACCAGGAACAGAAATCATCCCAAACCAATTTGTATATCGCCATCAAAGCATCGGAAATTCTGTATTTCTCAAAATTATCTTCAATATCCAAAAGCGTTTGTTGCAACTTGGCTTCGTACCATTCGATTGCCACTTTGGATGATTCCGGTTGCGCAATAGTATTTGAAACTTCCCAACCTTTAATCAATTTGAAAGCATTCCAGATTTTATTCGAAAAAGCTTTCCCTTGGTTACACAATTCCTCATCAAACATAATATCGTTTCCGGCAGAAGCACTCAAAAGCAAGCCTACACGAACCCCGTCAGCACCAAATTTCTCAATCAACTCTAGTGGCTCCGGAGAATTCCCTAATGATTTAGACATTTTTCGTCTTTGTTTGTCGCGAACCAAACCTGTCAAATACACATTGGTAAACGGTTTTTTACCGGTATATTCATATCCCGCAATAATCATTCTGGCTACCCAGAAAAACAAAATATCCGGTCCGGTAACTAAATCATTGGTTGGATAGTAGTATTTAAAATCTTCGTTTTCCGGATTCATAATCCCACCGAAAACCGACATTGGCCACAACCAGGAAGAAAACCAGGTATCTAATGCATCGGCATCTTGTTTCAAGTCTGATATTAGAAGTGAAGAATTAGACGTTTTTGCTTGAGCTAATTTTAAAGCCTCTTCAATAGTTTCGGCAACCACAAAATCTTCTTTTCCGTCCCCATAGAAATAAGCCGGAATTTGTTGTCCCCACCACAATTGACGGGAAATATTCCAATCGCGGATATTATTCAACCAATGCGCATAGGTATTTTCAAAACGTTTTGGATGTAATTTGATTTCTCCTTCCTCTAAAACCGCTTTGATAGCCGGTTTTACCAAATCTTCCATTTTCAAGAACCATTGGTCTGACAAACGAGGTTCAATTACTGCTTTGGTTCTTTCAGAAGTTCCTACTTTATTCAAATGCGTTTCTGTTTTAGCCAAAGCTCCAATCGTTTCTAATTCTTGGGCAATTTCTGCACGAACCACAAAACGGTCTTTTCCTTGATAATGCAAACCAAAACTGTTTAGCGTAGCATCTTCATTGAAAATATCTACAATTTCCAAATTATGCTTTTCACCCAAAGTCTTATCATTCATGTCATGGGCAGGAGTCACTTTCAAACAACCTGTACCAAACTCTACATCAACATATTCATCTTCGATAATTGGAATCACACGGCCACAAATAGGCACAATTGCTTTTTTCCCTTTCAAATTGGCAAAACGCTCATCATTCGGATTGATACAAATAGCTGTATCTCCAAAAATAGTTTCAGGACGCGTTGTAGCAATAGTCAGAAAATCTTCTGAACCTTCAATTTTATATTTTAAGAAAAATAATTTTCCTTGTTGTTCTTCATAAATCACTTCTTCATCAGAAAGCGTCGTTTTGGCTTCCGGATCCCAGTTTACCATTCGGTATCCCCTGTAAATCAACCCTTTGTTATATAAATCAACAAAAGAACGGATTACCGAAGCTGACATATCCGGATCCATCGTAAACTTAGTTCGTTCCCAATCACAGGAAGCGCCTAATTGTTTCAATTGCTCTAAAATGGTTCCTCCGTATTTGTCCGTCCAATCGTAAGCATGTTTCAAAAACTCTTCACGGCTCAAATCCGATTTATTGATTCCTTCCGATTTTAATTTAGCCACAACTTTTGCTTCAGTTGCGATAGAGGCGTGATCCGTTCCCGGAACCCAACACGCATTAAATCCTTTCAGACGGGCTCTACGAATTAAAACATCCTGGATGGTATTGTTCAACATGTGTCCCATATGCAACACCCCAGTAACGTTAGGCGGCGGAATTACAATTGTATAAGGTGTTCTGTGGTCTGGTTCTGAATGAAAATAATTGTTTTCCATCCAGTAGGCGTACCACTTATTTTCTATAGTCTTAGCATCAAATTGTGCAGGAATTGTCATAAAAGCATCGGTTAAAAACCAAAATTGTCCTTTGGTCTGATTTTTGTAATTTAAAATGACGACAAAAGTAAATAATTAAGCAGACTATAAAAAGAGAAATAAAAATTTGTGCTCTATTTAAAAGAAACTATATTTACTTAAATAAAAATTGAAATGAAAAACACGATCACTTTCATAGCAGCTCTAGTTTTCTGTAGTATTGGATTTGCACAAAATGGTGCTAAAATTAAATTCAAAGCAGAAAACAACACTATTGATTACGGTACTATATCTAAAAATGACAACGGAATTCGAGTTTTTGAATTCACCAATACCGGCGGCAGCCCACTAATTATTTATTCGGTTCAGTCTACATCAAGTTGTACCATTCTTTCTAAACAAAAGGATACTATTTTACCCGGTAAAAAAGGGGAAATTAAGGTCAAATACCATGTAACTACAGGCCCTATCAGAAAAACAATCACGGTAGAATCTAATGCCGTGAATTATGACGGTGGCCGCATTCCGTTAAAAATAAGAGGTGAGGTTTTAGCTAATTAACGACAAATAACTTTACAGAAGGTGCGTTTTGAGACAATCCCAAAACGCATTTTTTTTATAACAGATCAACCAATTGAAACCTAACCTTCAATTTCTCCTTATTTCTTTCAATTTCCAGCTCAATCCATCCATCATCCCCTTCATTCAAAAAGGAATTGATTTCCTGTAAAGTATACTTATAAGCCGGATTGTCATTTACCGAAACAATAATATCACCAACTTGTAATCCGCTTTGTAATGCAGCTGATTTTTTTCGAATATTTGAAATTTCATAAACCGGCCTCAATTTGTATTCATACTTAAAATCAAACTTACTTTCTTCTGTGTCGGAATATATTGTACCCCGCAACAAAGGCACTGTCTTAAGGCTCACCTTTTCATTTACCCACTGCATGCCTGCATGCCGCAACTCTAAACCACTTTTATTATAGGTAAAAGGAGCGTTATAAGCCTTGTTTTTTCTTAAATAGATAGCACTTCCTGAATAGTCAAAAACCACCGAAAATCTTCTTAAAATTTCCCCGCCAATGGAACCTGCCCGATCCGAAACCATAGTAATATTTTTTATCGAAAGGGAATCCGGAAAAGAAACGATGGGATTTATAAACTTAAAATCTGATATTGAAAATTCTGACACTTTAGCCCTTTTCCCCTCTACATCGCCACTTAACCCCTGTCCAAGATAATCAGTAAAATTTTTCTCGGGAACTTCTATCTGTCCGGAGGCATTTTGAAAAAGCCAAAAAGCATCACTATTTCCATTATCTATGAGCAACTTCAAGGGAACTAGCTTCGATTTTAGCATAACAAAACTCATCACATAAGGTTTCGCCTTTTCTATGACAACCGGGACTTTTACAAATTTTTTTTTAATTTTTTTCCGGTTCTTTTGATTGTCTTTATACACAACTACTTTTCTTTTTTCGTAATTTATCTCCACTAAATTATTTTTAAAAAAAGAATAGCCAACAATCCCATTCACCGGAATTCCTACAAAAGAAGACAGATTGAATTCGGAGTCCAAAATAATATACAACAAATGATTTTCAGACTTCAATCCTTTCGTTTCAAGCAGATTACCCGTAGACCGCAATCCTTCAAAAAAATCTTTATTCCCCAGTCCGGATAATTTAATTCGCTGCGTATTTTTAAAATTGATTTCCTTCGTTTCTTCCAGGCCAAATAAAATAGTTTCCTCTACACCGGTATCCAATAAAAAAGTTAATTCGGCTCCGTTTACTTTGATGGGTATAAAAACCAAATTATTAATTAATTGGAATGGAAAACGAAGTTTGTTTTTCTTTCCGGCATATTGAAATCCCTCCTGCGCCCAAGAAGGAAGGATATAAATAAATACTAAAAAAAATAGAGCTATTTTTTTCACAGCAGAAGCTTTTTATAAATTTAACAAAAAATACAATACAATAATGCACTTTTGACACCAAATACGCTTTCCAATTCAAGCTAGTTTAAAAAAAAAATTGCAAATTTGCAGCTCAATAATTTAAACATGCCAAATATATCCAACCGAGGCAGACTAATGCCCGAATCACCAATACGAAAATTGGCTCCTTTTGCTGATATGGCTAAAAAAAAGGGTCATAAAGTATACCATTTAAATATAGGTCAACCCGATATAAAAAGTCCTGAAGCGGCCATTCAAGCCATCAAAAATATTGATTTAACTATTATTGAATATGGTCCTTCTGCCGGTTATGAAAGTTATAGAAAAAAACTAGCCCAATTTTATACCAATCAAAATGTTAAAGTGTCTTTTGAAGACATCATGATTACAACCGGTGGTTCGGAAGCACTTTTATTCGCTTTGGGAAGCATTATGGATCAAGGAGATGAAATCATTATTCCGGAACCATTTTATGCTAATTACAGTGCATTTTCGGCAGAATCCGGTGCTACAGTAGTTCCTGTGAATTCTGTTTTTGAAGGCGGATTTACTTTGCCTGCCATTGAAGAATTTGAAAAACTAATCACTCCAAAAACTAAGGCAATATTAATTTGTAATCCGAGTAATCCAACAGGTTATTTGTATTCCGAATCAGAAATTGTACAATTGGGAGAACTAGCCAAAAAACATGATTTGTTCTTAATTGCCGACGAAGTATACCGGGAGTTCATCTATGACGAAGACAATATTCATTATTCGGTAATGAATTTGGAAGGATTAGAGCAAAATGTTATCATGATCGATTCGGTATCCAAACGATACAGCATGTGTGGCGCCAGAATTGGATGCATGGTTACCAAAAACAGAGAGGTAATTCAGGCGGCTATGAAATTTGCCCAAGCCCGTTTATGTCCGCCAACCATTGAACAAATTGCTTGTGAAGCAGCTATCGATACACCTCAGAGTTATTTTGATGAAGTAATTTCAGAATACAAAGAACGAAGAGACACCTTAATTTCCGAATTAAACAAAATTGAAGGTGTGATTGTCACCAAACCTAAAGCGGCTTTCTATTGTATTGCACAACTTCCGGTTGACAACACCGATGATTTTGCACAATGGCTTTTGGAAAGTTATAACCTAAACGGAGAAACGGTAATGGTCGCTCCGGCAGCCGGTTTTTACTCCACTCCAGGCATGGGATTGGATCAGGTTCGAATTGCTTATGTATTAAAAAAAGAAGATTTAATAAGCGCGGTTCGCATTCTAAAAGATGCCATTCCTGTTTATAATTCAACCCGATTAAAGAAAATGATTGAAGTAGAATAAACAAATTTTCTATTTCACACGATTAAGAATCGAAATATTTTTACATAAAGCAAAGGCAATAACACCATCATTATTGCCTTCGTTTTTTAATCCGTTTGAAGTATAAACCTATTATTTAGCATTGCTATACAGCCATTATTAAATAGTATAATCGATAGAAATTCTTTAATTTTTATTAATTATCTTTACCGCTTAATTTATATATACCCAATATAACAGTACCTTTTTGATGATAAATAACGAAGAATTTCAAGACGAAATAGGAAACAATCACATTAGCACCAATGCAAAAAATCCGATGAGAGAAGATGCTTTTGCAATTAGTGATGAAGAGAAAATCGAAAAAATAAAAAAAGACGTCCACAATATCCTTACCACACTAGGCATGGATTTGACTGACGACAGTTTAAAAGGAACGCCTAACCGTGTGGCTAAAATGTTTGTAAAAGAAATTTTTGGCGGACTAAATCCAAGCAAAAAACCAAAAGCATCTACTTTCGACAACAATTACAGATATGGTGAAATGTTGGTCGAAAAAAACATCATCGTCTATTCTACTTGCGAACACCACCTTTTGCCAATCATAGGACGTGCACATGTGGCTTATATTTCGAACGGTACCGTAATTGGACTTTCGAAAATGAACCGAATCGTTGAATATTATGCCAAAAGACCTCAGGTGCAAGAGCGTTTGACGATGCAAATTGTCCAGGAATTACAAACTGCTTTAGGAACTGAAGACGTAGCTTGTGTAATTGATGCCAAACATCTTTGTGTGAATTCCAGAGGAATCAGCGATATTGAAAGCAGCACCGTTACTTCTGAATTTGGAGGAAAATTCAAAGATGCCCAAACCCGTAGAGAATTCTTGGATTACATCAAATTAGAGACTAAGTTTTAATCCTCTCCCCGCCCCTCTCCAAAGGAGAGGGAGCAGAGTCTGATATAAAAAGGTAAGGATATAGACAATTATCAACAACACGTACACCTCTCGACTCCCTCCCCTTCGTGGAGGGTCGGGGTGGGGAAAGCAACAAACAACAATGCCATTATACAAAACGCAAGAACTAAAAATATACAATTCTCTTTCGGGAGAAAAGGAAGTTTTCACGCCTATCAACCAAGGCCATGTTGGGATGTATGTTTGCGGCCCAACGGTTTACAGTAATGTACATCTTGGTAATGTGCGAACATTCATGTCTTTTGATGTGATTTTCAGGTATTTATTGCATTTGAATTATAAAGTTCGCTATGTTCGAAACATCACCGATGTGGGACATATTGTGGATGACAGTGACGAAGGGGAAGATAAAATTGCCAAAAAAGCACGATTAGAACAGTTAGAACCTATGGAAGTCGTACAGCGTTATACGGTGGATTTTCATGATATTTTGAAGGCTTTTAACTTTTTGCCGCCAAGTATCGAACCTACCGCAACAGGGCATATTATTGAACAAATTGAAATCATCAAAAAAATAATTGACAAAGGCATTGGTTATGAAGCCAATGGCTCTGTTTACTTTGATGTGGTAAAATTCAATGAGACCAATCATTACGGCGTATTAAGCGGCCGAAACATTGAAGATATGCTAGCCAACACCCGCGATTTAGACGGCCAGTCAGACAAAAGAAATCCTCAGGATTTTGCGCTTTGGAAAAAGGCAGAACCCGAACATATCATGCGTTGGCCTTCCCCTTGGAGCGACGGTTTTCCGGGCTGGCACTTAGAATGTACCGCCATGAGCACCAAATATCTTGGGAATCATTTTGACATTCACGGAGGTGGAATGGATTTAAAATTCCCGCATCACGAGTGTGAGATTGCACAAAATGAAGCTTGCACCGGTCAAACTCCTGTTAACTATTGGATGCATGCCAATATGCTTACCCTGAATGGTAAAAAAATGGCCAAATCTACCGGGAATAATATTTTACCAAGAGAAATCCTGACCGGAGAAAACACCATTTTGAGTAAAGCTTTCCCAGCCTCGGTTGCCCGATTTTTTATGCTTCAGGCGCATTACAGAAGTATTCTTGACTTTTCTGACGACGCCATTGTTGCTGCCGAAAAAGGATACAAAAGATTAATGGAGGCAATGAATGTATTAAATCAAGTTTCAGGACCAGGAATTCAAAATGACACAAAACTAGCAGAGACTACAGGTAATCCAAACAAAAGCTCCATCAACATTGCTGCCTGGAAACAATCTTGTTATGATGCCATGAATGATGATTTTAACACACCTATTTTAATTGCACAATTATTTGAAGCGGTACGATTCATCAATTTATTGAAAGAAGGAAAAGAAACGCTGAATAGCGAAGATTTAAACTCCTTTACGAAAGCCATGAATGCTTTTGTATTTGAGGTACTAGGATTGGAAGACGAGAAAACGGCAGAAGGCAGTAATGACAAATTAGAAGGTACCATCAATATGCTTATCGAAATGAGAAAACAAGCCAGAGCCGATAAGAATTTTGCGTTGTCTGACCAAATTCGGGATCAGTTACTCGCTTTAGGTATTCAATTGAAAGACGGAAAAGAAGGCACTACTTTTAGTATTTAACCTACACAATATAACAGTAGGCACATTAGGTTTTTATACAACTACAGGATTCAATCTACAATTTAAGATTACGAAGATGTTAAAAAAAATAACCATATTCCCCTTTTTACTGTTGGTCCGTTTTTATCAGGTTGCCATTTCTCCCTTTACCCCTGCGGCATGTCGATTTGAACCTACCTGCTCTTCGTATATGATTGAAGCACTCCAAAAACACGGATTGCTTTATGGCGGTTTTTTAGGTTTGAAACGAATTTTCAGTTGCCACCCTTGGGGAAAAAGAGGCTACGATCCTGTTCCCGATAAAAAATGCAGTCACTGATTATGTTTCTTTTAAAACTCTGCAAACGTTTTTATAAAAAGACTTAACATAAATTTAGAACTGAAACTCAAAACAAAAACAGTATTTTTACAACAAATTTAAAATAATGACACACGCTTTAAACATCGTCTGGAACCCGTCACAAGGGATTGATTTAGGATTTTTTATGATTCGTTTTTACAGTTTAATGTTTGTAATTGCTTTTGGATTGGGCTGGTACATCATGAAAAATGTATACGAAAGAGAAAACGAATCGATAGACAAACTAGATTCCTTATTCATTTGGTCTGTTTTAGCGACCTTAATTGGAGCCCGTTTGGGACATGTGTTTTTCTATGATTGGGAATATTTCCGCAACCATCTGTCTGAAATCATTTTACCATTCCGATTTACACCTCAATTTGAATTTACCGGTTACCAAGGATTGGCAAGTCACGGAGCTGCCATAGCGATTATAGTCGCGATGTATTTTTACAGCAAAAACGTGTTACAAAAACCTATTTTATGGATTTTGGATCGCGTGGTAATTGCCGTTGCCAGTGGTGCCATTTTTGTACGATTCGGAAATTTTTTCAATTCGGAAATCGTTGGAAAGGAAACCAAATCTTCTTTTGGAGTACAATTCATAAGAGATTACTTTAGCCCGAGAGATGCTGTCAATGCGACACAAATAACCAATCCGGAAGAAGCTTATCATGCAATTGCCACCGATCCGCAATTCGCCAATTTATTGAGTCAGGTACCGGCTAAACATCCGGCACAACTATATGAAGCCTTAGCCTATATCTTTGTATTTGCCATTTTATTTTATTTATATTGGAAAACAGAAGCAAGAGAAAAATCAGGTTATCTGTTTGGTCTTTTTCTGGTGCTTTTATGGTCTATCCGATTCATTGTAGAATACGTAAAAGAAAGTCAGGGTGGTTTTGAAAATGCCTTAGGATTGTTTTCAACGGGGCAATGGTTGAGTATCCCTTTTATATTAGTTGGATTTTACTTTATGTTCACCGCCGAAAAACCGGTTAAAATATAAATTCAACAAAACCAAACGACTATCTGCAACCTTATTCTTTTCAACACAGATTCAACTTATTTCAGGACTACAAAGTCAATCGGATAGGAGCCTAGGGATTATTTCCCTAGGCGACCTTCCACACCACCCGGCATACGGATCCGTACCAAGGCGGTTCTTAATTTACGATACATTTTAGGTAGATGTCAGTTAGGAACGT
>JAKFBW010000052.1:0-11416 GCA_036676965.1 Flavobacterium sp. | reverse complement strand
GAAGTACATTTTATTAAAAAAAAATGTATCGTAAATTAAGAACCGCCTTGGTACGGATCCGTATGCCGGGTGGTGTGGAAGGTCGCCTAGGGAAATAATCCCTAGGCTCCTATCCGATTTTATGAAAATCGGAAATTTTTAAAATATCTAAACTTAAATGGGGGCTTTTGTAATTAGTAAACGGTTTAATGACGAGTATAAATTTGTGTTCACTTCAAGAAAAGGGAAGACGGTGTTTACGAGTTTGAGTTACGAGCTTAAATTTGAATGTGAGGAACATATCGAAAGATTTAAACAGACAATTGATACTGCTGAATTTTTAAAGTTTAAATCTTCGGGTGGAAAGTATTTCTTTAAATTGATTTTTGAAGGAAAGCATTTTGCGACCAGCAGGAAATATTCAACTGCATTGATGTTGCAAAAGGGAGTGAATGAAATTCTAAAGTACGGTTCTGTGGCGGAGATTTTGGACTTTACGGATAATGTATCTGTTTTTGAGGAAGAAAGCGTGGAGGAAGAGTCTTAGTGGGGCTCTTTGGTGTAAAAGAATTGTAGGTCTTGATAAGGCATAAAAAAGCCATCTCGCTAAGCGGATGGCTTTGATTTTTTTTTCTAGAATAAATTCTAATTACTTAGCAGCAGGAGCTTCAGTTGCAGGTGCAGCAGCAGAATCAACAGCTATAGCAGTAGTGTCAACAGCAACTGAATCAACAGCTTCTACAGCAGTAGTATCAGCAGCTACTTCTTCAGCAGGAGCTTCAGCTTTTTTACAAGATACAACAGTTAAAACAGCAACAACAGCTAAACTTAAAAATACTTTTTTCATCTTACTTTATTATAAAAGGTTAATTATTAATTCGAGGCAAAGATATAAAATTTTTGATACGTAAAATATTTTTTCATTTTTTTTTTAAAAATAAAATTCGGGTAGAAAAGCAGGCTTTTTTAAAGTCTCAAAAGCAGGAATATACCTCTTGTAATTTAGAAGCTAAATTATCAAAGTAAGACAGGGTGTTTTTTTTAAGCGAGCCAGAGTGTGGTTTTAAGTAGTTGATAGTTAAATTTTTAAGTAAAAAATATTTTTAAAATTGGCAATAATTGATTGAAAAAAGAGGCTGTTTTTTCGCTTCGATTGGTCTTGAAATTCGAGATGAAATCCGATTACTGTCTTTTTATGAATACTGTGATGAATTTTTTTGTTAAAAAAGATGCTCCATTTTTAAAAATAACAAAAAAATATAGGCTTAAAATTGTGTGATGAGTAATATTTGTAGTCTAATTTTTTTCTGATTTTTCAATTTTTTTAATGATGCTATTGGTTGCTCCTTTATTCATGGAGATAAAAGTGCTGCAAATATGTCCTTTTTCACTTCTAAAAGCATCGTTTAAAATTAAATCTTCAAAGACATGATTCAACTCTTTCTGGTTAGAAATAGATAAAGCTCCTTCTAAATGTACCAAGGCTACAGCTTCCTGAAAATGGGAAAAGTTAGGGCCAAGCACGATTGGAACGCCAAAAGTTGCCGGTTCTAAAAGATTATGAACCCCCGGGTTTCCGAAACCGCCACCCACATAGGCAATATCAGCGTAGCTGTATATTTTTGTCAAAATTCCAATCGTGTCAATTATAAATACGTTGTAATCGGCTAGATTTTTACCTTCTTTTTCAGAGAATAACACCGTTTTTCTTGTGATGCTCTTCTTTAATTGCTCTATTTGCTCGTTTTTGATATTGTGCGGGGCAATAATGAATTTAACTGGGAGTAAGGTCTTATTTATAAAATCAGCTAGTAGTATTTCATCTTTCGGCCAGGAACTTCCAATGACAATGGTTAAGGTGTTGTTTTTGAATTTTGAGATGAAATCCAAGCTGTTGTCTTTTTCTAAGATGGCCGCAACCCTGTCAAAACGGGTGTCTCCGGAAACGATGACATTGGTTTTGCCTAATTGATGCAATAATTTTTTTGAATTTTCATTTTGTACAAAAAAGTAGGTGAAACTGTCTAATGCTTTTCTGTAAAAGCCTCCATACCATTTAAAGAATAGTTGGTTTTCTCTTAATATACCCGAAATTAAATAAGTTGGTGTGTTTTGTTTTTTTAATTCACTCAAATAATTGATCCAATATTCGTATTTAATAAAGAATGCCATTTCAGGATGTGCCAATTTCAAAAATTCCTGTGCATTTTTCTTGGTGTCTAAAGGTAAATAAACTGTAGCATCGGCAATGGTGTTGTTTTTACGGACCTCATAACCTGAGGGGGAGAAGAAACTGATGATGATTTTATGTGAAGGAAATTCTTCTTTGATTTTTTCAATTACCGGTAATCCCTGTTCGTATTCCCCTAAAGAGGCGGCGTGAAACCAAATCGTTTGGTCTGAAGGTCTTATGTTTTGTTGTAAAGTAGAAAACACTACTTTCCGGCCATCTACAAAAAGTTTTATTTTTGGACTGAAAAGCACAATGATTTTTAATGAAAAACTGGCAATATGAATAATTAAATTATAAAGAAAATGCATCATCAAATTTTTGCGGCTAAAATACGGTTTCTTTATTTTATTTTGATTGGTTTAAACTCATTAAATAACTATTTTTGTCACTTGTTTTACGGAAGTGTTTGTTGTTTCCGGAAACCTTAAAATAACGTCAGCCTGAGTTTAGCAGAAGGGTGGACTTTTAACCAAAATTCAATGAAAAAAATCCAAATGGTTGACTTAAAAAGTCAATACGATACAATTGCATCTGTTGTAAATATTTCTATTCAGGAAGTTTTAGATACAAACACTTATATCAATGGGCCACAAGTTCATCAGTTTCAAAAAGCTTTAGAAGAATATCTTGGTGTAAAGCATGTCATTCCGTGTGCCAATGGTACCGATGCCTTGCAAGTAGCCATGATGGGATTGGGATTGCAACCGGGAGACGAAGTTATTACTGCCGATTTTACCTTTGCCGCCACAGTAGAAGTGATTGCTTTGTTGCAACTGACACCGGTTTTGGTTGATGTGGATTTGCACAACATGAATATTTCTATCGAAAGAATCAAAAAAGCCATTACACCAAAAACCAAAGCGATTGTTCCGGTACATTTATTCGGACGTGCCGCTAATATGGAAGCGATTATGGCTTTGGCCAAAGAACATAATCTATTTGTCATTGAGGATAATGCACAAGCCATTGGTGCCAATTGTATGTTTTCGGACGGAACCAAAAAGAAGGCAGGAACTATCGGGCATGTAGGAGCCACTTCTTTTTTTCCATCGAAGAATTTAGGTTGTTATGGAGATGGCGGTGCCATATTTACCAATGATGATGTTTTGGCGCATACCCTTCGTGGTATTGTAAATCACGGAATGTATGAGCGCTACCGTCATGATGTGGTTGGCGTGAATTCCCGCTTAGACAGTATTCAGGCAGCAGTTTTGAATGCAAAATTACCTTTGTTAGATAAGTATAATTCCGCACGTCGATCTGCTGCATCAAAATACAACAAAGCATTTTCAGGCCATTTGAATATACTGACCCCTGAGTTTGATTTTAATGGGGATGATCACGTTTTTCACCAATATACGTTGCGAATCATTGATGCCAACAGAAATGGCTTAATGCAGCATTTGATAAATAAAGGAATTCCATGTGCTATTTATTACCCAATTCCATTGCATTTGCAAAAAGCATATACAGATATTCGTTACAAGGAAGAAGATTTTCCGGTTACCAACCAGTTGGTGAAAGAAGTAATCTCTTTGCCAATGCATACGGAACTTGATGACGAGCAAATTCAGTTTATTACCGAAAGTGTTTTGGAATACTTAGGATAAATTCAGTATTTGATAAACCAAAAAACCCCAAATTATCGTTATGATAATTTGGGGTTTTTTGGTTTAAATAGTTAGTTGTAAATTCGTTACGTTAAACAAAAGTTATGAATCCTAAAAAACAAAAACCGAAAATAACCAAAGGGAAAGAACCCGCTGTGATTTACGAATCTTCGAAACTAAAATCGAAAGGGATTGATAGAGACGCTTTTGATTTTGATGAAGAATTTAAAAATGGTTGTACGCCAGAAGAATTCAAGGCTGAAATGCACAAAAGAATAGAAGCGTATCCTTGGAAAAAGTAATTTTTAAGGACAAGGTTTTAGATTATTTGGATGAATTAGTTTATACGCTTTTCACGGAAGAGTATTTTTAGCTCTTCTGAAAAGGCTCAACTTTATATGGATAAAATTGTAGATTTCATTGTTTTGGGAATTAACAGTTTTCCTCATAAAAGCACTCCTCAAAAACTTCAATATCTAGGCTCCAACTACATTTTTTACAAATCCAATAACCGAACGACTTGGTATATATTCTTTGAAAAGGGGGCATAATTATTTGATTGTAGGGAATTATTAATAATCATTGTGAGGAAGCGAAGGAGTTGTGACAAAAAAATCCCCACAAATATAAGTTTATGAGGATTCTAAAATATAATCGATTTTTCTACGCTGAAATCTAAATTCTGCAATCTGCAGTCTAAAATTTTAAGCGTTCACCGTCACCGCTTCTTTATTGATTTTTCCGATTAAACCGGTCAATACTTTTCCTGGACCTACTTCAGTAAATAAAGTCGCTCCGTCTGCAATCATTTGTTGAACCGATTGTGTCCATTTTACAGGAGCAGTCAATTGGATGATTAGGTTTTTTTGGATTTCGACAGGATCAGAAACAGCTGATGCTGTTACGTTTTGATATACCGGGCAAATCGGGGTGGAGAAAGTGGTTGCTTCAATTGCCGCGGCCAATTCTTCCCTTGCCGGTTCCATCATTGGGGAGTGGAAAGCACCACCTACAGGCAATAATAAAGCGCGTTTGGCTCCGGCGGCTTTCATCACTTCGCAGGCTTTTTCTACCGCTGAGAATTCCCCTGAAATCACCAATTGTCCCGGGCAGTTGTAATTGGCTGCCACCACAACTCCGTCGACAGAAGCACAGACTTCTTCCACGATATTGTCTGCCAATCCTAAAACAGCGGCCATAGTTGATGGGGTAATTTCGCAGGCTTTTTGCATCGCTAAAGCTCTTTGTGAAACCAGTTTTAATCCGTCTTCAAATGACAAAGCACCATTGGCTACCAAAGCAGAGAATTCACCTAAGGAATGTCCGGCCACCATTTCCGGTTGGAAAGCCTCGCCTAATGTTTTGGCTAAAATCACAGAGTGCAAAAACACAGCCGGTTGGGTTACTTTAGTTTCTTTTAGTTCCTCGGCAGTACCTTCAAACATGATATCGGTAATGCGGAAACCTAGAATTTCATTGGCTTTTTCGAATAATGCTTTGGCTTCTTCAGAAGTTTCATATAAATCTTTGCCCATTCCTGTGAATTGTGCTCCTTGACCTGGAAATACGTATGCTTTCATCTGTAGTTTTTATGGTTTTTATTTGTTTGACATGATGCCAATAAGGCATTCCATCCATTTTATTTTAAAGTTTAAAATTCGGAAGTTTTATGTGTCTCAAAAATTGAGGACAAAAAACTGCCTGCAAAAATAGTGTTTTTTTTAGGAGCAGCAATTTTTTGTCACTCTAGAACAGTTGTCCTGCTGTCATTCCAATCTTTTTGTCCGCCGAAAAAGCGTTCAAAAAGGATTTTCCCTTCCATCAGGGCTAATGAAGTGTTTTCTGTTTTCGTAAAAAGATTAAATAGAAATTAAGGGTTGTAATTAATTGAAAATTAATGTTGTGTGTTTTAATTTTGTATATTTGAAAGTGTTTTTATATGCAGAAACGGCAGTTTTTTCCTTTAGGACTTGATTTTCCAAAACTCCCGATTGAGCCTAAATCAAATTATTCGAATTTAAGTTGACATAGAAAACAGCATTCGTGTTGCGTTAATAAAGAAGATGTTTCTTATGCAATAAGATGAATCAAGTCTTTCTCGGCATATTGCGATTGGGATAATGAATTTTGATACTTTTTTGTCACGACCCATTTGCATTTACTTGTTATGTCATAATTAAAAAATTTTTTTTATGGAAGTTTCTGTTATCCGAAAGGATGTAAAATTTATACCCGATTCCAGTAGGGTTGTCGCCAGGTATTTTAATAGTGGAGACCAACGAACCAAAGAACTGGTTGGACGTATATTGGCCATGAGCAATTTTGATGTTGCCCATACAATGGAACAAATAAACAGGGGATTTGCCAGAAGGCATCGGAATATTTCAGCAATTTTTTATAAACATTACGAGAACATAAAGCACCTAATTGCAGAAATGCAAATTGATGAAGGACAACTGTCGGAAGAAAAAAAACAGCTTATAGGGTCCTATCTTACGATGGAATATTCCATTGAATCGTCGGCTTTTTTTAATCCCTCGATGGTGGAAGATTTTGATCAATCGAGCCTGGAAAAAGGAGAGAAACGGGTGGTTATTTCGTTTCGGGCTACCGGAGAAGGACATGTTTCGTCCATTGTATTCAGAAGAGGAATTATCGACAAAGACAACAATCTGAGGATGATGCACATTAGCAATGGTATTGAAAAAGCTGAGATTTCTCATAAAATGATATTCAATAAAAGTCGAATTGTGACCAAATTGGCAGAAATGCACACCTTGGATATTTATTCCTCCATCCTGGATGAATTGCCGGAAATATTCGAGTATTTGGTATTCAAAAATGCGCTAACCTTAGAACTGGCAAATCCACTCATCAGTATGGAGAAGAAAGAAGCCTATAACGAAGTGATTTGGTTGATGGACTCTTTTTATGACATTCAATTCAAGCATGATTCCGACATATCGGAGCGCGTCATATTCCCGGTTTCGGATACCGAAAGCCGCGGAATTGAAGATGCCCGTTTTGTTCGTTTTGTTGACGACGATGGTTCCGAAAGCGTAATGGGAACGTACACCGCTTATAACGGACATTCGATACTTTCGAAATTAATCACCACCGAAGATTTCTATACGTTTCGAATCATGCCTTTGTACGGCGAAGGCTCACAGGGAAAAGGAATGGCCTTGTTTCCCAAGAAAATAAAAGGGAAATATGCTATGTTGGCCAGAATAGACGGAGTCAATAATTATTTGATGTATTCGGCACGACCCAACGAGTGGAAAAATCCGCAAATTATCCAAAGACCGGAATATCCGTGGGAATACACACAAATTGGGAATTGTGGATCCCCTTTGTGGACAGAGGAGGGTTGGCTTGTCATCACTCACGGGGTGGGAGCCATGCGACGGTATTGCATAGGCGCCTCGCTGTTTGACTTGGATGATCCTTCCAAAGAAATAGGAAGACTTTCAGAACCTTTGCTCAGCCCTTTGGAAGATGAACGTGAAGGTTATGTGCCCAATGTGGTTTATTCCTGTGGGGCATTAATACACAACAAGAGTTTGATATTGCCTTATGCCGTATCGGATTATTCTTCCAGTTATGCTGTGGTTGACTTGAAAGAATTGCTCGATGCCTTGAAAAACAGTAAAAATCCGTCATAATGAAATTAAACATAAATAAAACCATGTTGTTGATGAGCTCCTATCCGCCCAGAGAATGCGGATTGGCAACTTTTTCCAATGACGTGGTGAATTCCATAAAATTAGTTTTTGGTGATTCGCTTCCAATGGAAGTGTGCGCTTTGCAAAAACAGGAAAATCAATTTGAATATGACTCGGATGTACATTACACCTTGACCGTCTCTTCCATTAAGGAATACCGCCTTTTGGCTGAAAAAATTAATGACCGGGATGATATAGGGATGCTTTGCATAGAACATGAATTTGGTCTTTTTGGAGGAGAATATGGCAATTATTTGCTTTCTTTTTTGTTGGCAGTCAACAAGCCCATTGCAACCGTTTTTCATACCGTTTTGCCGGGGCCAAATGAAAAATTAAAAAAAGTAGTTCAAGCCATTATTGATTTGTCCAATAAAATTGTAGTTCTTACCAAAAAGTCGCAGGAGATTTTGGTACGGGATTATGGTTGCAGAGAATCGAAAACAATGGTTATTCCCCACGGGACACACATGGTACTCTTGGAACAAAAAGACCGTTTGAAAAACGAATTTCACTATCCGGGCAAAACGGTATTGTTAACTTTTGGATTGATAAGTGAAAACAAGAATATTGAGACCGTTTTATACGCCTTGCCCGAGATTGTTGTAAAACATCCCGAAGTGATTTATCTGGTAGTAGGGAAAACCCATCCCGAAATTTTGAAAAGAGAAGGCGAGAAATACCGCCAGATGCTTATTGATACGACCAAAAAGCTTCAACTGGAAAACAATGTGTTCTTTGTCAATGAATTTTTGGAGTTGAAGCAACTGCTCAATTATTTAATTCTTGCCGATATTTATTTGTTTGCGTCCAAAGATCCCAACCAGGCTGTAAGCGGCACTTTTGCCTATGCAATGAGTTGCGGTTGCGCCATTGTTTCAACGCCCATTCCTCACGCCATCGAAGCTTTGAATCCCGATAACGGAATTTTGTTGGAGGGATTTGACAAACCCGAAGAATTTCGAAACGCCATAATGAAACTGGTCGAAAACAAACAGGAACGATTGGCTATGGGACGAAATGGCTATGCCTTGACCCACGAAACCACCTGGGAAAACATTGCCTTGAAATACGGATTCCTGTTTGCAGAAGTAACGGAAAGCATGATGGCATTGAGTTTGAATTTTCCGCCTATAAAATTGGATCATATCAAAGAACTCACGACGGATTATGGAATTCTTCAATTTTCGAATTTTAGTCAACCCGACGTTTCGTCTGGCTATACCTTGGATGATAATGCACGGGCATTGATAGATATGGTGATGTATCACGATATAAATGCAGATCCGGTTGCCCTGAATTTGGCAATTATTTATTTGAACTTTATTGCCGAAATTCAACGGGAAGACGGCAGGTTTGATAATTACAAAGATTTCAATCGGCAATTGACCCCACAAAATGAATTGGTAAATCTTGAGGATTCCAACGGAAGGGCTTTGTGGAGTTTGGGATTTACATTGTCTTATCAAGAAAATCTGCCAATAGACTTGGTACAACAAGCGCAAGAAATTTGGGACAAGGCCGTTGTTCATATCGATGAAGTTACTTCTCCCAGGGCAATAGCTTACACACTCAAGGGACTTTATTACTATCACTTGGTCAATCAAGAGGAAACAATTAAAGAAAGCATCATGCAACTTGCCGATAAATTACTGAATCATTATCATATCAATTCCGATCAGGATTGGTGTTGGTATGAAGATTACATGACCTATGCCAATAACGTGCTTCCGGAAGCCATGCTTTTTAGTTTTTTGGCCACGGGAGACTTGAAATACAAAAAAATAGCTTTGGTTACCTTCGATTTTCTCTTGTCACATTATTTCATGAAAGGGGAATTTAGTGTAATTTCCAATAGGGGTTGGTTCGTGAAAGGCAGTCATAAAAACACTTATGGCGAACAACCCATTGAAGTGGCGACAACAATTATTACCCTGGATTTGTTTTATGAAGTGACGGGGAATGTTAAATACAGGGAACAACTGTATGTGGCGTTTTCTTGGTTCTTGGGAAATAATCACCTGAACCAGATTATTTATAACCCCGTAAATGGAGCTGCTTACGATGGTCTTGAGGATAAAAATGTCAACATTAATCAAGGTGCCGAATCCACGCTTTGTTTTTTTAAGGCACAGCTGATTATGAATAAATATAAAAATCAAGAAGATTACAAATATTTGGATGTTGATTTTTCATCAGCAGTTTGATTTCTTTAAAAAAAATCAAAACATAAAAAACCTCCATACTTGCCAATGAAGTATGGAGGTTTGTGTTGAATAAAAAATAAGCTTTGTGAAATGATTTATAGTTTTGCCAACTGCAATTCGATGTTCAGCTTAACTTCTTCGCCCACTAAAACGCCCCCTGTTTCCAAGGCCGAGTTCCAGTTCAATCCCCAGTCTTTACGGTTAATTTTACCAGAAATGTTTAAACCGGCTTTGGTGTTTCCCCAAGGGTCTTTCATCAATCCGCTGAATTCAACAGGGAACTTTACCGATTTGGTTACCCCTCTCAAAGTCAAATCTCCGGTTAATTCGTAATCCCCTCCATCTTTGGCAAAAGACGATGCTTTGAAAGTTAGTTTTGGATGGTTTTCTGCGTCAAAAAAGTCGCCACTTTTCAAGTGGTTGTCTCTGTCGGTATTGTTGGTGTTGATGGAATCGATGTCTGCCGAGAATTCAATAACGGCATTTTCGAAGTTGTCATCTTCGGTGGCGATGGTTGCATCATAAATTCCAAATTTTCCGGAAACGTTGGTAAACATCATGTGTTTTACTTTAAATCCAATTTCTGAGTGTGTCGGGTCAATTGCCCATTTTGTAGTTGCCATAATTTTATTTTTAATTGTTATATCATTTTGATAAGGCAAATTTACGGGGGCAATACCGATGGAGCACTTAACCTAGATTAAGAACGAAAAAAAACCGGAGAACTAAATTAGTTTTCCGGTTTTTAATAAAAAGACAGGTATATTATTTTATTCGTTTTTGTAAAACGTCAATGCGCCTGATGGGCATTTGTTGACCGTTTCAATTATTTTATCTGTGGTAGAAGCGTCAATTTTTATCCACGGTTTTTCTTTGGGTTGAAAAACAGCAGGATTGTTTCGAACACAATTACCGGAATGAATGCATTTTCCGGATTGCCATACCACGGTAACTTCTCCGTTGGTATATTCCTTAGTGATGTCTTTTGGATCCATGATTAAAGGGTGGTGTTCATCGTTATTTTTCCTTTCAATAATTTCGAAATGGGGCATTTTTCCGCAATTAACAAAAGACGTTCTTCCTGTTCGGGACTTATTGCTTTCGAAAACGAGATGTTTCGTTTGATTACAGTCGAAAAATCAGGCGTGTCTTCTTGATGTAAATTTAATGAAATATTTATTTCCGGGATATCCCACCCTTTTCGGTCAATATACATTCGCAAAGTAGAAAGCGTACAGCCGCCCAATGAAGCCAACAAAGTGGAAAAAGGATCAATGCCAAGGTCTTTACCGCCTGTTTTTTCGGGTTCATCCATTATGAGTTGTCCGTTTCTCCAATTGATGGTACACAAGTATTTTTGTGTGCCAATACTTCCGGTAAGTTCATTTTCGAAAATAGTTTCCATATTATAAAACGTTTCTTAGTTCCGGATTTTTATCAAATACGCTTTTGGCAAAAGGACATAGCGGAATGATCTTCATGTTTCTTTCCAAGGCAAAAGCAACGGCACTTTCTACCAATTTTTTTCCATATCCTTTTCCGTTATTTCCCGGATTCACTTCGGTATGGTCAATAATCAGTTTGTCATTTCCGGCAAAAACAAAAGTCATTTTGGCTTCTGTTTTGCCGTCCACAGTAATAAAGAAATTCCCCTTTTTGTCATTA
>JAKFBW010000051.1:0-35842 GCA_036676965.1 Flavobacterium sp. | reverse complement strand
TATAAGTGTAAGGTGCTGTCCCTCCTGCCGGAGTAGCTGTGATGCTAAGGGATGACGGTCCATAACCAATATAGATGGTGTTTTTCTCGTCAACAGCAGCATTAAGGGCATACACATCTGGAATCGTTGCGGTTAATTGTACCTTATTGGTGTCATCACAATCCGTATGGTTCGCTACACCACAGGCTACAGGATTGCCTGAACCTAATCCATCCCCATCGTTATCTGCATAAAACAATGTATTATCGTCGCAGTCTGTGTTATTTGTGGCATATCCTTCAGGGGCATCGTTTACTGCAAGTAAAGTGGCTGTGGTTGAACCAAAACCGTCAAGATCTCCATCTACGTAAAATACTTTAGTCACCGTTAGTGATTGAGTAACTGAAAGAGCAGCATTGTACGCATCGTCACCAACTTGTGAAGCAGTAATTTCAGAAGTACCGGCACCTACAATATGAATCTGATTATTAACGATTGTAACCACATTTTCATTTGAACTGGTATAGTTGACTGCTAATCCTGAAGAAGCGGTAGCCCCGGCATCAAAGTCAGTATCGTTAACCGATTTAGCTGAAATTGAAGCAAAACTAATAGTCTGTTCTTTTTTTACCACTGTTAAAACTTGCGATTGTGTTTGCGCCGCATTGTAATCTGTATTTCCTGGCTGTGAAGCGGTAATAGTTGTGGTTCCAGGAGCAACAATATGCAGTTTTCCATCTACTACATTTACAATAGCGCTATCTGAACTGGTATAACTAACAGACAGTCCTGAAGTGGCTGTTGCTGGAGAAAAATCAGCGTCACCCATTTCTTTTTGTAGAGTCGCTTTAAGGGCAATCGTCTGACTTAATTTAGCACTTTCGGTAATTTCAGCAGCACTTAATGCTCTATTAAGGATTTTAAATTCATCAATTGAACCTTTAAACAAGGGATCGTTAAATTGAGCTTTCCCTAAATAATTCAAATTGGTGCTGCCGATAGTCATTGGTTTAATAGTAACATTTGTGTTAGAAGCCACAGCCGTTCCATTAATGTACAAGGTACAAGTGTTTCCAGACTGGGTAACAGCAAAATGTGTCCATGTGTTAAGAGGTAGGTTATAGTTGAAGCTAAGCTGTTGTTCCGAACCTCCATTTTTAATGGCATAACGCATAATGTTAGCACTTCCTGCCTGTATGCTTAAAAACATATACTTGCTGGTTCCGGTACCAAAATCAAATACGCGCATCCAGTTTGACTTCACATCCATTCGTACCCAGGTGGATATGGTAAAATCAGTTAATGTACTGACAATTCCGGTTGGCAAAGTAGCATAAGCGTTGGCTGTTCCATCCAGTTTAAGTGACTGGTTGTATTTACCTGCATCTCGAGTTGCTGTAGCTGCCAATGTTCCGTGGTTAGCTCCCCAGTTGTCAATAGCGCGAGTTCCGCTTGTTTCATCAAATTTCAGGTAGGTCAACTGTCCGATATTTGGAGTTGCCACCACTTCTGTGCTGGAAGAATTTTCCGTACCACCATCAACGGAAGAAACTACATAGTAATAAATGTTTCCGTTAGTGACATTGGTATCTGTAAATGTTGTACCACTTACAGTTCCGACAGTAGTATAAGGTCCGCCCGAAGTAGCCGAACGTTTAACGTTATAACTATAATTCTGGATAGGATCCCATGCTATGATATTTTTAGCATCACCTGATGCTACTATAACATTGCTTACCACCGTATTTTGTACTGTTAAAGTTATTGTTTGTGAACCAATATTGCTACCATTAGTCGCGGTTAAGCTTACTGAAAAAGCACCAAATTGTGTTGGAGTACCAGATATTATACCTGTAACGCTGTCAACGCTTAAACCAGCAGGCAAACCTGTTGCAGTAAAATTGCTCAGTGATTTGTCACTAATGGAATAGGTAAATGGTTTGCCAATCATAGTAGAGAGTTGAGTGTCGTTGGTGATGACAACCGTTACAACTTGTGTTTTTGATTGTGCTGGCCAGTAGACGTCATTTCCTGCCTGTGTAGCAGTAATAGTTGAAGTTCCAGTAGAAAGAATACGAACTTTACCATCTACAATACTTGCCACTGATTCATTCGAACTGGTGTAGGTTACCGGAAGACCTGAAGAAGTGGTAGCAGGATTAAAATCTGCACCGCCCATTATTTTTTGGGCAGTCGGATTTAGGGTTATCGTTTGACTTAAATAACTTCCGGCAATCTCAGTTGTACTTAAAGCTCTACTGTATATCTTAAACTCATCAATAGCACCTTTAAACATTGGGTCAGGCCATTGAGATTTGCCCAGATAGTTCTGATTAGTACTTCCCAAGTCAGAAGGGTTAATAGTTACACCGGTATTAGTCGCAACTAATGCACCGTTGATATACATACTACAGGTATTCCCCGAACGGGTTACTGCAAAATGAGTCCAAGTATTAAGAGGAACGGCGTAATTATACGTCATACCTTGTTCTGAACCTCCGTTTTTAATCGCAAAACGAACCTGACCTGCAGTTCCGGTTTGAACAGATAAAAACATATATTTTGATGTTCCTGTACCAAAGTCAAATACACGCATCCAGTTAGCCAAAGCGTCCATTTTTACCCATGATGATATGGTAAAATCAGATAATGCACTAACTATATCGGTTGGAAGCGAAGTATAAGAGGTAGCCGTTCCGTCCAGTTTAAGTGCTTGTTCGTTTTTACCCTCACTACGGGTCGCAGTGGCTGCCAATGTTCCGTGGTTTGCACCCCAGTTGTCAATGGCACGAGTTCCGCTTTGTTCATTAAATTTCAGGTAACTGATTTGCCCGATATTAGGTGTTGCCACTACTTCGGTACTGTTAGGGTTTTCCCCAATACTATCCACTGAAGCAACTACATAGTAATAAGTACTACCGTTAGTAACAGCGGTATCAGTATATTTTGTTCCAGTAACAGTTCCGATGGTCGTATAAGGACCACCGGAAGCAGTTGAACGCTTAATATTGTAGCTGAGATCTTGAATAGGTTCCCATTCTATAATATTTTTAGCATCACCTGCTGCCACGATAACACCGCTTACTGTGGTACTTTGTACTGTTAACAAAAGTGTAGCTGTGCCTGTAGTACTGTCATTCGAAGCCATTAGTGTAATAGGGAAAACACCAAATTCAGTTGGTATTCCTGATAGTATACCTGTATTGCCATCAATGCTTAAACCAGCTGGAAGACCAGTTGCATTAAAGTTGTTTGGTGACTTGATACCTGTAATAGTATAAGAGAAAGATTTTCCAATAAGTGTAGTTTCTGCAAGACTACTGGTAATAACAACCGGTAGGGTACGATCGTCAATTAGTTGAACATCGTTACCATTTCCTCCTTTATAAGTGATACGGAAATCATAACCACTAACATTTAACAAAGCCAATTCAGGTAAATCTTTGAAAGTCCCTGTTATTGCATTTGTACCTGTATTATCAATAAGTGTATAGGCTGTTCCAGATGGTAATGTACTTCCAATACTGCTTATAGTTAATTTAGGACTGTTAAGTAAGTTTACGTTAGTTACATTGATTTTGTCCCCTATGGCAGTATCCAGATTAATTTCTCCTTTATAAGTGGCATCTGCATTTAGGGTAAGTGCTCCTATAGTAAGTGTACCTATTCCCAGATATCCTGGTTCAAGGATAGCACCCGGTCCTGATCCAGTTCCGATAGTGGCTGGAGCTGTACTTTTTCCTGATCCGGCAAATATTCCCTCTTCTACAATTACCGGGCTGCCAAAGGCACCAGAGTTTGGATTATTAGCCAAAAGGAACCTTCCTTTTTTAATTGTGGTGGTACCCCAATAGGTATGGTTCCCGGCAAAAGCCAAGTCGCCCGTTCCCACTTTTTCTACCAGAAGATAATTGGCAAAGGTTCCGGTAAAATAACAATTGGTGTTTAAAGCGCCAATGCTGATTACGGGAGAACCTCCTACGTTGTTACGCAGATAACCTCTTCCTGAAAGTCCGCCAAAATGTAGGGTACCTGTTTGAAACTGGAGACTGTGGCAATCCACACCATTCGCATCTAACAACCAATGTGCTTTAGCACTTCCTGACTGCGGTACTTCGAAACGCACCCTCTGGCTACCACTACGCAATTTTGATATAAATGTACCGGTAAACTCGCTGTTATCTCCAAAAAGATGCAAACCGGCATAAGTGTTTCCATCGTGTTCCAATATACCGCTACCAATAAGCCTTCCTCTTAGGTTCAGCGCCCAGCTGGTTTCATACATGTAACTTCTCTTTCCTGCTGTAACTTCAATATCATTGTAAATGGTAGCATCTCCCGACTCAGAGTATAATGAACCTCCATTCATGATAATTTTTCCAGTTCCTAAGGGACCAGCAGTTGGTACACTTTGGATTCCCGTTCCGGTGCCAGCTATTCCAATTCCATTTTGTGGAGGCCAACCACCGGTAGTTCCGTTGATGGTTGTATCGCCCGAATAGGTATTAGCCCCTGAGATAAACAGTAGTCTGCTTCCGGTTTTTAGAAGACTTCCCGTACCAGTGATACCTCCTGAAAGACTTATACCCTGTGTATTGGTATTCACGTTCAATTGGCTGTTTAGATTCACTGGCGTAGTTATGGTTTGATAACTTGATGAATTGTTAACAAGATCACTTTTCATAGTAATTCCATTTCCTCCAATGGTATAGGAGTTGGCATCAGAACCAAAAAGTATTCTGGAAACTTCCAAACCAGCCATATCATTGGTTAAAGTACTTTCTGTTGAAGCATTGAAAGTTATAATGGCAGGACTTGTAGGGACTGCTTCTTCTACCCAGTTAGACGCCTGATTCCAGATTACTGATGATGGGGTAGGACTCCAAGTAACGGTATTTGAACCAGCAACTCCGAAAGTTTCTGGCGAATTCCCGCTTTCTTTGGTATTACCAACTGAAGAAACTACATAATAGTAAGCACTTCCGTTAGTAAGATTGATGTCTGAGTAAGAGTTAGAGGTAACGGAAGCAATAGTGGCATAGGGGCCGCCCATAGCTGTGCTTCGTTTCACATTATAGGTTTTAGCACCTGAAGCCGGTTCCCAGCTTAAATCTATTTGTTGGTCTTTGTTAACCACAATAGGTTTAGAAGGTACTGCCGGTGGAACTGATGCAAAAACTTCATTTGAAATTTCACTTTCCAGTTCTCCAGCCAATGCTGTCACCACGTAATAATTGTTTACTTCCGGTTCTGGTATTGCATCTATAAATGATGTACCAGTTATGCCTGATTGTACGATGGTATAAGGACCTCCCGCTGTTAGCGAGCGTTTTACCGAATAACTGGTAGCGTTAGCTGAAGCTGTCCAAGAAAGGCTGATTTGCGTAGCGTTAACAATGTTTGCCAGTAAGTTCGACGGCGCTGCAGGTGCTTCACTATTAATCACTTTAAGGATTAAAGTGGCTGTGTCTGTTCCGATGGCATTGGTAGCTGTTATGGTAACTTCGCTTTGTCCTAATTCGGTTGCTGTACCAGAAATAACCCCGGTAGTTGCATCAAGGCTAAGTCCTGCCGGCAATCCGTTGGCACTGTAAGCAGATGGACTAGCGCTAGCAATGATATTATAGCTAAAAGGCGAACCAATGGTAGCTGTAGCTGTGGTAGCACTGCTAATCTCAGGAGACCCGGTTGGCGCAGTTTGACTAAATGCCACATTACTGAACGTGGCAGTATTTTGTGCCGATGTGTTATTGGAGATGGTATAAAATCCTGCATACAAATCAGTTGGGAAACCATTGGCAGAATAGGCACAACCAAGATTGGTCCAGTGAACACCATCCTGTGAATGATACGTAAATATGCGGGTACCTACACGCTCGATTTTTAACCACCAGGGAGCTTTGGGTTGCCAATGCCTACCAACTCCACCATTAGCGCCAAGATAAATATCCCAAAAGCGGGAATTGGGTGCTAATGATTCGCGTAACATGACTCCAGAACCTCCAGTAGTAAGCGACATATTATCCACTTTTACTACCAGACCTGCATCGCCACTAACTTTTTTAAAATTAAAACTAAAGGCATTCGCAGTTGAAGTTCCGGCAGCTTTAAGCGTCCAGATTCCGTTATTGAACGAAGTGCTGCCTGCCAGTCCTGTATTACCGATGTCTATATGGGTCAGGTTGCTCACTGGTTGTACGTGATCGGCAGGATAATATACGGGAGGCAAACTAACAGCGGTAGAAGTATCCGATGATTTTAGATATAAGAAATCACCACCGGCACCACCCAAAGCAGCCCGCATCCTGTCGGTATCAGGGGTTGGGATTCCCTTACGTACATTATAAGCGCTGTAGATAAGATTGGTCATATCGCCCACTCTTGCTCCAGGCTGAATTCCCCAGTTGGTCCAATAAGTTGCATAACCTCCAAAGGGGATAAATTTCATGTTTGCTCCATCAAAGGCATATTTATGATACAATTCACCGATAGCCAATACCCGATTGTCCAACTCGGAAAACATATCTACGTTTTGTTTGTAGGCAACTTCTGCTCCCCAGGCCAGAGCTGCAACTTGCACACGCCAGTGGTCGTCACGGCCTGTATCTCCAACTTCTCCATTGGGTAACGAATTACGCATACCTCCTCCGGCGTCCATTCTGTAAACTTCTATTGCCTGATTAAATCTAGTGACATCATTGCAAAATATGGCTGCACCCAGGGCTATTTTCAGTTGAATAGCCCCTTTGTTTTGGTCGCGTAATGGATAAGGTACCCAGGATGTGGGAAACAACACCTCAGAAAAATATTTTTCAACATGTTCAGTATTTGCCTGTGTCCAGCCAGGGTAAGTATAGCGGAGTATTTCGGCACCTGTGGCCCAATAGTGGGCATAGTCGCCGATATCCAGCATTGATTCATTACCGCCCCAGCTGGTGTTGGTTACTGCCCAGGCATCGAGCATATCAGTAGCTTTTCGGGCATAAGCCTCATCACCGGTAAACCACCACATCCATGCGAGATTGTGTATGGCCTGCATATCGCTCTTCCATTGATCATTATTTAAATTTGGCGCGCGGCTTACCGAAGCAAAGGGACCTCGCATCCAATAGTCTAGTCTAGATCTTGAGTCATTTTTAAATGCATTGTAAGCCGAAAGCCAGGGTTCTTTGGTAATATTGACCTTCAATTGATCCAAATCGGACTGGGTGAAAGGGATCCCCGGATGTACGAACGTTTGTTGTGCTGAAATCTGCTGGGTAAAGCCGAGAATCAACAACAAGGTTCCATACAGAAAGATGGAGTAAATTTTTTTCATTGATTTGTTTTTTAGATTTGATTTGTGGTATTTAAATATAATTGAGCCATTGTTATTTTTTATATAAAAAGGTAGATTGTATTGTTTTTGGTAGCTTGAGATGAATTCAACTCATTATCATTGAATTCAATGGGTTTTCTGGATTTTTTTGATATGAGATTAATATCATGTTATATCGTTTCAGTTTTGCGTTTTTTTTATTTTGTCATAGGTAAATTATTTATTGGTTTTTACTTTTAAAGGGTTATATATCAATGTTATATTTAGTAATTGAAACAAAACTATTGTTTTGAATTCATACAACTGTTCTGAACCATGCTGATGTAATTATATTTTTCTGTTTTTTTAATAGTAAAAAAACACTTAAAGTAATTTTAGGTGTAATTATTTGTTGAATTTTTAAATGATTTGAATTTAATTGAAATGTTTGTGTTGCTATTTAGAGATAGTTTGGTTGGATTCTTTTGAGTAGGAGAGAAGCTATCGGTCGAAGAAGTTGTTGTGATTTTTTTTGAGGAACTAACAATAAAAAATGTGGAAACCGATTCAGTCATTAAAAATATTTACCCTTAAATTACATAATCTTTGTATTTCAGGGATAATTTACAAATCAGTTTTTGAATATTGGTTTACGTGGTATTTACCAAAATAAAAAATCATTCCTCTTTGTGATGAATAATTTTGATTTATCAGCCCAACAAATTGCGTTTCTTTATAAACAACGTTGGCAGGTTGAATTATTCTTCAAATGGATTAAACAACACCTGAAAGTTAACACCTTTTGGCGAACAACAGAAAATGCTGTTCGTATACAAAATAACATCACAATAATAACGTATTGCTGGGTATCAATAATAGCAAAAGACTTAAAAAGTAACCGTTCAATATACGAAATTCTACAAATTTCATCAGCATCACTACTCGATAAAACACCTGTAAGCTAGTTATTTATGGAATAAAATTACAGTAATGTCGATGAGTTCGATTCTAACCGGCTGGTTTTTAACTTATTTTAAGGGACACTAGTGAAATAATTTTATTGCCACACTCATTTGGCACATTTGCCTTTGCTTCAACCGCATCTATAGCCAATTCAAGGGTTAAGTCAAAAGAGCCAAATCTTCATTCTCATAAAAACATGATACTGTTCATAAATAACTATGATGCGTTATGTTTATTAAGAAATTATTTATATATTAGTTGGGTCAAATAATAAGAAGATGGCATAGAAAAAGTACCTCTTTTTTGTATTTATTCAAAGCTAATTCTCAAAATCAATTTATTATACCTCTATATTTTTAAATTAATCTAAAAGTAAGTGGTGTAATGCAGATATAGTAAGAATGTAATTCTCCTGACCTACCGGGATTATTGGACTATATTGAATACATATCGGTATTAATTGAATTATTATGCATGAAAAGCAGCAACGTATACATTAGGGTAGCTTCATATATTTCTCCCTTTTGAATTTTAAGCGAATGTTGCGATTAAGAGAACAAAATTGAATTTTTCTTTTTGAGGTGATAAATATTTATTTTACGAAATGAAAAGTAATAACATATCCGAACTCGAAATTTCATTACTATTGGAAGCTATATACCAAAAGTACCATTATGATTTCAGGCAGTATTCTGAAGCCCACATCAGGCGTAGGGTCATGAATAGGATGGTGATGTCGGGATTAGAGCATGTTTCTCAATTGCAAGCGAAGGTTCTGAGCGATGGAGCATTTGCTTCCAAACTTTTGCAGGACCTTTCCATAACAGTAACCGAAATGTTTCGTGACCCCGACTTTTATAAGTCATTAAGAGAAAATGTTATTCCTATTTTAAAAACGTACCCTTTTATAAAAATATGGCATGCAGGCTGTGCTACGGGCGAAGAAGCATATTCAATGGCGATTCTTATGCAGGAAGAAGGTTTGTATGACAGAACAACCATCTACGCTACGGATTTTAATCAACAGGCATTGAACAAAGCGAAAGAAGGATTTTTTTCGAACCGGATGATTAAAGAATACACTACCAATTATCAATTGTCGGGTGGAAAAGAATTTTTTTCAAGTTATTATACTTCTGATTATGATAACGTGATCATGGAGCAATCTTTGAAAAAAAATATTGTTTGGGCAAATCACAATCTGGTTACTGATAGTGTATTTGCTGAGGTACACTTGATATTATGCAGGAATGTGCTTATTTATTTTGATAAAAACTTACAGAATAAAGTGCAAAAACTTTTTTATAATAGTCTGATTAATGGGGGCATTTTATGTTTGGGATCTAAAGAAAGTTTGCGATTTACAGATTTGTATAAGGAATATACCGAATTGGATAATAAACAACGGATATTTAAAAAGAAATATTAATAAATGAATTACGAAGCAATCGTTATAGGAGTTTCTTCAGGTGGTATGAATGCAATGAAAATTTTGTTTGCTTTATTACCAGTGGAATTCAATATCCCAATTGTAATAGCGCAGCATATCAGTCCGCGTTCCGATAACCAATGGATAAAACTTTTAAATGATAAAAGCAATCTCCATATAAAAGAAGCAGATGAAAAGGAAAAAATTGAACCTGGGAATGTTTATATTGCTCCATCAAATTATCACTTGATGATTGAGAGAGACAAAACTTTTTCCCTTACAATAGATGAGCGGGTAAATTTTGCACGGCCATCAATAGATGTACTTTTTGAGTCGGCCGCCGAAGCATATAACAGCAAATTAATTGGAGTAGTACTTACCGGCTCCAATAATGATGGAACAAAAGGTATAAAACGAATAAAGGAATACGGTGGTTTAGCCATAATTCAGAATCCGGAAACAGCTGAATCTTCTTATATGCCGGCAGCGGCTATTGCAGCTATTAAACCGGATTATATTTTATCACTGGAGGATATAACAGAGTTGCTAATAAAAATTGACAAACAAAAATAGTAATCCTTATGAACTTAACGATTAAAAGTAAATTACTTGGAGGTTACATTATCATTTTAGTGTCACTCATCTCTACGGCATTTTTTATGACCGGTAAATTTTCCGAATCCAACCAGCGGTTATTGAATATAGTTGATGTATCCTCAAAAAGGATAACCCTCTCCAATGAATTGATGATTGGCGTATTGGATGCTACCAGACATGAAAAGAATCTAATGCTCGAGAAAGATCCTGTTCAAAAGGATTATTACAAAGATCGTATTTACACCGCATTGGAAAGTATTGACAAAAAAACTAATGAGTTGGATGAATTGGTGGATGATAAGGGAAAAGTTATTCTGAACGAGTTTAAAAACACCTGGACCAGTTATAAATCCGATCTGAATCAGATCATTTTATTATCGATGAAGAATCAAGATGAGGAAGCATTTAAAATTTCCATTGATAGAGGATTGAAAGTAAGGGATGCTTCCATTAGCCAATTGGGAAAGCTTATCGAAAAGAATGAAAAAAGCATGGAGAATGATAAAATAGAAAACAATGCCAACTACAATGCTGCCTTAAATTTTATTATAGCTTTAATAATTGCAGGCATTATATTAGCGATCATTATTTCTTACTGGATCATTCAGAGCATTACCAAAAGGATTTCATTTATCGCTACAGAAGCTGTGAAAATTGCCAGCCGTGAGTTTACAAATGATAAACTGGAAGATAATACAAATGATGAATTAAAACCTGTGTTCAATTCTTTAGTCGAAATAAATGAAAGCTTCCGTGAAGTAACTGAAAGTGCCAACAGTGTTGCTTCCGGAGATTATGAAGTTGATATAACTCCACGTTCGGACAAAGATACTTTAGGCAACGCGTTAAAGAAAATGACACGCTCACTGCGTGAAACAACTGCTGCAAATGAAAAACACAATTGGTTGACCGGAGGTCAAAATCAACTCAACGAAAAATTAGTTGGAGACCAAAGTATTGAAGAACTGGCAACGCATACAATTAGTTTTTTATGCACTTACCTGAAAGCAAACATAGGAGCGGTTTACCTGTTTAATGCTAAAGACAATGAGCTGATGCTTAACGGACACTACGCCTTTACATCGCCTAAAGACATTAAAGAAAAATTTACATTGAATGAAGGGTTGATTGGCCAGGCTGCTCGGGAACAAAAACAAATTTCTTTAACAGATATATCGGAAGAGCAAATACGAATCACTTCATCTGTTCTCAATACCAAACCAAAACAATTGCTCATTACTCCTTTTGTGTTTGAGGGTAAAACATTGGGCGTAATAGAAATCGGCCGCCTTAATGATTTTACCGAAACAGAAAAAGAATTCATCAATGCTTCTATGGAAAGTATTGCTATAAGTGTTAATTCCGCCATTGCAAGAAAACAGATAAAGGAATTGCTTGAAGAAACAAAGGTTCAGAGTGAAGAACTTCAGATGCAGCAGGAAGAGCTGAAACAAACGAATGAAGAACTGGAAGAGCAGACGCAAAATCTAAAACAGCAGCAGGAGGAATTGCAAATGACCAATGAAGAACTGGAAGAACAAACCCAGTCATTGGAAATAAAAAACCAGGAAGTTGAATCAGCAAAATATGATATTGAACAAAAAACAAAGCAACTGGAAATAAGCAGCAAGTATAAATCAGAATTTCTTGCAAACATGTCGCATGAGTTAAGAACACCGCTTAATAGTTTGCTCATCCTGTCAAAAGATTTATCTGAGAATAGAAATAAAAATCTGGATGATGACCAGGTGGAAAGTGCCGAAATTATTAATAAGAGCGGCCATGATCTGCTGGTATTAATTAATGAAGTTCTTGACCTATCTAAGATAGAAGCAGGAAAAATGTCGGTAAATATTGAAAGGGTATCACTCAGAAATCTTACAGATGAGCTACTTCGTAATTTTAAACATCAGGCTGAACAAAAAGGATTGAAGCTGACTTCAAAACTGAATACAGAATTGCCCGAATCCATCCGCACCGATTCACAACGTTTGAATCAGATATTGAAAAATCTTTTATCCAATGCCATAAAATTCACCGAAAAAGGAAGTGTAAACATAAGTATTGACCGATATACGGAAAGTACGGTAATCATCTCCGTAACCGATACAGGTATTGGAATACAGGAAGATAAACAAGTGGCCATATTTGAGGCTTTTCAACAAGCAGATGGCGGCACTTCCAGAAAATATGGCGGTACGGGTTTAGGCCTTTCGATTTCACGTGAACTTGCAAAATTGTTAGGAGTTGAAATAAAATTATGCAGCAAATTAAACGAAGGATCTACTTTTTCAATCATTATTCCTCTGGAAATAAATAATGAACAAGAACCTCTTAGTACAATCACATTAAAAGAGGAGCTTTTGTATAAACCTCATTCCAATATACAACAGGATGAAAATGACACAAAATATTTGAATTATCCTTCCATTGAAGATGATAGAGATGCTATAACTAAAGATGATAAAATAGTACTCATCATTGAAGATGATCTGAAATTTGCTTCTGTACTTTTAAAGCAAGCTAATAAAAAAGGATTCAAATGTTTGGTGGCAGCAACCGGGGAAGATGGTTTATTGCTGGCAACAAAATACAAACCGCAAGCTATTATTCTTGATATGGAACTACCAGGTATCAATGGACATAAGGTGTTGCTAGAATTAAAAACAAATCCATCCGTAAGGCATATACCAGTGCATATTATTTCAGCAAATGAACGTTCACTGGAAACAATCAAAGAAGGAGCCATTGAGTATTTGATGAAACCAGTAAATAAAAATGAATTGGAAGGAGCATTTAACAGAATTGAAAATTTTATCAGCAGAAAAATGAAAAACCTGCTCATTATTGAAGACGATGAAAATTCGAGAAAAGCGATGCGGAAACTTATTGGGAATGGGGATGTGAAATGTTTTGAAGCCGGAACCGGTAAAGAGGCCCTGACTTTATATCAGCAGAATTACACGGATTGCATTATACTGGATATTGGGTTGCCTGATATGAGTGGCTTTGACCTTATCTATAAACTGCAGAGTTTAAAAGACTATGACATACCACCTATTATTATTTACACCGGTAAGGAACTTACAAAAGAAGAAAACAATGAACTGGAAAAATATGCGGAAAGCATTATCATAAAAGGGGTAAAATCGGAAGAACGATTGTTAGATGAAACCGCTCTTTTCCTTCACAGAACGATCAGTAATTTACCGGAATCAAAACAATTGATCATCAATAATTTGTACGATAAAGAAGCTGTTTTTCATTCGAAAAAAATATTATTGGTAGATGATGATATGCGAAATATATTCGCATTATCAAAAATATTAAAAGAGCGTGGAATGGAAATAATAAAAGCTGAAAATGGGAAAATTGCCTTGGATGTGTTGGATGCACATACTGACATTGATCTGGTATTGATGGATATTATGATGCCGGAAATGGATGGTTACGAAGCAATGAAACGAATTCGATCTCAGGGAAAGTTTAAAAACTTGCCAGTAATTGCGCTTACAGCAAAAGCTATGAATGATGATAAACAAAAATGCATTGATGCTGGTGCCAACGATTATATCGCAAAACCGGTTAATGTAGAACGATTGCTATCATTGATGCGTGTATGGTTAAGTAAATAAGAGTTATAAGTTAAAAAGTCTAAGACATGAATACAAAACCCAAAATACTAATTGTAGACGATAAGCCCGAAAACCTGAAGGCTTTAAGAAAAGTTCTTAAAGATCTGGACATTGAACTTGTAGAAGCAACAAGTGGTAATGATGCGCTCAAGGCAAGCTTACACCATGATTTTGTTTTGGCATTATTAGATATTCAAATGCCAGAAATGGATGGTTACGAACTTGCAAGTATATTACGTGAAGCAGAAAAAACAGAGCATCTGCCTTTTATATTTATCTCCGCAGTTTATAAGGATAATTTGAATGTTTTTAAAGGATATGAAAATGGAGCATTCAGCTTTATAACAAAACCTTTTCAGCCTGAAATATTAATTAATAAGGTTAAATTTTTTATTGAAAAGCATCAACAGGAGGTTGCCTTATATGAGTTGAATGAGGAGTTGGAGCGAAAAGTAAAACAGATTTCCGATTATAAATATGCATTGGATGAGTCATCGATAGTTGCTATTACTGATCAAAAAGGAATAATAAAGGAGGTTAACAATAACTTTTGCTCTATTTCAAAATACACTAGGGACGAATTAATAGGACAAGACCACCGAATAATCAATTCTGGATATCATTCCAAAGAATTTATGAAAGACTTGTGGACAATCATTTCCAGAGGGGAAATTTGGAGAGGGGAAGTGAAAAATATAGCCAAAGATGGGACTATTTTTTGGTTGGACACTACCATTGTTCCTTTTCTGAATGACGGTGGCATACCCTATCAATATATGGCCATTCGTTCAGAAATAACACAACGAAAAGATGCCGAAGATAAATTGCAGGCAGTAAACAAAGAACTCGAAGCATTCAGTTATTCCGTTTCACATGACTTACGGGCACCGCTTCGCGCAATAAACGGCTATGCCAAAATACTCAATGAAGATTATGGGGTTAATCTGGATGATGAAGGGAAACGAATTATAGAAATTATCCGCGATAATGCCACAAGAATGGGAATCCTGATTGATGATCTGCTTTCGTTCTCGCAGCTTGGGCGGAAAGAGATTCAGATGACAGAAATTGATATGAATGAGATGGTAAAAGAGGTCATAATTGAGCTAAATAAATCAATGACACATGATGCAAAAATAAAAATTGGCAAACTGCATGAAACGAAAGCCGATTACGGTTTACTTCGTCAGGTAATGTTTAACCTTATTTCAAATGCAGTTAAGTACTCTTCAAAGAAAAAAAATCCTGTTGTGGAAATATCGTCAGAAGAAAAGAGCGGTGAAATTATTTTTTCGGTGAAGGATAACGGGGCAGGTTTCGATATGCGATATGCGAATAAATTATTTGGCGTTTTTCAGCGCCTGCATTCGCAGGATGAGTTTGAAGGGACTGGAGTGGGACTGGCGATAGTGCAACGAATAATTTCTAGGCACAAAGGCAGAAGTTGGGCGGAAGGAAAAGTGAACGAAGGAGCAGTATTTTATTTCTCAATTGAAAAAACTAAAAACTATGAATCACGAAATAGAAATTCTGTTGATAGAGGACAACATGAACGATGCGGAATTAACGATCCGCGCATTGAAAAAAAATAATTTGGCAAACAAATTAGTGCATCTTAAAGATGGTGCAGAAGCAATTGATTTCATATTTGCGGAGGGAAATTATTCCGGTCGCAAAGTTGAAAATATCCCCAAAGTAATATTGCTCGATTTAAAAATGCCGAAAGTAAACGGCATTGAGGTACTGCAGAAAATTAAAGCAGATGAGCGCACAAAAAAAATCCCTGTCGTAATACTCACTTCCTCCAAAGAAGATCCTGATATTCAGGAGTGTTATCATTTGGGAGTGAACAGTTATGTGGTGAAGCCTGTACAGTTTGAAGAGTTCGTTAAAGCGGTTTCCGAACTGGGATTGTATTGGATGATATTAAATCAACCTCCGCGATAATGGGCAATATGCCAAAAATAATGCAGGTAGAGGACTCTAAAATAGATGTCGATTTGCTTTCAGGTTTCTGAAAAGGAAACATTAATTTTTGCTATTTAAGAGTTTGAGATAAGAATGCTTTTATAAAGGAATTAAAAGAAATAAAATACTCATTAACAATCTGTATCCAAATACCTTAAAGTTATGAATGACAATTTAAAAATACTTATCCTTGAAGATAATCAATATGACGCTGATTTGCTTCAACGCGAGTTGAAAAAATCAGGATTCAGGTTTATTTCGGAAATTGTCCAAACCCGTGAATCTTATGAGAGTGCCCTTAACAGCTTTAAACCAGATATAATACTGTCCGATTATTCTCTTCCTTCATTTGATGGACTTACCGCTTTCCACATCAAACAAAAAAAATCTCCCGATATTCCTTTTATTATTGTTTCTGGCACCATTGGCGAAGAAAATGCAGTAGAATTGCTTAAACAGGGAGCTACCGATTACGTGTTTAAAGATTTGAGCAGGCTTGGACTTGCGATCCGTCGAGCTTTGGAAGAGGTCGAACTGCAAAGAGAGCAAAAGCGCACGGAAAAGGTAATGAAAGAATATTTAGAGCAATACAGCACGATGAAATCTGCCACTTTATTTGGATTCATACTTACGGATGAGAAAGGGAATCTGTTGGATGTAAATGATGCCTATTGTAGCATGTCAGGTTATACCAAAGAAGAATTATTAAATCTTTCGGTTACCGATATTGAAGTAACTGAAAAGCCAGAAGAAATTGCCGAACGCATACAAAGAATCATTGAATTTGGTACAAACCAATTTGAAAGTAAGCACAAAGCTAAAGACGGTCGTGTTTTTAATATCGAAGTCAGTATGGGGTTTTTAAATTCCAAAAAACAAATTATTGCATTCGTTCGTGATATCACTGACCGCAAACTTGCCGAGCAAGAACTCATCAAGTCCAAAGAAAAAGCAGAGGAAAGCGACCGCCTAAAATCGGCATTTCTGGCCAATATGTCACATGAAATAAGGACTCCGATGAATGGCATTTTAGGCTTTGCCGATTTATTGAAAGAGCCTAATCTTACTAGCAAGAAACAGCAGGAGTATATTAAAATCATTGAGAGTAGCGGTGTCCGCATGCTTAATATCATCAATGATATTGTTAATATTTCCAAAATAGAAGCAGGACTGATGGAAGTTAATTTAACAGAATCAAACGTAAATGAGCAAATCGAATATATTTATACCTTCTTTAAACCCGAGGTTGAACAAAAAGGAATGCAACTTTTCTTTAAAAAATCTTTGACTTCGAAAGATGCCGTCATTAAAACGGATCAAGAGAAAATTTATGCAATTCTAACTAATCTTGTTAAAAATGCCATTAAATATACGAATGAAGGGTTTATAGAATATGGGTATCGCCTAAACATGGACAGCAAACCTGCAGAATTAGAATTTTTTGTTAAAGATACAGGTGTTGGGATTCTCAAAGACCAACAGGAAGCTGTCTTTGAACGATTTGTCCAAGCCGATAGTTCCAATAAAATGGCGTATCACGGAGTAGGGTTGGGACTATCTATTTCAAAAGCTTATGTAGAAATATTGGGGGGCAAAATCTGGTTAGAAAGTGAAGAAGGAAAAGGATCAACCTTTTATTTTACCATTCCATACAATACTGAATTAGAAAAGAAAAATCTTGTTGAAAATCTTGTTCCGGATTATGATGAGGCAAATAATTATACTAAAAACCTGAATGTATTAATTGCAGAAGATGACAAAATATCCAGAATACTGCTTACAAAAACAATTAAGGTGTTTAGCAAAGAAATTATAGAAGCAATAGATGGAGTTGAAGCTCTTGAAGCTTGTAAAAATAATCCTGACATCGATTTAGTGATGATGGATATTAATATGCCCAACATGAATGGTCACGAAGCCACCAAGCAAATACGCCAATTCAATAAAAACGTGATTATAATTGCACAAACAGCCAATGCTTTCGATAGTGACAGAAAAGTGGCAATGGAATCAGGATGTAATGATTTTATTTCAAAACCCATTATAAAAAATGAACTATTGGGGCTAATAAACAAGTATTTTAATAAGCAAATTAGCTGAATTTTTTTTAAGAAACAGCCTCGACTGTACTCGACTTGACAAACCTTAAAAAAGACATTAATTCCTGTTTCACAACATTTCCAATAGAAACTTAAATTATATAAACATTATTTTTCACCTTCATTTAGTGATTTATAAACAAGTCCTTCAATATACAATCCTTCGTAGAATTTAGCAAAATCAGAGTATTGCATGTGTCGTTTGTTAATGCCTTTGGGAGATATTTCAACGCCGTTTATTTTTAAACCTTCAAATACAACGTTTTTAATATTTCTTTCTTCTGAATAACCTTCTATAATCGAGAGATTGGCATTTTTCCCGTTATAGCTCACATTTTTAAAATATACATTTTCGATTCCACGTCCGGGGGCTTTGGCGTATTTTTTATTGAAAGTAACACGCAAATTAATCAATTGACCTTGTTCAAAATCTTCAACCCGGATATTTTCAAAATAAATGTTTCGGGCTAAATTTTCATCAGAAACATTAATGGACATACAACCTTGATAGTTTATTTGAGGTTCGTCGTGATTCAAAATATCGATGTTGTTGAATTTTATGTTTTCGATTACCTCGGATTGACCAGGCTCCGGATTTCCGTGAGTTCCAATTAAAATAGGATGCGCCACATCAGCCCAAAGCGTAGCATTTTGAACTGTTACATTTTTGCAATCTCCATAAAATTTCCAGCGGTGGCCATAAATAGCGATACAATCGTCAGAATTACGCATAAAAACGCCATCAATTAATACGTTGTTATTGGAAAATAAATCGATTCCATCGCCCCAACCTTTGGAACTGAAAGAGCGAATGTTTTTAATGGTTAAATTGTTAGATTGACCACTGGATACCGTATAGTGATTTGGATTTAGAAAAACTAGATCTTCAATTTGAACTTGATCTGAAAAATTGACACCCACGCCATCATCGGCTTTGTAAACAATTCCGCGACCACAAATGCGTACATTTTTAACGCTGTCACAATGAATGGAAGCATTCAAGACTGCTCCTCCGGCCAGATAAACCGTTTTACCACTTGGAACATTTAGCACATTGTCTTTGATTTTATGAAATCCCGGAGGAAAATAAATGACTGATTTATCTTTGGGATTAGGTTTATAGGTTTCTGGTGTATTAGTAAATATTTGTAAATTATGGAAAATATCCCCGTTCACTTCAACTGAAAGATTACAAGGTTTTGAAAGCGAAAAATGAAGTGTATTTCCTTCTATAGAAGGTTCAAATCCATATGATAAAGGGCGGATTCGTGCCGAATGAACCGTCCCTCGATTGTAAGTTATAGCAAATTCCACCGTTCCTTTAAAGTCAAAGTACACCATAGTACTTTTTCGCACATTGTGCATATCGACCTGTGCTTCGTATTCGTATAAATCCTGCCATTGGCCGCCAGCTAATCTCACCTTGACAGTAAAATCATCATTATGAGGAATGCTGTCTGATGCCGGGAAGGTAATAAGTTGTTGGGCATGTAAACAAAGACTGAAGCAGCCGAATAGAAGAAGGGTAACTATTTTTTTCATTTTTTTTTGAATTATTATTTATAAAAGTGTACTAACTGGAATAGCAGTTATTTCAAAATATAAAAACTTTGAATAACAGGTTCAGCAGATTTTATTTTGGGCTCTACAGCTTGTCCGTATTGCCAGGCGACCACGGTTACTTTTACCGGGAACTGGCTTCGTGGCGGAATCGGAGTAAAGATTAATTTTCCATCCTTTATCTCGGCAGGGCCTTCCTGAACATAGAAATAGACTGGTTTCCCACTGTCGGATGTGGCTTTTAGAGTAATTTCTTTGATACCCTTTTTTTGATTTTCTAAAGGTTCAAATGTTATTTTTTGCTCCATACCTTCTGTATTTCGTAAAGGGATGCGCATATTGAATTGTTGAACGGTACTTTTGTAGTTTTTATCTCCCGGATGACTTGCCATAAGCCAAATGTCTCCTGTTCTCTTTTCATTATTTAATCCCATTCGGTAGAAACAAACCGTAAAAGTGGTGTCGTTAATTTTTTCAACCGGGCCACAAATTCGGCTGATTGTCGGTTTCCCTTTGGCGTGATTATTTATGGTTTTTGTTCTTAAAGTATCTGTGAATATGGTGTTTAGGTGAAAAGTAAGTCCGTCTGCTTCGGGAGTAAACTTGCCTACAATACGGGCATGTGATTTTGGGTTGAAAGCGAATAATTTTCCGTTTTGGCTAAAGCCAAGGTATTGTTCTTTTTTGCCTCGAACTTTGGCGTAGAATTTTTCAGTGGCATCGGCTGTTTTTTTATCAAAGTACCAAAAAGCTTCTTTCCGGTCTCCTTTGTACTGATTGTAAGGAGCTGCTGTATATAAAGGTTTTACATCTTTTTTCCATCGTTCTTTCAGCCAGCCTTTACGTGGATTTACGGCTATCAGTTGAACCGGTTTATCCAATGGTGATTTTGAAGGCAATCGGTATGCTACGGCTTTTTTGATAAACAAACTGAGATAATCAATCAGTTCGTCAGAGATATCAAAATGCCCGTGTCCGGCATCACATAAAAAGGAAATAGCCGCATTAGGAAAGCGCTGTTGAAAATCGAGTGCCGGTTGTACGCGGGCTTCCCACCATTCGTATTCGCCTTCGACCATTAGACCAGGAATACCATTAATGTTTTTATTTCCCCAATCGATATTTTTTCCTCCATATCCAGTAAGATTTGTTTGAGGTGCATCACCATGTATGGAAAGAATAGCTAAAGTTCTTGCAGGATTATTTACTGCAAAATTCCAGGGATAACTGGCATAGGCAGAATGGCCGACGGGAATTGCCGGAGCAAATTGCAGTTCGGAATAACCTGATACTTTGGCCAAATCATTCATGATGTTTTCGAAATCTTTTCCGGCAGTTTTATTAAAATCAAATACCATATCAAATCCAGGAGTTACCCAAACTATGGCTATTCCTAATTGAGCCATTTTTTTTCGGAATTTTGGGTGTTCAAAAATGGTTTCTTCGGTCATGTTGTGCTGTCCAATCAAAACAGCGCGTAGTTGTTTACAGTTTTCCGGGATCCATAAAAAAGCGCGGGGATGGTCTTTGGTTTCATTTGAAACCATTGAGCTAACCGGAACAGACCATTGCCATTGGGCCGCAACTGGAGTGCATAGGAATATATAAAGGAGCGTTAGTAATGCGTTTTGCTTTTTCGAGACTAATCTCATTTGATTGATTGACATTCAGGTTTGTATATTTTAAAATTCAAATTTATATTTTAATTCAAAGAAAACTATTCTGTACTGTTTGTTAAATCGTTATTTATTCCATCATTATTCTTTCCAAATGACAACTTCAGCCGGTTTCAATGTTTTTTGTCCGATGAGTACTTTTGCATTGGCAGGTACCGGAATTTCCTGATTTTGGGAAGAATAATTTAATCCGTACCAGAAACCGTTACTGTATTCTACCAGCACTCCTTCAGGTAAATCTAATGTAGGAACGTTGACTTTGTTGAATATTTTTTGCAGCACTTCTTTTTCCAATTGACCGTCGTCGGTATCAGGCCCAACATAGGTAACGGTACCTTTGCCCAATTTACGATGTAAAACCGCAGCTTTTCCTTTGTAAAACTGATCGTCATAGCTCGCCCAAACGGTTGTGGCATCCTGAGGTTCGATAACATCGCCCCAGTTATTCCATCCGAAAGAAGTGCCATCCATTTTTACTTTGGCTATTAAGTTCGTTGGCAGCAAATCGAAATAGATTTCTTTGGCTCCAATTAATTCCAAGATTGGTTTTTGAAAGAGTGCCTCCCACAAATGGGCTTCCCTGTCTTTCTGACCTGTACGGCAGCTCAGAACTAGGTTCCCACCATTTTCCACATAGGTTTTCCATCGGGCTACCAGTTTGTCATCCAATAGTTGATAAGCAGGAGCGATTAAGAATGGATAATCGGAAAAATTTTTGCTTTCGTCAATAATATCGACTGCTGCTCCCAATGATTTAAGGGCTTTGTAATAGCGGTTGGCATGTGCCATATAATCCCATTGGTTGGTTTGGGGCTGGTATTCCATTTCCCAGCGGTTGTCCGGGTTATAAAGGATGGCTGTTTTTCTTTTGGTGAGAATTGATGGGGTTGGTTCGGGTTTATACCATTTGCGCAATTCCTTCAATTCCTTTATTACTTTTACATATTCATCGCCTGAGCGGCTCACTGTAACCCCATCGGTTTTCATGATGCCGTAATGGTATTGTTCCCCACCGGACAAAGGCTGGCGAAAACGGTAATTACAAACAAATTTATTGGCTCCGGCCATCGCATGATACATCCACATGCGTACCGTTCCGGGCATGGTTTGCGGATTGAATAATCCCCAGTTTACCTGTCCGGGTTGTAATTCCATGACACCGCTTACCCCATTTATGGGTCTGAAAAAATCATTTGAAATCCCAATGCTGTGAGCCGATCCCATGCGGAAACCCTGTTCCCCTTGCCCCATATCATAGCCTTCTGCGAGGTATTTGGTGTAGGTTTGAAAATCCAGTTCTTTCATTCGTAGCGGATCAACAGCAGAATGTTGGGGCATAAGATTGGTGGTTACCCACTGGGTAGGCTTGATGTATTTACGGAGTATGTCTTTTTGCAGGAGTACAAAACGGGCAGCTTCATCGGCAGAGAATCGTTTGAAATCAAGGATGGCATGCGGGTTGGCCTGTTGTACCAATTCCTTTGCGTTAGGAATAGGAATCTGCTCAAAGTTATTGTAAGACTGACTCCAGAATGCATTTCCCCATACTTGATTCAGTTTGTCAATAGTTTTGTATTTGTTCTTCAACCACTCCCGATAGGATTTCTGGGCATTTTTGCTGTAGTCTAAAGCGCCATAATGGGAAGGTTCATTATCAATCTGCCAGCCCCAAACGGTTTTGTTATTGCCGTAGCGTTGCGCCAGGTGTGTCACTATTTTGGTGACGTAGGCTTCATAGGTTTTGCTGGACCAGGAGGCCTGTTGTCTGGCACCATGCTGAATCGTCCGGCCTTCGGCATTCACCATTAAGATGTCCGGATGTTTTTGGGTAAGCCAGGCAGGTGGAGTGGGAGTGGGTGTACATAAAACTACTTTAAGTTTGTGCTTTTCGGCCAATGCAACCGCTTTGTCCAGCCATTCAAAATTGTACTTGCCTTCTTCCGGTTCCATAGTCGACCAGGCAAATTCACCAAAATGGGTAAATTCAAAACCCAGATCTCCCATTTTTTTAATGTCCCTTTCCCAATTGGATTCCGGCCATTGTTCCGGGTAATAATAACTGCCAACGAGCATGAGATCTTTTTTATCAAAAAACCGTTCCGCGCTTTGGGCAAAGGATGCCTGTGCACCGATTATACATAATGTCATTGCAGCGATTTTATTTTTGATAAAACGGCTGCGAAAAAGTTGTGAAACTTGGAGTCTTTGCAACATGATTTTTTATAATTTGGTTAATTGATAGCTTTTGCCTTTGGCTGTTTTAAATGAAATTTGGTAACCGTTGGCCGTTTTCTGTGAGACAATATCGGAATTTTTGATTTTCACTGGAACTTTGGTAATAAGGATACATTCGGCACCGTTTAATGATTTAATGGTGGCACTGTTGAGTTGTTGGTTATTCCAATCCATATTGATTTCAAATCCGCCTCTGGCGATAAGTCCTTTTACACGGCCTTCACTCCATGCTTTTGGTAAGGCAGGTAATAATTGGACATAGTTGGATTGACTTTGAAGCAGCATCTCGGCCATACCGGCAGTACCCGCAAAATTTCCGTCAATTTGAAAGGGAGGATGGGCATCAAAAAAATTAGGATAAGTACCTCCGGCACGTGAATTTCCACTGGAAGGATCAACGAAATTTAAGAGTTGTCGTATCAAGGAGTAGGCGTGGTCACCATCCTGCAGTCGTGCCCACCAGTTAATTTTCCATCCTTTGCTCCATCCTGTTCCTTCATCCCCACGAATTTCCAGAGACTTTTTGGCGGCGTTAAAAAAATCAGTTGATAAAGGCGTTATCTCTCTTCCCGGATGTAAGCCAAACAGGTGTGAAGCATGACGGTGGTGAATGTCCGTTTCTTCAAAATCCTTATACCATTCCATTAATGAACCATTCTTCCCAATCTGTAAAGGATAGAGTTTGCTTCTTTTGGCAATTAAAATGTCTCTAAAAGCCTTGTCTGTATTTAATATTTCAGATGCATCAATCAAATTATCGAATAAATCACGGATAATCGACATATCCATGGTTGTGGCAACAGATACTGATTGTTCTTTTCCGTTATTGTCTTTAAATTTATTTTCAGGGGAAGTGGAGGGGGCAGTGACCAAATAGCCGTTTTTGTCCTCAACCAGCCAGTCTAAAGAAAATAGCGCCGCATCTTTCATAACCGGATAGGCTTTTTCGGCCAGGAATTTTTTATCTCCTGTAAAGCGGTAATGTTCATAAAGATGTTGCGTAAGCCAGTTTCCACCCATCCACCAGTTAGCCCATACAGGGTCGCCGGCACCTTTATCGCCAACGGGATTACTCAAGGCCCAAAGATCCGAATTATGATGTGCAACCCAGCCATTCGCGTTATAAAATTCGCGAGCAGTAATTTTTCCGGTTTTAGCCAGGCTCTGTATCCAGTCTAAAAGTGGCTGGTGCATTTCGGAAAGATTAGTCACCTCTGCCGGCCAATAATTCATTTGGGTATTGATGTTTATGGTGTAGTTGGAACTCCATGGCGCGCGAAGTTCTTTGTTCCAAATGCCCTGTAAATTAGCCGGTGGTCCACCCGGACGGGAAGAGGAAATCAGCAGGTATCTTCCGTACTGAAAATATAAAGTTTCTATCTCTGGATCATATGCGCCATTTGAATAGGCTTTCAAGCGTTCGTTAGAAGGCAATGTTGTTTTAAGAGGATTGTTTACCGTATCTTTTACCGCAAAGGAAACCCGGTCGAAATACTGCTTGAAATCAGCAACATGTCTGTTGTATAACTGGGCGTATGTTTTTTTAATTGCTTTATTGATTCGATCCGAGGCAATCTTGTTTTCATCTTTGCCTTCCTTATCCGGACATTTATCAAATCCGTTAAAACTGGTTGCTGCAGCGATATAAAGTACCACTTCGCTGGCATTTTTGATTTTAATTTCCGAATTTGTTGTGGTAATACTTCCATCTTTACTAATCGCTTTAATGCGGTATTGGTAACGCATACCGTCACATCCAGTAGGGTCTTCGTAGGTAATCGGTTCTTTTCCTTTCGGATTATAATAGGACGGATTAACATTGACGGGAGCTTTACCGCTAATGATGAGTTCATTGTTTCCTTTGGTTGATGGGCTGTATTTCAATACGCTTTTGGTGGAAATATCCAAAGTAAGCGCCCCTTTTTTTGTTGCAGAAATTCGCACCATCATGATATTATCCGGTGCTGATGTGAAAATTTCCCGGGTATGTGTTACGCCATTAACTGTAAATCGGGTGGTTGCCACGGCATTTTGGATGTCCAAATCACGATAGTAAGCCGTTGGCTTGGCGTTATCAAAATCCTGCTTGATAAGGATATCGCCTAATGGCAAATAAGACTGGGAATACAAGCCTTGCATTTTTCGGCTAAGTTGGTTGGCTTTGGTATAATTTTCCTCTTTTAGCAAGGCTTCCCTTATTTGCGGCAAATAGGTTTGTGATTCCGGATTGACATTTGTTTTTACCGGACCGCCGCTCCATAAGGTACTTTCATTCAGTTGTAACAGTTCTTCTTCAACGCCACCAAATACCATTGCCCCGATTTTACCATTTCCTACAGGCAAAGCTTCAACCCACTTTTCGGAAGGCTTGTTGTACCATAATTTTAGTTCTTGTGCATTTGAATTGTTATTGTTTTGTGCTTCACAAAAATGAGTAAACAGGATCTGGACAGCTATAAACGAGATAATCTTCAGCTGCTTTGAGGAGGTTTGATTAAGAGGGGACATAAATTAGTTGGTTTTGAATTAGTTTTTCAAATGTATATTTTAATATGACAGCTTACGTTCTGTACAGTTTGTTAATTATTTGTTAAATAGACAAAAACTGCTAATGGGAATAAAATGATGGAGTGTTTTTTTTAATCTATTGTGTCGAAATAAATGAATTCCTGAAATTAAAAGGCGGAGTTTGTATTGAAATAGGATTAGACTGGGACGACGTTCATTTTCTTATTCAAAGTGTTCCTGTATGGAAGTCCGACGAGAATAATTCGAATAGTGAAAAGCATTACTGCATAAGAAATATTTAAAGGGCATCCAGAAGTAAACCAAAAATTGTAGGGAAGATAATTTTGGCATAGGGGTTTTTTATATAAACCATTTTTCATGATGGCAGTTCTATACAAAAATATCTATATAAGTAACTTCATCTGTAATAGGGATGATTCCGTGTTTTTGCAACGCGTTAAAGTACAAACTATCACCAGTTTTTAGTATGTATTCGGTGTCGCCCACCTGCATTTTCATAGTGCCTTCTACCACAAAAACAAACTCTTCTCCGTCGTGTGATAATTGATGTGGTACCACTTCGCCTTTTCGGGCTACAAACAAAAAAGGCTGCATTTTCTTTTGGTGATATTCTGATGCATACGGAAATATCAGATATCCTTTTTCGGTCTTAACCAGTTTTTCAACTGCTTCTTTGCGGCTGGTAACAATGGTTTTGTTCCAACCATCCTGTTCCAGTAAACCCGATATCGTAGTGCCCAGTGTAGAGGCTATCTTTACCAGTGTAGCTACCGATGGCACCGTTTTATTGTTCTCAATTTTAGAGATCATGCTTTTAGATAAGTCGCAGCTGTCGGCTACTTCCTGCAGCGTGCGTTTTTGATTGATACGCAGCATTCGTATTCTTTCGCCTACTTCCAGATTATTGCCTGTGTTGATTTTAGTGTGTGCTTTTTCGTTTTCCAAAATGCCAGTATTCAAATAGTTTATCTAATTTTCTGTTTAAATTTATTTCTAAAAAAAAATTTCTTTTTTCCCGTCCCTTAAGGGTGAAAAATTTCTTTAAAATTCATCAAAATTACACCCTTTAGGGTTTGGGGAAATTAATTTTAAACATTCTCTAAACTCATTTTTGGCACAAATAAAGGATAATTAAATTTTACAATTGTCTAACTTAACTGTTTTTTTGTGCGAAAAATTAAATTCGAAAATAAAGATACTGATTATAATGATATCTAATTATTTTTTATCAACTTTGTTGAATAAAAGTAAACAAGTTGTAAAATTGTAACCTTTGCGGAAATTCCGTATGAAATAAACCAACCTATGCATAAACCACTAAAACGTTGCCTGGCCATTATTCTATTCTTATATTCAGCCGCCACATTGCATGCTCAAAACCCTGAAATCAAAGTAGATCTTACCAAAGAAATTGCGCCTATGAAACCCGTATGGGCATGGTTTGGTTACGACGAACCTAACTATACCTATATGAAGGATGGCAAAAAACTCCTTAGCGAAATTGCTGCCCTAAGTCCGGTGCCGGTTTATGTGCGTGCCCATAGTTTGCTGGTGAGTGGAGATGGTGTTGCAGCTTTAAAATGGGGATCGACAAATGCCTATACCGAAGATGCCAATGGCAATCCTATTTACAACTGGAAAATTGTAGACAGCATTTTTGATACCTATGTTTCGCGCGGTATGAAACCATTGGCGCAAATTGGGTTTATGCCCGAAGCACTCTCTACACATCCTACGCCTTACCGTCATTATTGGAAACCCGGAGATCCTTATACCGATATTATTACGGGGTGGGCATACCCGCCTAAAGACTATGACAAATGGCGTAACCTGGTGTATGAATGGGTAAAACATTCGGTGGAGCGTTATGGACAAAAAGAAGTGGAAAGCTGGTACTGGGAGGTATGGAACGAACCTAACGGCCATTACTGGAAAGGGACGCGCGAAGAATTCTATAAATTGTATGATTATGCCGCCGATGGATTAAAAAGAGCCTTGCCTACGGCAAAAATTGGAGGTATAAATATTGCCGGTACCGGTGGTAAAGGGGCTCAGAGCTGGACAAACGATTTTATTAAGCATTGTATAAGCGGAACCAATTATGCTACAGGTAAAATAGGTTCGCCAATGGATGCCATACTTTTTCATGCCAAAGGTTCGCCTAAATTAGTTGATGGTGCTGTAAGAATGAACATGGCACCGCAACTTAATGATATACAATCGGGTTTTAATATGGCGATGTCATATCCGGAAACCAAAGATCTTCCTCTGATAATAGGCGAGTCTGATCCTGAGGGTTGTGCGGCCTGCGGTATGGCTACCAATCCAGAGAATGCTTATCGAAACGGAACCATGTATTCCAGTTATACAGCAGCAAGTTTTGCCAGGAAATATTTATTGGCAGACAAAATGAAAGTTAATTTTCTTGGAGCGGTATCCTGGTCGTTTGAGTTTGAAAACCAGCCGTGGTTTTATGGCTTTCGGGATCTTGCCACCAATGGTGTTGATAAACCGGTTCTGAATGTTTTCAGGATGTTTGGTATGATGACTGGTACACGTCTGGCGGCCGAAAGCAACCGTATGTATCCTTTGGAAGAAGTAATTAAATCGAGCGTTCGCGGTACACAGTCAGATATTGGAGTGCTGGCAACTAAGGATACAAAATCGGCAGCGGTGATGATTTGGAATTACCATGACGATGATAAGCCAGGAGCTACTGAAACGGCAAATGTAACTATTGAGAACATCCCTGTAAAAAAAGCGACGCTTACTATTTATGTTATTGATAAGGAAAACAGTAATTCGTATGAGGTTTGGAAAAAAATGGGTTCGCCCCAAAATCCTACGCAACAGCAAATAAGTACACTTGAAGAATCAGGGAAGCTAAAATCTATTACCTCTAAAAAAATAAAAATAAGCTCGGGTAAAACTATTGTGCCTATGCAACTGGAACGTCAGGCGGTGGCACTTGTGAAATTGGACTGGTAATTAGTCTTATACTGAAAATGTTACCAGATTAAAAACTAAAAGGACAATTCTTAAAAAGCAGTAAGCCCAAGTTTACTGCTTTTTTGTTTTTATGGGATCTCTTTGTGATTCAATAGTTTCCGTTCAGTATAGTTTGTTGCTCTTTGATGGAGACCATTTTTAGTCTGTCTACTCTGATGTCTAGGGAGTATTTAGTGTGAATTGAATTATATTGTAAGTTCGCACTGGTAGGTTTTTAGCGGGAGTTATTTTTGCCGAAACCAATCAGATTGGTTTTTATAATTCAATTCATTTCTCGGAGCCGGTATTATTTTTTTTTTTTACAAGATGAATTGTGGTTTTGTTTAAGGTATAAACAGGAAATCTTCTGTTTGTCTGCGATTTTATTAATTTTTTTGTTCAGCCGACTACTAGGAATAGTTGATTTGTAGCATAAGGAAATGTTAATTTATTCAAAAACAGAAATACTGGTCGGGACTGGTTTGTTTTAATGGATAATTGTTTATAATTTTGAATTTCCTAAAAATAACAAGTAATTTTTATATATATTAATATTTTATGACTGTTATTGGAATAAAATTATTTATAAGGCTATGATCGATAGGATTATACTATCGTAAACATTTTTTTTACCAAAGCATACAATCGATTGGATTGATTGGTAAAAAAAATTACATCACAATAAATATGAAATTAAGAATACCTAAAATAGGCTGTTTGATAGGGATTGTCGTTTTGTTTTCCAGTTTTGACAGTAATAAGAAATTAAGTAAGAAGATCGTTGTTGAAAACAAGCTTCAATTTGAACGGAAAGAAATTGTCACCATTCGTTGGAATGCCTATAAAAGTCTTTCTGATATAAAAGATTTTAATGGTGTAATGGTAAAAGATGGAAACAGAAAACTAATGGTTACCCAATTAGTAGACACCAATCTTGACGGGACTCCGGATGAGTTGTTGTTTCAAGCTACCGTTCCAGCCAAGTCCAAGGTTGTTTACACTTTATTTACAGATAAGAAATCCAATCCTAAAAGACCGATCAATCTTCATACCGCTTTTGCCCGTTTTGTTCCGGAAAGAATTGATGATTTTGCCTGGGAAAATGACAGGGTTGCTTTTCGTACGTATGGTCCGGAAGCACAACGCTTAGTAGAACAAGGAAAGCCCGGAGGTACCCTTTCGAGCGGAATAGATATTTGGTTGAAAAAAGTAAATTATCCTATCATTGATTCTTGGTATGCCCAAAACGTTGTGACGCCAGGCTATTATCATATTGATCACGGAGAAGGTTATGATCCGTATCATGTGGGAAGCAGCAGGGGTAATGGAGGTACAGGGATTTGGGAAAAAGATAGTTTATATACGTCAAAAAATTATACCCAATACAGGGTAATTGCAACGGGACCGTTACGTGCCATTTTTGAATTGGATTATGCCCCTTGGAGTACCTATGGGGTTACGGAAACCAAAAGGATTTCTCTTGATCTGGGTTCCAATTTTTCAAAATTTGAAAACAAAATCACGGCAACCCATACAATTCCGAATTATACACTTGGAATTACCTTACATCAAGAAAAGGGATTGGTGGCTTTAAATGCTTCAAAAGGAGTTTTCCGTCATTGGGAACCCATCGATGATTCTTTCGTGGGTGAAGGAATTGTGATTGACCCGAGTGTGGTCAAAACAGCGCTAAATCATCATTCTAAAGCTGTTGACCAAAGCCAGATTTTAGTGGTAACTGCACCTAAAAAGAATACACTGACATACTATATGGGTTTTGCCTGGTCGAAAAGCGGTCAGGTGCAATCGGTTCAAGATTGGGATGCGATGTTGGAAAAACAATCACAAATAATTCAAAGTCCTTTAAGGGTTAATGTTAAATAGCTAAAAAAACAGTTTTAATGAAATCGCCATTAACAAAAAGTTTGCGCAAGCAAACACCAATAAATAAAAAGGCGACCCGAGCGGTAGCGAACTGGTGAAGCATACCATATATGACCTCTGACAAATTAAATTTTACATATATGAAAAGGAATAAAATATTGAAGTGGTTTTTTTGTGGTTTGATTCTAAGTTTATCAGCGTGTACGGTACAGAAAAATAGACAAACGGATATTGGATACGGTTGGAATAACAATTCGGTAAATACCGTTAAATTCCGAAAAAATGCCTTAACCACTCATGGCCAGTTTCAATTTACGGCCTACTATGATGAGAATAGTTTTCTGGTTCTTGGAAAACGAAAGTTAAACACCTCCAATTGGGAAATAGTGAAGACGAAGTACAAAGGGAATACCAAAGATGCCCATAACGATATCAGTATTGCTGTTGATGGGGATGGCTTTTTGCATGTAAGCTGGGATCATCATGACACCAAACTTCGCTATGCGAAAAATATACAGCCTCTGGGTTTGGCATTGGGTGAAGAACAGCCAATGACAGGGAAAGAGGAATTAAAGGTTACCTATCCGGAATTTTATAATTTACCCAACGGGGGATTGCTCTTTTTTTACCGTTCTGGAGCTTCAGGAAGAGGGAATATGGTGATTAATTCCTATGATTTAAAAAATAAAAGCTGGTCTCAACTGCAACAAAATTTATTAAACGGAGAAGAAAAAAGAAGTGCCTATTGGCAGGCTTGTACCGATACCCAAGGCGTAATCCATCTTTCATGGGTTTGGCGGGAAAGTTGGGACGTGTCTACCAATCATGATTTGTGTTATGCCCGCTCCAAAGACGGAGGAGTTACCTGGGAAAAATCTACCGGAGAAAAGTATACTTTACCGATAACCGCTTCTACGGCTGAATATGCCTGGAAAATTCCCCAAAAAAGCAGTTTGATTAATCAAACGGCCATGGCTGCAGATAAAAATGGGAATCCTTATATGGTAACATATTGGAGTGAAAACGAAATTCCTCAATATCAAATCGTCTACTTGGATAAAGGGAATTGGAAAAAAATAAATACAGGGTTTAGAAAAATGGCTTTTTACCTCGGGGGCGGAGGGACGAAACAGATTCCTATTTCACGACCTGATTTGCTTATAGATGATAAAGGAAATAATTCTTTGCTGTATGTTCTTTTCAGGGATGAAGAAAGAGGGAATAAAATTTCACTCACATATGGAGATATGACAGGGAAAGACAAATGGAAAACAGTAGATTTAACCGATGCTTCAGTAGGGCAGTGGGAACCTAATTATGATATTTCACTTTGGAAAAAGAAAAATAAATTACATGTTTTTTCGCAAAATGTCACTCAAATTGACGGAGAAGGATTGGCTAAAACAGAACCAACGATGATCCGTGTTTTAGAAGTAAATAGTTTACCGAAGAAATAGTTCCGCGTTTTTTAAACATAAACATAAACAGATATATAAAATGAAAAACAAACTACTTGCACTATTGTTGTTTTTAAGTGTACAAGCAATTTTTGCTCAAAATGCAGTTAACGAATGGGAAAATCCCCAGGTTCTTGAGAGAAATAAAGAAGCGGGACGTAGCACCTTTGTCTTGTATGAAAACCAGGCATTGGCCAAAGAAAACAATCCGGAGAAGTCGGCGTTCTACAAAAGTTTAGATGGCTCTTGGAAATTTAATATTGTGAAACATCCTTCGCAAAGACCATTGGATTTTTTTGCTACTGATTTGAATGACTCCAAATGGAAAGAAATACCGGTTCCTTCAAACTGGGAAATGCAGGGTTATGATATTCCTATTTATACCAATATTACCTATCCTTTCCCGAAAAACCCTCCTTTTATAGGTGGAGATTATAATCCTGTGGCAAGCTACAGAAGAACTTTTATCCTTCCGGAGAACTGGAAAGATAAAGAGGTGATCCTTAATTTTGGTTCTATTACCGGTTATGCCAAAATCTATCTGAACGGGAAAGAAGTAGGGATGACGAAGGCCTCAAAAACGGCTGCCGAATTTAACGTTACCTCTTTCTTGAAAAAAGGGGAGAATTTAATTGCCGTGCAAGTTTTCCGTTGGCATGACGGAAGTTATCTCGAAGATCAGGATTTTTGGAGGTTGAGCGGTATTGAGCGTAGTGTGTCATTACAGGCATTGCCTAAAACCACTATTTGGGACTATGCCGTAAACAGCGGCCTGGATAGCCAATACAAAAACGGATTGTTTAGTGTTGCCGTAAACCTGAAGCATTTTGCCAAAAGCACCATCAAAAATCCTGCTGTAACAGTGGCATTGTTTGATGCTGACGGGAATCAAATGTATACAGAAGAAAAGAAAGCAGTTTCTGGAAATCAAAAGATCAGTTTTGAAAAAACGATTGAAAATGTAAAACAATGGAGTGCAGAAGCACCGAATCTGTACCGCTATACTATCACATTAACGGATGGAAAGGGGAAAGTAATAGGCATTATTTCTAAAAAAACAGGATTTAGAAAAGTAGAAATCAAAGATGCCCAGTTGATGGTCAACGGGAAGGCTATTTTGGTCAAAGGTGTAAATATTCATGAACATGATGATGAAAAGGGACATGTACCCAATAGGGATTTGATGCTTAAAGATTTAAAACTGATGAAAGAGCACAATATCAATGCCATCAGAATGTGTCATTATCCCCATGATCCTTATTTTTATGATTTATGTGATGAATACGGGTTTTATGTGGTTGATGAAGCCAATATAGAAAGCCATGGTATGGGAGCCGAATTGCAAAATTGGTTTGATAAAACCAAACACCCGGCATTTTTGCCTGAATGGGCACCAGCGCATATGGACAGAATCAAAAGAATGTTTGAAGTAGATAAAAACCATTCTTCGGTGATTATTTGGTCATTGGGAAATGAGTGCGGAAATGGGCAGGTATTTTACGATGCCTATGATTGGTTAAAACAAAATGACACGACACGTCCGGTACAGTTTGAACAGGCAGGGGAAAACAGAAATACGGATATTGTGGCTCCGATGTATCCGGGTATTAAAGATATGATTTCCTATGCAAAGGCAGATAAGAAAAGGCCTTACATCATGTGTGAATATTCACATGCTATGGGGAACAGTAACGGTAATTTTCAAGAATATTGGGATATTATCGGTAGCAGTAAACACATGCAGGGTGGATTTATCTGGGATTGGGTCGATCAGGGACTTAAAACACAAACAGATAAAGGCGAAGTGTTCTGGGGGTATGGAGGTGATTTAGGAAGTGCCCATTTGTATAATGATGAGAATTTTTGTGCCAATGGATTGGTATCTGCCAATAGAATTCCGCATCCCGGATTATACGAAGTAAAGAAAGTGTACCAAAATATCGGATTTAAATTAAAAGACCAAAAGGTTTTAACGGTAAGCAATCATTTTAATTTTACGAATCTGAACGACTATTATTTCCAATGGGAATTAGTTAAAGACGGAGAAAAAGTAAAAAGCGGGACTTTTACTGTAGAAGCGAAGCCGGAAGAAAGCAAAGAGGTAACTCTGGATTTAGGTTCTTTAGAAGCTAATGCCGAATATTTTGTCAATGTGTTTGCTTATTCTAAAAATGATGCGTCTTTGGTTGCCAAAGGACATGAGTTTGCCAGAGAACAATTTGCCATCGGTACAGGAAATTATTTTGTAAGCAACGCTGCTGCAAAAGGGAAAGCGGATGGTTTGAAATATAAGGTAAAAAACAAAATATTGTATTTCAATACAGATGCCGTAACAGGAGAATTTGATATCAATAAAGGGGAGTTTATCAAATATACGTTGAAAAAAGAGGAAGATTTATTGATTACCAATTTCCCCAAACCGTATTTCTGGAGAGCTCCAACCGATAATGACTTTGGAAGCCAAATGCAAAACAAATTAGTGATTTGGCGTGAAGCACATAAAAATCCACAGTTGTTAAAAGTGGAACTTAGAAAACGAACTGCAGAAGGGATTGCCATTACGGTAGCTTATAAATTAGCTGAGGTAAATGTTCCTTATACCATCACCTATTTGATTCAAAATAATGGCTCCATAAATGTAACGGCTTCGATAGATATGACAGCGAAAGAATTGCCGGAGTTGCCCCGTTTTGGTATGCGTATGCAATTGCATGGGTCTTATGAGAACTTGAACTATTACGGAAGAGGGCCTTGGGAAAATTATTCCGATAGAAAATCAGCGTCTTTTGTTGGAGAGTATTCAGATAACGTTATTAATCAATACACCAGAACCTATATCCGTCCTCAGGAATCAGGGTATAAAACAGACGTACGTTGGTTAACATTAAAAGATGATCAAGGACAGGGAATTAAAATTGAAGGGAAACAGCCAATCGGATTCAGTGCCTTGAACGTTTCCACCGAAGCGATAGACCCTGGTAAAAAGAAAAACCAACGCCATCCTGCCGATTTAGATCTTAATTCAAAAGACGCGGTGTATCTTCATGTCGATTTCAAACAACGTGGAGTGGGAGGGGATAATAGTTGGGGAGCCTTACCTCATGATCCTTACCGATTGTTAGACAAACAGTATACGTATAGCTATACTATTTCGATAGAGCCTTAATGTAAATTAAGAAGAACCTGTGAAATGATTTTACAGGTTCTTTCTTTCTTTCTTTCTTTCTTTCTTTCTTTCTTTCTTTCTTTCTTTCTAAAATTAATTGACTGATTGTTTTTTTTTGAAAATGTAACAATTTCCTTTTATTGATTTTTAGAGATGGAATAAGTGTGTTTTTTACAAGAAAAAATAATTAAATTAGCCTTCATTAAAAAGTAAATATTATTTTCGAGTTACTTACATAATGACTACTCAATGTTCTAGTGATTATTGAGGCTCAGAATTTATTGAAATGAAAAAGGATGTATCTAAATTTTTTAGATTACACTATTATCAATTCTCTACCTAATATTCACTTATGTTACAAGTGTTTTTTAAGTAAGTAA
>JAKFBW010000050.1:0-69918 GCA_036676965.1 Flavobacterium sp. | reverse complement strand
GTCTGCACATGGGGTATTCACGAAACGTCCGGAGGCATTGACCAACGACTTTTTCGTGAACCTACTGGATTTGGGTACAACCTGGAAGGCTACTTCAGACGCACAAGAGGTTTTTGAGGGACGAGACCGTAAGACAGCTGAATTGAAATGGACTGCTACGCGTGTGGATCTTATCTTCGGTTCGAATTCTGAGCTTCGCGCTATCGCCGAGGTCTATGGATGTTTGGATTCCCATGAGCAGTTTGTACAACACTTTGTGGCTGCTTGGAATAAGGTGATGAATCTGGATCGATTTGATTTGGCTTAGTTACAATCTGATAGTATATAATAAAAAAGGTGATCCATTTCCAGATCACCTTTTTTTGATTTTAAACCCAAAAAAAAACCGCTTGAAAAATTCCAGACGAGGTTTTCAGGGTTGTTTTAGTTTGCTGCTTAACAAAGATATTTTCTTTTCGAATTCAGTAAAATTCCTGTCTAAGGTACTTTTAGATACTTTTTTGTCAGTATCATCCATAAAAGAATATTTTATACTGTTGTAAACGTATTCTTTTATCTTTTCATAAGTAGGTTTGTATCTGGAGGCAAGTAAAACATATTCATTGGACAAATTGTTTCTCGAAACACCGGAATCATCTGTTGAAATAACCAATGGGACTCCATAGCTGGAATAAATTAAATAAGGATGTTCATTTCTTTCTACACCCAGAATGAATTGATTGCTTGTTAAATTTATTTCTACAACTGAATGATTTTTGAGTTTATTCAATAAATCAATAGCATCTGATTCGTAAGGTAAGTCTATTCCATGACCAATTCTTTCAGCTTGGGCAATGTCATTGGCTTCATTAATGTGAAATAATAAATCCTTAGGTCTTACCATACCCAATGTTAATTCTCCGGCATGTAGTGCCCTGTGAATTTTTGGATATTTTCGTGAAAGATAATTGTACATTCTCATGTGTAGGGTGTAATCATTTAATGCGGTCTGATTGTTCTCTGGGGCAACAATGTTGACACCAACAATTAAAGGAGATTGTTTGGCTGTTAAATAACCGGAAAGGAGATCCGTGTATACTTGCAAAGGCTCTAATACCCTTACACAATACGTCTGGTATCTCATTGTGAAATCAGTTGTATCGATTCCTTTATGAACACTGTCAATTTTAGTGACAAAATCACGAATCTCCGTATTAAATTTTTGGTTCGACAGGTAGTATTTATCTATTTGTTCTAATAATTGATCTACTTCGGCTTGATTTTTAGCTGCACGCAATGAACTGTTTTCGTCTGTTATTTGTTGACTTGTAAAGTAATCTCCATCCGAAACACCCACAGTAGAAAGCATGGTCTCTATATAAGATACATTTTCAGCAATTGCTCTTTTCTTTAAAATTTCAAGACCGTTATGCATATACTCTTTAGATATCGGGCCGAAATAATCAAACGTATTAAAGAAGTTAAGATCTGGGGCGGGTTGGTTGTGAAAGTGGTTTTTATAGTCTTTATCAGACCACAAGGTCAATAATTCCCCATAAAGCAGATCATTAGCGATCAGTTGATCAACGGTCAATGATTTGCATCCGCTATTTTTTAATGGATCCGTCACAATTTTTAAGGAACAGCTATCGATGGCCCAATTTTTTTCTTTTACCCAATCCAAATATGTTTCGGCATAAATACTACCTGTATAGTGGTTGTGAAGATCTCCGCCTTTAGGCATCTCAGTAAAAAATAAATTCAACATGGATATGTTAGATTCGTCTTTGCTAATTAATTTATTGTAAAAATTAGAAGTAACTTGATAATCAGTATCCGCTTTTTTTTGTTGGGCCATTATCGTAAACCCCATAGTAAGGGTTAAAAAGGCTGATAGGTAAAGTTTGTTTTTCATGTAGAGGTTTTTATTTATTAGATAGATTTTTGGGGTGTGTTTTTTTAAGAAAAAATGTTTACAAATGATTATGGACACATGTTTTTATTTATATCAGACTTGCTTATAGGGTTGTAAATATAAGATTAATATCTCAAAAAAGTATCTCCGGATTTAATTCCCAGTGCCAATTCTTCCAGATTGGTGGTTTCGAGCATGTGCGCCAATTCATTGCGGATGGCTTTGAATTTATCATGCACCGGACAGGGATGCTCTTCGGAACAGTGATGCAATCCGAGTCCGCAGCCCGTAAAAACCCGGTCGCCCTCTAAGGCTGTTACTACCTGGGCCAGCGTGATTTGGTTCATCGTTTCCTTCGGGATATCAAAACCGCCACCTACTCCTTTGATGGAATGGATAATATTGTTTTTGGAGAGTATTTGCAGGATTTTGGCGGTAAAAGCTTCAGGGGAATCTATTTTTTTGGCAATATCTTTCAGTCCCACCCGATGGTCTTGATACGATTGGGAAGCTATAAAAATCGTGGCGCGGATGCCGTATTCACAGGTTTTAGAAAACATAATCGGTTTTTTACAAATTTATGGAAATAAGTTTCACTCTTGTCCTTAATTTTTTAAACCATATCAGTTTCTTTAAGTCTATTTCAATCAACTTATTTTATTTAAAGGACTTAGTTGTTTAAATTTAAATGGTCTTAGGTATTGGCCGATAATCAACATTAAAAGGCCTGCTGGTAAACCGATGCTGGCGATAAACAATTTTTGCTGGTAACCAGGTAATGGACCCCGATCAAAAAAGAAATAACCGCCTTGAAGAAACAACAGGATTTCGGTGGCTACAAAACCCAATAAAAACAGCTGGATTCCCCAATCTACCCAACTATTTTTTCCGTTGATGAATTTGTTTTTCAGGACAAATCCGAGTAAAAAACCGGTGATAATTCCCAACATCGTCAAATGAATGTAGCCGATCACAAAATTGCGTATCTGGTGCGAAATCTGATCTAATCCGGGGATTAAAACCAGCAGTTGAATCCCGATTTTTAAAGCCAAAGAAAACAGGGCAAAACCATACACTGTTTTTTCAATGGGTTGCAAAGCGGAGAAAAAAGGCTCAAAATGGGGTTTGATGATTGGTACAAATATTAGGAAAGCTCCCAATTGCAACACCACTCCTAAACTGTTGATCCAACAAAAAACAGGATTAGGAAGATACCAGCTGACAGGCAAAGCCAAGGTTAAAAACGTTGCTGTGACCAATAAATTATAGAATAATCGGAATTGTTTTTTATCAATGTTGACTCTTAATTGGTGAAAGAAGAGCGCCAAAACGGCAAAAAGAAACCAGCCATTGAATTGAAAATGCAGGAAGAATTGAATCGCAATCTGGTAAAAAGCACTCGCTTTACCCAATAATCCCACTGCCGGGCCCAAACACCAAACACCCAAGGTGGAAAGCACCATGAAAAATAAGGCGGTGCGCAACAGTTGTCTTTCGGGTAGGGAAGCCAGTTGGGCATCTTTCCATGCCAAACGACAAAAATAATAACTGCAAAAAATATGTAAGGTTGAAAAGACAATCGAAAACAGCGCATAGCCTTCAACAGGAAAACGCACCATCATGCCCGTAACGGCTATTTGGGTGATCCAAAACAGGCGGTTGTAGACGGGTTTTTGTTGTGCTTCTTTTGGAATAAAAAAATGAACTATCAGGCTGTACAACATCAGATACACCCAGCCCAACATAGCAACATGCGAATGGCCGTGCAACAAGAACTGAAAATTGACCCGTGATACCGGAGCGACATACATCAAACGGAGCAGCAGCCCCATCAACGCGGCAACGAAAAAATTAATAAAACAAATGAGTATCCAATGTTTCTTCATAATTAACCTCTAAAATAGACTTTAATTTTTGTTGTCGAAAGCATTTCTTGTTCTATTTTTCTATTCGAATACCCCAGTTTTTCCAAGGTCTGAACGCCATTTGTAAAATGTTGCAGGTAATAATTCCCCGTGTAATTGTTGTTTTCTAAATAACCTATCATCTTTCGGAGGTCTTTTTCCGGAATTAAATCGGAATGGACGGTGGTGCGCACTTCAAACGGTAGCTGGCTCTGTAACAGCAACTGTAAGGATTTTTCAAAGGGTTCAAAAAGCGTGGATTGGGTTATTCTTTCAAATTCCGAAGGCAGCGCTTTAAAATCCAATGCCACATAATCAATCAATTGTCTGGTTATTAGTTTTTCTAAAACTTTGGGTTGGGAACCGTTGGTGTCAATTTTGACCATAAAGCTCATTTTTTTGACTTCGGCAATCAGTTCCAGGATGTTTTTATGCAGCAAACATTCGCCTCCGCTGAAAACCACCCCGTCTAATAAATTTTTGCGGGAACGAAGAAAGGCAAGTGCTTTTTCGAAAGAGATACTTCCTTTTCCCAATACGATTTCGGGGTTGTAACAGTAGAGACAACGCATATTACAGCCTGCAAACCAAAGAATACAGGCTGATTGATGCGCATAATCTAATAAAGTAAAAGGGGTTATGCTGTAAATAGGGGTACTAACATTTTCCTTCATTGAAATGGGTGCGTTGTTTGTGCTCGCCTTTTTTACCAATATTAAAACTCTCTACGGGTCTGTGGTAGCCCATGACACGGGTATAAACCAAACATTTGGTTCTTTGCTGTTGTTTTTGCACTAAAATAGGTTGTGTTGCTGTTTTCATATTTTGTGGAGTTATGTGTTAAAAGTTATATGTTAAAAGTTATATGTTAAAAGTTATGAGTTATGTGTAAAGAGTTAGTTGCCAATTTTAGATAACTGACGTTTAACTCTTAACATTTAACTTTTTTCCATTAATAAAAGATCATCACATTTTGGACAATATTCATGTTCTCCATTCAAATAGCCATGTACCGGACACACACTGAACACGGGCGTTACGGTGATATATGGCAATTTGAAATTGCTAATCACTTTTTTTACAAATTTTTTGCAGGCTTCCGGATAACTGATTCTTTCGCTCATGTACAAATGCAATACCGTTCCTCCGGTATATTTGCACTGCAATTCGTCCTGAAGAAACAAGGCTTTAAAAGGGTCTTCGGTATGATCCACCGGAATTTGGGAACTGTTGGTGTAATAGATGTTATTTTCCAGTCCCGCCTGATAAATATCGGCAAAACGTTTCTTGTCTTCTTTGGCAAAACGATAGGTCGTCCCTTCGGCAGGTGTGGCTTCCAGATTGTATAGATTTCCGGTTGCTGACTGAAATTCTCTCATTCGGTTGCGAATGTGGTCTAAAATTTCGGCAGCAAATGCAATTCCGGATGTGGTCGTGATATCGTTTTGGTTTTCGGTAAAATTGATAATCATCTCGTTCATTCCGTTTACGCCAATCGTTGAAAAGTGATTTCTGAAATGGGGTAAATAACGTTTGGTGTACGGATACAGACCGCGGTCGTACATTTGCTGGATGAACACTCTTTTTTTCTCTAAAGTCGATTTAGAAAGGTATAAGAGTTTGTCCAATTGGCGATACAATTCGGCTCTGTTTCCTTTGTATAAATACCCCAAACGTGCCATGTTGATGGTCACTACCCCAATACTTCCGGTCATTTCGGCACTTCCAAAAAGCCCGTTGCCGCGTTTTAAGAGTTCGCGTAAATCCAGTTGCAAACGGCAGCACATACTGCGCACGGCATTGGGTTTATACGCATTCGGATTTTCTTCTTTATTGCCATTCTCGTCCAGTATGTATTGGCTTCCGATGAAATTTTGGAAATAGGAGGAACCTATTTTGGCGGTATTTTCGAAAAGCAATTCGGTATTCTCGCCGTCCCAGTCAAATTCCTCGGTGATATTTACCGTTGGAATCGGAAAGGTAAACGGTTGTCCATTGGCATCGCCTTCGGTCATTACGGTATAATAGGCCTTGTTGATGAGGTTCATTTCGGGTTGAAAATGTTCGTAACGCAAATCGGTCAGTTTGTTGACCCCTCTTTCTTTGGCTCTTACCAATAAGTCGTATTCAAAATTAAATTCAAAAAAATGCAAATCATTTTTCGTCGGAATCTGTGTTTTCAAATCTTCGGGCACGACCCAGTCCAAGGTAATATTCGTAAAAGGCGATTGTCCCCAACGTGCGGGTACATTCAAATTATAGACAAAACTGCGGACCGCTTTCAATACATCATCAAAAGAGAGGTTGTCCTTGAAAACATAAGGCGCCAGATAGGTGTCAAACGAACTGAACGCCTGTGCTCCGGCCCATTCGCTTTGCAGAATGCCAAGGAAATTAGCCATTTGCCCCAAGGCTTCCCTGAAATGAGAAGGCGCTTTGCTTTCTACACGCCCACGGATTCCGTTGAATCCTTCGTTGAGCAAGACGCGCAAACTCCAGCCGGCGCAATATCCGGTGAGACAATCCAGATCATGAATATGGACGTCACCATTGCGGTGCGCATAGCCTTCTTCTTTGGTGTAGACCTTATCCAGCCAGTAATTGGCGATGATTTTTCCCGCCACATTGTTGACCAAACCTGCATTAGAGTAGGAGGTATTCGCATTGGCATTGATGCGCCAATCCGTTTGCCCGATATATTCTTCGATGGTTTGGGTACTGTCTACATAAGTGGTGTCCTCATTGAGGCCATCAATATGCTCGCGTTGCAATTTACGGGTGTGTCGAAATAACATAAACGAACGCATGACTTCAAAATACTGTTTCTCGAAAAGCGTTTTTTCAATTAAATCCTGGATTTCCTCTACCGCCCAGGTTTCTTTAGCTTCCAGGCCTTGTAAAATAGTTTTGAAAATACTTCCATCAAAAGCTACACCGACACTGTTGAAACTTTTTTCAATAGCATCCTTTATTTTGAAACTTTCAAAGGGTTTGTATTCGCCGTTTCTTTTGATAACATATTTTTCCATAGCATTTGATGATTTTAGTTTACATGAGTTTGTCTTAGTATTATTCTTTTGCGGATAATTTTTTTTCTAATGCAGCAGCAGCCGGAAACAAAATGTTGTTTTCCAGGTGGATGTGTTTGTGTAAATCCTGTTCAAATTCTTGCAGCATGGCATAGGTTACTTTATACGTGTTACAGGCATCTGCCGGTGGGGTATACGTATTAGTCAATTCGGCAATCTTGCGGAAGCGCTCTCCTTCGGCATCGTGTTCGTGCATCATCATGGCAATCGGATTTTCTACTGTTCCAAAATGCGGTTGTTGAATCCGTTCATCGCTAAGCTCTGCTTTGACCAATTTTTTGATGAAAGGAAATAAAATCAGTTCTTCTTTTTTCATGTGTTGTGCCAATTCACCCGCGCAGCCTTTGAAAAGTTCGTTGATTTCGAACAGTTCCGGATGGCTTACTCCATGTACTTTACATAGTTTGTCCAGGAAAGGAAGTAAGATTTGAGTTTTCTCTTCCACATAACGATGATGGGTTTTCTCGATATAGTCTACCAATAAATCCAATGGCCAGGATTTGAAATCGATGGTATTGTCACTTTTTGTTGCCAAAACAGCATTTATTTCATTTAAGATAGTTGCTGTATCCTGTCCCTTTTTCTCAGTAGCCTCTTCTATTGTCCTGTTTCCTTTGCAGCAAAAATCGATACCGTATTTTGAAAAAACAGCTGCTGTTCTGAAGTCTTTTGCCACGTATTCACCTATTGTAATTTTCTCTAAAGTTTCCATAATGGTTCATTTAAAATTAATAATGTATGAGGCAAAAATAATCATTATTTTAAATAAAAGATAAATTTATCCTTAATTAATTTTGTGATTTTAGTTTATTGGTATTCAGTTAAATGTGTTTTTTATTTTCTTCATTTTAAGTACCATAATTTTACAAAAAAAGAAAAGTGTGTAATATGATTTTTATCATGTTTTAGCTTTTTTTTATGGTTTTAATTTGCCGTATTCAAATAAAAGATAAATTTGTCCTTTATTAAAAAATAAATAGATTTATTAATCAATAAAAAAAACGGATAGTTATGCTTTCAAAATCACAGGCAAGAGCATTTTTTTTAGGCGGGACCTTGGTGACCTTTTTAATCTTTATAGGATTGACCATTTATTCCTTTATGCCCAGAAACGATCAAACGAACTACACAAAGATTGACAAAAAGGTAGTGCGGGGAAAAGAACTTTGGGAAACCAACAACTGCATGGGGTGTCATTCGATCATGGGAGAAGGAGGCTATTATGCTCCCGAATTGACAAAAGTACTCGACCGAAGGGGGGAAGGCTACGTCAAAGCAGCCTTAATGTCGCCGGTACCTTGGGCACCTAGTGGTCGAAAAATGGTAGCCTACCATATGAATGAAAAAGATGCCGATGCATTGGTAGCCTACTTTAAATGGGTTGGAAAAATAGATTTAAATGGTTTTGACCGTATCGTTTCGCCTTTAGCCAAAGAAAATAATTAAAATTTTTAAAATATGAAATATAAATCACAAAAAGTCGCCTATTGGTTTTTTGCATTGTGCATGCTTTTGTTTTCGCTACAAATTATCTATGGCTTTATCATGGGCTTTGATCGCATAGGAATACAAGGATTACACGATATTATTCCCTTTAATACGGCACGCGCCGTACATACCAATTTGTTGGTGGTTTGGTTATTAACCGGTTTTATGGGAGCCGCCTATTACATTATTCCCGAAGAAGCCCAACGCGAATTAATCAGCGTCAAGTGGGCATACATCCAGCTTATATCCTTGGCGGTGGTGGGTGTTGTTGCCATTGTTGGCTTTCACTTCAACCATTGGGAAGGTAGAAAATTCCTGGAGATTCCGAGAGAATTAGACTTTCTGGTGGTGATTAATGTGTTGCTGTTTCTGGGTTTAATTCTGGGAACACTATTCAAAGGCAAACGCCAGACAACCACGGCTTTGGTTTTATCTATGGGATTGTTGTTTGCCGCCTTATTGTACCTGCCGGGAATGATTTGGTTTGACAGCCAGGTAATGGATTCGTTCTTCCGTTGGTGGGTAGTCCACCTTTGGGTTGAAGGGGTTTGGGAGTTGATTATGGGAGGTATTCTTTCTTTTCTGTTGATCAAATTAACTGGTGCTGATAGAGAGGTAATCGAGAAATGGTTGTACGTAATTGTAGGTTTGACTTTCCTATCCGGAGTGTTGGGAACCGGGCATCACTACTATTTTATCGGGGTGAATAAAATTTGGTTAATCGTAGGGGGGATTTTCTCTGCCTTAGAACCTTTGGCTTTCTTAGCGATGGCATTGTTTGCCGTGAATATGTACCGCAAAGGGGAAAAAAGCCATCCGAACAAAATTGCCTTATTCTGGACTATCGGTTCGTCTATTGTTTCTTTTGTTGGAGCCGGATTATTGGGTTTCGCACATACTTTACCACAAACTAATTTGTACACACACGGAACTTTGGTTACTGCCATGCACGGCCATTACGCCTTTTGGGGTGCCTATGCGATGATAGTTTTAGCGATGATCAGCTATGCGTTGCCAAATGTCACGGGTCGTAAACGTTTCGAAAGTACACAGGGGATGATGGCCTTCTGGTTGTCCAATATCGGAATGCTCGGAATGACCGTTGCCTTTGGGGTTGCCGGTGTGGCCCAAGTCTATTTGGAACGCAAAATGAAAATGGATTTTATGATCGTTCAAAACGAAATCAGTATCCATTTTGTAGTACTGCTCATTTGCGCCACGATGTTTACCACCGGAATAAGCCTCTTTATTTATGATTTCTTTAAATATGGCCGTCCTTCGGATGAAGCAATAGCACTAAAATAACTAACTGAATACCCTTTTTTTTAACCGGAACGATAGAACGAGCGTTTTTTAGAACTGCATTTCCAGAAAAACAATGGTTTTATGTTCCGGTTTTTTTCTAAAATTTAAAAAATATGTTAGTAGAAACTTTAATAAATGCACCCTATTATCATGCTGTAGGCAAAGAGATAGCCGTTTTTAACCAGGCATATAAAAATAAAATTCCTTTTTTATTGAAAGGACCAACCGGAACCGGGAAATCCCGTTTTGTGGAATTTATGGCGCATCAATTGGACAAGAAAATCATCACCATCAGCTGTCATGAAGAAACCTCTTCTACGGATTTAATCGGTCGGTTTATCATCAAAGGAGCCGAGACGATTTGGCTGGACGGTCCGTTGACCACTGCCGTAAAAGAAGGGGCGATTATCTACTTGGATGAGGTGGCCGAAGCCCGTCCCGATGTGATTGTCGCCATCCACTCGCTGACCGACCACCGACGCGAATTGTTTATTGATAAATTGGGCGAAACGGTAAAAGCGCACGAGGATTTCATGTTGGTGGCTTCCTTCAATCCGGGCTATCAAAGAGGTTTTAAAGAACTGAAACCTTCCACACGCCAACGTTTTATTGCGGTGTCATTTGATTATCCCGAGCCAAAAATTGAAACCGAAATTTTAGTTAATGAAACCGATATCGATCCGGATACCGCTAAAAAACTGGTAGCCATTGGAAATAAAATCAGAAACCTGACCGAATTAGGATTGACCGAAACCGTTTCTACGCGATTGCTGGTAGATGCTGCGAAAATCATCCACAGCGGATTACCGAAACGGTTGTCTGTTCATGTGGCAATTGTAGAACCCCTGACGGATGACTTGCAAACTTTGGAAGCACTCAAAGATTTGTGCAATTTGATGATATAATGTTCGTAGGGACAATTCGACGTAGGGACAACTCGCGAGTTGTCCGTCCATACCGCAAATAAAAATAAAGAAATGGGTTTCGAAATAGATGAATATTTAGTTGGGAAATTCTTTAAACACTTAAAAAAAAGTAGAAAAGTACATCCCGAAATTCTGGCAAGAACGGTTAGCCTTAGCGAAATTAAACCGCGGCTGACTATTTTGGCAAGGGCTTTAACAGGTAATCCTATTGAAATTTTTCCGGCAGAACGTGAAGGAGGCTATAAAAACAATAATTTTTTCCTTCCGATTTCCTTTGCCGAATTTCCAACCAAAGAAGAAAATCATACTTTTTATCTTTTTCGAATATTGTTTTTAAGTGTGCAACAACGCTTGAATTTGAATTGGACTTCTGAAGAAAAAGAACCATCATTGGAGCTTTCGCAGCAAAAAGCTTTAGAAACCTCTGATGCAATTTTGAAGATTTTATCCGAGGAATATGCTCTTGATGAAAATTTTCATGTCCAGGCCAGACAGCATTTTATTCAGAAAGCAACCGAAAAAAATACTCCTGATTTTTCCTGGCTTTATGGCAAATGGATGCCAAATGAGGTAGAACAAAACCCCGAAACAATACTCGAAAATTTCTCGGATAACACCAAAAAAGGAATCGAAAACCAGCCTACAACTACTTTAAAAGCAACTGCGGTGGAAGAAGTTAAAACGGTGGAATTGGACAAAAAACAACAGGAAGATTATGTCTTGCTGCATAATTTTGAAAAAGTGGAAACGGCGGAGGAATTCAACGGAACCTGGCGTGATTTTGATGGTTCAGACGAATTGGAAGACCATCAGGAAGCCTTGGAAGAGTTGAACATGAAATTCACCGTTCGTGTTGATGATACCGCGCATTCGGTTTATCAGGCTGATTTTATTGAGAATACTTCAATCTCCGAAAGTGCCGAAGTGGATGCCAAAGGATTTCATCTGACGTATAACGAATGGGATTGCAGCAAAGGAATTTACAAAGAGAATTTTTGCAAAGTCTATCCCAAATCACAACAAAAAACCGATTCGGATTACTATAAAAAGGCGATTGCCAAAAATGCTTCGACCTTGATGGGGTTGCGCAAAATGTTGACCAATGTCAATAACAAAATGCAACAGCAAAAACGCCAGACCCAAGGCGACGAATTGGATATTGATGCCATTACCGATTTGTATGTCGATGTGCATTCCCGAAGAACACCTTCGGACAAAATTTTTATTTCGAATCGAAAAAAAGATAAGGATTTGTCCATTCTGATTCTGTTGGATATCAGTCTTTCCAGCGATGGTTATGCCGCCGGAAACCGGGTGATCGATGTGGAAAAAGAGGTTTCGATTCTTTTTGGGGAAATCCTGAACGAGTTCAATATCGATTTTTCGATTGACAGTTTTTATTCGAAAACCAGAAACTATTCGACCTATTTGACGATAAAGGATTTTGATGAGAATTGGAATGCCGCCAAGCACAAAGTGGGAGCAGTCGAGCCCAATGGTTATACCCGAATTGGGGCGGCTTTGCGCCATGCCGGTGCCCGGCTCGACAAAAGAAATACCAAAAACAAATGGGTAATCGTGATTTCAGATGGCAAGCCCAATGATTATGATAAATACGAAGGCAAATATGGTATTAACGATGTGAAACAGGCACTTCGGGAATTAAACAGCCGGAATATCAATTCCTATGCGTTGGCCATTGAAGCAGAGGCGAAATATTATTTGCCACAAATGTTCGGGCAGAACCACTACCAAATTTTAACCACTCCTGTTGAATTATTGCAATCGTTGGTGCGATTGTATGAAAAAATTAAACATCAAAAATAAAATACCATGAATGAAATTTCAAATACCATAAGCCTTCCTGAAGGACACCCAGTCCAGATTTATTTTCAGGAAAATGACTTGATTCATAAACTTTTAGAGGAACTTTCAACAGCCAATCCTGTTGAGGATTTACAGCAATACATCAATATCTTCAACCAACTGACGACCATAGAGAAACGCTTTGCCCGAAAAGAGAACCAGCTTTTTCCGTTTTTGGAGAAAAAAAACTGGGTCGGGCCATCACAGGGCATGTGGTCGTTTCATGATAATTTAAGAGAGCAGATTCGGTTAATCCAGTATTATATTAAAACCAAAAATCCGGAGAAAATTGCCGTCAATATACCTTTCTTGGTGAATGGAATCTATCGGTTAATGCAAATTGAAGAAACGGTTTTATTCCCAAATGCGCTGGATATTTTAGAAGAAGACGATTGGATTGCCATGCGTGCCGGCGAAGAAGAAATTGGCTGGATGTTGCCCAATACCCCGGCTCCGTTTCCCGCTGTCGAATATGTTCACCCAAGTGAAGATGTCACTCCGAGAGATCTGAGCTTTTCATTGGAAAACACTTCCCATTATGATGAAGGCTACATGACGGTGGAGCAGGTAAATCTCCTTTTTAAAACCATGCCGTTGGATTTGACCTATGTGGATGAAAATGATAAAGTTATTTTCTACAACAGGGGAGAAGAACGCGTTTTTCCCAGAAGTGCCGGAATCATTGGGCGTGAAGTTAAATTTTGCCATCCGCCCAAAAGCGTTGGAACCGTTCTCAGAATCCTGGAGGAATTCAGGAAAGGGACAAAAAACGAATCTTCGTTTTGGATTAACTACAAGGAAAGGCTGATTTATATCCGCTATTTTGCCGTTAGGGATGCCAATAAAAACTACAAAGGCGTCATCGAAATGTCACAGGATATTACCGATATCAAGAAAATTGAAGGGGAGAAACGATTACTGGATTGGGAATAGATTATTTAAGACTAACTAAAAATGGAGACACTCAAAATCAATTACAAAAATATCTATTATCCTCCGGGAGGAATTTTGATGTGGATTATTATTTTTCTGGAACTGATTACGTTCGGGATGGCGATGATTGCATTTGTTTATTATGGAAGTGAGCAAGCTGAAGTATTCCATCAATCCCGATTACAGCTCAATACCACTTTTGGAGCCGTAAATACTGTTTTTTTGTTGACAAGTGGTTTTTGTATGGCCAACGCCGTACACCAATTCAAGGAAAAAAACAGTCAAAAATCATCGTTTTATTTCAAACTGACAATGCTGGGCGGGACATTATTTATCCTATTAAAAGGAATCGAATATTATACTAAAATTGAATCCGGGATTTCATTGGAAACCAATATCTTTTTCACTTTTTATTGGTTGCTAACCGGATTCCATCTGATACATGTTATCATGGGATTGGTCATTTTGGCTTGGACCAATTATGGAATGACAAAGAAAAATTCGGATACTCAAATTGAAGATGTCGAAGCCTGTGCTGCTTTCTGGCATATGTGTGATTTGATATGGCTATTGTTGTTTCCAATTCTCTATTTAATTTTTTAGGAAATGAAAAAATCATTAATTTTTGTTTACGGGGCATTGATTGTATTAACGCTACTAACAGCGATACTTTCCAATACTATGGCGGTTTCCCCATTGGTGATTGCCTTAATCATGGGATTTTCGGTGCTGAAATTCCTCTTGGTTTCTTTCGAATTTATGGAGTTGAAAAAAGCAAATCCTTTTTGGAAATTCAGCTTGGTTGTAGTTCTGGGACTTATTGTTTTCAGTGTGGTTTTTTTCTAAAGAAGTTGTTAAAAAAAAGAGATAAACATGACAATTATCATAATAAAGGATATAAATATCTTTTATTTTTACATAGTAAATAGAGATGAATTGGTTAACGATTAATTATGAAGTCGCTATGAACAAAAAGTTTGTGCAAGCAGCACCAATAAATCTGCCTGTCGGCAGACAGGTACAAAGATGACAAGAAAGGGTTAAGCATAACCCATAAAAACCGCTAACTAATAAATATCACATATGAAAATTACACTCAATTTAAACAGACAAGCCCGGCTAACCGCCATGGCTATGTTTGCCGTTTTTGGCCTGTTTTCCTGTTCTAAGAAAGAAGAGAAAGACGCTAAATATTACCAGGATATAAAGGTTGAAGGCCAAAAAGAAGCGGAACTTACCGCACCACCTTTTGTTCCAAAACCGGTTGGAGACCGGGCGGCGATGAAATTAGTGGTCAATATGGAAATTAAGGAAGAGGAAGGAGAGATGGTTGACGGGGTAAAATACACGTACTGGACCTTTGGAGGGTCGGTACCGGGAAGTTTTATCCGTACCAGAGTGGGGGATGAAGTCGAATTTCACTTAAAGAACCATCCGGATAACAAAATGCCACACAACATTGATTTGCATGCGGTGACCGGGCCTGGTGGAGGGGCGACCTCTTCATTGGTGGCGCCGGGACACGAGAAAGTGTTCAACTTCAAAACATTAAATCCGGGCTTGTATGTCTACCACTGTGCCACAGCGCCGGTTGGGATGCACATCGCCAACGGAATGTACGGATTGATTTTGGTGGAACCGGAAGGAGGATTGCCTCCGGTAGACAAGGAATACTACATCATGCAAGGGGATTTCTATACCAAAGGGAGTTATGGTGAACAGGGTTCCCAGCCGTTTGACATGAATAAAGCGATTAAAGAACAATCGGATTACGTGGTATTCAACGGAAAAGTGGGTTCTATTGCAGGAGATAAGGCAATCACTGCCAAAGTGGGTGAAACCGTTCGTATCTATATGGGTAACGGTGGGCCAAACCTGGTTTCTTCATTCCACGTTATTGGGGAAATTTTCGATAAAGTACATATAGAAGGTGGAGACATGATTAACAAAAATGTTCAAACCACTTTGATTCCTGCCGGTGGTTCTGCCATTGTTGAGTTTAAAGTAGATGTTCCCGGAACTTTTATTCTGGTAGACCACTCCATCTTCAGGGCGTTCAACAAAGGAGCTCTCGGAATGTTAAAAGTGGAAGGGAAAGAGAGTAAAAAAGTGTATTCAGGAACCATACAGGAAGGAATTTACCTGCCTGAAGGCGGAACCATACAAAACATGCCAAAAGAAAATGGTACTGCCAAAAGTACCGTGGCCAAAACGATTCCGGAGCAAATTAAATCCGGAAAGGAATTATACGGAAGAACCTGTTTTGCCTGCCACCAATCTGAAGGGCAAGGGGTGCCGAATGCTTTCCCTCCGTTGGCGAAATCAGATTTCCTGAATGCAAATCCTGACAGGGCAATCAATGCGGTACTGCACGGATTGAGTGGGGAAATTACGGTAAACGGTAAAAAATTCAATAACGTGATGACCAGTCAAAATTTGACAGACGACGAAGTAGCCGATGTATTGACCTATGTGTATAACAGTTGGGGCAATAATAAAACAGCGGTAAGTCCGGCAAAAGTAAAAGCCATTAGAGCAAAACCGGTTCCCAAAGCTGCAGCGGCTCATTAATTGGAAATAGAATTTAATTTAAAAGTTTAAAAAAATAATAAAATGAAAAAGTATGTTTATGCAATAGCAATGATGGGATTTGGTGTATATGGCTTCAGCCAAAATGCAGCCAAAGGAAAAGGGGTTTATGATAAGGTTTGTATCGCTTGTCACCAGGCTACAGGACAAGGAATTCCGGGAGCTTTTCCTCCCTTGGCCAAATCAGATTATTTGAATAAAGATGTGAACCGTGCCATCAAAGGAGTGGTAAAAGGATTATCCGGACCCATTACCGTGAACGGTAAAAAGTTCAGCGGAGCGATGCCTGCACAATCCTTGAGCGATCAACAGCTGGCAGATGCTTTCACCTATGTGTACAGCAGTTGGGGTAACAATAAAACGGTGGTTACTCCGGCAATGGTAAAAGCCCAAAGGAAATAATTACCATTAAAAAAAGATTACAACCAGGAGATTAAACAGTATTTAAAAGCAGTCTGCCATGTTACAAAGAAAAATAGTCGTGTTCTCCTTGCTGTTAGGAATAGCAACATCGCTGTGGGCGCAACATACTCCAATGGTTGCTATAAAAAGAGGGGCTTATGTTCCCCTTTATGGAACTACAGACAGGAAGCCGGTTGTGATTACTGCTTTTGAAATGGATGTTTATCCGGTGACCAATGCCCAATATCTGGCATTTTTGAAAAAATATCCCGAATACAGCCGATCGAAAATGAAGGGTATTTTTGCCGATAAAAGTTATTTGTCGCATTGGCAGGGTGATTTTAATTACGGAAAAACCAATTTGAGTAATGCGCCCGTAACCAATGCTTCCTGGTTTGCTGCCAAAAAATATTGTGAATGTCAGGGGAAACGTTTGCCTACCATGGACGAATGGGAATATGTGGCCATGGCCGATGAAAAACGAATCGATGCCAGAACCAAGGAAGCCTTCAATAAATACATCATGTCCTGGTATGAAAAACCCAAAACCTTTGCCAATCCGATAGGGCAGACCTTCAAAAATTATTGGGGAGTTTACGATATGCATGGACTGGTTTGGGAATGGACAGCCGATTTCAACAGTATTTTTCTTTCCGGCGAATCCAGAAAAGACAAGGATACCGATAAGAGTCTGTTTTGCGGAAGCGGTTCTGTCAATGCCACCGATTTGATGAATTATGCCGCTTTTATGCGGTATGCTTTCCGGGGAAGCCTTAAAGCCAGATTTACCACTAAAAACCTTGGATTTCGATGTGCCGATGATATAATACAGCCCGTAAGTGGAACCCAAAATGCAAAGAAATGAAACAAAAGACTCACGAATACCGAAAAACAGGAATGTTTAAGGGGTTAAGAGCAATGTTATTTTTAGGATGTATGCTGCTCTTTTTATCCTTGCAATCCTGTGTTAATAAATCGAAAACACAAACGAAAGACAAACCGATTTCTGATTTATCCATTTATAGCCTGCCTTCCAAATGGATTAGTCAAAATGGTAAAAATCTGGAAATGAAAGACCTGAAAGGCAAGGTGTTGGTCATGGTGATGATTTATACCTCCTGTAAAGCTGCCTGCCCGAGATTAGTGGCTGATATGCGTAATATCGAACAGCGGTTACCTGAAAATATCAAAGACGATGTAACCCTGGTTTTAGTGAGTATTGACCCTGAAGTGGACACGCCAAAACGATTGAAAGCTTTTGCTATCGAAAATAAAATGGACAGTAATCAATGGCTTTTCCTTCGTTCTACCGAAGCAAATACCCGAGAGTTTGCAGCGATTTTGGCTGTGAATTATAAAAAAACAGCTCCTTTGGATTTCTCTCATTCCAATATCATCAGCGTGTTCAATGCCGATGGGGAATTAAGCTATCAGCAGGAAGGTTTGGGAGTGAACTCTGACCAGACCATTGAGAAGATTACCGAGGAAGCCCAAAAACTAAACTAAAAATGAAATCATTACAAATCATCGGTTTATCATTGATAGGAATGATAAGTCTGGGAACTTATGCACAGGAATTGGATGCCAATTTGCAATTGAGACCCCGTTATGAATACAGAAACGGGTTTAAAAGTCCCATGGTAAATGGAGAAAATCCAACTTCTTTTGTCTCGCAGCGTTCCCGACTGAATTTCAATTTCAAGCAGGAAAAATTAAAAGCCAAACTGACGTTACAGAACATCCGAACTTGGGGTGATATAGCCACAAATGCTACATCCGATAAAAACGGAATTGCTGTTTTTGAGGCTTGGGCACAATATGATTTCAGTACCAATTGGAGTGCGCGTTTGGGGCGTCAGCTGATTTCCTATGACAATCAGCGTATTTTTGGTGAAATTGATTGGGCACAACAAGGGCAAAGCCATGATGCCGCCGTGTTTTCTTTTCATCCGAAAAACCATCAGCTGGATTTAGGGTTGGCTTTAAATGCCAATGCTGAAAATTTGGTTGCTCCCAAAACGCCTTACACCACCAATTATAAATCCATGCAATATGCCTGGTACCACACCCAATGGAGTACAATAAATGCGAGTTTGTTAGTGCTCAATACGGGTTATGAATTCGAAAAATCGCTTGGTAATTTAGAAGTCAATTACAAACAAACTTTTGGAACCTATCTTTCTTTTAAGGAAAAAAAATGGGATACCCATTTAGGGTTGTACGGACAAACAGGGGAAAGTGCTGCCAAGAAGGTGGGTGCCTGGTATGCGGGAGCTTTTGCCGGTTATGTTTTTTCAGATGCATTTAAAGCTGGCGTGGGGTATGAATACCTTTCCGGTAAAAACCAAGACGATTCCGGTACCACTGTCAAATCATTCAGTCCAATTTTTGGAACCAATCACGGCTTTAATGGCTTTATGGATTATTTCTACGTGGGTAATCATCAAAACAGCGTGGGATTGCAAGATGCTTATTTGAAATTAAATTACACGACCCACAAATGGCAATTTACCTTGATGTCGCATGTTTTCAACGCACCGAATACGGTTTTGGACGCAGCGAATATAAAAATGGACAGCTATCTGGGAACCGAAATTGATTTTACGGCTGCGTATACTATCCAAAAAGATATTGTAGCTACGGCGGGATATTCCCAGATGTTCGCTTCTGGAACTTTAGAAAGAGTTAAAAATGTGATCGATGCTGCCTCTACCAATAATTGGGTTTGGGTAATGGTTTCTTTCCATCCGAGAATCTTTACTTTAAAATAATAGGCTTCTTAATTCAAAAAAAAACCTCGTTTAGAAAGTTCTAAACGAGGTTTTCAGGGTTATTTAGTTTTTGGTTGGTGTTAATGATTTTTTTAATAGTAAATCGACAAAATGATATTGCTTTTAGAGCTGTCGATTATTTTTTCAATTCTTTTATAATAGGCTTCATTGAGCATGGGACATCCCATACTGTTGCAAATGGGGCTGCCTTGTTCTTCATAAGGTACTTTTTCATATTTGTGCAGAACAATATTTCTTGAAAAAGCATTACTGTTCGTTTCATCCAAACCATATAATCTGTAGGCTTTGCCAAATTCTCCTTTATAACTCTGTCCGATTGAATAGTTGCCTAATGAGGTACAGAAAGAATTGGGCTGGTTGCTGAATTTTAATGGTCCCACAGCCATTCCTGATCCCACTCCATGGGCTACCAATCCCTGGTCAATTATTTTTTCGGTTTTTAAATCATATACAAAAAATCGGTTTTTGCCCGACATAATGGTCATATCAACAAGAAAAGCAATTTCTTGATTGTATTTAGGATTAGCGTGAGCCAATTGTTTAATCATACGTACCTGATGCAATAGTTTTTGTTCTATTGTATCTTCTACTGTCAGGGAAGAATCTTCTAGAGTGTCTTTTGACCAAATTTTGCCACTAAAAAACAAAAATCCCATAATCATAAAAACGAGAGTAATTTTTTTCATTTTATTGGTAATGAGTTATTTGTGATTGTTTTGATTGGATAAAATTAGTGTTTTATTGTATTCGAAAAATAACTTCAATAGTTTTTAACAAATAAAATAGAACTTAAGAAAAACTCTTCTTACAAAACAGCTAAAAAATGTTTTTTAAATCTTAAAATTTAGTATTCATTTTCTTGATAATGAATGATGTAGGGTGGGTTTTAGATACTGATAAAGCCGTTTTTTAGGGTTTTTGCGGTTGGTTTTTAAGTTTTTTTATAAATTGCCCAAAGACGGGACGAAAATCAGCAAAAAGCTCATGATTTCTGTTTTTTAACATGACTTCGCTAAACATTTTTAAACCAATGGAAAACTTGGCAGCCTGGTTGTCTGTTTCAAACATTTTCGTGGCTGTTATGGAGCGAATGATTTTGAAGATATCATCGTGATTGTCAAATTCTACGGTTAAGGGGGCATTTTGAAATTCGCTCTCGTTTTTCAACGCAATTTCTTCCAGTGTGATGCGGTATTTGTTTTTTTAATCATAAATTTTGTTTTTAAGGTTTAGTAAAGTTAATCGATAAGAGTCATTTATAATAATTTAAAATCTTTTAATATCGTTCACTAAACGGACAATACTATTCTATTTGGTGAAAGATAAAAGTGGATTCCCGTTTGGGGTTGTTTTCTAAAAAGTAACGTAATTCTTTTTTTTATGAAGTGGTAATCCAAAAAGAAACCCCGCTTATCCCAATTCCGATGCACTGGACCGGGATTTTTGAGCGGGGTTTTGGTGTGTGAAATCAGTAAATGGAATTAGTTTTTCGGGGCATACAGCTGCGTTAAAAAGTCTTCGAGTGTAGCAGGTTTTCGGCCTAAAATATTTTCCAGATCGGTTTTTTCGCTGTTGAATTCTCCTTGTTGAATCGCTGCGGCAAATCCGGCAAACATACCAATGTATTCCCTGGGTACGCCGGCTTTGGTCAATGCATCTGCATAAACTTCAGCTGTTGGACTGGTGTAGGCAATATTTTTATTTGAAATTTTGCTCAATACATTTGCGATATCCTGAAAAGAATAATTTTCAACATTGTTCATGGCGTATTCTTTGTTTTCGTGTCCTCCACTGGTTTTAAGACATTGGCGGCTGCTTCGGCCAAATCACTGCGCAATACAAATGCCGATTTGGTATCGCCTGCCGGGAAAAAGATACCGGTTTCTAAAACTTGCTCGCCCACAAACATCGGTAAGACATCCAGATACAAATTGTTTCTAAAGATGGTGTACTTCAAACCGCTTGCTTTGATGAGGTTGTCGGTGTCGATGTGTGATTTTGCCAAAAAAGCAATAGGAGAAGTTTCGGTTTCGTTTTTGCGTTCAAAACTGGTGTACAAGATGTGTTTCACACCGGCTTCTTTTGCCGCTTTTACCGCATTTTCCTGTTGTTTTCCCCGATTCGTGATATCGCTTCCAGAAACCAACAATACTTTATGAATCCCTTTGAAGGCCGCTAACAAGGCTTCATAATTATCATAGTCGGCTATTTTTAGGTTGATGCCTTTGGCTTTCAAATCGGCTGCTTTGGTTTCGTCTCTTACCAATGCCGAAATGGTATTGGCCGGAATTCCTTTTTGCAATAAAAAATCAATGGTTGCTTTTCCAAAATGTCCTGTTGCCCCTGTTATTAAAATCGTCTGATTCATTTTTTTAAATTTAATTGTAATTAATAATGCAAAGATATTTACATTTGCTACTCAAAGTATAGTGCTATACAAAAGTATATCGGTATACTTTTGTATACTGTTAATTAAATCAGTTGGTTATGGAAGGAGTAATGAGTTTTAGAGAAGCAAAGGCTTGTCCTGTTCAATTTGTTTTGGCGGTAAATGATACATTAAACGTGATTAACGGAAAATGGAAGTTGCCCATTATAGGCTCTTTATTATTCGATAAAAAACGATTTACCGAAATACAGCGCAACATTCCCAAAATTACACCCCGGATGTTGTCGAAAGAATTGAAAGATTTGGAAATGAACGGAATGGTGAAACGTACGGTTTATGATACTATCCCGGTATCGGTAGAATATGAATTGACCGATTCGGCCAGATCCCTGGGTGAAGTGTTGGATAAAATGCTGGAATGGGGACTTCAACATCGAAAAGCCGTACTTGCAGAAAAATTAGATTTTTAACTTACGGAAATTACCATCACTATTTATTTCTAAAGGAAAAGGAAAAAATCAATTGGGAATTGTATTTTTGAATTTTACTAAAAACACACCTTATGGTTTCAGTTCAGGATGCCTTTTCGATACTAAAAAGCAATTTACCTTCACTTCAGGAAAGAGAATGTTCCTTGGTTCAAGCCAGAAAACATGTTCTTTCCCAAACTCTTTTTTCGCCCATCAATATGCCTCCATTCCGGCAATCGGCGATGGATGGTTTTGCGTTGTGCCTGCACGATGATTTGGTTTATGAAATCATTGGCGAAATCAAAGCCGGAGATAGCCATCAGCTGGTTTTGTTGCCGGGTCAGGCGATAAAGATTTTCACGGGAGCGGCCGTTCCGTTTTCGACACAGGCGGTCATCCAAATCGAAAAAGTTACGGTAAAAGGACAGCAATTGTTGCTTGAAACGATGGTCAAACCCGAAACCAATGTGCGTCCGGTTGGGGAGCAAATAAAGGTTGGCGAATTGGCACTCGAAAAAGGAACATTACTCAATGCTGCCGCTATCGGGTTCCTGGCCGGTTTGGGATTTACTTCGGTAAAAGTGTTTCAAAAACCCAGCGTGGCGATTGTGGTGACCGGAAACGAATTGGTGAAACCCGGTTCGCCTTTAGAATATGGAAAAGTTTATGAGAGTAATGGCATCATGCTGGAATCGGCTTTGAAGGAATCCTATTTTGATAAAGTGAACTTGTATGAGGTAAACGATGATTTAGAGAACACTAAAAACATATTACAGCAAGCACTTGCCGAAAACGATGTGGTTTTGGTTTCCGGAGGGATTTCGGTAGGGGATTATGATTTTGTGGCCGCTGCCCTGAAGGAGTTAGGAGTGGAAACGCTTTTTTATAAAGTGAACCAAAAGCCCGGAAAACCGCTTTTTGCCGGAAAACAAAAAGACAAATTGGTTTTTGCCCTGCCCGGAAATCCTGCCGCGAGTCTGACCTGTTTTTATGTCTACGTCTTGCCAACACTTGCAATACTTTCCGGAAAAGCACCCAATTACAACCAGTCAACACCCATTGCCTTGGCGCATGATTATTCGGTGAATAATAGCCGTTGCCAGTTTTTGAAAGCCAATATAGTGGGGGATGAGGTAAGTATTTTATCACATCAGGCTTCCTCGATGCTCAATTCGTTCTCGATTTCCAACGGACTGGTGTATGTCCCTGACGGAATCTATGACTTGAAAAAAGGGGATACCGTGGATGTGTATTTGTTGTAGGCTGGTTTTTCTAAATCTTGCCTATGTTATCTATGTCAAAATTTGAAATTTTGACATAGATAATCGAGACAAAATGATACGAGCCCACGGCTCCATACTGTGAAGTTCCGTAGGAACGATTTATCTTGTAGCAACTTTGACAAAGATAATCAAGACAAAATAATACGAGCCCACGGCTACATACTGTAAAGTTCCGTAAGAACGTTTTGTTTTTGTAGCAACGGACTTTAGTCCGTTGAAAAAAAATCATTTAGAGATTTAAAGTAGTTCCGTAGGAACGGTATGTTTAGATAAGGTTAGTTTTCTTTTCATTTTTTTGTCTATAACCCACACTCGTGACAATTCCCATATGTTCTTCTTTTTCTTCAGCATTTTGTCAGAAATGACAAGTTTGTAGTTATTAGACTGGTTTATTCTGATATAATTTGTGCTAAAGAACTGCTTCCTGCCTGTAATAATTCGAATGGGGACGAAAAAAATATGCACATGGTTTTTGAAATTTTCCATTGAATGTAAAACAGTAGCTTTTAGTATCGGTACTTATTCAATTTTCAATTTAATTATTGAATCGAATTTAATTTCTTGGTTTTTTTCATAGTTGTAATTTCTCTCTTCGAGTTTAATTTTGATAGAATCATTTTTAATTTTTAAATCTAATTTTTTAAAGTCAATGTCTTCATGTTTTATTTCTCCAAGATGTTTTTCAAAAAGAAAGAATTTTTGTTCTGTGATTTCATAGGTACAGCAAGCACTAAGAAATCCTTGATATTTAGTATAAACTTTCAAATTGCCTTTTTTATATTGAATATCGTTTGGAAAAATTGGGTACAAAAATATTGAAGATAATATTCCTAAGAATATTCCGTGAAATGCCCAAAATAAAGCGGCAATTAAAGGAGTCCATACAAAGAAAGAAAAATACAAAGCAATTTTTCTGAAAGGTTTAAGATTAAGAAAAAAAAGAATAATGCTGGTCAAATATATGATGATTTTAATCACAAATACAATGCTATAATTTAAGCTATAACCGACGAATAATTTAAATGTAAAATTAAAAAGAATCAAAAACAATAAATAGAAATGTGTCTTAGCAATTGTCTGTTTGATGTTCATCGTAAGATTGTTGTTTATTGGCTTTCAAAGCTCTGTGCTTTTTAGTGTCGTTGTTAATTTATATAAAAAGGTCTGACGGATATAACTTTATTTGCTAATTTATAAAAATAAACTTATAATAATGTTTCACAACAAAAAGCCTTTCGATAATCCTTATTCTTCTGTTTTCAAAATATGCAACAGAATTCTTATACTTTTTGCGTAAACGCAAACAATTTCGCAACAAAAAATAGAATTTTCTTTTGTGGAAAGAATATTTCGTTATATTTGTAAACGTATAACGAAACTTTTTTCTTTTGAAAATTAAAAGTAAAATCTGGATTGAGACTGAGGAAGGAATCCTTATCAGTGAAGGCCGCGTAAAATTATTAAAACTAATTGAAAGTACGGGCTCACTCAATAAGGCGGCCAAAGAGATGAATTTGTCGTATCAGAAAGCCTGGAAATTGGTGGATGCGTCGAACAAAGCTTCGCGCTTTCCGCTGATAGAAACCCATGTAGGCGGGAACAAAGGTGGGGGTACCGTCTTGACGCCTTACGGGAAATTATTAATCGAATCGTTTGAGTCTATCAATAAATCGTGTTGGGGGTTTTTGGACGAGGAATTCAAAAAATATTCGGTATGACAGTAGTAGATATTTTGAATATGCCTTTGTTGTTGCTGCTGTTGCCTGTCGTTGCTTTTTTGTATGCGAGTGTGGGACACGGTGGTGCCAGCGGGTATTTGGCGTTGATGAGTGTTTTTGCTTTTCCGATGACGTTTATGAAGCCTACAGCTTTGGTGCTTAATGTTTTGGTTGCCGGCGTTTCTTTTTACTTTTATTACCGGGAGAAAAAATTCAAGTGGCATTTGTTTTATCCTTTTGCCATGACCTCTATTCCGTTTTCTTTTTTAGGGGGATACCTTACTATTTCCACTTATTATTATAAAATCATTTTGGCCACGGCTTTGGTTTTCGCGGTATTGCGATTGGTGGGGATTTTTGGTAAAGAAAAAGAAGACCTTAAGCCTATAAACATTCCGGCGGCTTTAGCTATCGGGGCGATTATCGGTTTTTTATCGGGATTGATAGGCATTGGCGGAGGTATCGTTTTGAGTCCGGTTTTGTTATTGTTGGGCTGGGCGAATATGAAACAAACCGCAGCAATATCGGCCTTGTTTATTTTGGTGAATTCCATAGCCGGAATTTCGGGATTTCTTATCAAAGGAGGTGTATTGCCAGGCGCTTCTTTGGTGTTGATTGGAGTGGTGTTTTCAGGAGGTTTCCTGGGCGCCTATTATGGGGCCAAAAAATTCAACTCCCTGATGTTACGAAATGTATTGGCAGTAGTTCTCGGAATAGCTATTTTTAAATTATATACGACAGCATGAAAAAGGAATTAACAGCATTTGTATTGGCTGGCGGCAAAAGTCAGCGTATGGGAAGGGATAAAGGCTTGTTGGATTTGAATGGGAAACCATTTGTAAGCCATATTTGTGATGCCCTTAAACCGATTGTGGGCAAAGACATTGTGATTGTCTCATCGAATCCGGATTATGATTTTTTAGGTCATGCCCGTATTGAGGATATGATAGCCAATAAAGGACCGGTAGGCGGATTGTATACCGCTTTGAAACAGTCTAAAACCAAATTCAATCTGGTTTTGAGTGTAGATGTTCCTTTGGTTACTACCGAATTGCTGGAATGGTTAGTAGACAGTCATGAGGATTCCTATATGATGACCCAGGTACAGGCAAAGGACAAAGCGAGTCCGCTTATTGCTGTTTATGACCGCTCGATGCGTATTGTTCTGGGAGAACATCTGGCCGGAAACCAGCTGAAATTGAGCGATGTAATCGATGATGTGAATCATCAAACCTTACAGGTTCCTAAAAAATGGAGCACCCAATTACAAAATGTAAATACTGACGAAGATTATCAAAATATTATCTAATGAACTTAACGCTTAAATATTTTGGTTTACTGGTGGATATTACTCAAAAAAAAGAGGAAGTATTGCACTTAGACCAAAATAAGGTTGCCTTGTCTGATGTGAAATCAGCCATTGAAACGCTTTACGGAGAATTAAAAAATGCCAATTACACCATTGCTGTCAATCAATTGATGTGTAATTTGGATAGTACGATAAACGACCAAGACATAATTGCTTTACTGCCTCCTTTTGCCGGAGGATAATTTTTTGTTTTAAGTTTTTTAAATCCAAATGAAATCGCCATTAACAACAAGTTTGCGTAAGCAAACACCAATAAATAAAACGGCGATAACATATATGACCGCTAAAAAACAACTTTTACATATATGAAAAATACCACACGTTATACCAGACAGATTGCCCTGGCCGAAATAGGGGAAATGGGTCAGCAAAAATTACTGAATGCCCGTGTATTGGTTATTGGAGCTGGAGGTTTGGGGTGTCCGGTTTTACAAAATTTAGCCGCGGCCGGTGTGGGGACTATTGGTATTGTGGACGGAGATATAATTGAAGAAACTAATTTACACCGTCAGTTGTTGTACACACTGAATGATTGTGGGAAAAGTAAAGCCATAACCGCAGCCGAAAAAATTCAGGAATTGAATCCGGAGGTAAAAGTCCGTGTGTTTGCCGAGTTTTTCAACGAACAGGATGCCGCCCAAATGGTTCAAGACTATGATATTATTGTAGACTGTACCGATACCATTGGCGTGCGTTATCTGATGAATGATGTGGCTGTAGCCAAAAGGATTCCGGTGGTCTATTCCTCGATATATAAATTTGAAGGACAGGTTTCGGTTTTCAATTACAAAAACGGGCCAAGTTATCGTTGTCTGTTTCCAGAATCCAGTGATTTAAAGACCACGCCGAATTGTGTCACTACAGGTGTTTTGGGCGTTTTGCCCAATACTTTAGGTGCTTTCCAGGCGACCGAAGTACTGAAAATAATTCTCGAAATAGGCGAAGTCCTATCCGGAAAATTATTGATTTATGATGCGTTGCATTTTCAAACGCAAATCATCGATTTTGCAAGGAATCCAAAAGCGATTGAAAAAGGGTTTATAAATGGAAGTCAGCTTCTGAACAGCAAAAAAATAAATGAAAATTTAAGTCCTGAAGCATTTCTGGAAAAATGCAATCAGTTAGGAATAGTTGTTGTTGACGTTCGGGAATTGGAAGAAACTCCAGCCTTTAAAGGAGAAAATGTTATTCAGATTCCTTTGGGCGAATTAGAAGAATACAGTAAGAAATTGGATAAAAACCAGGAAATTGTCTTGTTTTGCCAAACGGGTCAACGCAGTCACACCGCTTTGAACTATTTGAAAAAATCAGGATTTGTAGGTGTTTTTCATTTAGGAAAAGGCATTGAATCCTTGAAAAATCAAATTCAATAGCAATATCAATAAAAAAATAAAAAATATATAAATACGAATGTCAACAGATAAACCAAAGAAAAGTTCTTTTATTCAGGGACAAATAACATCGGAGTTCATTGGGAATGCTATTGCCAAACACCAGAGCAAAACCACTATTGGTGCGCATAATATCTTTTTGGGTCAGGTTCGCGCCGATGTGATCGACGGGAAAACGGTAACCGCCATAGAATATACGGCTTATGAAGAAATGGCCGAGCAACGACTTTATGAAATCCGTGAAGCGGCATTCGCCAAATATGATTTGACCTGTATGCATATTTACCACAGTTTAGGCTTGGTAAAAACAGGGGAAATTTGCCTGTTTGTTTTTGTGTCGGCACCAAGACGAAAAGTGGTTTATGAAGCACTGGAATATTTGGTGGAAGCCATAAAAGAAAACATGCCGATTTTTGGCAAAGAGCTTTTTGAAGATGACTCTTATGTTTGGAAAAAGAATACATAAAAATAGTACGTGGATGACGCCGATGAAACAGATAGGCACGGATTTTTTTAATAAAAATAGCTTCAAGAGAAGCAATCAGTGAAAATTCCTTTAATCAGTGTCATCTGTGTTCCAATAAAAAATAAAAATGGTAGATATCACCCATAAAATAATTACCCAACGCACGGCAACGGCCCAAGCCATCGTAAAAGTAGGTTCGCCTGAAACCATGCAGGCGATTCTCAATAAAACGGTTCCCAAAGGCGATGTACTTGAAGTGTCCAGAACGGCCGGATTGTTTGCTGTAAAAAACACGTCGAACTCTATTCCGGATTGTCACCCGATGCCGATAGAATACACGGGAATTGAATTTGAATGTCAGGAAGATTCGGTATTGATTAAAGTAACCGTAAAAACGATTTATAAAACCGGGGTGGAAGTGGAAGCTATGCACGGTGCGTCGATTGTGGCGTTGACCATGTACGATATGTTGAAACCTATTGACAAGCAAGTGGAGATTGCAACGATTAAATTGCTGTATAAAAAAGGAGGCAAGTCGGATTATGGAAAAAATGATGTTCCTGATCTGGCCGTAGCCGTTATGGTCTGTTCCGATTCTGTGGCTTCCGGAAAAAAAGAAGACCGCGCCGGAAAAGTGATTGCAGACAAAGTTAAAAACCTGGGATTGCGTGTGAGCAATTATACCGTAATTCCGGACGAGATAACCGATATTCAGGAAACGATAACGAAGTTTTCAGATAAAAAAATGGACTTGGTGATTATCACCGGAGGTACCGGATTGTCCAATCGCGATGTGACTCCCGAAGCGGTAATTCCGATGCTGGACCGCCGTATTCCCGGAATTGAGGAGACCATACGTTCTTATGGTCAGGACCGTACGCCTTATGCGATGTTGTCCAGAAGTGTGGTAGGGTTTAAAGGGAATATGTTAATTATGGCGTTGCCGGGTTCAACAGCCGGGGCGAGTGAATCGATGGATGCTGTTTTTCCTTCCATTTTACATTTATTCAAAATATTAAATGGTTTTAACCATGGCAAATAACAATTCAATGCAGGATTCTCACGGGCGTGGGCACAACTATTTGCGTATTTCGATTACGGAACACTGTAATTTGAGATGTACGTATTGTATGCCGGCCGAAGGCATTGCGCTTACGCCAAGGCCCCATTTGATGACCGCAGATGAAATTGTTACCATTGCCCAGACGTTTGTCAATCTCGGGGTGAACAAAATAAGGTTGACCGGAGGGGAGCCTTTGGTTCGGAAAGATGCCAAAGACATTATTCAAAGGTTAGGAAAATTAGGGGTTGAATTGACGTTGACGACCAATGGGATTCTCGTCCATGAATTTATCGATACCTTTAAAGAAGCCGGAATTAACACGCTGAATGTGAGTATTGACAGCTTGCAAAAGGATAAGTTCAACCAAATCACCCGCAGGAATTATTTTGACAAATTGTGGGAGAATCTACAATTGCTTGACGCCAATGGATTTCAGGTGAAGTTGAATGTGGTCGTGATTAAAGGTTTTAATGACAATGAAATTATCGATTTTATCGAATTGACCAAAGAGCAAAACATCCAGATTCGGTTTATTGAGTTCATGCCTTTTGACGGCAACCAATGGAATCGGGAAAAACTGGTTTCCTATGCCGAAATCATGTCTCAGGTCAACACAAAATATGCCGTAGAAAATGTAGCCCGTATATCCGATAAACCGAATGATACGGCCAAAAACCATAAAATCATCTCGTATCAAGGCAGTTTTTCAGTAATCAGTTCGGTGACCAATCCGTTTTGCAGTACTTGTAACCGCATTCGATTGACAGCCGATGGGAAACTGAAAAACTGTTTGTTTTCGAATACCGAGACTTCATTATTAGATACTTTAAGGGCAGGAGAATCCATCGAACCCCTCATTTTTGCCAACATCAAATCCAAACACGCTATGCGAGGCGGAATGGATGATGATGCCAAGTTCCAAAATCCCGAATTATTCTCGCAAAACAGGAGCATGATTAAGATTGGTGGATAATTTTCAGGAAGTTTTTATGGCTTTAGAGGACAAAAAAATGCGATTCTGACTAAAAATCAGAACCGCATTTTTTTATTTTTTAATACTGTAACCGGTTTTTACCACTACGGGAATGCCACTACTCGTCATTCCCTCCAGGGTTACTTTTACCTTAGTATTTACCTCGCTATTGTAATAGGAAATTTGTGCATTACCCTCTTTGTCCGGTTGTACATACGGATTCCAATAGAGTGTGTTTCGGATATCGGCTTTTTCGTTTTCGGATGATTTTGGATCACTGTAATCGGGTGAATAGAAAAATCTTGCGTTTTGATAACCTGAAATCAGCTGGGTGATGGAGTGAAAAACTTTTGGTTTTTTAAACGATATAGAGCCTTCTTTGGTGTAGATAAGCAGTGCTCCATTTGCGCCCTGTGAGCCAAAAACAGCAGCTCCAGGTCCTTTTATAGTTTCAATTTTAGCGATATCATCGGTAGAAATACTGGATAAAAGCTCCATATCCGTTTCTACTCCATCAACCAAAACAAGGGCAGGGCCATTATAGCGGTTAAAGCGAATGGAATTTCCGGAAACAGATACATTTGGAATGGCAATTTGGATGAGCAGAAAAATAGTAGAATAATGTGGACCTTTTTCTTCAGGAATATAGGTGTAGTCAGCAAAACCATATCGGCTTGGCCCTGTGTCTGTTTTCTTTTTTTTGGCCGTAACGGTAACATCATTTAGCCTGTTCGCTTCCGGAATATTGAACAGAACATTTTTGTTATGGATATTTTCCTTGAATTGGGCTATTTCGTTTTTTTCAGCGTTTAAGAGGCCGTTATCCCTGAAATCTGTTGGAAGCGCTTGGCTGTAGATAGAATCTAAAATAAACATGCCCCTGTTTTTTCCTTTTTCGTTTTGTGTGTTCAATAACATAGTGGTATTGCCTGTAAAAACGATATTGTCAAATTCAAATTTTCCATTGGCATCTGTGGTGTCATCGAGCAGTATCGACTTTCCGTTATTCATCAATACCATTCTCACCTGACTGTTTTCTTTTGGATTACTGCTCAGTAAATCTTTTACTTTTCCGGATACTTTAATGCCTTTCTCCAGTCTGAAACCGGGAGTTTCTTTTATCGTAGGGAATTTTTTCCAAACAAAATCACGCCATCCTTGTGTAAGCAATAATAAGTCTAAATGGGGTAATCTTTCCGTATTGGATTGATCAAAATAATAACCGGGATTATGAATTTTTCCTTTAATATCTGAAGCCATAAGAAACTGAGAGCAAATATTAATCGTATTGTCTGTTCCATTATCCATGCCGTTGGTGTCTGTTGAGGCAATCGAAAAACTGCCGAGTAAAGGATTGCCCTGCTGGTCTTTTGCCGAAAGGCTGAGTGTTACTTTTTCTTTGGGCGCATATTGAAGTTTATCCGGTGTCATTGAAACAACGGTGTTTTTATTTTTTTCGATATATACCAATCTTTCGCTTTGGGGTTTTGACTCGTTATCTAAAATAGTGATTTGAGCGATCCCTTCCGGAAGCTCATCTTCCGGCAATAAAAAGGAAAGTTTGGTTTGAGTGAAAGCTTGGGCACCTTCATAATAAGTGACTCCTCTGGAAGAACAAATTAGTGTTAAAGAGGAATTGGCTTTTTGACTCAGCGTTTCCGGATTGGTTTTTAAGGTCATTATTTTTTTACCATTCACGATGTTCATACTCAAAACATATCCTGTTTTTGAGGCATTTGGGATTGCTACTTTAAGTTGTTGGTTGTCAGAAGATTTTATTTCAGCCCAATAGCTTTGATTTTTTTCGGGAGTCATTGTGAATTTCCCCATTCCGTCATGGCTGCTTTGAAGTGTGCTTATGGTTTTTCCATTCGAGTCAAAAACAGTACCTACAATTTCTATTGGATTGCCGTAAGGATCAGTTGCCTTAAAAGCGACAGCACTGGAAACATTTTCTATTGAAGAGCCCCCTTCCGGAAAAAAATCGACACGCAAGGTATTTATGTTTTGGGAACCGGATTCGGGCTTATTCTTTTTCTCTTTTGATGGAGTTGCTGTTGCGTTGTTTGCTGTTGCTGCGTCTACATTATCTTTGGTAGGGGCTATAATTTGGATTTCTTTTTTGAAGACGAAGTCGTCTCCATAATTTCGCATCCAGTTCGTATACGCCCTTAATTGGTAGGTTCCGGGTTTAACACCGATGGAATCAGATAGTATCATGTCCCCATGTCCAAGGCCTTCTTCCAGTCGGGTTACATTGCGGCTGATGATTTTAGATTCCGGAGAAACGAGTTCGACATAAAGGATTTTACTGTTGTCAAAAAGGATATTAGTATACGCATAAACACAATAGGCTTTATACCATAATGATTCCTCTACCGTATAATAGGTTCTGTCGGTATGCAGGTAAACTTTCTCGATATCCGGGATAGCTGATTTCGGTTTTGTATTCGAAACGGTGTCGTACTGAGCCACACTTATAAATGGAATGATGAAGAACAAGAAGAAAATGAAAGTTAATTTTTTTGTCATAGCATTTATAATTTTTATCGGGTTGCTTTAATCACCGGCTACTCTTTTGCTGAAAAGTGATAGGCCTATATTCAAATGCAGCTTTTTTTTGGTGTCTGCAATTGCAATAATACACTTCTTTTGTAATATAGGTATTACATAGACTGGCTTTTTCTGATTTAGTTTAATGCATCATTGTAAATAAATTAAATTTTAGACACCTTTTTTTAGGTGTCAAAAGTTGGAACCGCTTTTTTTGACATTTTAAGTCTTTCGGGCGGGTACATTTTCCATAGACAACAATAATTGGCCTAAATGATATATATCATATTTTGAAAAGAATTTAGAAATTAATTTTACATCATGAAATAAAGGATATTATTGTCCGAATTTTAAAAAAGACATGGAGCGTCATTATTAGTGTGCACAATGCATTGTAATTAGAAGAATAATAACAATAAATTTTTAGAATATGAAAACTTGGCTAAACAAATGGGAACCGGAAAATGAAGCGAGCTGGAAAAATGCTGAAAGTAAAATTGAGGTTGAATTACCGAAAATAGGATTCTCTTTTTCAAAAGGCCAAATAAAAACCTGGCTGGATAAATGGGAACCGGAAAATGAAGCAAGCTGGAAAAATACCGAAAGTAAAATTGCCTGGAAAACATTGACCATAACAACTTTTACGCTGATATTGTCATTTGCCTCCTGGTTTATGATGAGTGTAATTGCGGTTAAATTACCGGGATTGGGATTTGCTTTTTCAAAAGACCAACTGTTTTGGTTGGCGGCCATTCCAGGTTTGGCGGCGGGGATTTTTAGAATCATCCATACTTTTATATTGCCTATTTTCGGGACACGGCATGTAGTGACTTTTGCCACATTGATTAAATTAATTCCGGTCATCGGGATTGCTTTTGCGGTAATGGATACCAATACCCCTTTTTGGGTTTTTGCGGTATTGGCTTTTACAACCGGTTTTGGAGGAGGGGATTTTTCTTCTTACATGCCAAGTACCAGTTTGTTTTTTCCAAAAAGACTCAAAGGAACCGCACTTGGGATTCAGGCAGGGATTGGAAATTTTGGAATTTCATTGGCGCAGTTTGTAACACCATTAATATTAAGTGTCAGTATATACGGGACGGCCTCTGTTTTTACAAGTATAGATCCTAAAGAAACCTTGGCGGTTTTTGAAAATTCAAGTCTTGAAAAACAAAAAGAAGTCTTTGCTGCTTTAACTCCTGAAGTGCAGGCAAAAATATTGTCTAATGTGAAAACCCAGGTCATTGACTCTGTGAAATTAGCAACAAATGCTACCCAGAATGTGGTTCTTTTTACGGCTTTGCCAACCAAAGCCAAAGCGAAAGCCATTGCAAATGCCAATCCGAAATTGGCTGAGAAAATATTAAACAACATTGACGATGAAAATGCAGCGGTAAAAAACAAAGAAATTTATATCCAGTCAGCAGCATTTTGGCTTGTTCCTTTTTTATTGTTGTTGTCACTGGTGAGCTGGCTTTATTTAAGAAGTATTCCTATGAAAGCATCTGTAAAAGAACAATTGGATATTTTTTCAAACAAACATACTTGGTATTGTACCATTACGTATTTGATGACTTTTGGGACATTTGCAGGTTTGTCAGCAGCTTTTCCATTAATGATTAAATTCTTATATGGTGATTTTCCTGATGCGCCGGATCCATTGGTATATGCGTTCTATGGTCCGCTTATTGGGTCTGCCAGCAGAATTTTGTTTGGTTTCGTGGCAGATAAAGTGGGAGGGGCCATCTTGACTACGATTACCGGGATTGGGATTTTGGGAGGGGCAATCATTTTGGTTACCCAAGGATTAGTTGCACCAACCAGTATGGACCAGTTTCCACTTTTTGTGGGGGTCATTTTAACCATGTTCTTTTTTACAGGTGTCGGAAATGCGGGTACTTTTAGACAGTTTCCTATTATTTTTACTGATAATCAGCGTCAGGCTGCAGGGGTAATTGGTTGGACAGCGGCGATTGCAGCGTTTGGCCCATTTATTTTTTCAAAATTAATCGGGAATAATATCTCTGCTAACGGAAGCGTTAATCAATTTTTTATAGGTTTAATTCTTTTTACTCTGGTAGCCACATCAATCAATTGGTGGTTTTATAATCGTAAAAATTGTGAAAAACCGAGTTAAATGAATCAATACTTAATTAAAAAAATTCAATTATAACTAAGCTAATAAGCAATCCATTATTGATAATATGAAATAAAAAATTAAATAATTTAATCATACTCAATGGGTTTTATTATTGTAAATTAGTGATTTGCATGAAATATTATAACATATTTCAGTGTTTTTGTGTTTGAGAAAAATACTTAAGTAGTTTCACTTAGTTTTTCTTTTGTTTAATTTTACTCCCGAAGAAAAGCCTCTGGATTTTTAATTAAAATGGATTAAAATAGATTTATAATTATAAGCGTGTATTAATATAAATTAAAATGAAAAACAGAACATATAATATAAAAGCATTACTCATCGCTACAATACTTTCGATCTTTATGATTGTATTGGTGTTTTATGGCTCGAGGGAATTACAAAATTTTGATGCGGCACTCATTACGTACTTGTTTGGAACTGTGTTTGCCTTTTTCGGAATCGTGTACCGTTATACGGTTTGGTTGCAAAGACCACCCACATGGATTTATTTCAAAAGAGGAATCTGTTTCTTGTTTACCGGAAAAGTGTTTTCCCATTTTTGGTTTGCCTCCAAAGAATCCATAGAAAATATTGCGTTCCAAAAATTTATTTATCCAAGGGGGAAATACCGTTGGATGGCGCATTTTATGATTGCCGTGGGCTGTACATCAGCGTTTATGATTACCATACCTCTTACATTTGGTTGGATTCATTTTACGATGGCCCCCAATAGTATATCCGTTTATGAAGCCCATTTTTTCGGATTCAAGGTGATGGATTTTAGATTGGATTCCATCATGGCATTTCTGACTTTTCATGCGTTAAACTGGTCTTCTTATTTGGTGATTTTCGGTTCGTTATATTATTTGAGAAGACGTTTGACGAATCCGGGATTAATAGCAACCCAATCGTTTGAAGGGGATTTGTTGCCGCTTATTTTATTGATCGCTATTTCGGTTACCGGATTGGGATTGACCTATTCCTATCAGTTCATGAAAGGATTGGCATTCGACTTTTTGGCAGTACTTCACGCGGTAACGGTAATCATGTTTTTGATATGGATTCCGTTCGGAAAATTTTTTCATATCATTCAGCGTCCGGCACAAATTGGGGCACATATTTATAATAAGGAAGGGAGAAAGAAAGGAATGGCCGTTTGTAAACACACCGGTGAAGAATTTGCGACCAAATTGCATATTGATGATTTGAAAACAGTGACCAAAAAATTAGGGTTTGACTTTTCGACGGAAGACGGAGGTTCCCATCTTGATTTGAGTCCCGAGGGAAAAAGATCCCGTTTGGCTCAAGCCCATCTAAGGGCAAGACAACAAGGAGGCAATTTATTTGGATAACGACTAACTGTTCAGTATTCAGTCGCAGTTTGCAGTCCAAATCTGAAACTATAATTGAATATTGATGCTGATTGAAAAACAATTGAGAGAAGCTGAAGACTATAACTGCGCAGAAAACTGTGACTGCGCAGAAAACTGAAAACTAAAAAAAATATGGCAAAATTACCTGTTTCAGCAGAAAATATAATAGAACAATTTGGACCGCACAAAAATTATAGTCCGAAAGAAGGATATGAAGGAAGGGATGAACCGGATGAATCGGTAAAAACGCATTGTTGTTTTTGCGGGATGCAATGTGGTATCCAGTTGTTGGTAAAAGATAATAAAGTAGTGGGTTTTGAACCTTGGATGGAATTTCCTTTTAATGAAGGGCGTTTGTGTCCAAAAGGAGTGCAACGCTATTTGCAAAATAACCATCCTGATCGTTTGATGACGCCGCTGAAAAGAGTCGAAGGACAAGGTTTTGTGCCGACATCTTGGGATGTGGCTATGGATAAAACGGTTTCGGAAATCAAACGCATTCAGGAAAAATACGGAAATGATGCTTTCTCGATGCTTTCGGGGGTTTCGTTGACCAATGAAAAAAGTTATTTGGTAGGGAAATTTGCCCGTGTTGCCTTAAAAACAAAAAATCTGGATTACAACGGCCGTCTGTGTATGGTGAGTGCCGGTGCCGGAAATAAAAAAGCTTTTGGATTAGACAGGGCTTCCAACAATTATTCGGATTTAGAATATGCCGAAGTGATTATTGTCGCCGGAGCCAATATCAGTGAAACGTTCCCAACATTGACCCATTGGATTTGGAAAGCCAGAGACAGAGGGGCGAAATTAATTGTGATTGACCCAAGGGTTATTCCTTTGGCCAGAACCGCCGATGTGCATCTGGATGTAAAACCGGGAACCGATTCGGCTTTATACGGGGCGATGCTGAAATATCTGGCCGATCACGATATGTTAGACCATGATTTTATAGACAATTATACTTCCGGATTTGATGTCACTTTAGATGCTGTAAAAGACTATACGCTGGAATGGGCAGAGGAAATTACAGGAATTAAGAAAGAAAAAATAAAAGAAGCGGCTGAGTTGTGGGGTAAAGCGAAAACCAGTTTTTTGCTTCATGCCCGAGGCATTGAACACCATTCTAAAGGAGTAGACAATGTTTTAGGCTGTATTAATTTGGTCCTGGCAACCGGAAGGATTGGAAGACCCTATTGTGGTTACGGTACCATAACCGGTCAAGGAAACGGACAGGGAGGTAGAGAACACGGTCATAAATGCGATCAATTGCCGGGGAATCGCGATATCGAAAATCCGGAACATCGTAAATATATTTCCGAAGTTTGGGGAATTAATGAAAAAGATTTACCAGGTAAAGGATTATCAGCTTATGAAATTATTGAAGCGATACACAGAGGGGAAATCAAAGGGTTGATCTCTATTTGTTTCAATCCGCTAGTGTCATTGCCTAACTCCAATTATGTGAGGGAAGCATTAGAAAAATTAGAGTTTTACGTTTGTATTGATTTCTTCCTGAACGAAACGGCGCGTCATGCCGATATTGTTTTGGCGGGTTCTTTACAGGAAGAGGAGGAAGGAACTACCACTTCGGCAGAGGGAAGGGTAATCCGTATCCGTCAGGCGGTAACGCCTCCGGGAGATGCCAGAACCGATACTTCGATAATTTTAGAATTGGCCAAACGTCTGGGCGTAAAAGATAAATTTACCTATGAAAACAGTGAAGCCATTTTTAATGAATTGCGTGTGGCTTCCAAAGGAGGTACGGCAGATTATAACGGAATCACCTATAAAAGAATAGAGGATAATATGGGAATCTTTTGGCCATGTCCAACAGAAGACCATCCGGGAACACCGCGTTTGTGGGAAGATAAAAAGTTTGAAACGCCGGATGGGAAAGCGCATTTCAATCCCGCTCCATACAAACTTCCGGGTGAAGTAACCTGTGTTGATTATCCGGTGGTTTTAACAACTGGACGTGTGGTGTCCCAGTATTTAAGCGGAACGCAAACCCGTAGAATAGGGAAATTAGTCGATCAGTTTCCGGAGCCGTTGGTAGAAATTCATCCTAATTTGGCCAAACAATACGGAATTCAACAAAATGAATTGATTCGTGTTTCAACCAGAAGAGGGGAAGGAATTTTTCCTGCCAATATTGTGGAAACCATCCGGGAAGACACGGTTTTTATTCCGTACCACTGGTCGGGAAAAAAATCGGCAAACCAATTGACAATCGGTACTTTAGACCCAATTTCGAAAATACCGGAATTCAAGGTGTGCGCCTGTCAGTTGGAACCACTAAAGGAAATAGCGCCGCCATCAAAAGAATCAACTGCGTATGCCAGTGTTTAATCTATAAAATGTAAAGATGAATTATACCAACTTCAATCCAAGCGAAGAGTTTTTTGTAGATATGCAACGTTGCATTGGCTGTAAAGCTTGTGAATTGGCCTGTGCCGAATGTGAAACAAACGGTCAGGAGTCGATGATACATGTCAATTATGTCGATCGTGCTGTAACGGTTCAAACGACGGTTCAGGTGTGTATGCACTGTGATGATCCCGTTTGTGCCAATGTTTGTCCGGCCGATGCCATCTCCAAAGACGAATTCGGAATCGTTCATACCGCCAATACCGAGAGATGTATCGGATGTTCCAATTGTGTGATGGCCTGTCCGTTTGGAGTGCCTAAAAAAGAAGAGTCGTACGATTTGATGATGAAGTGTACCATGTGTTACGACAGAACCAGCGTTGGAAAAAAACCAATGTGCGCAACGGTGTGTCCGAGTGGTGCGTTGTTCTACGGAACCAAAGCAGAAATCGAAGAAATGCGTCCGAATAGCACGCCGGTAAATACCTTTGTTTTTGGAAAAGAGGTGGTAAATACCAAAGTGAATATCATGATGCCAAAAGGCAGTACCGAATTGATTATCTATTAAAAAATAGACTTATGTCAAAAGAAGAGAATTTAAATGAAAACTGGAAAAAAGATTTTCCAATTTTAAAACAGGAAGCCACACAGGTGAGTCGTCGCGATTTTGCGAAATTCTTGACCTTGGTTTCCGGAGGATTGATGGTAGGGAGTGGTTTAGTAGCAGCCAAAGCCCATCTTTTTCCTAAAGAAGAACTGGAAGGGGAACATTTTGTTTGTAAAAAAGAGGAAGTTCCGTTAGGGGGAACCCGTGCTTTTGTGATAACAGGAAGTACGATTCCTTATATATTAATTCATCTGGAAACTGGCGAGTTCAAAGCTTACGAACAGAAATGTACCCACCTTTCGTGTTCTGTTTTTTACAAGCCAGGTACCGGAATTATCCATTGTCCGTGTCATGAGGGATCTTTTGATGCCAGGACGGGAGATGTGTTGGCAGGCCCGCCACCAAGGGCTTTACCTAAGCTGGAAGTCTTTTTCAAAGACAATGATGTTTACGTAAAAGCGTCCCAGGAAAAAAAGCTGAGTTAATAATTTAGGTTCAATTAAAAAGCAATTGCTATGAGTAGTTTTAGAACAAGCCAGAATAAAGCCAATCCCAATAAGCTCAACAATATCCTTTCAACCTTAATATTTATTTTGATTTTGAATGTGAGTATTCAAATCTGGTTGTTGTATGCTTCGTTGAATAACGCTTTGGATAATAATAAAGAAATTTTAATTCCGGCTTTTGTTGCCTCCTTGATCCTGTTTTTAATAGGTTTCGGGTGGCTTTATTATTTGCCCAACGGGAATTATAAAAAGTAAAGAGACAATTATAAATGAAAAAGGGGCTTCGATTAGGGCTCTTTTTTTGTTTTTATCCGATTCATATCATAATTGTTAAAAAACTAATCATGGATGTTTCAATAATCTAATGAACTAATTGTCTAATTATCTATTTAGTTTATCTTTGCACTTCAATAAAATAAAAAATCATGTTCGATAATTTAAGCGATAAATTAGACAAAGCCTTTCATATACTTAAAGGTCACGGAAAAATCACCGAAGTAAACGTTGCCGAAACGTTAAAAGAAGTTCGCAGAGCTTTATTGGATGCCGATGTGAACTTTAAAATAGCCAAAGATTTTACTGCCAGAGTAAAAGAAAAAGCCATAGGTCAGGATGTGTTAACTACGCTTCAGCCAGGACAATTGTTGGTGAAATTGGTCAAAGATGAACTGACGGAGTTAATGGGTGGTGATGCAGCCGGAATCAATCTTTCCGGAAATCCATCGGTAATTTTAATGTCTGGTTTACAAGGGTCAGGAAAAACCACTTTTTCCGGTAAATTGGCCAATTATCTTCAAACCAAAAAGAATAAAAAACCACTTTTGGTGGCTTGTGATATTTACCGTCCGGCGGCGATTCAGCAGCTGTATGTTGTTGGAGATTCTATTGGAGTTGAAGTATATTCAGAACCAGAGAATAAAAATCCTGTAGAAATTGCCCAAAACGCCATCAAACATGCCAAAGCCAATGGTTTTAATGTTGTGATTGTCGATACGGCAGGACGTTTGGCCGTAGATCAGGAAATGATGGATGAAATTGCCCGTGTACACAAAGCGATCCAGCCACAGGAAACCTTATTTGTTGTCGATTCGATGACAGGTCAGGATGCCGTAAATACAGCCAAGGCATTCAACGATATCTTGAATTTTGACGGGGTTATCCTTACCAAATTAGACGGGGATACCCGTGGTGGAGCGGCATTATCCATTAAAACGGTAGTCAACAAACCCATCAAATTTGTAGGTACGGGCGAGAAGATGGAAGCTATTGATGTTTTCTATCCGGTTCGTATGGCCGAGCGTATCCTGGGAATGGGAGACGTGGTGTCTTTGGTGGAAAGGGCCCAAGAGCAATTTGATGAAGAGGAAGCGAGAAAGATTCAAAAGAAAATCGCTAAAAACGAATTTGGTTTTGATGATTTTCTTTCCCAGATTCAGCAAGTGAAGAAAATGGGTAATATGAAGGATTTGGTCGGAATGATTCCGGGTGCTTCCAAAGCCATGAAAGATGTAGAAATCGAAGATGATGCGTTCAAACATATCGAAGCGATTATCCACTCGATGACTCCGGGGGAGAGAAGCAGACCAGCCATCATTGATGTAAAAAGAAAAGCACGAATCGCGAAAGGTTCCGGAACCAAAGTGGAACAGGTGAATCAATTGATGAAACAGTTCGATCAAATGAGCAAAATGATGAAAATGATGCAAGGGCCGGGCGGAAAGAATTTAATGAAAATGATGGGCAATATGAAAGGCGGTATGCCGGGTATGCCGGGAATGCGATAACCAAGTATCCAGTGCCAGTAATCAGTTTTGAAATAGACTACATATATTAAGGAGTTTTGTTTTAAGGTTCTAAAACTTTAAATTGTAAACTTTCAATTTTTAATCAAGAAGAAATGCAACTATTAGACGGAAAAAAAACTTCGGAAGATATTAAAAACGAAATTGCCGCTGAAGTACAACAAATGAAATCCAATGGGGAGAAAGTACCTCATTTAGCAGCTGTCATAGTTGGTAATAACGGAGCAAGTTTAACTTATGTGGGCAGTAAAGTGCGCTCTTGCGAGCAAATTGGTTTTGACTCTACATTGGTAGCTTTGCCAGAAGAAACTACTGAAGCTGAATTGCTGGCAAAAATAAAAGAGTTGAATGAAGATGATAATCTTGATGGTTATATCGTCCAGTTACCTTTACCTAAACATATCGACGAGGAAAAAATCTTGATGGCGATCGACCCTGATAAAGATGTTGATGGTTTTCATCCGGCTAATTTCGGAAAAATGGCTTTGGATATGGAAACCTTTTTACCGGCAACACCATTTGGAATCATGCAATTATTGGAACGATATAAAGTAGAAACAGCAGGTAAGCATACCGTTGTTATCGGACGTAGTCATATTGTGGGTCGCCCGATGAGTATTTTGATGAGCCGTAAAGGATATCCGGGGGATTCAACCGTTACTTTGACACACAGTCGTACTAAAAATTTAGAAGAATTTACTAAAAATGCCGATATCATTATTACGGCTTTAGGAGTGCCGGAATTTTTAAAGGCCGATATGGTAAAAGACGGAGTAGTTATTATTGATGTGGGAATTACTCGTGTAGATGATGCTTCAAATCCTAAAGGTTATGTGATAAAAGGTGATGTTGATTTTGATGGTGTTAGCAAAAAATCTTCTTTTATTACACCGGTTCCAGGAGGAGTAGGGCCAATGACGATTGCGATGTTGTTGAAAAATACACTTCTAGCTAGAAAAATCAGAAGTAGAAAATAATTTTAGATACTTTTATAAAATAAAACCCAAGGCAGAAGTCTTGGGTTTTGTGTTTTTATATGTAATGATGTTGTTCCATTTGTTTTGCAATGGTTTCTTCCAGGTTTTTTAAAACAATGGGTTTGCTCACAAAATCATCCATGCCACTGGCGATTGCTTTTGTTTTGTCTTCATCAAAAGCGCTTGCGGTTACTGCAATAATTGGAATGTTTCTCGATTTGTATTTTGTTAATGAATGGATTTTTTTCGTGGCTTCAAATCCATCCATTTCGGGCATGTGCAAGTCCATAAAAATAATGTCATAATCATTTTCATTATAAAGGGAAACCGCTTCTTTTCCATTGTTGGCAATGTCTGAAGGGATATTCAGTTTGTTCAGAAGCTTATACAATACTTTTTGATTGATTACATTGTCTTCAACAATTAATGCCTTAGTGATGATTAGGTCTTTTGTGTTATTGAATCCGGTTTCATTGTATTCTTCAACTAAAACGGCATTTGTATTGATTTTGAAAGGAATTTCAAAACTAAAACAGGAACCGCCAGTCTCTAAGGCCATGATGTTTAGTTTACTTCCTCCCATCAGTTCTACCAATTGGTTAGAAATAGTCAGACCCAATCCGGTGCCGCCATATTTTCTTGTGGTAGTTAAATCAGCCTGTTCAAAGGCTAAAAGCATTTGTTCGGTCTTGTCAGCGTCAATGCCTATACCGGAATCTATAATTTTAAAATTTACATACTGAACATTGTCTGTTTGACGTAATAAATTCACTTCAAGTTTAACATCGCCTTGAGAGGTGAATTTAATTGCATTGTCAATAAGATTGATCAATACTTGCTGCAATCGTAAATTATCACCAAGGATGTTATTTACGATTTTGGGGTCATAAATAAAGTGCAGTTTGATGTTTTCATCATTGATTCGGTATTCAAATAATCGAATCAGTTTAGAGAGTTCTTTTTTAAGATGTATGGGATAGCGTTCTAATTTCATTTTCCCGGCTTCCATTTTAGAATGGTCCAGAATCATATTTACAATACCCAAAAGATGGTTGGCACTGTGTTCCGCTATTTCGATGTGTTCCGTTTGTTCGCTGTTTAAGCTACTTGTTTTTAGCATATTCAACATTCCGATAACACCATTAAGAGGAGAGCGGATCTCGTGGCTCATATTGGCAAGAAATTGCGTTTTGAAAGCTGCGGTTTTATTGGCCTGCTCTGTTTTCTTTTCCAAGAAAATAATGTTTTCAGACAGCTTTTCTTTTAATATTCCATAACTCTTTAACAGAAAATCAACTTCCCTGATGGAGGAGTCATGATTTAAATTGGATACCGGTTCTTTGAAATTGGACTTTATATAGTTTGAAATATCCAACGAAAGTAATTGGATGTCTTTGGTGAAATACTTCGAAATATAGATGCATAAAAACAGTGCAATAGCAATCATTAATAGGGTTTGACCTATTTGATAATAGAATAAATTGGTTTTTAATTGGCTAATTCTTTTTTCGTTATGCGAAATAATTTGGCTTAATATATTTTCAATTTCTTCATTCAATTGGTTTATTTTTCCATTTAGTCCAAGGTTTTGTGCGTGTCCGAGTTTATTGTTTAATTGTACTAATTTATAAAAATACTGTTTGTATTCTGTCAAATTTTGTTTGGTAACCGTATCCAATTCTTTTGCAATGATGGTCTTGTTGTATAAATTCTGAAATTTTTGAATGTACGTCTTTTCAGAGCGCAATAAATAATCTTTTTCATGACGCCGGAATTGCAATATGGTTGATAGTTTTAATAGCTCTTTTTCTTCCAAATAATGCGCCTTATCACGCATTTTACCTTCGATGCCATAATCTTTAAATCCTCTTATTAATGCTGTTTTTTTATATTGATGAACATTAGTAATTAGGGTATCGATTGTAGTAAAAAGGGAAAACATGAGTTTTTGATTTATTTTGATATTCAGCTTTTTGGATTGATTAAATAATAACTCAACGTCTTTTTTTTGTTCTTTTACATTCGAAATATATTGTCTTAAGTCTTTTTGATTGTGATGGATGTAAAAATCTTTTCCCTTGTATCCGGATAATAAAAATGTCTGAAAATTTTTTATGTTGGAGGTGAACTCCTGTGAAATCCGATAGGATTTATAGGTGAAGTTGTTCAAGTGATCCACTTTGCGGTCGATATACAGGTAAAACATAAACCAAACCACAATCAATGCAATCATTGATGAAAAGGATAAAAATATCTGTGTTCTGAAATAACGGAAATTGTTAAAGAAAAATTTCAAGGCAGTTTTATTTAATTACCTGCAAATTTATCGTGTTCACAAACAAAACAGATTAAAAGACTTCAAACAAAAGGTTAAGTTATTGTATGCAGTATTGAAATAAATGGTTTGGATGTTTTTTTTGATTATTAACAGTCATTTCCAAAAGGAATAAAGTTGATAGTTGATTGATTATGTTGAATCATCGTTTTTTTTCTGAATAGGTTCCCATTATCCGGTCCCAAACGGAGAAATACAATCCATAATTAAAACCGCCTCCAATTTCGTGATGTAAATCATGATCTGAAGTGGTGTTTTTCCATTTTCCAATAATGGGAGAAAAACTTTTTTTAGGGAAAATTTCATAGCCTAAATGTATTAAAACATTATAGGCAGTCATGAAAGTTAGAAAGAGTATGAGCGCCAAGGGATGGGTGGGTATGATAAAAATAATCAAAGGAATTATTCCTAACGAAAGTAACCCTTCAGCCGGATGGAAGGCAAAGGCGGTCCAAGGGGTGGGATTATGCGACAGGTGATGAATTTTATGAAACTGATAAAGCCATTTGTTGCTGTGCATCAATTTATGTGTCCAATAAAAATAGGTGTCGTGAATAGCAATCATGAGGAATACGCTGGCTATCAAATACAATATTCCATAATCGTTTATGTTGAGGTAGATTTTTGTAATTCCTGCCTGATACCAGTACAAAACGATTCCACTTGTTCCACTATAAATCAGTAAGCTGAGCAAAGAATAAAAAATCTCATTTTTTAGTTGGCTTGGAGTAGGCTGCTTGTCTTGTATTTTTAAATGGGAAAGTTTGTTTTTCTTCCAGATATAAAAAACAAAATAGGCTATTCCCGCTATAAGGAGATACCGGAAAATTAAGATTATGGCTCCTGCCATCCAGCTATTTTCTTTGAAGAAAAACATAGGTGTCTTTTTTAATTTTTATTGGAAGTAAATTGATGGCATCCTGAATTTTGCAATTTTGATATCGAATTATCGAAATCGGCATCCAATACATTTCCTGATTTTGACTGGCAAAAAGGACAGGCATTTAGGTCTCCATCGGCATCAACATAAAAACTGCGATTTCCGGCGGCATAACAACCTTGGCGTCTTTGGTAATACCCATGATAACTGATGAGCGGATATTCTTTATATTTAGGATTGTAATTCATCTCTAAATAAAAATTTTCCAAGAGTCTAATTTGGTCTTCGGATAAAGAAACCTCTTTGCCGGAATAATGCCCTACCGATTTAGGTTCTAATACTTGAATAAAGGAAACTCCCATTTTTTTAGCAAGATTCGCATAAGTGATGAGGTTGTCTAAAGTGGTAAAGTCTGTGGTGGTACAAAGTGATAAAGCTACGACCAATTGGTTTTCGATGGCATTTTGTACTCCTTTTTCAACCCAATAATAGGCCTCTTTAAAACCTCGGAACTGGTTGTGTTTCTCGGGCTCAAAATGATCGAGGCTTATTATAACACCATTTAAGCCAGCGGCTTTTAATTTTTTGGCATTGTCTGACGTTAATTTGAATCCTGATGTCAGTACCCAAAAATCAGTTTCCTTTTTTGCACTGTTTAAAATATCAACCAACAAATCAACTTTTAACAACGGTTCTCCTCCAGAAAAATGAATTTGACTGACACCGCGTTCCTGAATTTTGGCAATAACACTTTTCAGTTGTTCAGCGGAGAGGGTTTCTTTTTTGTTGAGGTTGTCCCATTCGTAACAATGTTCACATTGCAGGGAACATTTCTTTGTGATGGCGACATAGGCATTGATGAAGCGGTTTACTTTTTGTTTTACAGGAATAATATGGTTCATTTCAGCCGCTATAAATCTTTTGAACGGGATTGCGTTCCAGCCTGGAGTATAAAGCCCCCAATAATATTTTTTATTGACATAGGCCAGTTTGATTAAATAATGCTGCCCCAGATTTTTTTTTCTAAGTTTGATTAAAGCCAAAGGGATATAAATCCAGTTCCATGGATTAGTATAGCTTTTGATGGCAATGCCAATAATTGTTAAGCGAAATGACAACACGGCCAATTTCTTTCTCCAACCGGAAACCAGCGTTTGCTTATTTTCGGTAAGAGGAGTTGTAGTCGAATCTTCTTTGGTAAAAGAAATCGTAACACTTGGACTGATATAGTTATCGTTATTCATGGTTGAATACTATTGCTGTCAGATTAGGTGTTGTGTTGAACCGGGTAAATTCTTCTTTAGAATATTGTGAAAGCGCGCCTTTTTCCCGGAAGGCTTTCAATTTGGCAATATTGGGCATCCCTTTATAATTCCTGATGTATTCATAATAGCCTCTGTTTTTCAGGAATACAGTTTGTTTTTCTCCTTTTTGAGGAGATTTGACATGATACTTGATAACAACTTCATTGCCTATGTTGGGCTGAATCAAATAGTTTTTATCTTCTTTGTCCAGTAAATGGGTAACGTTTTTGCCGTTCTCGTCAACCGCAGAAACCGGATTGATGTATTGCATGCTTAAAGGGAGGTCTTTGCTGTAGTCAATGGCAGCATAATCGACTTCCCAAAACATAAAACCACATTCCAGTTTTATTTCAATTTTTGGAGTGTTTATTTTTTTTAAATCAATTGGAATAATCAAATCCCGGAACGCCATGGGACCAACCGGGTTTATTTTTTCAACCAAAACCCATTCGTTGTTAGACTTAACAAAAACCGATAGCGGAATCCCTTGATCGTTTCGCCACTGAATATTTTTTTCGGCAGGAACGTTTCGTTGTTGTTTTTGAAATTGGTTGTAATATGAACCAAACTGTTCATTGAATTTGCCATAAACGTAATCAAACCAAAGGGAGTTTTTTGCAGACAGTACTAATTTAGCCTGATTGGATGGAGTGTTATTGTCAAATGTCAAAACGATATTGTTTGTTCCTTTGTCAGTAAAATTTTCTTTGTCAAAAAGGTATGCATTGGAGTCTTTTTCTAAAGAAGGTTTAATTGCAATTGGATGGTTATTGGCAGTAATTTGTTCGGGAGTTTCTTTTTTAGTAATTGTATGCGGTTTCCCATTTTGATCCAATAAAACCTCTTGGGATGGGGAATGGTTTAAAACCACAAGCTGGGCCAAATCGGTATATTGAATTTCTAATAATTCATTAGTAATTTTAAGTTCATATTCTTCATTTTGTGCAGTGAAATTGGGTAATGGGAGATAGTCGGTTCGTTCCAGCGATGGAAGTATCGCCCCTGGATATAATTCTCCCGTAAAGACATAGGTATTACCCTCTTTTATATAAGTGAAAGGGCAGGAGCTTTTAGTTGCTACAATAATTATTGCAATGACAGCCAAGGAGGCAACGGTAAAACCGACAATGCTTAAAACTTTTTTCCCGGTATCAGGTTGATACACTTTTATTTCGTTAATATTCGAAAATGGAATAACAACTTCAGAAGGCGTACTTGTGTTTATAGGTTCATTAGTATAAAAATGAAGTTCCAATGTTTTACCCGATGATTTGGATTTATTGTAGACTCGGGATTTTTGGTTTTTTTTCAATGGATATAAGGTATGGCTTTCACTCACGGGCAATAGCGAACCGGTAATTTCTTTTTGGTCTTCGTTTACGCTCAGATTGTTTAAATGCCATATTTTATCACCGGAATGGATAATCAGATACCGATTGTTTTTATTGATGGATTTATACGTACTGGCAAAGTTGTCCGGATTTGTTGGAATTGTTTTGGCTTTGTAATAGGAACAGCCAATGCATATGTTCAAGAAAGCCAAAGTCATTATTACGGAAATGATTTTGCTGTTTTTTCTAATGGATTGAAATAAAAAGGTGTTGGGTAATTTTAGTTTTTTCTTCATAACACAAAAAATAAGAATTAAGTATAATGTTTTGAAAATCAAAAATATGGAAAGATTAAAGTTACATAATATTATTTGATTTAACATTTCATATTTAGGAAAATTAGCGCGAAATTAAAATACAGGATGTTTTTAAGTCGTGATGTAAATTTTGTCTTTAAAACGAGGTTTTGGATGTAATAATCTCCTCTTTTCTTAAATGGCGGATTGTCATCCTTTGATGAAATGGGATTTTTTTTTATAAAATTAGTTGTTTATTAAAAAAGTTTTCTTTTCTTTATGTACTACTAACCTAGTACACTAATAAGATATATTATGATAAGCATTCAACACTTAACGTTTCAGTACAAAAAGCAGGACGCTTTATTTACTGATTTATCTTTTGAGCAGCAAAATGGAAGTATTGTCGGATTGCTGGGTAAAAATGGTGCCGGTAAATCAACTTTTCTTAAGCTGATAACGGGTTTACTAAAACCACAAATTGGAGAATTAGCCATTAATGGTTTTAGACCCTTTGACCGGTTGCCTGATTTTTTGTCGGATATCTATATGGTTTCTGAGGAGTTTTCTTTCCCTTCAATAACCATTGGTTTGTATATAAAGGCAACTGCTCCTTTGTATCCCAAATTCGATTACGAAAAAATGAACCGCATTTTGCAGGAATTCGAATTAGATGCTAAAAAAAATCTGAACGGACTTTCGCACGGCCAACGCAAGAAATTCCTGATTGCTTTTGCTTTATCAACTAATTGCAGTTTGCTGATTCTGGACGAACCGACAAATGGTTTGGATATTCCGTCCAAAAGTTTGTTCCGAAAAATATTGGTCAGTTCGGTTTCCAAGGATCAATTGGTTCTGATTTCAACCCATCAAGTGAAAGATATTGAAACCATAATTGATAAAATCGTGGTGCTCGACCAAGGGAAAATAGTTTATAACGAAACTGTTTTTGACATCAGCCAGCAGTGGCAATTCAAGACCGTTGCCAGTTTATCAGGTCTCGAAACACCTGTTTATCAAGAAAAATGTTTGGGCGGACACCGAGTAATAATACTAGCGGACTCAGTCGAAGAAACCGAAATAGACATCGAATTGCTTTTTAATGCCATCATCAATAAAGTAACCTTAAAATCTGAAAGCCATGCCGTTTAACAATTATTTTAATTTGAACCGTTTTGCTCGTTTATTGAAGCAAGATTTGTTAATCAATAAAACAAAATATTTTCTAGGTATTCTTGGGCTAGGATTGATAACTTATTTATTATGCTATTTGTTTCTTGGTGGATGTAAAGAAAGTATGATTCGATATGAAAACAGCATATATAATTATTATATGACTTGTTTTGTGTTTTATATGATGGCAGTTGGGGTTGTTGTTGGTACAGCATTTCCTGATTTAACCAATAAAATAAAGACAGCCAATTATTTACTCAGTCCAGGATCGACTTTAGAGAAATTTCTAGTTCAATTTTTATTGAGAATGGGTTTGTTTATTCCTATTACATTAGGAATATTCTGGATTGCTATTCGTTTAGCAAAAGCATCTTTAATTCCTGAAGCACTTTCCAAAACTGTATTTTTTGATCCATCTGTAGTTCCCTATTTCGAGTTTCGTCTTTTGATAACCAGAAGTACTGATGAAATGTGGAGTATTCCAGAGATACTTATTATGGTTTTTGGATTTTTTTCCTGTGGTGCCTATCTCTTTGCGGGTGCAACTTATTTTAAACGGTATGCTTTGGTTAAAACGGTGATTGTCTCAGTAGTTGTTTGGCTAATTTCATTTTTATTCATGGTGTTGCTTTCCCATATTTTTTACCCTCAAAATCTCGGTCATTTTAAAATACAATTATATCCATTTCGTATTACGGAACATTTAGATAGTATTTCATTATTCTTTTTATCCTTATCGCTACTTTCTTGGATATTCTTTCTGTCAATTGCTTATTTTAAATTAAAAGAAAAGGAGGCTTAATATGGACTTCAAATCAACCAAAGGGATTTATCTCCAGATAGTGGATAATCTCTGTCGGCAAATTTTGGAAGGACAATTGCTGTCCGGCGCTCGGGTGGCTTCGGTGCGGGATTTGGCTGCCGAATTTGAAGTGAATCACAATACAGTTATGCGGGCGTATGCTAATTTGCAAGAATCTGGCATTTTTGACAACAAACGAGGTATTGGATTTTTTGTTTCCGAAAAAGCTTTCGAACTTATTAAGGCCAATGAAAAAGCCAATTTTTTCAATCAGGATCTGCCTGATTTTCTACTTAAAGTAAAATTACTCCAACTAAACAGTGCCGATTTAAACGAATTATTATCTGTAATTAAACACAATGACTATGAAGACAAGTAACATTATATTAATTTCTTTTTTAATCTTTCTTTTCGGAGGGATTACTTTGCTATTTATCGGTTCGAAATATTATAAAGTAGTTGATGATAGAGCTGATTTTGCCATACAAGAAAAGAAAACAGCCCCTTTTTCGGTGGTAGTTGCTGAACCGGGTGCTTATCTGGTTTTAAAAAATGGCAGAGAATTCAGTGTCTCACAGGGTTATAAAAAAGATGCTGTTCCTAATTTTGCTTCTTTTGTTGTCCGAAATGATACTTTGTATATGTATGCTGTTAAATCTAAAATTGAAGGCAAATGGTTTATTGTTCCCGAAGTCTATTGCAAAAATGTGAAGTCTATTATTGCAAAAGAAAAAACGAATGTTAGTTTAAGAAATTATCAGGTGGATAGCTTATTTGTGAATTTAAATAAGTCTGAATTAACAGGAGATTTAAATAAAACAGTATTTGTAAGTTTTACTTCTAAAAATTCCTACGTGCGTTTTAGAGGTGAAAATGTTCAAAAGTTAGAATTACAATTGGATAAAACAGAACTGAATATAGATTCTAAGAAAAGTATTGAAACGGTATTAGGAAGCTTAAAAAATAACTCAATACTTAATTGCTCTTTTGATGGAAAAATAAGCCTTGAAGTCGATAAATCAAGCCGATTGTTTTTTTAGAAATTAAACTAAAGTTAAATTTTAAAATAGCATAGTTAAAATTTGAATCTGTCATTCTGCTAGTAATGAATGAAATATTGGGTGTAGCCACTCCAATTGATTTGTTGTATTCAAAAAAAAATGGATTTCTTCTCATCATTTCTACTTCAATAGAATTATTTAACAAACAGTTCAGAACAGTTTTTCCCTAATTAATGCATAGGTTTGAAATATAAAATAAATCTTACGTAATAATTAGCGATTAAAAATCAATCAATCATCAATCATCAATCAATCAATCAATCAATCAATCAATCAATCAATCAATTATGAGAAACACATTAATCTTCATTTTTCTTTTGTTATGCTGCTGTTTTTATTCTTTTGCACAAAAAAGCATTGTATTAAGCGGTAAAATCGTCAAAGATAAATCAGAATCGCCTATCGAGTCGGCTACTGTTTATTTGGTTCACCCCAAAGATTCTTCGGTGGTAGCCTATACCATTTCGGATAAGGATGGAGTATTCAAATTAGAAACCAAAGCCAGTGCAGAAAATCTAATTTTTAAAATTTCAGCAGAAGGCTATCAAGAGCTTTCCAAAACTATTGAAAAAGTGACCGCAACTATAGATTTGGGTGTTTTTAAACTTTTGGAATACGAAAACAAACTCAATGAAGTGGTTATAAAAAATTTGGCTCCGCCCATTCGCGTCAAAAAAGATACCTTAGAATTTAATGCATCTTCCTTCAAAATGCGTCCCGATGCCAATGTGGAAGCTTTGCTGAAACAATTACCGGGAGTTACCATTGATGCCGATAAGAAAATTATGGTCAACGGGAAGGAAGTCAATCAGATATTGGTCAACGGGAAACCTTTTTTTGGGGAAGATGGCAAGGTGGCTCTTCAAAATCTTCCTTCGGAAATCATTAAAAAAGTACAGGTTTCGGACACCAAAACCAAAGAGGAAGAATTCACCAAACAAGCTTCGAGTTCGAATAATGCCTCCATTAATTTAACGATTGAAAAAGACAAAAACAAAGGTTTTTTCGGGAAAGTATTGGGCGGTTACGGTTCTTCAGAACGTTATGAAAGCAGTGCGTTGATGAGTTATTTCAAGGATAAGAGACGCATCAGCTTTTTGGCTTCTTCCAATAATATCAATGCCACAGGTTTTTCCATGGATGAAGTTTTTGACAATATGGGTGGCGGAAGGAATTATGGTTCCCGTGCTCCTTCAATTGGTGGAGGAACGGGAATTATCAAGTCGAATATGATTGGGTTGAACTATGCAGACGAATGGTTTAAAGGTACGAAGTCCAATGGGAATTATTATTTCACGAATTCGGATGCTGAAAATAAAAATAGAACGACCGAACTCACTTTGTTGCCAACGGGTTCTTTACTGGCGGAATCGAATTCAAATACGGATAGGGAGTTTTCCAAGCATAATGTCGATTTTATTTTAGAGTATGACATTTCGCCTGCGACGAAAATCATTGTTAAACCTAAAATTGAAAAAGGAACGACCACATCGACTACCGATTTTGATAAAAAAACTACCGATAGTAACGATCAAATAGTCAATGAAAGTAACTCATTAAATACTAGTGAATCCAATAATACCAATTTCCAAAACAATATTTCTGTTTTTACAAAAGCGAAGAAAAAGGGGAGGTATTTTACGGCTAATTTCCAAAATGAAAATAATAAGAACAATTCAAATTCATTTATAAATTCGGCTACGGTGTTCAATCAGGGGACAAGTCCGGATGATATTCGCAAGCAAAACACAAAAGTGGATAGTCAAAAAGATAAATACACGAACTCTGTAAAATATACTGAACCGCTAACGGATTCATTAAGCATAAACGTCAATGTTATTACCGATTGGGAAAAAACGGTGGATGATAAAAAAACATTCGACCGTAATTCCTCGGATACTGGTTACAGCGAGTTTAATGATTTGCTTAGCAATTATAGTTTTTCTAATAAACTTGAGATTAGTCCTAAAGTAGGATTTAGTATCAATAAAAAGAAATTCAATTTAAGCGTAACAACAGGTACTTATATGATTAAAACAAACAATCATTCCTTGTATTTGAATGCAGCGACCGATTTAAATAAAAATTACGTCATTCCAGAAGGAACGATTCAGGGAAGTTATCGATTTACGAAATCAAAAGGTATTTATTTGTTTTATGATCGCAGGTTTTCGATTCCGAGAGGGTATCAAGTTTTGGATGTTGCCAATTTAGAAAATCCTTTAAACACCAGAATTGGTAATCCAGACTTAAAAGCTTCCACTTCTCATTATACCTATTTTACCTTTTCAGATTATGATTATCAATCTCGTTCAGGTTATTATATCTATTCCAATGCCACTTATTATGATAATCAAATAGTTTCTAGTTCCGTATATAATGATGAAGGAAAACAAGTCACTACTTATGACAATGTATATGGAACGTATAATTCATCTTTAGGTGCAAATTGGAATAAAACCATAAAAAAAGACGCACATACTTTTGGTTTTAATTTGGGTTTACATGCCAATTATAATTTTGATAAAGGTTTTACCAATGGGCAATTGTATTCGGCTAAAACGCTGCGATTTTCACCGGGTATGCGATTGTCGTATGATTATGGGGAATTATTGACTGTCAAACCATCCTATAATTTTAGTTATAATAATACAAAATACACCAATAGTGTAATAAAATCAAGTTCGAATACAGCGCATAATTTTAATGTGGAAATGACTAATTTTTGGCCAAAGAATTGGGTTTTCGGAAATGATTTTGGCTATTCTTATAATTCTAATATTTCCGGAGGTTACAAAAAAGATTTTTACCTGTGGAATACCAGTTTGTCTTACAAATTTGCGGAGGATAAAATGACGTTTAAAGTGAAGGTTTATGATTTGTTGAATCAAAATCAGAGCACTTCCAGAAACATAACTCCAACCGCCGTTGTAGATTCTGAAAATATGGTTTTGAAACGTTATGTGATGTTTTCGTTATTGTATAAATTTCAAAATTTTGCCGTGAAGAAAAAGAATTAAAAAACTATAAATAAGTATTGTCAACCTTTTAACCAACCAAAAAATTATGAAAAAAATCTTTATTGTTCTTGTTACGCTTCTTGTAAACTGTGGTGCTTTTTCGCAAAAAAAAATAGACAAACCAAATTATGGTTCAGGAAAGTTGACTAAAAAAGAAGCCGTAATAACAACCGCAACGGTTAACTGCAAATTAAAAGGAAAAATCAATAGTGGAAAATCAACTTATTTGATGTTAGTTACTGAAAAAGATAATCCTTTTCAAAGTGGAGTCAAAATTCCAATTGTAGACGGAAAGTTTGATTACAATATCGTTTCGCCTTTTTCAGAAAAATATACTTTGATTCTAGGGGAAGAATTGGAGAATGGGGCTTTTAGATCGATTTCATTTTTTGCAGAAAATGCAGAAGTTGAATTTAATTTATATTCTACACAAGAATTTGATAAAAATACAATTGTAGGTGGCAAGTTGACTGATAAAATGATTGCATTTGAAAAAGAGCAAAAAAAAGTTTTTAATCCAATAGTAAAACCATTTAGTGAAGAACTTGACTTATTGTGGGACTCTAAAAATTATTTTAGCGAAGCGGTAACTACTATTCAGGAAAAAATTAAAAATCTTAAACAAGGAGAGGAGATTAATAAGGCTTATGGCATACGAGATGAATTACTAGAAACAGACAATGGTTACACTTCTAGGGCTTGGTTTCTAAAAAACAAATTAGACTCTATTCAAAAATTAAAATTCGATTGGGAAGCAAAGTATATAGCGTCTCATCAAGATATTTTTGCCTATTCCCTTTTACTAAATGAGGTAAGATGGTATAAACAAAACAAAAAAAATATCGATATAAATGTCGTAACTAATTTATTTTCTATCTACTCAAAAAAGTTTCCATTACATCCTTATACCAAACAAATCGATGATATATTGGAGGGAATAAAAACAATAAAAGTAGGAGGAATGTATAGCGATTTTTCGGCGCCAACTCTTGAAGGCGAAATTATGAGTGCTTCGGATATAGTTACGGGTAAAGTAGCTTTAATTGATTTGTGGGCTTCTTGGTGTGGACCTTGCAGGGTAACGAGTAAAAGCTATATTCCGATATATGAGAAATACAAAGAAAAAGGATTTGTCATTCTTGGAGTAGCTAATGAATTTAAAAACACTAATGCTTTTGTAAAGGCTATTGAAAAAGACAAATATCCTTGGTTAAATCTAATTGAATTGGATAATAAAAACCGTATTTGGGATAAATATAATGTTTCAAATTCTGGAGGTTCGACTTTTTTAATTGATTCTAAAGGTGTAATTGTAGCTATTCATCCAGATGCGGAAGAATTGGATAAAATATTATCTAGATTATTAAATTAGTATCTTCCTTTAAAGCAATTTATAAAAAAATCTGTTTTTGATAGTGTCATTTAGAAAATTAAATTAACTTTGTGTCTCAAAGTACTTTAATTATGAATCAGAAGCACCAAGAAGATTTATCACATATTCGCTCTATGATGGAGCGTTCTTCAAGATTTATATCCTTAAGCGGATTGTCAGGAGTATTTGCAGGACTATCGGCTTTAATTGGCGGAATGTATGTGTACCAATTGTTTGAGGCAAACGGAATTGATTATTTTGACGGAAAAGGCAAAGTGTTTTCAATGAGTTTAGTTTCAGAACTAATTTTTAGTGGTATTGTTATTTTTGCTTTTGCATTAACCTTCGGAATTCTATTTACCGTTAGGAAAAGTAAAAAATATAATTTGCCAATCTGGACCTCGACTACCAAAAACATGTTGTTTAATCTGGCCATTCCATTAGTCGTTGGTGGGGTGTTTTGTTTGGCGCTCTTGTACCATCAAATGTATGTTCTGATTGCGCCAGCCACTTTAGTATTTTATGGTTTAGCACTTGTCAATGCGGAGAAATATACTTTTTCGGATATCAAATATTTGGGTTTTTGTGAAGTGATTTTAGGATGCGTTTCTCTTTTTTATCTGGGATACGGTTTGGTTTTTTGGATACTTGGATTTGGAATTTTGCACATCTTGTACGGATTGGTAATGTTCAAAAAATATAAATAAAAACCACCAATGGGAATCATTGATAAATTAAATAAAGATTTCGAAAGCCGTGTCAGATTGGGTATTATGTCCATTTTGATGGTCAACGATTGGATTGATTTTACCGAAATGAAAACCATATTGAATATTACTGATGGCAATTTGGCCAGCCATTCGTCGGCCTTGGAAAAATCAGAATATATAGAAATAAAAAAAGAATTTGTGGGTAAAAAGCCCAAAACATCCTACCGGGTTACCAATAGAGGACGCGCGGCCTTTAAGGAGCACTTGAGTAGCCTCGAAAAATTAATGAAATCGAATAACTAAAATTTTTTTGTCTAAATACTTTGAAACACAAAGTACTTTTAATTTTTAAAACTATGAAAAAACTACATTTTATTTTAGCCAGCAGTTTGATATTTACACTGCTTTTTTACAAAGAGGATTTGGGGCTTAATTGGGCAATTTTCGGAATGCTGCAAACCAGCTTAATTTGTTATTTCTTTCAGGAACGGTTTAGCAGTCGTTTGCATTTGGTATTGGTAATCACCTCGGTTTTGTCTTGTTTTGCTTTTGCCTGGTATGGTGATTTTGCTTCATTTTTGGCATTAGTCTTATCAATTATTTTTTTACAATTCAAAACCCAGGAACCCAATCTTAAAGTTGTACAAGCTATTCCTTTGGTTTTCTTGAACGGAATTGCCTCATTAGGGCGTGTGTTAATGTTTAGTCAATATCTTCCTAAGCGGAAAGTCAGTAGTGGTTTTGCCAAAAAGTTAATCGCCTATTTTATTATTCCGACTGTATTTTTAGGATTGTTTTTTATCGTTTATTCTTTTGGTAGCAATCATTTTTCGTCTTTGTTCACCGATTATTATTTAGATATTGATGCCTGGCAATTTTTTGTACTTACTGCTTTAGGATTTTATATTTCGTTTACTTTTTGGGATTATTGGGTACCCAAAGTTTGTTATGAGAAAAACCAAATGTTGGATAATGATTTTAGTGAAGAGGCTAAAAATAAAAAGCAAAGTTCATTTTCGTTTCTGGATATTGACTTCGAACGAAAAAGCGGCGAGATTACTTTATTTCTTTTAAATGCGTTGCTTTTGGTTTTTATAGCGACTTATAATTACGAACAGTTTTTTGAAGTTGTCGAAAAATCAAAATTGAGTTCAGCCACACACGAAAGGGTAAATGCAGTCATTTTTTCTATCGTTATGGCAGTGGGCGTTATTTTATTCTATTTTAAAGGTGGATTTAATTTTGATGCAAAAGCAAATAATCTTAAAAAATTAGCTAAGATTTGGATTCTCTTAAACGGTATTTTGATTGTAAGTACCATCATTAAAAATTCTGAATATGTTTCTCATTTTGGATTGACCTATAAACGATTGGGTGTTTATGGATTCTTGCTTTTGGCGATAATTGGTTTAGTGATTTCTTTTATAAAAATCAGCAAACAAAAAACAAATGCGTTCCTTTTCAACCAAATGCTTTGGTATTGCTATGGAACGATTCTGATTTGCAGTTATGTCAATTGGGGAAATCTGATTACCCATTACAATATTGCTGTTGGTAAAGGTGTCGATGCCGAATATTTGAGAACGTTGAATTTCAATGAAGAGATTTGTCAGGATTATTTTGGTTCAAAACCTGAGGAAGCAGAGAAATTCGACTATATAAAGCAAAGAGTGGAAGAGAAGCAGCGTAAAAGCTTTTTGTCTAAAGCCTTGTATTATGAATTTGTAAATGTTAAAAAGTAATGTAAATGAAAAATCCCGTTCGCTAAGGCAAATGGGATTTTGTATTTTAATAATCCCCTCTTTTTTTAAATCGGGGATCGTCTTTTTTGATGAATTCGGTCCGGCGTTTTGGCGCTTCGGTTTTCGGTAAACTCGCTTCTTCGGTTTTGCTGGAAGGTTCGATAAGTTCGTTTAATTCTTTGATTTCGGCATCGGTCAAGTCGCGGTAACGGCCCACCGGAACATCCAGCGAAATATTAATGATACGAATACGTTTCAAAGCCGTAACCTCGTAACCTAAATATTCACACATTCTACGAATTTGACGATTCAAACCTTGAGTAAGAATAATTTTGAAAATGTTTTTACTGATTTGTTCTACTTTACATTTTCTGGTAACAGTGTCCAGAATCGGAACACCATTTCCCATGCGTTGAATAAAACGGTCGGTAATAGGTTTATTGACCGTTACGGTATATTCTTTTTCGTGATTGTTTCTGGCACGTAATATCTTATTGACAATATCCCCGTCATTCGTCATGAAAATCAAGCCTTCAGAGGCTTTGTCTAATCGTCCTATAGGGAAAATACGTTTGGGATAATTGATGTAATCGACGATGTTATTGCGCACTTCTAAATTGGTCGTACATTCTATGCCAACCGGTTTATAGAAAGCCAGATATACCGGTTTTTCATTTTTCTCCCGAATCAATTTGCCGTCTATACGCACTTCGTCATCCGGAGAAACTTTGGTGCCCATTTCCGGAACGATTCCGTTGATGGTTACTCGTCCTTCTTCGATTAATTTATCGGCTTCACGACGGGAGCAATAGCCGGTTTCTCCTATGAATTTGTTGAGACGTTTTAGATTTTCTTCCATAAGGCAAAAGTAATCAATTATTTTATTTGTAATTTTTAATTAGGGGATTCACTTTTAAAATAATCTAAGTGTTTTATTCTTCTGCTTTAGAATTTGCGTAAATCTGCAAAATCTGCGTGAAAATATTGGCATGCAGATTTTGTAAAATCCAAATATTAAAAGAAATTATTTTTTAAGCGGATATGCTTACTTTGATCCGGTTATTTTGTTTCAAACAAAAACTCATATACTTTTTTGTACAAGTCATCATCGTGTAGTTTGTGTCCCAGGCCTTTCGTTTCTATGAATTGGACATTTTTCCAAGAATCAGCTATTTTTTTTCCTTCTTTGAATAATACTACAAGATCATCAATATCGTGTGCCAGAAAACCTTTTACATCAATTTTAGAAGCAAATTCTTGTGCGGTGAAAAGATCGAGATTTTTATCTAATAAGTCAGTATATTTTTTTTCTAATGCTTTTGTGACTTTATTGTTTAAACTCAACAGCCTAATGAAATTATTGAAAATGATAGTAAAATCACTTGGAGTACCTAATATGACCATTTTTTGAATACTGGGATTTTGATACTTATATTGGTAAAACAAACTCGTTTTTCCTCCTAAAGAATGACCAATAATATAGTTAGGCTGGTATTTTTTGGCGGCAATATCAATAAACTCGGCATATTTGGTAACGGTAAACTCTTTACCACTTGACAATCCTTGGGCAGGGCCATCGATGGCAATGATGGTACTCCCTGATTTTTTTAGATAAGGCAGCATTTTTTTCCATCTTGAGGAGTTGCTTTCCCAGCCGTGAATGAGCAAAATAATGGTTTTATTTCCTTTCCAAATGTAGGTCTGAATGGCATCCGTATCATGCTGAATTGTTTCTGAATGCGCTTCTTGTAGAATTTTAGGAAGACTGTCTTTATTAAATTTGCCTTTTCGGGGTTCGCTAAAATAACCATGTGCCATTTGAGTAGCTTTTTCCGGAAAAATAAAACTCATCAGGTTGATATAAAGCCCAATCGATTTAGTCAACAAAAAATAAAGTACTTTTTTCATAGATGTAAAAATTCATTCTTCAGCGCAGCGGTTCCAGCTGTCTGCCGACAGGCAGGATATGCTCTAATGATACCAAAAAAACAAAGCCCGCATAGCGGACTAAATATAATATAAAAAAAGTCCCGAGGGTATCGGGACTTCAATATATTTAAAAAGTAGCAAATAAATTTTCCATCTTTTCTTTTTCTTCTTCAGCCAATGCGCTGTCTACCAAAATTCTTCCGGAATGCTCATCAGTGATGATTTTTTTTCTGGAAGCAATCTCTACCTGAGTTTGTGGTGGAATGGTAAAGAAAGAACCTGCAGACGCCCCTCTTTCGATAGAAACAACTGCCAAACCATTTCTAACACTGGAACGGATTCTGTCGTAAGCGGCTAATAATCGGGGTTCGATTGAATTTTTAAATTCAGCTGATTTCTCTAATAAAAACGATTCTTCTTTAGCGGTTTCAGACAAAATAGCATCCAATTCTGATTTTTTGTGTTTCAGGTGATTGGATTTTACGTCTAATTTTTCTTTAGACAGGGCAATAACTTCTTTTTTGTGTTCGATAGAAGCTTTCATTTCTCTAATTTGCTTTTCAGCCAATTGGATTTCAAGTTCCTGAAATTCTACCTCTTTGGTTAAAGAGTTGAATTCTCTATTGTTACGAACCGTTTCTTGTTGTTTGGTGTATTTTTTGATAGCCTCTTTGTGCTCGTCAATGGCATTCTTTTTTGCTTTGATCAGGTCTTCGATAACTTCGAGTTCGCTTTTCAATTTTTCAGAACGTGTACTTAAACCTGCCACTTCATCTTCCAAATCTTCCACTTCAAGGGGAAGTTCCCCTCTTACATTTCTGATTTCGTCAATTCTGGAGTCAATCAATTGTAAATCGTAAATGGCTCTTAACTTGTCCTCAACACTTAATTCTTTTGTATTAGTCATATTCTATAAGTACTTAACTGGATTTGTATTCTCTTCAGATAAAATGATGGCAAAATTAAGGATTTTTTTCCGAAGAAAATCAACAATATAATTTTTTGTATAGCGTTCGCTTTCAAAATGTCCAATATCGGCCAAAAGCATCTTGTTTTCGGCTTCATAAAACTGATGATACTTCAAATCGGCGGTCAAAAAAGCATCTGCTCCGGCACTAATCGCGTTTTTGATGGCAAAGCTTCCCGATCCGCCAAGAACGGCTACCTTTTGAATCATTTTTCCCGTGAATTCAGAATGACGGATTCCGCCACACTGCATTTTTTCTTTCACCAGTTGCAGAAAATCGGTTTCATTCATCGGAGTTTCGAATGCACCAATCATACCCAGTCCGATATTTTGATGTTGATTTTGTAGATTATAAATTTCATAGGCGACTTCTTCGTAGACATGGCTTTTGAAAAGGGCTTTCAGTATTTTACTTTCCAGATGCTTTTCAAAAGTCACTTCGATTTTGATTTCTTCCCCTTCCACAAATTCAAAGCGTTCGCCCAATTGCGGATTACTTTGCTCGTTACCCATATAGGTTCCGATTCCTTTAGAGTTGAAACTGCAATCTTCATAATTGCCAATTTTCCCGGCTCCGGCATCAAATAATGCGTTTCGCACTTTCTCGGCATTTTCAGCAATGGTATAAGTGACCAGCTTTTTGATGTAATTTTGTTTAGGGATTAAGATTTTACAGTTTTTTAGTCCCAGTGTATCGCAAAATATTTTATTGACCCCTTTTTGATGATTATCTAAGGCCGTATGAACCGCGTATATGGCGATGTCGTTTTTTATGGCTTTGATAACAGCACGTTCTACATAGTTCTTACCCGTTATTTTCTTTAAACCGGAAAATAAAATAGGATGAAAACAAACGACCAAATTGCATTTTTTGCCAATCGCTTCATCGATGACATTTTCTAAGGCGTCATGGCATACTAAAACTCCTGTTGCTTGGGCTTCTGCATTGCCCACCAACAAACCGACATTGTCAAAATCTTCGGCATAGGCGAGTGGAGCCATTTCTTCGAGAACGGAAATTATTTCTTTAATTTGGGTCATTGTATTATTTTTTCGGGAGTTCGTAAGTTTTTTATTGATTACTAATTTACAAATAGTTTAGGGATAATGCCTATCAAAGATAAATCGTTTTTCTATATAAATCGGAAAATAGTAACATAATTAGTACTTTCGTTTTATGAATTGATTTCAAAAAATATTTGCCAGAAAGTGGTCAGGCTTAAACAAATAAAAACAGCATGATTTTTGTATATTTGTATTTTAAAATCAATAGTTATGACAACGATAACCATAAAAATCGACAAACGCACCAAAGCAGGAAAGGCATTTATGGCAATGTCCGAATCTTTTTTTAAAAACGTAGAAGGTATTGAGATTGTTGAAACCGATTCTAAAAAAACAACAAAAGAAGCCGATAGCGAATTAACGGAGCAAAGTCCTTATAATCCAGAATTTGTTAAAATGGTTCTGAAATCTGCAAAAAGAGGGAGTTATAAAGAGGTTAATCCAAAAGATATATGGGGAAGTTTAGGCTTAAAATAGAAAAATTAGCAGAACTACATCTAAAAAAACATTTCAAAGCAGGTAATCAAGCTAGTATTAAAAAAATTAGCACGATATTAGAAGAACTTACCGAAACTCCCTATCAAGGAGTTGGCAAACCTGAAGCACTAAAACACGGACTTACTGGGTTTTGGTCAAGAGAAATAAATTCTAAAGACAGGATTATTTATAAAGTTGACGAAGATATTGTAACCGTTTTTGTAGTTTCAGCAATGGGTCACTATTCTGATAAATAACTTTATGAACGTACTACGAAAAATCCTCTTTCCTTTTGCCATTTTATATGGTTTGATCACAAGTATTCGTAATTTTCTTTTCGATAAAGGCATTCTGAAATCCTATTCTTTTAAATTGCCCATTATCGCTGTCGGGAACCTGAGTGTGGGCGGAACCGGAAAAACCCCCCAGATTGAATATTTGATTCGGTTGCTTTCTGATACATATAAAGTTGCAACACTAAGCCGCGGTTATAAAAGACAGTCTGAAGGATTTGTTTTGGCCGATGCCACTTCGAATGCAGCCATTTTGGGAGACGAACCCTTTCAGTTTTTTGAAAAATTCAAAAATATACAAGTCGCTGTAGATGCCAATCGCAAAAACGGAATTGAACAATTGCTTTCAAAAACGGATAAACCGGAAGTTATTTTGCTGGACGACGCTTTCCAGCATCGAAAAGTGAAAGCAGGTTTCTATATTTTGCTCACGGCCTATGGGGATTTGTATGCAAATGATTGTATGCTGCCTACCGGTAATTTACGGGAGAGCAGGAGCGGGACAGAAAGGGCCAATGTAATTATAGTGACCAAATGTCCCGGGAATCTTTCATTTGATGAACAAAATAGAATTAAGAGATTCCTCCTTTGTCGGAATGACAAGGGGACAAATCAAGAATTGTATTTTACAAGAATTGAGTACGATGATTGCATCTATTCTGCAAATCAAAAACTGCCTGTAAGTGATATTTTAGGTCAGGAAAAAGTACTGCTGGCCGGAATTGCAAAGCCGGAATCCTTTTTTGCCTATTTGAAAAATTCCACAGATGAATGTCTGACTTTTCCGGATCATCATCATTTCTCGGAAAGCGATTTGGTAGCCATTAAAAATAAAGCACAAAACAGAATTATAATTACCACTGAGAAAGATTACGTTCGGCTGAAAAACTCAATTTTGGCAACGCAATTGTATTATTTGCCTATCCGGAGTTCTTTTGTTTCCGGAAGTGAACATTTTAATCAAACAATTTTGGATTATGTGGGAAAAAGTACAGCAAACGGTTCGTTTTATTCAAAGTAAAACGCAGTTTACACCGGAATATGGCATTGTTTTAGGTTCCGGATTGGGGAATTTTATCCAAGAAATGCAGATTGAATTTACGCTGCCTTATGCTGAAATCCCGAATTTCCCTCTGGCAACCGTGCAAGGCCATAAAGGCGCTTTGGTTTTTGGAACGATTGGAACCAAAAAAATAGTGGCAATGCAAGGAAGGTTTCATTATTATGAAGGCTATTCCATGCAGGAAGTTACTTTCCCTATTCGGGTTATGAAATATCTGGGCGTTCAAAAATTAATTGTCTCTAATGCGTCGGGAGGGGTCAATTCTGATTATGCCATTGGTGATATCATATTGATAAAGGATCATATCAATTTGGCTCCGGTGCATCCTTTGCGAGGGGAAAATGACGAACGGTTTGGCCCACGATTCGTAAATATGAATGAACCTTATTCTGTAAACATGATGGCAAAGGCAAAAGAATTGGCCGGGAATCTGGATATAGAGGTCAAAGAAGGAATTTATCTGGGTCTGCAAGGACCTACTTTTGAAACGTTGGCAGAATATAGGATGGTGAAAATTCTCGGTGCCGATTGTGTCGGAATGTCAACAGTTCCCGAAGTGATTGTGGCACGGCATATGAACCTGGAAACGTTTGGGATTTCGATAATTTCAGATATGGGCGACGAACAGGGTATCGGAAGTGTTTCTCATGCAGTGGTTTTGAAAACCACACAAGAAGCCGAGCCCAAGTTGCGGAAATTGGTGAAGGAATTAATCCTGAATTATTAGCTAAATGTATTTTGCGATAACGGCATAAAAATCATCCGGCACAAAGGGTTTGGTCAGTACATCATCCATTCCGTACGACAGCAGCATTTCCCTGTTTTCATTTAATGATATTGCCGTAAGGGCAATTATAGGGGTTTTAGTGTCAAATTCTCTGATGATTTTAGTCGCTTCGGTACCATTGATGCCCGGTAAATGCACATCCATTAGCACCAAATCATAGTTGTTTTCTTTTACGGCTTTTATCGCATCTTCCCCGTTATCAATGATTTCGCAAAGAATACCTTTGTTTTCGAGCATTTTTTTCGAGACCATCTGGTTGATCTTATTGTCTTCCACCAGCAATACTTTTTTGTCTTTCAAAATAGCATTATCAATTATTTTGATTCTCTTTTCGGCCGGTAATTCCTGATGGCTTCTTTTTAATTGTAAATCAAATGAAAATTTAGAACCTTTACCAACCGTGCTTTCCAGTTTGATATCGCCACCTAATAGCTTAATCAACTTTTTTACGATGGTCAATCCTAATCCGGTTCCTCCGTATTTGCGATTGATTTCTATAGAACCTTGTGAAAAACTTTCAAAGACGGTTTTCAATTTGTCTTCAGGAATCCCAATCCCGGTATCAGCAACTTCAAAAGTAATTGTTACGATGTCATTATCGATGGAAAGCATTTTTGCTTTCACATTAACTTCCCCATCACGGGTAAATTTTAGGGCATTATTGATTAGGTTCAAAAAAATCTGGGATAATTTTGTTGGATCACCCAATAAAGTAGTCGGAATTTCGGGATCAATGGTCAGGATAAACAGATTGTTGTTTTTTGAAGCCAATTCTTTCAGTGAATATTGGATGTTTTCCAATAATTCTTTCAAATTAAAAGTGATGCTTTCAAATTCAATTTTATGGGATTCAATTTTATTGATTTCTAAGATATCGTTGATGAAGTCAGCCAGATAATCACCTGAAAATTTCAACGACTGTAAATAATCCAATTGTGATTTTTTGGGTTTTTCCTGCAATAAAAGGTAGGTGATTCCATTGATGGCATTCAGTGGTGTACGGAGTTCATGGCTCACCGTTGATAAAAATTCGGATCTTGCTTTTGATGCTTTTTCTGCTTTTTCTTTGGCAAGGATTAATTCATGGTTTTTTTCTTTTAATAATAAATTGGTCTTGCTTCGGATGATGTTGTTTTTGTAAAGGGACAAACTCAGTAAGGACAAAATACTGATTAAGGCGATGGCCAGAATGTTGATAAGTTTAGAGAATTTTTCGGTTTTTTCTTTTTCTTTAGTCTGTTTTTTCAACAGCGCCAATTTTTTTAAACGTTCGGTTTCCTTGAAATTTTCATAATCGTCAATTCCCAGTTTTTCGTTGTTTAAGATGGAAATACGTTCCTTGAGATTTAAATGCTGTTTCAAATAGCTGTACGCACTGTTTTTATCCAGCATTTTGTCGTAGACAGCACTTAGGGCGAATAAGATATTCGATTTTTGTTCCAGATTATCTCCTTTACTGTTTAAGTGTAATGCCTTGTTGAAATAATTTAAGGCTAAATTATTTCGATTATGAATGGCTTCAATTTCCCCGATTTGATACAAAGCTTCTGCTTTGGTATCCATAATACCCGGGCTGTCTTCCTTGACAATGATGTTCTTGAATATGGAAGAGGCTATATTGTAACGCTTCTTTAATCGGTATAAGATTCCTTTTTGAAGACTCAAAGATTCGTTAGCATCGCTAATTTTTAATTCCGTATTGATAGTCTGACATTTGTTCAGGCATATTTCGGCAGAAGCATAATTTCCGTTTTTCAAATGACAGGTACCTAAATAATAATAAGCCTTAGCGTTGTTTGGTGATGGTTCTAATGTTTCGAATAAAGAAATACTTTCCGAAAAACTTTCGATGGCATCTTTGTTTTTTTTTAAATCGTAATAAATTTTCCCCAGTTTGAAGGTTTGGTTTGCCTGGTCATCAATGAGGGAATGCGCCTCACAAAAAAGAATGGCTTTTTGGGTATAATGGAGTGCGTTTTTATAATTGTTTTCTTTGATGTCGGCGTTGACCAAATTACTATAATAAGCGACACTGTCTATAGCCACTTTTTCTTGGGCATATAGCAGTGAATTTAAAAAAATGACTACAACCGAAAGGTATTTCATTTGGGGTGCTTTTTATTGTTTTTTATCAAAAGAATTAAATCAATTAACCTGGAGGAATATCCTATTTCATTGTCATACCAACCTACCACCTTAACCATTTTATCAATTACCGAAGTCAATTGCGCATCAAATAAACAGGAATTTCTGTTCCCGATGATGTCTACCGAAACAATCGGATCTTCAGTGTAATCTAAAATTCCTTTAAAATGATTTTCGGCGGCATGTTTGAATGCGGCATTTATTTCGGCTATGGTAACGGCCTGTTTTACATTAAATGTAATATCAGTCAATGAACCATCCGGAACAGGCACCCGAATCCCGCAGCCTCCTATTTTGCCGTCTAATTTAGGGAAAATTTTGGTAAGTGCCTTAGCCGCGCCTGTTGTTGTGGGTACAATTGACTGACTGGCACCACGGGCCCTGCGCAGATCTTTGTGCGGTTGGTCGTGTAAACTCTGGTCGGTAGTGTAGGAGTGGATAGTGGTAATGTACGCTTGTTCTATACCGCACAGTTCATCAATGATTTTGATCATTGGTGCCGAATTATTGGTGGTACAGCTTGCATTGGAAATAATGGTTTCGCTGCCGTCAAGGATGTGTTCATTTACCCCTAAAACCACTGTTTTTATCGTGTCTACTTCAGAAGGGGCTGAGAGAATTACTTTTTTAGCTCCGGAAATAATGTGGGCATTGAGTTCTTTAAAGGTTTTATGTTTTCCTGTCGATTCAATTACAATATCGATGTTGGCACTTTTCCAATTTAAGTTGGAAATGTTTTTCTCATGAAAAAACAAAAAGTGTTTTCCGTCTACAAAAAAACCACTTTCATCAACACTTACGGTATAAGGTAAAACCCCGTGAATGCTGTCGTATTTTATCAGGTGAGCCATTGTTTTGGTATCGGCAATATCATTTATGGCAACGACTTCAATACTCGGATGGTTTAAAAGCAGGCGAAATAAATTCCGACCGATTCTTCCAAAACCATTTATGGCAATTCTTGTTTTCAATGTTTTTTTGTTTAAAGTTTCATGTTTAAAGTTTCAAGTTGAGTAACTTTAAACATGAAACAATTTTATAGGATATGCTTTTGTGCTTTATAGGAAGAACGAACCAAGGGGCCGCTTTCTACATGACGAAATCCTAATTCGAGTCCGAATTGTTCGTATTTCGCAAATTGCTCCGGAGTGATAAATTCCTTAACCGGCAAGTGTTTTTTACTGGGTTGCAGGTATTGGCCAATGGTTACCACATCAACATTGGCATTGCGAAGGTCTCTCATGGTTTGGAAAACTTCTTCTTCCTCTTCGCCAAGCCCTAGCATAATCCCCGATTTGGTGCGGTTGATGCCTTTCTCTTTCAGGTAGCGCAATACTTCCAGGCTTCGGTCGTATTTTGCCTGGATGCGCACTTCGCGTGTCAGTCTTCGAACCGTTTCCATGTTGTGTGAAACGACTTCCGGATTGGCTTCTACGATACGGTCTAAGTTTCTTTCGATACCTTGAAAATCCGGAATCAACGTTTCTAGCGTGGTCGTAGGGTTCATTCTGCGGATGGCTTTTACGGTCTCAATCCAAATGATGGAACCGCCATCTTTCAAATCGTCCCGGTCTACACTGGTGATTACGGCATGTTTGATATTCATGATTTTAATGGAACGCGCCACTTTCTCCGGTTCATCCCAATCTACCGTTTCGGGTCTGCCGGTTTTAACCCCACAAAAACCACAGGAACGGGTGCAAACATTTCCTAAAATCATAAAAGTAGCTGTTCCCTCGCCCCAGCATTCCCCCATATTCGGGCAGCTTCCTGAGGTGCAGATGGTATTCAGACTGTATTTGTCAACTAAACCACGTAGTTCGGTATATTTTTGTCCTATTGGGAGTTTTACTTTTAACCATTTTGGTTTAGCTGGGCTCAGTTCGGCTCCGCCTCGGGTTCCAATCGGTAAAGTGTTTTCTGTAACAGTTTCCATAAATCAATTTTCAATTTGCAAATATAAGGAAAGTGTATTTAATATAATGTTTAACTCTTCAAGCTTCGAGAGCGTTTTGTTATAAAAGAGAAAGAGATGAGATAGGTATCATAAAAAAAGCAGCCTCTTTTGGACGCTGCTTTTCTGAAATTTTTAGGGAAGATTAATTTACTTGAACTATAATAGGCAGGCTGTAGGCGGTTCGAACCGGTTTCGAATTGATGATTCCCGGTGTCCATTTGGTTTTTAATGATTTCAACACCCGGATGGCTTCGGCTCCCAAACCATAACCGGGATCATTTTTTACATGAATGGCGGTCATGCTGCCGTCTCTTTCCACGACAAAAGAAACATAGATGCGCACCATTCTTTCGTCATTAAGATCCGGCGTTCTGAATGTTCTACTGACATAATTATAGAATTTACCCATGCCACCCGGAAATTCAGGTTGTTTGTCTAAAGCAGTAGCCGTTACAATATTCTCTCCCGTATCTAAAGCATCGCTGCCACCGGTTCCGTTTCCAGTTCCGTTTCCAGTTCCGTTTCCAGTTCCTTGTCCGCCCGTTGGGTTTAGGCCGGTAATGGCTGTGCCGTC
>JAKFBW010000049.1:0-8531 GCA_036676965.1 Flavobacterium sp. | reverse complement strand
ACGGAAGTACATTTTATTAAAAAAAAATGTATCGTAAATTAAGAACCGCCTTGGTACGGATCCGTATGCCGGGTGGTGTGGAAGGTCGCCTAGGGAAATAATCCCTAGGCTCCTATCCGATTGGAATTGGCTACTGGTTTTGCCGGTATAATTTTTGGCAATATTTTTATTAAAAAATAGAGATGATGTATAAAATCAAAAATATTTAAGGCTCATTTTTCATTAAAACGATAATTATACATCGAAGAATACAAAAGCAGATGCTTTGAAACTTATTGATGAAATAAAAGCAATAGCTGGAATCTAAAAGTTTCCTTTTTTAATTACAAAATCCTTTCAGAAAATTCTTTTGAAAGGGTTTTGTTTTTAATAAACAGTTATTTTCTATGAGGCTTGTTTATTTTTTGCAAATTAATTATTTTTTGTTCCTTGGGTCATCGGCAGGGTTAACGTAGATGATTGCCCAAGGCCCCATACCATGTAATTGAATGATAGATTCTTCCTTAGTGAAGGCATAATGACGAGTGCCAGTTTTCATCATTGCAAATCCCCCATTCGGAATTTTATTCGCTGTTTTTTCATCAAATTTCCCACCGAGTCCCATATAAAAAGATCCTTTAAGAACAGTTATATGCTCGTCGGCGGGATGTGTATGTGGCATTATCATATAATTAGCCGGAATTTTAATGCGCATGGTGAATAATCCTATTGCCTTTGGATCACCATCTATCACTGCTGCTTTTGCTCCGGGAGGTAAAGATGGTGGAGCATCTGTCCACATAATGTCATTGGGCATAATCATGATGTGGTCGGCAGGCATAATCATGTCTTGAGCTTGAACCTGTGTGACTACGCTGAAGATACCTAAAAGTATCAAAACAGCTATTTTTTGTTTTGCTTTCATTTTAGTTGTTATTTTGAAATTGTTATATTTTTAGGATTAAAAAAACTGAAAACACAAAAGGAAACCTTATGGATATTTACATATTGTCAAACGATATAAATTCGAATAATTAGGATGGACTGTCTTAGTCTGACAGTCCATCCTAATTAGTCTTTATGTGTCTGATTTTTGCTCAATGAACATGATTGGCTGTATTATATTCATAGTGTAGTGGTAAAATAACTGGTTGTATTGATGGAATTCCATTCTTGCTAAGAATAGGCATCAACGTTTGCCCAAATTCATTAAATTTTTCGGCATTTTCCCAAACATCAACCACTTTCCAACCTTTATCGGTTGGTGCTCCTATATGATGCTCTAATCCTTGTGGATTTTCATGACCCGCAGCACGCAAGTCTTGCCATACTTGGTCATATTGCTTTGCTGTCATTCCAGGAATGTCAAACTGAACCATAACTTTTTTCATATTTTCCATTTTGTTATTTTTTATTCTTCTACTCTTTTGGCTTTTCGATGGCGCCCCGTTTTTTTAGTGGTTTCTGGTCTCCACTTTCAAATATTGGTTTAAACTTAAGAAGTTAAGAATCCAGAAGAGAACATTGTGACTGGTTCTCGCCTAATATTTTTCTAAAGTAAAAAACTAATCAAAAATACAACTATTTAATATTTTAACATACTGGTTATTAGTTAAATGTGTTTTTTTTTTCATTTGATCGCTTTATATATAAAAGCATTATTAAAAACATTGTTAAGTAAAATGGTTCAATGAATAACTTAAATTGATTAAGAAATATGAAATGCAGTGTTGTAACAATTATAAAAAAAAATCCTTTTAGAGTATGACACTTTTATAAGGATAGGATTGTAAATTTCACGTTGCTGGGATTTGGATTTGTGCCAACGTATCAAAAAGGGAGCAAAAACCAATATGCTTCGCCAGTTCGCCTTTCAGGATCGGGTCAGTTGGTAGTGGCAGAAAAGGTGTGAAAGAAACTCAAGGAAAGACTCAAAGGCATTAGCCGCAAAACCGCTCCAGTCAAGCTGGAAGAACATATCGCCAAGATAAAAGAAGTACAACGAGGATGGTTAAACTATTTTCGGGGAACGAGTATTATGGGTAAATTACGCGATTTAGACGGCTGGCTTAGAATTTAGCGAAGCGATATCACGAATTCCTATAAAAAACAAACAAAAAAACATGAGTAAACCGACTGCGCTATTGCATTTGGTCCGCCGCGGCGGGGAACTGGCGAAGCAATCTCCATGCTACTATTTTAACAAGGTTGCAAACGCTTTGTCACATTTTTATTTTAAAAGTAAGTAGACCCTCGTTGCAAACGAGAACCAGAAGAGGGACTTCATTTACCATACAAATGGATTAGTGCGATAGCAGGTAACCCAAATCTCGTGTAACTCCTGCTGTAGTGCTTATTATTTATTTTTAAAATGTTCCTCAAATTCTTTTATTGTTATTTTTGATTTTGCATTTTTGAAAAAACGAACATAATCTTCATATTCGTTCCAATTTTCAAAATTATATTTTCGTGAACAAGTGTCTATTATGGTCATAGTATTTAAACATTCCCAAATAAAATCAATTATCTCATCTCCGTGAATATACTTAAATCCTTTTCCATTCCACTCTGACAATGAAGGACAGAAGAAAGTGAACTTAAATGAAAATTTACCAATTGATAGATTTTCATTAAAACTTTGATAACCATTAAGTTCAGCCAATTTATGTAAATTTAAAGAATCTCTGAATTGATTTAGTAAATCCTTTTCTCGATTTGAAATTCCAATCCAATCTATAAGTTGCTGTATACTTAAATCATATTTTCTTAATCCATCATTAAATCTTACATTATTAATATTTTTAATGTTTTTAACATCGGCAATTATTATTTCAATGTACTCTGTCGAACTTTCTAGATAATCAAACACATCTACTTTTCTATTTTCTTGAAGATGAAAAGGCATTCTAACACCTAAAATATCAAGTTCGGATTTTAAATCTCCTTGGTTTTCTGAATGTATAATTAGATTTGTAACAACGTAACCTTTTAGTCTTAAATATAGGTTAGATAAGTTTTCATAATGTGTATCTAATTTATTCTTCATAAGAGTTTTAGTTGTTTTAATCAATATTAATTACAGGACAAACATAATTGTATATTGCTTCAGAAATTGATTGAGGAAATATTCTTTTTCCATATTCTAATTTATTACCTGATTCAATTACAACACCATTTTTATCATAAATAACATATTCTAAATTATCTGATAACTTTTCATCACAGTGAAATACCATATAATTTAATTGATATCCGTCTTTTACTAAATATTTCTTCCCTTTCTTATTTTTTAAAGTTTTTGTATATTCTATTTTTAGCCAAATAGAACAATTATTTGGCAATGACTTATCAATTTTGACATAATAATTTCCACCTGCTTGTGTTTTCCCGATAAGCCTGAATTCCTCTTGAGAGTATAAATTTGAAAATATCAGAAATGTAAATAGTAAGAAGATTTTTTTCATAAGTTTTTTTTTAATGTTTAGGTTTTTTGGACGCATTACAGCTAAAGTTTTGCCGCTTGGAGATGTGACGGATTAAGGAAAGCTAAACTTTCGGTTAATGACTAATTTTCCAAGTACAAAACCAACTTTAAATTAAGCCTAAACCCGCCATATTGCCAAACGGCGGTTGGCAGAAGTTTATAATTCATTTAGGCTTTCGATAATAAATGGGAAATCCTCTATTTCACAAAAACTGCCCCATATTGCTTCTCTTTGATCTTGACTATTTTTTGCTGAAAATTCTCCATTATTGATTTTATCTTGAAACTTTTCTACAAGTTTTGAAATTATATTTTCGATTGTGTCACCAAATTCATCCATTAAATTTATTGCAACAGATAAGTTAATTTGTTCATTCCCTTTAAATTTTGGGTAATATACATTTTTATATGGTTTTTTAATTTCAAGTATTAATGTATGAATATCAGGACACAATGTTAATGTAACCTCAAATGTTCCTTTTTCTACGATTTCAAATATTAACTGGGAAATGTCATATTCATATTTTTTTTGCTTTAAAAAATGTTGGCTACCGATTATAAAAGGAATAGTTAATCCACTTTTCCCACGACCTCTTTGGCTTTTTAATATTTTTTTCCAATACTCCATATATTTATAAACTGTCCCACCATTCGGGACTTTGTTGATCAGTGTCTAAACTATCATTATAATATTCATTATCCCAATTTGAACTAGAAGAATTATTATCAAAATTGTCATCGTAATCATAGTTTCTTTTGGATTCAGTTTCTAAATATTCTTCATAATTTCTTTGTTTGTTTTTAAGTATTATTACTGCTTCCTCATCAACTAAAAATTTTGGATATATTTTCTTTATTTCTGTAACAGCTTCGTTGCTTATTACAAAGCCTTTCAGATTAACTATGCACCATTGTATATACATTGCATTTTCATTAGCAACGTCAATTAATTTTCTGTATTTATATTTTCCAAATTCGAAATAACTTTCGGGTTCAAATAATTCCATTTACGTGTGTTCTTTTAAATTTCTGCCAACTAGTTTATACTCGCTATAAAATAGCGACAATCTACCCTTTTTTGGGTGTATATACGAAGTTTTGTTTCGCTTTATAGTTGTATCAAATATATTGTTTTTTTCTTACAAATCATTTGGAAAATTTCAATAGCAATACCAAAAAATCAATTTCAATCCTTAAACAAAAACCCTCTCATTAAAACAGGCCGCATGAGGGATGGCAGCGGAAATCCTCCCGATTTTTCTTCGGGAGATTAGAGCGAACAGCCCGGTTCGGCTGGAACGCAGTGAAGGCTGGGGCATGCCCAAAAAAAAATCCCTCTTGAGAATTGATTCTGAAAAGGGATTTTTATCTTTTTTCCTAAAAAAGACTAATAATACTTAAACTTAGAAATTACAGTGAAATTTTTTAAGCCCTAAATCTAGCATTCAGTTTGTGGTTCTTCCTTATTACAATATTTTCAGAAGTTAAGTGATACAATTTATTCTTTTTCTTCTTTCTCAATGGCATCCTTATAATCGGGATACAAAAACTTATTGTACGGGAAACGGGTAATGTGAATTTGGCGTACGGCTTCGTAGACGCGCTCCCTGAATTCCTCGAAATTTTCTTTATGGGTTGCCGAGATAAAAAGGGCGTTTTGCTCTCCCACCCTGCTCATCCAGGTCGCTTTCCACTCGTCCAGGGTATAGTGTTTGGTGGTTTTTTCGGTCATTAAATCGTCTTCGTCAATGGTCAGATGCCTGTATGCATCAATTTTATTGAAAACCATAAGTACCGGTTTATCACCCGCTTTAATGTCGGATAAAATTTGGTTTACCGACGCGATATGGTCTTCAAACTCAGGATGGGAAATATCCACCACATGCAACAGCAAATCGGCTTCGCGCACCTCATCGAGCGTACTCTTGAAGGAATCGACCAATTGGGTCGGCAGTTTTCGGATGAATCCAACGGTATCCGAAAGCAGGAAAGGCAGATTTTTGATGACCACTTTACGAACGGTGGTGTCCAAGGTCGCAAACAATTTATTTTCGACAAAAACATCACTTTTCCCAATGGCATTCATCAAAGTCGATTTGCCCACATTGGTATAGCCCACCAAAGCCACACGAACCATGGCGCCGCGGTTACTGCGTTGGGTTCCCATTTGCTTGTCGATGGCCTTGATTTTTTCTTTCAGCAACGAAATTCGGTCACGAACGATACGACGGTCGGTTTCAATCTCAGTTTCCCCCGGACCACGCATCCCGATTCCCCCTTTTTGACGCTCCAAGTGGGTCCATAATCCCGAAAGACGTGGCAACAAATAGATGCATTGCGCCAGTTCTACCTGGGTTCTGGCATAGGAAGTTTCGGCTCTTTGGGCAAAAATATCCAGAATCAGATTGGTACGGTCCAGAATCTTACAATCGATAATTTTGGAAATATTTTTTTGTTGCGAAGGCGTTAACTCGTCATCGAATATAATGGTCGAAATATCATTTTCCTTCACATAATGATTGATCTCGTCGATTTTTCCGGTACCCAGAAAGGTTTTCGGATTGGGTTTATCCATTTTTTGTGAAAACCGTTTGACCACCTGACCACCGGCGGTGAAAGTCAAAAACTCCAATTCGTCAAGATATTCGTTGAGTTTATCTTCACTCTGGTTTTGGGTCACGATACCGACAATGACCGATTTTTCAAAATTTATTGTTTCTTTTTCTAACATGTCTCTAAATAAGGCTACAAATTTAATGATTTGCCGGCTACTTATATAGCTATCCGTTTATAAAATGAATAAGACCCGTGTTCTAAGAGTTCGTATGGATTTTTAATTATTTTTACAGGAATTAAATCCGAATAGAATGAATCGATTTTTGACATTTATTATTGTCTTACTGCTCCCTTTGTTTCTTTTTGCCCAAAATAACATTGATTCCCTGTTGAATGACTTGGATAAAACGATTGATAATTACCAACAGTACTCTAAAAAGAAAGAAAGCGAAATCAATACACTCAACGGACTGCTGCAATATACTTCAGCCGATCTTCAAAAATATGAAATTTGCGAAAAATTATATGAGGAATACAAATTGTATCAATCGGATTCAGCGTTACATTATGCCAAAAGGAGTTTACAAATCGCAGTCAGGCTGAAAGACATTTCAAAAATTAATACTGCAAAATTAAATCTGGCTTCCATCATGGGAACTTTAGGCATGTATAAGGAAGCTACCGATATTCTCAACAAAATTGACATTACGTCTTCCCCGGCTCTTAAAGGTTCTTATTTTGGGGTAAACAGCACCATCTATGGTTCGATGTCTGATTATGCTGCTTCGCTCCAAGAAAAAAAGAACTATGTTTTACTGAGCAAGCAATATCGGGACTCTTCGATGTTGTTTTTCCCTGCCCAATCCAGATCAAATCTCATTTTCCAATCCAGCAAACTTGTCGAAAGCGGAAAATATGATGAAACCCTTCATTTGTTGCTTGACTATTTTCCAAAAATTGCCCCCGACAACCCGGATCAGGCGGTTGTAGCCTATATTATTTCGCAATCCTATCGCGGAAAAAGAGACCGAAAACAGGAAAAAAAATGGCTTATCATCTCTGCCATATCCGACTTGCAGTTGGCCAAAAAAGAATACATTTCCCTTCGCTCTTTGGCTTTTATCATGTATGAAGAAGGAGATATAGACCGCGCCTATAAATACATGAAACGATCTCTGGAAGACGCCGTTTTCTGTAATGCCCGTTTGAGAACCTACGAAATTTCTAAGATGATCCCCATCATTAACGAAGCCTATGAAAAACAAAACCAAACCAACCGTTTCCAACTGATTCTGTTTTTGGTAAGCGCCAGTATCCTGTCGCTGTTTTTGTTGGCCGTTTTATTGTTGCTTTTCAAACAGATGAAAAAATTATCTAAAGCAAAACAGGAAATCAGCCAGGCCAACAGCCAACTTTCGGAACTGAATAAGGAATTACAGCTCTTTAATGAAAAATTGAATGCCACCAACAATAGCCTCACGGAAACCAATCTGGTAAAAGAAATTTATATTGGCCGTTACATGGACCAGTGTTCGGACTATATAGGAAAATTAGAAGGCTACCGCCGGAAACTGAACCTTATGGCAACAACCGGAAAAATGAACGATCTGGTAAGCGCCGTAAAATCAAAAGAATTTATTGAAAACGAACTCAAAGAGTTTTACACCAATTTTGACAAGACGTTTTTATCGCTCTTTCCTAACTTCATCAAAGAATTTTCGGCTTTGCTCGTAGATGATGAAGTAACCCAATTGAAAGAGGGGGAATTGCTTAATACTGAATTAAGAATCTTTGCCTTGATTCGTTTAGGTATCAAAGACAGCGCTAAAATATCGGTCTTTCTTCGATATTCCGTATCGACAATCTACAACTACCGTTCCCAACTCAAGAATAAGGCTGTGGGACCTCGGGAAGAATTTGAAGCCAAAGTAATGCAAATTGGCACCAATTTAAAACAATAAAAACTACTCATAAATGGGTCTTCAGGATAAAAACAAGCCTGAAGGCCTTTTTTTATGCTCTGAAATCACCACTTTTTTTTATCATCTGTTTTTTATAACCTATTGATTTTATTATATTTATTATAAAAAAGCAGATTTACAATCTACTTTTTTATAATGATAAAGATCTGGAGCCTGTAAAGCACCTAATTTTACTTTCTCGAAATTGAAAAACCCCATTGATGCATTGGGAGTCTTTTTTGATATATCAATTCAGTTCAAAAAAAAATCAAGAATTGAGAAACATAGCAGCAACCCATTTTAACCTATTTTATAACCAAATTAACTCGTAATTTATATTTAAAACATGAAACACTATCTATTTACCATTCTATTGTGGCTAACATTTTTCAACAGCGTGACAGCACAACAACTGAAATCTCCTAATCAAAAATTGCAAATGGAGTTTTCCTTGCTAAGTGACGGGACGCCAAGTTACCGTTTGAATTACAAAGACAAAGCAGTGATAAAACCAAGTAAATTGGGACTTGCTTTAAAGAACGATGCCAAAT
>JAKFBW010000048.1:0-20078 GCA_036676965.1 Flavobacterium sp. | reverse complement strand
GGCATTAAATACGACATTAAATTTTAACCATTACTTATGAGTAAGCAGGTGGTTTAAAATCAGTATTTATTTTTGAAGTTATACCCTTTTACCTATTCTACCTGCTCGTAAACTATCTTCCTCTTCTCTTGAGTCTGAAAACTCAATTGATTTGGCCGAACCTGAGATATCCTGAAAAAGATATTTTTTAGAATCTAATGGAGTTTTAATTTTATCGAAAGTAATTTTTGTTTTTCCAAAGGTTTTCTGTAATGCAGATATGGAAATAAATTGTCTTAGATAATTTCGAGAATAAATATTTGCGCAATGTAAAATAAATAATGAAGAAATACATTCAAGAGCTATTTCTAAATTACATTCAATCTTACTTTCTAATCCACCATGTTTTATCGAATTATATACATCCCACCATTTTGGTGGTGATTTTTCTTTCCATGAATTGAAAGGATAGATATTCTTATTAAGTTCTCGAATATGTGCGCCTGCCTTATCTAAAGAATGATTCTGTTTGAAATAATGATAGTGCTTCATACTCCAATTTCTAATTCCGTTTTTGTTAGGGTGATTATATGAAATCGACAATTCAATATCCTTATTTGCAGCACACTCATATTTTGCCCATTCTTTAAAGAATATTTCAATTTGAACACAACTACGTATTATTAAGTCTCTTAAAACGGGGGAACAAACCTTCATATTTCTATTATCATTCAAAGGAATTATCTTTATAAAATTTATAAAGTCTTCTTCTATTACTTGATATTGTTCATATGTTTCACCAATACCAAAAACACCTCCATCATAGTGAAATCTACAAAGATGACCTAACTCAGCAGTTTCTTTACAGTCTAAATGTTTACATTCTTTTTTATCCATAGTTTCTATAACTTGCTGCATGATACTAAAATTTAGATGTTTTATATTAATTCGAATGAAGTTTATTAAATTCCAAATATATTAAAATATTCTTACAAAATGTGTTTTGAAAATAAAACGCTATAAATAGCCCTGATCGAGCCGATATCCTCGTAACGGAGTGGAGAGATAAAGGCGAGAGCAGGAGGGAAGTTGCTTCTGGAAACCAAATGGTTATGCTCCTAAAAAAGAAAAAAGGCTTGTGAAAAGCTTGTGTTTTTGGTTTTGTGTTGATTATCAGGGATATTTGTTTTGTATTTAGAAAAAAATGCACTAATTTTGCAGTCCTTTTGGTGAATAAGAGTTTCCTTTAGGGTTCAACTAATTATACAAACAACTTCTGTTGTTTTCTATCACATTAAGAAACTCGAGAGAATGCAGAATACAAATTTTTTATCAGCATGTCTGAACAATTAAAATCACAAGAAGAGTTTTTAGCAAATTTTAACTGGCATAACTTCGAAGAAGGTATCGATGCAGTAGATGAGAAAAACTTACAAGAGTTTGAAGAACTAGTATCAAAAACGTTCATCGCTACAGACCAAGAAGAAGTAGTGGAAGGTGTTGTTGTTAGAATTACAGATAGAGACGTTATCGTTGATATCAATGCTAAATCTGAAGGTGTTATTTCTTTAAACGAATTTCGTTACAACCCAGCATTAAAAGTAGGTGACAAAGTTGAAGTATTAATCGACATCCGTGAGGACAAAACAGGTCAATTAGTATTATCTCACAGAAAAGCACGTACTATTAAATCATGGGATAGAGTTATTGCTGCAAACGAAACAGGTGAAATCGTTAATGGTTTTGTAAAATGCAGAACTAAAGGTGGTATGATCGTTGACGTTTTCGGTATTGAAGCTTTCTTACCAGGATCTCAAATTGACGTTAAGCCAATTAGAGACTACGATGTATACGTAAACAAAATGATGGAATTCAAAGTGGTAAAAATCAACCACGAATTCAAAAACGTTGTTGTATCTCATAAAGCACTTATTGAGGCTGATATTGAAGTACAGAAAAAAGAAATCATCGGTCAATTACAAAAAGGACAAGTATTAGAAGGTGTTGTTAAAAACATTACTTCTTATGGTGTGTTCATTGACTTAGGTGGTGTTGACGGATTAATTCACATTACTGACCTTTCTTGGAGCAGAATCAACCACCCAAGTGAAGTATTGGAATTAGACCAAAAATTAAACGTTGTAATCCTTGATTTCGATGATGAGAAAACAAGAATTCAATTAGGATTGAAACAATTAAACGCTCACCCATGGGATGCTTTAGATGCTAATTTAACTATTGGTGACAAAGTAAAAGGTAAAGTAGTTGTAATCGCTGATTACGGTGCATTTATCGAAGTTGCTGAAGGTGTTGAAGGTTTAATCCACGTTTCAGAAATGTCATGGTCTACTCATTTACGTTCTGCTCAGGATTTCGTAAAAGTAGGGGATGTTGTTGAGGCTGTTATCTTAACTTTAGATAGAGATGACCGTAAAATGTCATTAGGTATCAAACAATTGACTCAAGATCCATGGACTGATATCACTTCTAAATACCCGGTAGGTTCTAAACATACAGGTATCGTTAGAAACTTTACAAACTTTGGTATTTTCGTAGAATTGGAAGAAGGAATTGATGGATTAATCTACATCTCTGACCTTTCTTGGACTAAGAAAATCAAACACCCATCTGAATTTGTAAATGTTGGTGAGAAATTGGATGTTGTAGTATTAGAATTGGATGTTGAAGGACGTAAATTATCTTTAGGTCACAAACAAACTACTGCTAATCCTTGGGATCAATATGAAGATTCTTTCGCAGTTGGAACTATCCACACAGGTGAAATTTCTGAAATCGTTGACAAAGGAGCTACTGTAGAATTCGGTGATGATATCGTTGCTTTCATTCCAACCCGTCACCTTGAAAAAGAAGACGGTAAAAAATTGAAAAAAGGCGAAACTGCTGATTTCAAAGTAATTGAATTCAACAAAGAATTCAAAAGAGTAGTTGCTTCTCACACTGCTATCTTCCGTGAAGAAGAAGAGAAAAATGTGAAAGCTGCAACTGAAAATACTTCATCTGCCTCTACTACAAATGCACCAGCTGCAACTTTAGGAGATAACAATGATGTATTGGCTGCATTGAAAGCTAAAATGGAAAAATCAGAGAAAAAATAATTTCTTGATTTTTTTTAATATAGAAAGTCCCGCAAATTGCGGGACTTTTTTTGTATCTATTTTTTTTTTTTAGGAGCACAACCTTCGTGCTTATCCAGAACAATCCTCCCGCTGTACGCAGTATCTTTTTATTGCGAACAAACTTCTGGAATTCCTCTTTTATTGTATTCGCAATAAAAAGGATACTTGCTGCCATCGGGGCTCACTAGAAGTTTCGGTTCAATTATCAGTCATCCCAAAATTAAAGTCCAAATCAAAAATATAAAAAAATAAAAAAAATCTCATTTCTATAAAACCAGAAACAATCCGATTGCGTAAATGCTTTATATAACTTTAATCATAACATTTATGAAAACCAGAAAATTGTTATCAGTAGCATTTTTTGCATTGGTGTTCGGAGCAACTTCTTTTGCCCAGAAAACAGTTATGGTTGGCGGGGCCCCTATGTATCCTTCTAAAAACATTGTTGAGAATGCCGGTAAACTCAAAAGATCACACCACATTAGTGGGGTACATTGACAGCTTGGATGAAAGGTTCAAAATTGTATATTACGGATGAAAAAGGAGGGATGGCAGAGGTTACCATTGCTGACGTGAATCAATCGAATGGGGTAATTCACGTCATTGATTCGGTTGTATTACCAATGTAGTATTTTTTGAAGAAAATCAATTGTATAATTCTTCGTTGAAAAATTTCGAATGGTAAGAGCACTAAAAAGCAAACCTTCTGGAAATCATTTCCAGAAGGTTTGCTTTTTATTTGTCTTTTCGATGCTTCCATCTTTTATGCGTCCAGAAATAATATTCCGGAGCTTCATGGATTTGTTTTTCGACTTCCTGAATGTATCGATGGGTGATTTCAAAATTTGGAAACGATTTGGCATCATCCGTAATCGGAATCAAAGTGGCTTCATAATAACCCCTTTTTACTTTTTTTACTTTTGCAAAAATAACATTGAGGTCGTATTTTTTGGACAGCATTTCGGGGCCGGTGTGTACCGGAACTTCGATACCCATAAAAGTGTCCCAATGAAAGATACGATTCATTTTAGGGGATTGATCGCTCACGAGTCCGTAAACCGAAAGGTTTTTTTCTTTTTGGTTTTGGGAAATCAACGGAATAGTTTTGCTGGTAACGATGAGTTGGGTGTTGTATTTGGAGCGAATGTCTCGGACCAATTTGTCAAAATATTTATTGGCGATTTTTTTATACACACCAATTCCCTGATAGCTTATTTTTTGATTCAAGGTAATCAACCATTCCCAGCTGGCATAATGGGACGCCAAAAGCATGATGCTTTTTTCTTTTTTCTCGTATTCTTTGATCAGCTCAATATTCGTGATGACAAACCGTTTGTTCATTTCTTCAGAAGAAATAGTCAGGGTTTTTACCATTTCGAGAAACATATCACACAGATGTTGGTATGATTTTTTTTCGATGATTTTGCGTTCTGCGTCACTAAGATGTGGGAGTGCCATAGCCAAGTTTTCCCGAACCGTTTTTTTGCGATAGCCCACAATATAATACACGATGACATATAGGATATCAGACAGGAAATAAAAAAGACGAAACGGCAGTATGGATATCAACCAAAGTAAGGGGAAAGCTATAATGAAAACCAGAAATTGCATGCGGTAATTTTTCTTGCAAATATAGGTCAAAAATGATTATCCATATAATTTTAAAGGCATTCGAATTGGGTGTAAGGGAATCACTATATTTACAGTTCATTTTAAAATACAATTATGAATATCATTTTGATTGCCATTATCGTGGTAAATGTACTGATGAGTTACAAGGGATTTAATGATTACGCTTTTTTTAGAAAATACGAATTTCATATGGGAAGTGTCCGTTCGGGGGAACCGTTTCGGATATTGACTTCGGCATTTCTTCATGCCGATATAGGCCATTTGATATTTAATATGATTACCCTTTATTTTTTTGCTCCTGTTGTGATTGGGTATTTGGGTGATTTTTTATTTCTGATTATTTATTTTGGAAGTCTGATTTGTGGAGGATTGCTAACCATCGTGTTCCATAAACATGATTACAATTACAGGGCTATCGGGGCTTCAGGGGCTGTGACGGGTGTTTTGTATTCGGCGATATTGTTACGTCCTGACATGATGTTGGGTATCTTTTTTGTCATTCCGATGCCGGCTTATCTTTTCGGGATTTTGTATTTGTTGTATTCTATTTACGGAATGAAAGCCAAGAATGACAATATAGGGCACACAGCCCATTTTGGGGGTGCTATGGGAGGTTATTTGATTACTTTGGTAAGTAATCCTAATTTAATCTTAGAACATACGTTATTAGTGATTGTATTGGCGATTCCTATCCTGATTCTTTTTGTGATGGAAAAAATGGGAAAACTATAATGGCATAACTTTTGAAAGAATAATACAACAAAACAATTAAAACAATAATACGATGAGAAAAATTGGGATTATGCTATTCATGCTGTTTGTAACAGTATCTTATGCACAAGAAACAAAACAAATACCACAAATTAATGTGAGCGGGGAAGGGAAGATTAAGGTTGTTCCGGATCAGGCTACGCTAACGGTTACTGTAGAGACCAAGGGGAATAATGCCAAAGAAGTCAAAAAGATCAATGATGAGCAAATGGAATCGGTTTTGAAATTGCTCAAAAAGATGAACCTGCCGGCTACCGATTACAAAACGCAACGGGTGTCGTTGAATCCGCAATATGATTATGAAAAAAAGAAAAATACCTATAATGCCCAACAAACCATTGAAATCTTGTTGAAAGACCTGTCTAAATACGATGAGCTGATGGAAGGAATCGTAGCAAACGGTATCAACAGAATTGACAATGTGGTTTTTCAATCTTCAAAATTAGCCCAATACCAGTCGGAAGCCAGAAAAATGGCCATGAAAGAAGCCAAATTGAAAGCAGAGGACTACGTGGCAGTTTTGGGACAAAAAGTAGGCAAGGCGTTAACAATCACCGATAACAGCCAAACCTATTATCCACAGCCGGTATTTGCCACAATGAGGAAAATGGAAATGAGCGATAGTGCCGCTCCTAGAGAAACATTAGCAACGGGAGAGATTACAATTACGGCTAATGTTAGTGTCAACTTCATTTTAGAATAGCATACGGATTCCAATCCAAATACTATCCTGACTTGTTCCCTGGAATGCGTCAGGATTTTTTTTGCGTATTAAATCGGGATGATTGGTCAGGAAACCGCATTTTTGCTTTAGCTGCTTAAATAAAACGGCAATCTGTTGGAGACTTTACTTTTATTGATTTGTTTTGCAACACATTTATAATCGTATGCAGAAAAGAACAATTGGAATCATGGGTGCCATGCCCGAAGAAATAGACGGGGTAGTTGCTTTGCTCAGTAACTGTAAGATGACCGAAAAGGGAAAACGCAGGTATTTTTCAGGACAGATAAATGGGATTGATACCATTGTCGTGTTTTCAAGATGGGGTAAAGTTGCCGCTGCAACCACGGTAACCACTTTGATTCATGAATTTCAAATCACCGAATTGTTGTTTACGGGTGTAGCCGGTGCTATTCATTCCGAATTGAAAATTGGTGATATTGTTCTGGCGAAAAGATTGATTCAGCATGACATGGATGCAAGACCATTAATGAAGCAATATGAAATTCCACTACTTTCCAAGACGTATTTAGAAAGTGATTCCACCCATTTGGCTATTGCATCAAAAGCGGTTAATACCTTAATCGAAAATAAAAGACTTCACGCTGTTATTGATGATGCCTCTTTGGCGGAATTCAAGATTCATCAACCCAAATTGTTTATAGGCACAATTGCCAGTGGTGACCAGTTTTTTTCAAGCAATGCGCAAAAACATGCCCTGACAGAACAATTGCCGGAGGTATTGTGTGTAGAGATGGAAGGGGCGGCGGTAGCCCAGGTGTGTTATGAATATGAAATTCCCTTCAGTATCATACGTACCATTTCGGATGTGGCCGATGATCAATCCCATATTGATTTTCCGTCTTTTATCAAAAAGATTTCCAGCAAATACTCCACGGAAATCATCAGGAATATTTACGAAGGGTTTTAAAGGCGTATGCCGGGTTTAATAATACAACCTAAAATCGAGCAGTTTGCAAAGTGCGTAGTGTTTTTGATACAATTCTTCTACAATTTCGATGAGATTTTCCTCTTTTTGGCATAAACTGAAGAAAGCCTTGTCGAGCGTACTTACACTGGCTATTTTGTTATAGCCCGAACCATAACCCGAAACCGCGCGGGCTCCTGTAATGTCCAGGAAATATTGTGCCTCTTCCTCGTTCAGGTCTAATACTTTGGCATTGGCAAAATGGATTATTTTGCCTTTCATTTTTCCTTCAAAAAGCTCGGCGATCTCTTCTATGCTGTAGTAATAGTTGTTGAGGCAAATGGTGTTTTCCTGTCCCGGCATAACTAGGTAAATAATTTCATAATCTTTAAAATTATGGTCATCATAGAGTAGGGCACCTAAACTTTCTTCCATCCCTTCAATGGTATCACAGCTTTTATAAATGCTGGTAATCCCTTGGTTTAAGGCTAGTTCTTCTAGGTTTTTAACCACTGTCGTAACGGTATTGACCTCTACATCAGGAACCGCTTCGAGGCAGAAAATGAATTTATCAGAATCCATGAAATTGATTGCTTGGATACAAATATAGGAATGTTTTTTCGAGACAAGAGTTTATTCCTCATCGTCATCAAAAAAGTCATCGATGTTAAAATCATCGTCATTATAGGTGTCTTCATCGCTTGGCGGAATGGCTCCAGGCGGATTGAATAATCCCCAATCGTCCCAAATATAGTTGTTGGTGTCAAAATTAGCCACCCATTCTATAAATAACAGTCTGAAATCGTCTAATTCTTTGCGAATGAGTTGGACATATTCTAATTCTTTATAGTTTTTATGCATCCGCAAACTGCCCACTTGCACATACAAATGCATGGCATGATCCCGGATTATCGCTGCATTTTGCATCCGGATGCTGTACAAGTCGCCTCCTTCGGCACCGGCAATTTTGGCCGGAATAATCATGGCATCTTCAGTCATGAAGTGTTTGGTCGCTTGTATGTATTCATCGTCTTCAGGAAGCGAAGCAACGAGGCTTTTAACCATTTGGTAAATCAATTCCGCTTTTTGAAAGAGGGGAAGTTGGTGGGTTTCGTCTAAACGGGACATCGGGTTATTTTTTAGGGATTTGATGATTTATTTGTTTTTAAACAGTATTTTTTCAGGTTTCTGTTTTCATGGACTATTTCTGTTTTTGATATGGGATCGCTGAATGGTAAAGGATTGTTAGACCAAACTTTCGTGAAGCATAAAATTATAAAAAAAAAGTGTTTGCTTAGTCTGTTTCAAACAATCTATAGTATCTTTCTTCCGGTAGGGCGTTGTATTTTTCTTTGAAAGCATCAGACAGGAATGAATTATCAATCCACTGATGGGCGATAGGTTTGTTTTTTTGAAATCGTTTTGCAATTCCCTTTATCTGTTTTTCATTCAGTCCAAGATTGATGCCCAATCTTCTGAAATGCTCCCATTTTAGTTTTTTCTTTTTTCCTTCCAATGTTAATGCTAGTTCCTCGGTATCGTCTGGGTTGACTATGGCTACGTTTAACAAATCGTAGGCGGGAGCCAATGTCCAGGTTTCGGACAAATGAATCGTTTGATATAGTTTCCACAAAGCATCAACTACCTAAGACGGCCTTTTGTTTCTTCCAGTATGGTGCCCCATGCGATTGTTTGGGTTAATTTTCGAATGACTGGCCACTCCGGCTCGTTACGTAAAAACTTCCTGGGGGAGTTTTTACTTCGTTTTTTTTCTCTTTTATAAAATCAGCTAATATTTTCATACGCTGAAATTTATTGATTTTTATTGGTTCCGTGTAATCGCCATTTTAATGATTTTGACCTTATTGTTGGCGATGCTATGATTATATGCTTTTGTTGTACGCTTCATTTTTTGTTTTTTTTAGATTTGAATGTAATTATTGACACCGCATGGTGGATCCAATCCGTTTTCTTACAAGTACAGAAAGAATCAATTTAGATTATGTTATTTTTTTACTTTAATTTAAGAAGTGATCTTTGAATTTATTTGGAGTAACACCTACTTCTTTTTTAAACAAACGGGAAAAATAAGTCACATTGTCGAAGCCAAGTGAATACGAAATTTCCGTTATATTCATTTGTCCTTCTGTAAGCAAATTTTTTGCTTCACCAATCAAAAAAAGATGAATAAGTTCCAAAGCCGTTTTCCCTGTTTCTTGCTTCAATAAATCAGTTAAATAACGTGAAGATATGTTTAACTTTTCTGCCATTAGAGATACTGTGGGCAGCCCAATATTTTTTGTTTTTCTTTCTTCAAAATTAGCAACGAGCAATGCATTGAACTTTGTAACTGTTGAGCCATTTAGTTCAGTTCGATGAATAAACTGCCTTTTATAAAAGCGCTGTGCATATTTAAGCATCGTATCAAGATGACTAAGAATAATGGTCTTGCTGTAATCATCAACGTTATTGTGGTATTCTTTTTCCATCGCATATACCAGATTCCAAATTGTTTCTTCTTCACTGGGCGAAAGGTGCAACGCTTCATTTACTTCGTATTCAAAATAAGCATATTTCTTGATTTCATTATGCAAAGTTGTTCCTGACAAAAAATCTTCGTGAATAAGAATTGTAAAACAATCTTCTTCTAAACGAATGTTTTTACATCCGGTAATCTGCCTTGGCTTAATGAATGACATTTTCCCCCGATTATGATCGTATTTTGTTTTTCCGTATTGCATGCTTCCCGATTCGACCTTTTTGAAAATAATGATATAAAAATCAGCCGTAAATTCAGATTCCTTACCAACACTACAACACTCTTTATTGCCCCGGGAAATATAAAACAACGGATGTTCGGGAGCTTTAAGTCCGATAGCCTGATTGTAACTACTTATTTTATCGAAATGATTCATCTGTTTAATTTTAAAAGAAAAGCAGAACCCGAAGAATCGGATTCTGCAAATTTAAACTTTATTTTCCGTGTGCCGCTTCAGAAACGTCCTGCCATTCTTCCCAGGTTTTCAAGCGTTCACCATAAGCGTATTTAGTCCATTGTACACCAGCCTTGCCTAAAAGCAATCTTAATGGAGGGTTTTCTGCATCTACCAGTTTTAAAACAGCTTCTGAGGTCGCTTCAGGCACGCCATAATCTTCTTCTTTATTTCCTTCCTGAAGCGCGGCTCTCACAGCATCATATTGCTTCAGTGGTTTACTTTGTACTGCAGAAGATGCGCCGAAATCGGTTTCATAACCATTTGGCTCTACAAGAGTGACTTTGATTCCGAATCCTGCAACCTCTGCAGCCAGAGATTCAGTCAGACCTTCGACAGCAAATTTAGAAGCACTGTAAATCCCTAAAGTAGGCAATGCAATAACACCCAAAACACTTGAAAGCTGGATGATATGACCCAATTTTTGTTCGCGCATAATAGGAATAACAGCCTGCGTAACCCAAATCAATCCAAGTACATTGGTCTCAAACTGTGTACGGATTTCCTGCTCTTCCAATTCTTCAATGGCACCAAAATGTCCGTATCCCGCATTATTAATTAATACATCAATGGCTCCAAAATGGCTCTTTGCTTTTGAAATTGCTTCAAAGGATGCTTTTTTATCAGTTACATCTAATTGTAGGACCAATAAATTTTCCTGATATTCTGATGCCAAATCCTTTAATGATTCTGTATTTCTTACTGTTGCAACAACATTATCGCCGCGTTTAAGAAAAGCTTCTGTCCAAATTTTTCCAAATCCTCGGGATGCACCTGTTATAAAAATTGTTTTTTTCATTGTACTATATTTTATTGTTTTAATTATTGAGGCAAATTTCCGTCAATTATTGATAAACATTATGATACAAAAGTGGGCAATAATGAAACGTTTTAACGAAACCAAATCAATTACAAAACGGTATTTGGATATACAAATAAGGAACTACCATTAAGTTAAGCACTATAGTAACTGTATTCACATATTTTTTTATAAAAAATTTAATTGGAATTTTAAAAGGGAATTTTTGTAGAACTAATTGCCAGATTAGAACTTGCTTTAGCAACCTGTTTCCCATTATTTTGATTTATGACTACCGCATTGAAATGAATAATTGTTTTTCCTAATTTGATTAATTCTGTTTTAACCAAAACGGTGTCATTTTCAAAAGCAGGATTAAAAAAATCGACATTTAAATTAATGGTAGGATAGAAGTTCTCTAAGCCAAGTATCATAAAATTAATCCCGATGCAGTCATCAACCATACTTGAAATAACACCTCCATGCAGCATTCCTACTGGATTGGTCATTTCTTTTCTAACTATAAACTTAAATTCTATTGATTTATCGTTTACAGAAACAACCGTCCCATTCAGCCATTTGGCGAATGGAGACGGACTTCCTGAAAATGGTTTACCAATAAAACTTTGAAGTAATTGAAGTCTTTTGTTTTCCATTTTATGCTTTATTAATTCCTTTTAAAACGACACTTTCAAAAGTATTGTATAAATATTGCTGTAAGACAAGGATCATCGATGTACTTTTTCCGACAGGATAACTAAATTTTGGATTTTGGGAATTAATGATTTTAATTATGGCATCAGCAACAGCAATTGGACCTGGTGCTTTTTGGAGTTCATCGCTGTAGTAGGAGTGGACTTTTTGCCTGAACGTATCATAATCCTCAATATTGCCATAGGTTGCAACTGCGTTATCAAAAAAATTAGTTTTATGAACCATAGGCTCAACCATACTAATTTTTATGTTAAATTGGTTGACTTCAAATCGTAATGATTTAAAATATCCCTCCAAAGCGTGTTTAGATGCTGAATAGAAACTATAGTTGGGATGTCCAATTAAACCCAAAAATGAACCGACAGTAATGATTTTCCCCTGCTTTAACTTTCTCATATTTGGCAGTAGTGCGTTTGTAAGCTTAACGGTACCCCAAAAATTAGTTTCAAATTGTTCCAATCCTATTTTTGTTGGTGTTTCTTCAGCAAGACCCTTAACAGCATAGCCAGCATTATTGACTAAAACATCCAGTTTTTCTATTTGAGTAAAAAGTTCTTTAGAAAAAGAGTTGATCGAATCATCATCAGAAATATCCAGACGCAATAGTTTAAAAGGAACCTTATCCTTGTATTTTTCCGGATCTCGGCTAGTTCCAATTATATTAAATCCATCTTCAAAAAGTTTGGTAGCCAGTTGACGTCCAAAACCGGTTGAAGCTCCTGTTATTAATATTGTTTTTTCCATCTTGAATTTTATTAAATGTTTATATTTTGTTAGTTATTATCAATCTCTATTTTTGGAGGCATTAGCTTGTACATGACTGGCGTTACAATTCTTGAAAGAATGGTAGAACTTATAAGTCCTCCAATTAATACAATCGCCAACGGAGATATTTGAGGATTTGAGTTTAATGCCAGAGGAATCAAACCACAGATTGCCGTAATGGATGTTAACACTACCGGAAGGAAACGTGTTTCTCCTGCGATGGCAATCGCTTCATCAATGGACTTTCCTTCTTGCCTTAATTGGTTCGTAAAATCGACCAGAAGAAGGGAGTTCTTGACTTGAATTCCAGACAATCCGATGAAACCTATAATAGAAACCAACGACATTGGGTTTCCTGTAGCTATTAAAAATAGTACACCTCCCAAGACACCTAACGGAATAATGGACATGACGATGATGATTCCTTTAAATGTTTTAAATTGAAGCAATAAAACAGCAATGAATAAAAATGTACTCAATATAATTACGGACAGGAAATTACCTCCCAATGCATCACCTTCCGATTCTTTTTCTCCAGATAATTTGTAATAATAGCCTTTTGGCATTTCGAGTTTATCCAATTTCGGAATAATAGCTACCAGCAGGTCATTTGCTAAATAACCTTCTTTTGTCATGGCACTAACTTTTGAAAAGCGTGATTTATTAAAGTGATTGATTGCTGTAGGCGCCGTTTCAAAAGATACTGTTGCAATCTGATTTAGTGCAATTGGTGTTCCTTGAACATTATTGACATATAAATTTTTCAGTGCATCAAGATTAGAGAACTTATCCCTTGGTAAAGTAATTGTCACGTTTCTGGCATCGCCACGGTCGTCTATATAATCTCCAACTGTTAAACCGGCAACGGCAAGACGAATTACTTTGTCAATTTCGCTTGTCAAAACCCCCAATGTTCTTGCTTTTTCTTTATTAATTTTTACTTTAACATCGGTTTTATAGGTGTTTAACTCGTTATTGATATAAACCGTTCCTTCTTGATTTCGTAAAATAGTCTCTACTTGAGAGGATAGCTTGCGTAAAACTTCTTGGTCTTCTCCGAACAGTCTGACTACGATATTGGCTTCAAGCGGAGTACCTTGTTCAAAATCTTTTACTTCAACTTTGGCATAAGGCATCGTTTTAAATTTTTCTCTTAATTTTTCAATTAGTGCGGTTTTCTCCGAAGGCTTTGCTTCATCTTCCAATTGAACAAAAATTTGAGCAAAATCAGATTTTCTGTCCTGTGGATGTACGTTGTAATAAATCTGTGGATTACCTTTTCCCACATTTGAGGTGAAATACACAATTTCTTTATGGTTTTTCAACTCGGCTTCCACCATTTTTGTCACCCTGTCACTTTCCGAAATATTGGCTTGAAGTGGCATTTTTATGTTGATTAAAAACATTGGTTTTTCTGAAGTCGGGAATAACTTAAATCCGGCTACAGAAAACAGTCCAAAAGCGATAACACTTAAAAATATAGAAATGGCAATCGTAGTTTTTGGAAATTTCAATGCTTTAGGCATAATATTTTTGTACGATCTCGTAAGGAATTTTTGCAAATACTGAAGAAATATGTTTCCTCCTTCGTGTTCGTGTGTTTTTAAGAATCGACTTCCCAAAAACGGAACCAATGTCAAAGCCACAAGCATAGAAGCCAATACACTCGTGATAACCGCCATAGGTAAACTTCTGATGAATTCACCTGCCATGTCAGGAAGAAAAACCAGTGGTATAAAGGCAATCACCAATGTTGCAGTACATCCCACAACTGCGATTCCTATTTGTTTTGTTCCTTTTAAAACGGCCTCCATTTTAGTATGACCTTCACGAAGCCAACGCTCTATGTTTTCGACAACCACAATACTATCATCTACCAGTAAACCTAAAGCGACCACCAGTCCAACAATACTTAATTGGTTTAACGAAAAACCTAAAGCATTCATCGCAATTAATCCCAACGCTAAGGATAATGGAATGGAAATCATAACAATAACAGATGCTCTGGAGCCTAAGGGTAATAAGGTAACAATAACTAAAAGAATGGCTAATCCAAAATCAAAACCTAAATGTCCCAATCGTTTAGAAACCATATCGGCTTGGTCAAAGTTTCTAATTAGTTTGATATTTGAAGGCAATTCTTTTGAAAATTCCTCTATTAATGGTAAATATTCTTTCTGAACATCGCTTATGTTTACATTGTCTTTCATTCCGGCAGACACCAAAACGCATCGATGCCCATTGATTCGGGTAATATGGTGTACCACTTCAGATTTGTAACTTATATCGGCTACATCTTTCATATAGATGATTTTTCCGTTGGCATTGTAAACAACCGTGTTGGCAACATCATCGGCATTTTTGAATTTACCGCTCGTTTTTATGTTGAAAACTTTGCTGCCAAGGTCGATGCTTCCTCCAGGAATATCGGCAGCTTCACTTTGTAAACTTCCCATCACTATATTTAATGGGATTTTTAATTGTGCCAATTTTTCCATATTTAAATCCACTCGAATTTCCTGTTCTGGAATTCCAGCGTATTCTACATCTTTTAGATTGGTTATTTTTTCAATTTTTGTCTTTAATTTGTCCGCTTCATCTCGCAATTTTTTGTCTGAAGCATTTTCAGAAACCAAAGCGATCTGAAGAATATTAACATCTGAAGATGCTATTTTTTCTGTTTTAATTTGATAAATATCTTTTGGAAGTTCGCTGCTTTTAAGCGCGTTCATTTCCGTGGAAATCTCCTGATATTTGTTATCAACATCAACTCCATATTTGAATTTTACCTGAAAAGCGGCAACGCCATCTTCTACGGTTGTTAGTATTTTTTCGATGTTCTCCAGTCCGTAAATTTTATTTTCAATAGGTTTTACGACCTGTTCTTCCATATCTTTTGGACTCGTTCCAGGATAAATAACCGTAATTAAGTATTGTGGTGGTTGTGTGGATGGATCTTCTGCTCTTGGCATCGTAAATAAGGTAAGAAACCCTACGACTGCAACAAGAAGAAAGATAATCAGTGTGAACTGATAATTCTTAACGGCAAAGTTTGTAATCTTCATGATGTTATTATTTAATGATCTTTATCGTTGATTGTTCGTTTAGATAGGCACTGTTGGAAGTTACTATCTGGTCTGTTTTTTGAAGACCTTCTTTTACAAACACCTTGTCATTGTCAAACTTATTAATCGTAATGGGTTGACGTTTCACTTTGTTATTTTCCACTACAAAAACAAAGGCTTTGTTACCGTCGGCCTCAATAAGTGAATTATATGGAATGACCATAAAATCTTCGGCTTTATCGGTTTGTATTTCCGCTTTCCCAAACATCCCCACAGCAGGTTTTTGGTTTTTCATATTCAATTTTAGTTCTATTTGAAAAGACCCAAGGGCAGCATCTGACGCTTGCGATTTTCTAAAAAAGGTAGCTTCAAATTCTTCATCAGGAAATCCGTCAAGGGTAACAATGGCTTTCTGGCCTATTTTTACTGAAGCCCATTCTTTATCCGTCAAACCAACTTTCAAAAGATAATTGTTGTTTTTTGATGTTTCGTTTATAGCTAAAATTGGGGATCCAGGACCAACTACTTCACCTTCATTTGCTATTTTATTGGCTACAAAACCATCGGCAGTAGCATATATTTTAGCGTAGCGGGAATTAAAAGCAACGGCATCTTTTTGCCTTTTGGCAATGTCCAAGCCAGTTTTTGTATTTTGAAGCTGCTCCAAAGTGTAGACGCTGTCTTTGTATAGATTATTTGCACGTTCATAATCCCTTTCAAATTTTTTTAAATTCAAATCTGCTTGATTTAAACCTGCATTGATTTCGGTTTGATCTAATGTGGCTAAAAGTTGTCCTTTTTTGAAAAACTGACCTTCTTCTACATAAATTCGGCTTATAACACCACCGATTTTAAAACCATAATTGGCTTGGTTTTCTGTGGTTACTAAACCCGATGCACTTATATTACTTGTGAGTGCCAAAGATTCAACTGTTGCTGTTTTTATTGAAATAATATCAGCAGTTTCAAATGGATTGTTTTCCTTTTTTTCTTCTTTGCATGAGAAAAAAAATGGTAAAGTTAAAAGGGAAACTATTATCGTTGTTGCTTTACTCACAAGTGTAAAATTATTTTTTTGGTGTTCGTTACCCGAGCCTGAAAGGCTAACGGATGTAATAATCTTTGATTTCATAATTTTATGTTTTTTTGATTTATTTAAAAGTAAAAGTTGCGTTGGCTCTTTCCATTTCAGCGAAAGCGATCCAAGAATTATAAAGAGAGATATTTGCATTAAGCTGGGCATTTACCCATTGGTTTTGTGCATCCAGAAGCTCGATATAAATAGCCTGTCCTTCTTTGTAAAGCCTGGTTATATCGTCATTGTATTTTTTGGCTGATTCTTTTTGATTTTTATCGGCATAGAATTGCTCTAAGGCTGATTTCAGATTATTTTGTGAAACCTGAAACTGAAGCAGTAATTGCTGTTTTACATTGTCAATCTGTGAACTGATTTTTTTTGTATCCTGTTCTACTTGTTTGAGCTTGTATTTGTTTTTGTTCCCTGAAAAAATGTTCCATTCCAAACCAATACCGGCAAAATAATAACGTGAATCCTTGTTCATTTCAAAATCAAAATCCTGAAATCCAAAATCGGCAAAACCGCTTAGCGTTGGAAACCAGTGTGACTTCGTGAGTTTGCTGACGTTATCGTTTATTTCTTTTACTTGGTCAAGTTTTTTTAATTCTTCCCTGTTTTGAGTATTTTCTTCCACCAATACATCAGGCAGGTTTTCATTATTTTCATCAACCACAATTTGGGTGTCGAGTTTTTGATTGAGCAGGAAATTAAAATAAGCTCTGGCATTATTGCTAACTTGTTTTGCCGTTTCCAAATTGGCTGCAATACGAATGACTTCATTATCACTTCGTAATACCGCTGTACGGTTTATTTTATCATTTTTAAATAAGGAATGGTTTACCCTTTGGTTTTCTGTTACTAACTTCAAAGCATCTTCATAAATTTTAATTCCTTCTAGTGATTGCAAATACTTGTAATAGGCAATTTTTATATCCTTAACCAATTCTCGTTGGTAGATTTCCAATTCTATTTTTTGTAAGGTCATTTGTTGGGTTTTAATCCTTTTGTTGTAAATGATTTCAAAATTCAGTAAAGGCATTGTGGTATGAATTTTTGCATCATAGAAATTATCTGGATTTATTAGAACGGATTGGTTTTGTAAAGATGGAAAAGCGTTAGAATTAGTAATTTGATTCAAGGTATTATACACCGGATTTAGCATATCACCTATAGGAATGTCAATGGTTCTGCCCCCTTCTGCCTTGGTATAACTTCCATTTAAGGAAACGGTCGGGTAGAACAAGGAGCGTGCTTCTTTTAAAGCCCACATACTTTTGTTGATATCAAAATTATGTTGCTTTATTACTTCATTGTTTTTTAGTGCGACTTCAATATAGCCGTCAAGCTTACTTTGAGAATATCCTAGATATCCAAGTAAGACCAGTATCAGAGTTACTGTTTTGTTTATCATTTTATACATTGTTTATTAATTGAACGTTGTTCATTTTTTTAGTCAAAAAAATATTATAGTTTTTCTATTATTTTTAAATATTCATTGTACCCGTCAAAAAGAATAGTGTCAGGATTAGTGAATTTTACACCTTTAGTTCTCTGACGAATTTCAAGACTGCACATACCGTGTACTAAACTCCAAACCATAAAAGAAAGTGGTTCTGCATTATGTCCTTTAAAATGGCCTTTTTCCATACACTGTTCAACGGTTGTTTTTACGGAGTTGAAAGTCTCAACCCCTTCATTCCAACCTTCTTCTTCCGAACCTTCCAAAAACTCCATCGGTGCCTTGAGGTTGAACATCAAATCATACATTTCCTGATTTTCAAGGGCAAATTTGATATAGATAAATCCCATTTTTCGAAGTCGTTCCATTGGGTTTTCTATACTAAACAATTCCTTAAAGTATCCGCCCAATTCCTGAAATCCTATGGAATGGAGGTCATGTAAAATCGCATTTTTATCTTTAAAGTAAACATATACAGTTCCCACGCTATAGTCAATTTCATCAGCAATATTTCGAATAGTAGTCTGTTCAATTCCTCTTTCTAAAAAGAGCTTTTTTGCTCCTTTTAGAATAAGCATTTTTAACGCTTCTTTTTCTTTTGCCTTTCTATCTGCTATACTCATAACTATAATTTATAATGCAAATGTATGAATATTTTTTGAACAACGTTCATTTTTTTTTAAAAATATTTTTCACGCTTATTATTATATCCAAAATAGTTTTGGTTTGAGTAATAAAAAACAACGATTCCATAAGTAAATATTCGTAATTTGGCTCTTTTTTAACAGCTATTCATTCTGTTATTAAGAAAGTGGTTGAAAACAAAATATGACTCCAAGTCATTCTTGTAACTAACTAATATTCTGTTAAAATAGAATAACTGAAAACTATGAAAAAAATATTTCTAGCCTTATTTTTTATTGCATTGAGCAACAGTACTTTTGGACAATCATCACCGCTTGCAACAGAGAAATTGGCAAAATTATATCCAACAAAAAAGATCGTATCTCTTTATCATAACGATTGGACACAAAAATATTACCCAAAACGTATTCAAGAGTTTAAAAAGGAACCGCTGGAGTTTGGAGAAATTGTATTTATTGGCAATAGTATTACAGAAGGAGGGCACGATTGGAGTGCAAGATTTGGGTTAGATCATATTCGGAACCGTGGAATTGCCGGAGATGTTACCGATGGTGTATTGAAACGTTTAGATGAAATTATTTATTTCAAGCCAAAAGCGGTATTCATCCTTATTGGAATTAATGACCTGTTTAGCTTACATCACAATGAAGACAATCGTGCTTTAAAATATAATAAAGTTGTTCCATCACCCGAATATATTGGGAAAAATATATTGAAAATTGCAAAAATAATTCATCGCAAATCGCCAGTTACAAAGATTTATGTGCGTACACTTTTACCCAGTCGAAGGGAATATATTAAAGAAGATATTCTTGCGGTAAATAGAATAATAAGAAAAAATGAGGATAAAGGTTATTATGAGGTCATTGATCTATATGCACAATTTGTGGATGCACAAGGTGAATTGCCTACTGAATTGACAAAAGATGGCGTTCATTTAAATGACAAAGGATATGAGAAATGGATAAACTTTGAGAAATCAATAATTGAAGGATTGTAAAAGAATCATAATGAACTGACAATGAATAAAGACAAACATAAAACACACAAAATAAAATAGTTTTTTTTCAGTGGTTTGTGAGTGTTTGGTTTTTAAATTAACTTTCTGTGATTGCTAAGTTAGCATGTCCAATGTATTTTGCGAAATGCTCCCAATGTATCAACAATGGAATTTGCAGGCTAAAAACAGCTAAAAAAGGATTGTATTCAATTATAAATACATTTTAGAATACATTTTGTTTGGTTGTGGGCTAGATGTGGGCTAAAAGTAAAATCGGATAGGAGCCTAGGGATTATTTCCCTAGGCGACCTTCCACACCACCCGGCATACGGATCCGTACCAAGGCGGTTCTTAATTTACGATACATTTTTTTTAATAAAATGTACTTCCGT
>JAKFBW010000047.1:0-7221 GCA_036676965.1 Flavobacterium sp. | reverse complement strand
AATTCCAACACCGCCTGCTGTACCAACGATGCTCAGTGTTGTTCAACCAACGTGCGGTACCCCATCGGGAACGATTTCAATAGCGACTCAAACGGGAGTGGAATATAGTTTGAATGGAACAACCTATCAGCTATCAAATATTTTTTCGGGATTGGCTCCAAATAGTTATACTTTGTATGTGAGACGTATAGCTGATAATACTTGTCAGACTCAAAGCAGTTCACCGGTAGTAATTGATCCGCTTCCTGCTCTACCTTCAACACCAGCTTTGGCAAGTATAACACAGCCTAGCTGTCTGCAATCAACCGGGCAGTTTGTATTTGCAACACAAGCCAATGTGCAATATAGTATAGGAGGGGCTTATCAGGACAGTCCTGTTTTTTCAAATGTTTTTCCCGGAACCTATAGATTGTCTGTACGGTTTATAAATAGTACATCTTGTATCACTTTGGGAGCGGAGCAAACAATTAATCCGGTACCGGCACCTATTCAATTCGAATCAACAGGAGATTGCATAGACAAAGAGTATATATTGACGGCTTCACCATTATCGGGCTCCTATGATCCCAATACGGTAGATTATCAATGGAAAGATAATTTAGGAAATGGTATTGGTGCCAATTCCAATATTCTGAATGTTTCAGATGTTTTGGCTTCTTTACAAGGTGATGTTGTTTTCCCTCTGAATTTTACCTTAACCATTTCGTCCAGTGCTACAGCATGTGAAACAACAGAAAATATAGTTATTGAGTCAGCGATTTGTAATATCCAGAAAGGGATTTCTCCGGACGGAAATGGCTCCAATGATTATTTTGATTTGAGTTTAATGGATGTAAAAAAACTGGAAATATTTGACCGATACGGTATTCCGGTATACAGTAAATCAAATTACACCATCGAATGGAAAGGACAGTCCAATAACGGTAACGAACTTCCGAGTGCAACGTATTATTATGTAATTGAATTCAATAATGGTGGTAAAGCAAAAACAGGGTGGATTTATCTTATCAGGGAAAAATAATAATTTAATTGATTTTGTGTTGATTTTCAGTAATAACAAAATGAAAAACAAACGGATATGAACAAAATATTTTTGGCGGCTCTTCTGATTCTTAGTGCGTCTTTGGATGTCATGGCGCAACAAGATCCTCATTATACGCAATATATGTATAATATGAATGTGATTAACCCTGCTTATGCCGGGTCTAAAGAAAGTTTTTCTTTAGGATCATTGTACAGAAAACAATGGGTTAATATGGAAGGGGCTCCGACTACTTTTACATTATCCGGACATGCTCCCGCAGGTAAAAATGTCGGATTAGGACTTTCATTCATCTCAGATAAAGTAGGGCCGGTGACTGAACAAAATGTATACGGAGATTTTTCATATACATTAAAATTAAACGATATACATAAGTTAGCATTAGGTTTAAAAGCTGGAGCTTCGTTTCATAAAGTAGGACTTAGAGATATTCAATCGACATTGCCGGATCCTTCAGAGGGTATCTTTGGTGAAGATATTAACGATGTATCATTAAATTTAGGATTAGGGGCTTTCTATTATACCGATCATTATTATTTGGCACTTTCAGTTCCCAATATGATTAAATCGGCGCATTTAGATTATAACGGCAGAGCATATGGCTCGGATGTCTCGCATTATTTTTTGACAGCGGGTTATGTATTTGACCTTAATTCTCAATTAAAGTTCAAACCTTCTGTTATGCTGAAATCCGCATTTAATGTTTCTCCTTCTTTGGATGTTTCTGCAAACTTTTTGTACATAGAAAAAATCGAATTAGGGGCAACGTATCGATTAGAAGACAGTTTTGGAGCGATGGTAAATTTTGCCATTACACCCGAATTGAAAATTGGTTATGCCTACGATCATATTATTTCTGATTTGAAAGTAACCACCCCTTCTTCCCATGAATTCATCTTGTTGTATGATTTATTTACTCCAAAAAAGGTTTCCCGTTCTCCAAGATTTTTCTAATATTTAATTTTATAATTAATGAAAAAATATTCTATACTGTTGTCTTTTGGGTTGGTTGGCTTTTCGTTGGCTGCGCAAAATAGAGATACTAAGATTGCGGATAAATTATTTGACAGTTATGAATATGTTCAGGCTGTTAAGGAATACCTGTCTTTGGTTGAAAAAGAAAAAGCCGATACGTATGTTTATAAACAACTGGCAGACAGTTATTATAATATGAATAACACCATTGAAGCCGAAAAATGGTATGGACAGACAGTAAAATTAAACCCAACGGCAGTAACACTTTACAGATATGTTCAGGTGTTAAAATCGAATGCCAAGTATGATGAGTCTAATGTGCAAATGAAAATATTTGCCACTGTGGCACCTCAAGATGAACGATCCAAAGAATTTCATAAAAATCCCGATTATCTTTCGGAGCTATTAAAAAAAGAAACCGGATTTGAGGTAAAAAAGATTAACATTAACTCCGGGAAATCTGATTTTGGAGCCGTACTCTATAAGGATAAACTTTATTTTGCAAGTGCGAGAAACGAGAATAATAAAATTTATGGATGGAATAATGAACCTTATCTCGATTTGTATCAGGCGGAATATAAAGAAACGAAAGGGACATTTTCGGCACCAGTCCCTATTTCAGAATTAAATACCGATTTTCATGAAGGTTCTTTGACGATGTCTCCAGATGGAAATACCATTTACTTTTCCAGTGAGAGTTTCAAGGATAAACTATTTCAAAAAGATAACGCCAAAAAACTAAAATACGGACAAGTAAATTTATATAAAGCCGTTAAAGAAAAAGGGAAGTGGTCAGCAATTACTCCGCTTCCATTCAATAGTAAAAGTTATTCTGTCGGAAATCCATCATTAGACAGAGAGGGGAAATGGCTCTATTTTGCATCCAATATGCCGGGTTCTTTAGGAGGGACTGACTTATGGAAAGTAGCTGTCAAACCAGACGGTTCCTATGGGATACCTGAGAATTTAGGCAAGAAGATAAATACGGTAGACGATGAGAACTTTCCTTTCATAACAGAGGATGGGGTTTTGTATTTTTCTTCGGATCGCTTGGCAGGGTTTGGAGGCTTAGATATTTTTTCTGTTGATTTAAAGAAAGAGGAGTATCCCAAAAATATGGGAAAACCTTTGAATACAGAAAAAGACGACTTTGCTTTTACATTCAATAAAGAAAAGAATATCGGTTTTGTATCGAGTAACCGTTTGGGTGATGATAATATTTATAGTACCAAGCCAGTTTGTAATGCAAGAATTGATGTCGTTGTTAAAAATGCCAAAACAAAACAATTGTTAACTGATGCCCGGGTGCTTATTTCTGATGAGCAAAATAATATCTTGTCCACTAAAATAGCTAACGAAAAAGGGGAAGTTCTATACGATGCAGAGTGCCAAAAATCGTATTTGGTGAATGTTTATAAAGATGGTTATATCACGAAATCATTTCCGGTTGCTAAAATTGAAAATGCTGTAACGGTTAATGCTTCGTTAGACCCTGTAGAAGTTGTCGTGACAGAAAATGAAATTATATTGAATCCGATTTATTTTAAATTTGATAAAAGTGATATTACAAGCCAAGGGGCAGCCGAACTGGATAAGTTGGTTTATGTGATGTCACAAAATGATAAACTGAAGATTTACGTTAAATCACATACGGATTCCAGAGGTAGTGATCAATACAATTTAAAACTTTCTAATAAAAGAGCAAAGGCCACTGTTGATTATATCATTTCAAAGGGGATTGGTATAGAGAGGGTTTCCGGAAAAGGATTTGGAGAATCTGAGCCAAAAGTTAATTGTGGAGATGAATGTACTAATATAGATCATGCAACAAACAGACGTTCGGAGTTTATAATAGTAAAAAAGTAATATTTTTGAAATTTATTAAAAGCAAAAGAGCCAATTCTAAAGTTGAATTGGCTCTTTTGCTTATCCGTGAACGGTTTCGTTTTTTCCATAGTTGCCTATAATTGAGCCTTCAAAGTCGATCCATTCCTGCCAACGCTTATCAACGTCTATTTTTTCTGAATATTGTTTGGCAAATTTTATAAACGTGGTGTAATGCCCCGCCTCGCTAACCATTAATTCATGATAAAACTGGGCCAGTTCAGGGTCTTTGATGTTTAGTGAAAGCACTCTGAATCGTTCGCAACTTCGGGCTTCAATCATGGCAGCAAAAAGCAAGCGTTCTACCAAAGCATCATTGCGGCTTCCGTCTTTTTTGGCAAACTTCACTAAATCGCTCACATAATTATCTTTGCGTTCCCGGCCAAGTGTAAGTCCCCTTTCTTTAATGATGTTATGCACCATCTGAAAATGCACCATTTCTTCTAACGCAATTCGGGTCATTTCGGTTACCAATTCTTCTTTTTCAGAATTGTTGATGATGATATAAATAGCATTGGAAGCCGCTTTTTGTTCGCACCAGGCGTGATCGGTCAAGATTTCTTCAATATTCGATTCGACGATGTTTACCCAGCGCGGGTCGGTGGCTAATTTTAATCCTAACATGATAATGATATTTATTCAACGGCAAAATTAGTGTTTTCTAATCTATTTTTGCTGTTAATGATATATTTGCGGTCAAATAGCATTATTTTGCAGTTAAAATGATTTATTACTATGAGTTCGAATCGAAAACTTCTAATTGTTGGTTTTGTGTGGCCTGAGCCCAATTCTTCGGCGGCAGGGGGAAGGATGATACAATTGATTTCTTGTTTTCAGCAACAGGGATATCAGATTACGTTTTCGAGTCCGGCTTTGGACAGTGATTTTATGGTCGATTTGGAAGAATATGGCGTGGATAAAAAATCCATTGCTCTGAATTGTTCCAGTTTTGATTCGTTTGTAAAAGAGCTGAATCCCGATATTGTTTTGTTTGACCGGTTCATGATCGAAGAGCAATTTGGTTGGCGTGTGGCCGAGAATTGTCCGGATGCCTTACGGATTTTAGATACTGAAGATTTGCATTGTTTGCGATTGGCCCGACAAAAAGCGTTCAAAGAAAATCGTGAATTTTTCACTTTCGATTTGCTTTCTGAAGAGGTGGCCAAAAGAGAAATTGCGAGTATTTTGCGTTGTGATTTATCGTTGATGATTTCTGAATATGAAATGGAATTGCTGGAATCGGTTTTTAAAATTGATAAGGCATTATTGTATTATCTGCCTTTTTTATTGGAACCGATTGATGAAGCGGTTATTCAAAAATTACCTTCTTTTGAAGAAAGAGAAAATTTTGTGTTCATCGGGAATTTTCTTCATGAGCCCAATTGGAATGCAGTTCAATACCTGAAAGAAAAGATTTGGCCTCTTATTCGAAAACAATTACCGGAAGCTTCTTTGTTAATTTACGGGGCTTATCCTTTGCAAAAAGTACTGCAATTGCATAAGTCAGCGGAAGGATTTTTAATCAAAGGGCGTGCTGATGATGCTCATGAGGTAGTCAAAAATGCCCGGGTTGTGTTAGCTTCTTTACGTTTTGGAGCCGGAATAAAAGGAAAATTATTGGAAGCTATGCAATGCGGGACGCCAAGTGTGACCACCTCTATTGGTGCCGAATCGATGCAAGGTAATTTACCTTGGAATGGGTTTGTTACGGATGATGCCATTGATTTTGTCAATAAAGCAGTGCAATTGTATCAAGATAAAAAAAACTGGATTCAAGCTCAAAAAAATGGAATTGCAATTATCAATCAACGTTATTTGAGAATATTGTTTGATGAAGATTTTGCTAAACAAATTGAGTTTTTAGTTTTAAATGTAAAACAACACCGTTTGAGGAATTTTATGGGTGGGTTGTTGCAACATCATACGTTGAGAAGTACCAAGTATATGTCTAAGTGGATTGAGGAGAAGAATAAATAACTCACGTTACGCAAAAATATAATAAAACTTCATAGTTTTAACATTTCAAGTGTTGATAACTTTTGTCAGAAAAGGATATGGAAAATTTCTCAGATTTATACAGTGATTATTTGATATGCTCTACCTCTTATACTACTGCTACTGGTATGGCTACCTTGTTAAATATAAAGCACGATAAAATTACTCAAGAATTATCCAAAAGAGACTATGATAGTAAATTTTTATGGCAACGTGTAAAACCATACGTTCAAGAACTCACACAATCTAAAGATACCATTACACTAAGTTTTGATGATTCAATAGAAGAAAAACTATATACAGATGATAGTGAACTCAATTGTTGGCATTACGACCATTGCTTTAGCAGGTCTATAAAAGGTGTTAATTTTTTGACCGCTTTAGTCGAAGTTGGAGCAATGAAATTGCCAGTTGGAGTTGAATTTGTGAAGAAAGACACTTGGGAAGTTGATTCTAAAACAGGCAAAAACAAGCGTAAAGCTAGTGTTACAAAAAATGAGCTTTTCAGAAAAATGCTCAAAGAGTGTAACGGCAAATTCCGTTTTGATTATGTTTTAGCCGACAGCTGGTATTCATCGGCTGAGAATATGATTTGCTGTAAAGAAGAGTTGAAAAGAGATTTTATTATGGCTCTAAAAAGCAATAGAAAAGTGGCACTATCAAAAGAAAACAAAGAGAATAAGGAATACATAAGTATTGAAACACTACAGCCAGGACAGCAGACCGTGGAGATTTGGCTCAAAGAATTAGATTTTCCGCTGTTGCTTACAAAGCAAGTTTTCAAAAACGAAAATGATACAGTCGGCGAGTTGTACTTGGCTTGTAGTGATTTAAACTTATTGTGTGACCAAATAACTACAATCTACAAAAAACGGTGGGGAGTAGAGGAATATCATAAATCCATAAAAAGCAACACCGGTTTTGCCAAATCACCAACAAAAATAATAAAAACACAAACCAATCATTATGTTTTGTCTATTGTAGCCTACGTAAAGCTGGAATGGCTCAAACAAAGAACACATAAAAATCATTTTGCAATGAAGGCTCAAATCTATTTAGCAGCTCAAAAAGCGGCTCAAGCAGAATTAGCGATATTGTCAAAACCTAGAAGCACAGCATAACTATGTTTTTATGCTACATAAGTTGTTAACAATGTAAATGTTAAAGCTGGATATTTGACAACTTTTTTTGCGTAACGTGAGTAAATTAGTTGAAAAAACACCTTTTTCGATAAGTATTGCAGTTGGAAATACAAATTGTCCAAAATGATTTTCAGTTTCAGTATTGACAATTACTAAGTCAAAACCATCTTCTATAGCGAAGGG
>JAKFBW010000046.1:0-5138 GCA_036676965.1 Flavobacterium sp. | reverse complement strand
AATTTTTAGTGAAAAATACCCTACACAGGGTATTTTTTGGATTATTTTTGCTTGATTTTAAGCTAAACTCACCTATTTGACTTTGGGTTTAAGCGAGTTTGGTTAAATGAGTTAGTCTGGATCCGTCGTTTCTTGTTCCACAGATGGGTGCATTTAAATCATTGTTAGGACTGGGTGAATTTGTAATTACACCCTCTTATCCTCACCAATTTGTAAATTGGCAAAGGCAACTAATTACCAATAATCTACTTCGATTAATCCTTTTTGACCTGCATAGTTCCTGGCACTGGAATAAAGATAGTCTTCCACGGTTTCCACTAATCCGACCGAATTGTGCAACTCCGTATCGAATGGCGTCATTCGAAGGTCTTTCCTGAATTGCAATTTCCATCTTGAATCTAATTGGAATTGAATCGTATCTTGTCAAAAAAAAGTAATGCAACTAGAACTGCGACCAGCTTTATTTCGGGACGTAAACGTCAAGGAAGTGGACTTGCAGAAGCACAGTGCTTCAGTGATTGAGCGAATTGCTACTCGTGGACGCTTCGACGAGTTTAGGACGATGGTCAAATTCTACGGGAAGGAAACCGTAAAAAATACACTGATTAATGCCCGGTACCTCGATAAACGGACGCTTTCCTATTGCAGCCTTATTTTTGACGTCCCCATCACTGAATTCCGATGCTACAAACTCGCACAGTTGAACCCGGAACATTGGCAGTGGAGCTAGGTGACTTTTTAGGAGGGACTATTGAGACATTGTCCCAAATGTCTCAAAAACTTACGGTTTCTTTTTTCTTTCCTCAATTCTTGCTCTCGTCATTCGCTCTCTTAACCCACCTTCTTTGACGAAAGCAATTTCCAGTTTCTTGATTTGCTGGTTAAGCAAAAAGGTGCAAATCTTAATCAAAGTGATCATCGTATTAGCACAGATTTCAGGATTTTCGTGCTCGATGCCTTTACTGAAGGTCTCATAGGAAGGTGTGGGGGTACTCTTATTCAATTCTCTTACTCTAGCCACCAAACGGTGATTTTTATCCCAAATCAGAAGCTTTTTAGTCCTCAAAAAATCTTCATAATCTATCTGTAGCTCCTCCAAGCTTGCCCGAGCAACATTTGTAAGCTTGATTTCCGTTTCTTTAGAGGTGCCAGAAGCCATACTTCCTTCAGCAATATTTTGTTTTCCACTTCGCGCAGCTTGAACCATCTGACCAACAGTGCGGTCATATCGATGAAAAAATCGACCAGTAAAATATACAGTTGCATCATAGATGATCTCCGCTTTCTGGTAGCTAAACAGGTTGCGGTAGCCCCCGTGCTTAGGTATAAAACCTTCCTTATCATTTCCTCCTGTGCTCACTCGAATTTAATACTTGCTCATTAGATAATTTACAACGACTTCAAAGATGAAATTGGGAGCATTTCTTTTTCCAAGCAAAAAGAACCCTCTAAGCCAATTTAGCTTTTTTCTTTTTAAAATCAGTTGGCAAGTTTGCAAACCACCTAACTAATCTGCGATTGGATCAATTGGCAAAATTTAAAATAGATCGAATTACGAATTGGTTTGAAATTCAAGTGAGGATGCTCCAGTTCATTTGTCCGGACTACGCTCAGGGCATCGCCTATTTGGTATCTGATTTTGAAAAGAGTGCACTATTCCTAGGTGGTGTAAATACCGGTTCAAAGCCTCGATATACCAGTTCGGAAGTGGAAAATACCAGTTCAGAACCCCGACATACCGATTCGGAACTGGTAATTATAGACTCAGAACCCCTACATACCAGTTCGGAAGTGGTAATTATAGACTCAGAACCTCGAAATACCAGTTCGGAACTAGTAAATACAATGATTCAATTCTTTCAGAGGGGTTTTTGAAAATATTGTGCAAGACTTAAATGATATTTCTGATCTGATTTCGGAGGATCAAAATATAAGTGGGAGTATTCAGTTGACCTTGTAAGGATGGGATTTTTCCTGACAGCTGACTTAGGGATTCGTGAAAAAAAAATAGAAGGAGGAATTACTCTCGATAGCTGGCTTAGGTTTATTTATTTTGGTTAAATGTATTTCTTGCTTCTTTATCTAGTAATACCTCGATTAAATTTACCTGATTTGAAGTCTCAAGTCCTAGGTCTTTTCGAATAGCTTTAAGGAATCGATCGTAATTTTTTACAATAAGAATAAAATCTTTACTAGCTTCCGAATTTAAATTATTGTCAAAAACGATGAATTCTTTTATTAAAAACTCACCTCCCCAATTCATTACTCCCTTCTTAAATTCCAAATATTCTTCTACTGTTATATCATCTTTTTTTCCGGTCTTCTTTTGATTTTTCAAAGCCTTAAAGATTATTTCATAAAAAATAGAATAAGCTTTTCTTTTTTCTTGAAGTACAGAAAACTCTAATTCCCGTTGTTTTGTGGCAGAATTATTTACCACAACTGTAAACACAGAAGTTATAGCTGCCAGAATTACTCCTGACAATCCTAAAATTGCAACCTTACTACTTTCTTCCTTGAAATAATGAAACCGCCAAAAATTTAACCCAATTAAAAATAAAATCATGCCTGCGATCCAAACCCAATGTATTTTCATATTTAATTTTTTTTATTTTTTATTTTAAATAAATAACTTAATTCCGCGTAATATTTTCCAATAAGGTAAATAAAAAATCAACAAAGTAAAAAAATAAATAATACCTCAAAAGTGAATTTTAGATTAGGTGTGAGTTTTTTTAATGTCTGGTCCTTTGATATAAAGCATTTAAAAAGTTTATAAAATATTGATTTTTTTTAATGCCTATTTGTATGGCTAATTTTAAGGTATAACTAGCTTTAATTGTCGTTCAAGCCACTTCTATTACCCATGGATTTTATTTATTATAGAAGTGTAGTCATATAAAATGTGATTAGAAATTATTGATTTTTGTTGTAAATCATTTATAGTCCAAACGAGTCCTTGTAAATCTGAATTTGTGGTGAATGGATAAAAAATTCCGATTTCAGGGTTAATCGAAGTGTCATTAAATATGTTTCTTATTCCCATTCCTTCTACAATTCGCATTATCACATATTTTCCTGCAACGTGAATCAAATTAGGTCTCCTGTAAATTGGTATTTGCGGGTTTTTTAAATAGAATTCATTCAAGTGGCTTAAAATTGTGTTTTCGTTTATTCCTTCAGAAGCATAAATAATCTTAAAAGGCCATTCCTCATATCCTTTGTATTTTATATTTGGATTTATTCGTCCTTCAATTGACTTTGTTTCAGGAATTGAAGCAATTCCATATAATGAATCGAATAACTGATCTTTATCCAATTTGGATTTAATTGATGCAATTCCGAGGCAACCTTCAACGGGAGAAAATGATTTTCCATTACCATCTCGATTTTGGAAATTATATCTTGGGGAAGTATCTGTAGAAATTATGATATCAAGTTGTTTTGATTCATCTCCATCTTCCCCAAATAGAAACCCTCCCAAAAAAACATTGCATTTAGAAGGGGTATGTTGCCTAAGAAATTCAACATAGACATTTTCTCTTGTGATTCCAATATCTGTCGTATTTGCGAAAATTGAAGCAGCTTTAGCTTCTCCTTTGAGAACTTCAGCCACATTTAAAAAGTATTCATTTAACCTATTGTAAAATGGCTTTGTCATGTTTTTTCTATTTTAATATTTCAAGTAGAATTCTACAATATAGAAATTTAATTCAATCAATATTTAATTTAACCTAAAAGGTGGTTTTTATTTAGTGATTATACTTTGATAGCACGTTGGTCCAACCCCTCTTTTTACTGATTCATAATCACTTAGTTCCCTTCCACAAATTGAACATTCTCCTGTTTCTAATCCATAATTTATAATGTACTTTTTGGGGTCCTTAGAAAAACTTATAAATAGTTCAAGTACAGGCAAGATTTGAAATGATGATTCTTTGATTTGAACTTCTCCAGTTTTTGTTATTTCCAAAAGTGGTATATTTCTAAGTTTATTCTTTATGATGATTCTGTTTTCGTCAAATTGTATTTCATCTCCTTTTTTTATTTTAAAAAAGGAGATGCTTATTTTTTCATTTATTTTATTTAATTGGTTAATATAAGATATTCTAATTATTGGATTTTTTGTAAGCTTTCTTTTGCTCTTCAGTTCACTAAAAATTTTTTCACAATTAATATTGTTGAATTTTAATGGCGGTAATGAAATTGCATAAGATAGGAACTCTGCTCCATACTTTTCCAAGGCTTCCATGGCGAACTTATGGGCCTCTATTTTATTGTGACTAGTTGATTTTCCGTCGAAAAAAATTTTGGCTATTTTCTTTATAGATTTATTCTCTGCCCCGAGGCAGATTGAGAAGGCTTCAAAATCTGTAAATATTGTTTTGATCTCTAATCCATTAAGAATTATAGCCTTGGTTTTTCCCTCTTTAAATTGATTGTTAATCAATGAACTGATTTCAATTTCCATATTTATAAGATTTCTATTTTGATCTATTTCCTCACTTCACAAATAACACCCCAATCCCTGCCTCATTCACCAGCTTATTGAATTTCGGAATGGCTGTTTCCAGCAGGCGAGTTCCTTCGGCTTTTAGCTGTTCCCATTCTTTGGTCAGGTCTGCATGACGATCTCTGGAACCCTTGTTTACTTTCGGAATGGAGCTTTCCGTCTGATTGATTAGGAACATGTAGTTTGCAGTGAATTTGTTCGGGAAGTTTTCGACATCATCGTAAGCGGTTGACTTCCGCTGAATCATATTTTCATCCCAGGCTTTCAACTCGGCCATCAGTTTTTTGCCGGAAGACAATAGATCCGTGCAGGTTGGATTTCCTTCCATTTTCTTGAGTAGCGTCGCAAGCTGAGTTTGGTATTCCATCGCTTTGTTGACCATGGTTTGCATCATGCTCAGTTCAGATTCCATTTGGCTTATGAAGGTATGATATTCCTGGAAATTGGCTTCAGCGGCAGATGGGTTTCTCGCGTTATCAGACTGTTTTTGACCTTTACCATACCTACCAGGCAGAGTTTCACAGAGTTTTTTTTACCGTGGTTCTCCGTGTAATTAAAAGTCCTTTTCCCAGCCAATCCCTCATTTTAAATTTTCCATTTTTAAATTCTCTCTATTCCTCCGTGA
>JAKFBW010000045.1:0-15223 GCA_036676965.1 Flavobacterium sp. | reverse complement strand
CAATTTCGTTTTTTCTCTTTTTATTGATTCAAAAAAGCGTCTTTTTGTAGGGACTTCACAGGGATTATGTGTTACGGCACTTCATAAGATGAAAGGGTATATTCCTGAAAAAATAAACTTTTCGGAGATTAAAATAAAAAACATTCAAGGAAATAGAATCAATTATATAATTGAAGATTATCAAAAAAATATTTGGTTAGGAACAGATATAGGCTTGTGTGAATTAGATTCTAATTTGAAATTGAAATATTCGTATTCTTCATTGAATGGATTGCCAAATAATTTGGTTGTAGGAATTCAGGAAGACGATAATCATAATTTGTGGATTACTACTAAAAGTGGATTGTCTTTACTGAATCCTAAAACACACACATTTAAAAATTTTAATCTTCACGACGGATTACAAGGAACAGAGTTTCAGAGTAAATCTATTGCTAAAACGCATGACGGTCGTATTATAGTGGGCGGAATCAATGGATTTAATATTTTTAATCCAAAAAACATTTCACTTAAATCAAATAGTGTTACTCCGGTTATTTCAGAAATAAGATTGTTTAACAAAAAGATCAATGCTGGAGATACCATCAACGGAAGGATTTTGTTGAATCAATCCATTTCAGACACCAAAGAGATTAAATTAAGATACGATGAAGGTTATATTTCATTTGGTTTTGTAGCCCTGCATTATCAAAATCCAGAGCGAGTAAAGTATGCTTACAGAATGGATGGACTAGATGAAACTTTTATCAATGCCGATATTAGTAGAGTAGCTAATTATTCGAATTTAGAATCGGGATCTTATACGTTTGAAGTCATAGCATCAGTCGATGGTCAATGGGATCAGGCAAGAAAATCGTCTATTTTAATTAAAGTACAATCACCACCATGGAAAACCTGGTGGGCTTATATATTATACCTTTTGGCATTTGTATCTGTTCTGTCGTATTCCATTTATTACTATACTAAAAAAGTTAGGGAAGAGAAAGAACAGGAGTTGGATCAAATGAAATTAAACTTCTTTATCAACGTTTCTCACGAATTTAGAACGCCTTTGACTTTGATTTTAAATCCTGTTGATAAAATCCTGTCGTCGTTTAATGACCCTGAAGAAGTTAAAAAATCGGCATTGATTATTCAAAGAAGTAGCCGCCGACTTTTACATCTTGTCAATCAATTATTAGACTTGAGAAAAATGGATTTGGGAAAAAAGCCTTTAGAAATTTCGCAGATGAATATTGTGAAATTTAGTAAAGACATTTTTTTACTTTTTGAAGATTTGGCTAAAGCCAAAGGAATTGATTTTGTTTTTGATGCACCAAAAAAAGAATTGTACGGTATGTTTGATCCAGACAAAATCGAAAAAATACTGACCAATCTACTTTCTAATGCACTTAAATTTACCGATAGCGGAGGAAAGGTTCGATTATCAATTTCGGAAATCAAATCAGAAAAAAACAAAACTTTTTTATGGGTTTTTACTAAAAAGGAAATAGAACGAGAAGTCGAAATTAGAGTTATAGATACTGGTATAGGATTAAAGAAAGAGCAAATGAATGAAGTTTTTCAGCGCTTTTTTCATGCTGATAGTTCTAAATCAGGAACTGGAATTGGACTGAATTTTATTAAAAGTTTAGTCGAATTGCACCAGGGAGAAATTTTGGTCGAAAGTGAATATGAGGTTGGTTCTACTTTTATAGTAAGGTTGCCAGCAGATCTCACTATTCAGAAAAAGCAATCGGCACTATCAAACGAATCTGGAAATTATGAAATAGATAAAATTTCGATTACATCAGCCGAATATGAAATTGCAATTTCTAATGACGAAGTAGATAATGAAGCAGTTCCGATTAATAAAAATCGACCTGTGGTGCTTATTGTTGAAGACAATAAAGAATTGCGGAATCATTTAAAAAGTGAATTGAGTTATCAGTTTCAGGTTAAAGAAGCTGCTAATGGACTTCTGGGCTTAAAAATGATTAAGAAACTTTATCCCGATATTGTTATCAGTGATGTGATGATGCCAGAAATGGATGGCTTCGAAATGTGTCGCCAAGCTAAAAATGATATTGAAACCAGTCATATTCCTATTATTTTATTAACTGCTAGAAGCTTAGAAGAAGATCGAATTGAAGGTTATGATACTGGAGCAGATGAATATTTGTCAAAACCTTTCAATATTAATGTTTTAAAAGCCCGAATCAAGAATCTCTTGGAGGCCAGAAAAAGAGCGAAAGAGCGATTTGCTTCTATAGGAGCGATATTGCCTTCGAGCGAAATTACAACAAACTCGATTGATGAAGCCTTTTTAGATAAAACAACTAAAATTGTGATGGATAACATTTCGGATCCTGATTTTAGTTTAGAAGATATTATCAAATTATTAGGTATTGGTCGATCACAATTTTATAGAAAAATCAGTTCGATTACAGGACAAAATCCTAGTAATTTTATTAGAACCATTCGATTGAAATATGCATCTGAAATGTTATTAACTCAAAAATATTCAGTTAAAGAATTAACGCATCTGTGTGGTTTTAACTCCTCGGCTTATTTTACTAAAACTTTCAAAGAACTTTTTGGAATGACACCGACTCAATTTGTAGAACAGAATCAGGGAGAGAAATAGATCTCTAATTTGGTTTTAAAAATTATACCGTTTGTTATTTCAAAAAGACCAATAAAAATTGGTCCAAATGAAATATACAACGGCATTATACCACAACAATTGGATTATATTGTATTTATGTTTGGTATTAGAATATTCAACTTAATTGTTACTCACATCTTTACTCAAAAGCTTATCATTTTATTTAGAAAAAATAAAATGATAAGCTTTTTTTGGTTCTCCTCCAATGCTTTAGTTCTTATCCTTAATATCATTTAGAAATATAAAATAATCCGATTTTTTTAACTCCCTCTCCTTTGGAGCGTCCCGATCCCGACTACTCGGGACGGGAGGGGTGAGGAAAAATAAAAAACTGTTTTATATTTCTAAAGGGTATAAAATTTAACTTAAATTTTAGGATTCCAAATTATTGAATACATAAAATCTCTTGTTTTAATTATTGAATTTGTTAATGCGTAAAACAAAATAATTTTTGAATAAAATTACATTATCATAAAAAATACATTGATTTTTATGTGTTTAAATTAAAAATGGACGATAATTTATATAGAATGAATTATAATTTATCTCTTAAAAAAAGCATTCTAAGTAATTTTGATATGTTGATAATCGAATAAATTGTTAATCTAAGGTTAATTTATTATTGATGTCAATTGTGAAAAAATAGGTATTTGAAAAATTGGATTGACTTTTAAATAGATTAGAATTTTGATTGGCTTGTAGTTTAATGCCATAGCAGTTGTTAATAAAATCTATTGGCAACTGCCTTATCAAAAATGGTTCATTTTATACCTATCTATAATAATAGGATAGAGCAACAATGGTAAATGTTAGTTTGGTTAGTGATTTTTAGTTTTTACAACTACTGATTTACAAGATTGGTAGTTGTAGGCTAAAAAGTAAAATCAGCTTGATGATGTTAAAGGCAAATTGGGATTAAAAAAGTTAACAAAGTATTTAATGTGTGATTCGTATGAGAAATTATAACAGTTTTAAAGATATCTTATCCATTAGTGATTATTCTAGAGTTCGTAAACACAGACAGATTATTAATTCTGTTTTAAGTGCTACAACAATAGGTTCATTGAGATTAAATGACAAATTGCCTTCGGTTAACGAATTAGCTATTGATTGTAATATTTCCAGAGATACAGTGGTAAAAGCCTACACTTTTCTAAAGGAGAATGATATTATAGATTCGGTTCCAGGAAAAGGCTATTATATAAAATCAATAACAAATAAGTACAAGGCTAAAGTTTTTTTGTTGTTCAATAGCTTAAGTCCGCAAATGAAAAAAATTTACGATGCCTTTGCTGAAGCACTTCAAGATAAGGCAAATATTGATTTTTACATTTATCAAAATGATTATGGACAATTTAAAAATCATATTCTGGATAATAATTCAAAAGAATATAGTCATTATGTTTTGGCTACAAATTTTAGGGATGAGGATTATATCGATTTTATCAAAAATGAAATCCCTGTTGATAAATTGATATTGCTTAACGGAAACTCGGAACAATTTGAAGAAGAGGTGAATTGTATTTATCAAAATTTAGAAACTGATTTTTTTCAGGCATTAGAAGAATTAGAAAATTATTGGAAAAAATACAAAGGGATCAAATTGGTTTTGCCAAAGAACAATAGCATACCAAATGAAATCAGACAATCTTTTGAGAATTTTTGTCAGCAATACAATTATAACTTCGGAATAGTAGAAGATTTGAATCATGAAATATTAGAGCCAAACACAGTATATGTGGATTTTGATGATGAAGGGAGTTTGGTAAATCTGATAAAAAAAATTAGTACTACTGATTTTGTTCTCGGAAAAAATATTGGTTTGATATCCTATGATGATAATCCATTAAAAGAACTGTTAGCTGGTGGAATTACGGTCATAACTAGAGTTTTTGAAAAAATTGGATATCAGGCTGCTGATATTATTTTAAATAAAGAAAGAAAACAAGTTCTTAATCCATTAAAAGTGATTGTTAGAAAATCATTATAATGTTTTAACTATTAAAGAATAATGCTGTTGGTGTAACAATAGTATTTAAATTAAAAACTAAATTAATTATTAACCAAAATGAATTGTTTTATGAACAAACCGAAAATCATTCAGCACAAGCTGAAATTTTTATCAAAACCAACTTTGTTAGCGTTATTATTGGGGAGTAGTGTTGTGGGGGACATATATGCTACAAATTCTGATAATTATGTTAACCTAAGTTTAAAAGTTGCTAAGCTAGAAAGCGTGCAGCAAAATATTACGATAACGGGGAAAGTAGTTTCTGCTGATGACAAAATGGGGATTCCCGGAGTAAATGTAAATGTAAAAGGAGCAACAGGAGGAGTTAGTACTGATATTGATGGAAATTATACTATAAGTGTAGCATCATCTAATACAGTCCTTGTTTTTAGTGCGTTAGGTTTTAAAACCCAGGAAATTAAAGTGGGTTCACAAAAAACAATCAATGTGACTATGGGAGCTGACGTTTCGGCTTTAAGTGAAGTTGTTGTTGTGGGATATGGTACCCAGAAAAGAGCAACACTTACCGGAGCAATAGAGGTAGTTTCTGCAAAAGTTTTTGAGGACAGGGCGGTAACCAACCCGGCACTTGCTCTTCAGGGACAAACACCTGGATTGGTTGTAACCCGTAGTTCTTCCAGACCTGGAAATGAAGGGCTTAAATTACAGATTAGAGGTGTTACTTCTGTTAATGGAGGCTCCCCTTTAATAGTTATTGATGGAGTACCTGCAGTGAACGATGATGCTTTTTATAATATGAACCCGGATGATATAGAATCCATAAGTGTCCTTAAAGATGGGGCGGCTTCTATCTACGGATCTCGGGCAAATAATGGTGTAATTTTAGTTGAGACCAAACGAGGAAAAGCTGGAGAAATTAAGGTAAATCTAACAACTAATTTTAGAGCCAATACTATAGGTATAAAGCCTGCTGTTTCTGGTTTAAGGGGTTACGCCGATATGATTATAGAAGCTACAGATCAGGACTTGGCCTATGCTGGTACTGCTAATTATTGGGGTTGGGTAAACAGGGAAACCCTTGTGAGAATGCGAGATGAAGGTCCTGGAGTGTATAAAACTCAATTTTGGGGAGATATTTTCCTTGGCGAGGGCAATCGTTTTAATGATATGTATGGTACTTCCTACTCCAACCAAACCAACTTGAGTATTTCGGGAGGCTCGGAGAAATCGAAGTATCGCTTGTCTGCTGGATATGCTGAAAATATAGGGAATCTTCAACCATCTTATGATGGGAAGAAACAATATAATTTTAGGTTTAACCATAATTACAAACTTTCGGACAAAATAAATGTCGAAACTGGGGTTTCTTACTCTAGATCTGATATTTCCGGTCCTTCTAGTGGTCTTGGTATTACTTCATTAGCATACGATCCACCACTGTTTCCTGCCAAAAATCCTTATGGACAATGGTATGCCAATTTTGGTGTTGCCGGAAACAGACATTCTGTTGCTGAAGTTTTAGAAGGCGGTCGAGATGTGTCTTATGCCGATCAATTAAAATTAAACCTGGCGGCTACCTATGATATTACGAATGATCTGAACTTTCGGGTAACAGCCAGTATGGATAAAGAATTCAGGGATCAGGAAAAATATCTTATCAATATACCAATGTATACCTGGTTTGGTGTAAAAACGAATGAGTCTGTCAATACTAATTCTTCCTTTGAAAAAAACAAAAAATATATCAACTACGAAAATTATGGTGCTTTTCTTAATTACAAAAAGTCTCCTTGGGAAGGTCATAACTTTGGCGTAATGGTGGGTACCACTGCCGAATTGAGAAAAACCGACGATTTACACGGAAAAAGATTAGGGTTTGATGATTATGGTATTTATGATTTGAACGTAGCATCCTCATCATTGAGTGTAACCAATAAAGGAGGTTCTTCAAATTCGGGATTCCTATCCTATTTAGGACGTTTTAATTATAGTTATAAAGACAAGTACCTGTTAGAGTTTACAGGAAGAAGGGATGGAACTTCAAAATTCCATAGCGATTACCGTTGGTCAAATTTCGGTGGTGCTTCAGTTGGATGGGTTGTAACCAACGAATCGTTTATGAAGAATATTCCCGTAGTGAACTTTCTTAAGTTCAAGGCCAGTTATGGCGAGATGGGCGGACAGGTTGGTATAGGTGATCATGACTATTCATCAGCCGTAATACTGGGTACAACTCCTTTTGGTACAACTACTTCCTTACAAAATACTGCAAATATTGAAGGTCTTACTAGCCTTACCCGTACCTGGGAAAGAATAGGAATGGCTAATTATGGAGTTGAATTTAGACTTTTGGATAACCGATTGGCTGGATCATTTGACTATTTTACCAAGAAAAACGATGGTATGTTAATCGCTGTGAACTATCCTGATATTTTAGGTGGAGCGCCCCCTAAAACAAATAGTGGTGTTTTGGATGTAAAAGGATGGGAAGCTGTGCTTTCATGGAAATCAAACATAGGCGATTTGAAATATAATGTGTCCGTGAATATGAGTGATACAAAGAACAAATTGACACGTATGGAAGGGGTTAATATTTACGGACAAGGTTTGAACGGAACTGTACAAGGCTATCCGCTAAACTCTTACTTTCTTTATCAAACAGATGGCTTTTTTGCCAATGAAGCAGAAGTAGATGCGTATTATGCACAACTTAATAATGGAGGAGAAATTCTTAATGCCAATAACCAGGCTATTCGCATACGCCCTGGAGATACAAGAAAAGTTGATTTGGATGGAGATGGTAAAATCTTGGGGTCAGGTAATTTAACAGATGGTAATGGAGATGTTAAGTATATGGGCGATGCCGCCCCTCACTATACTTATGGTATCAATTTAGGGTTTCAGTACAAAGGGTTTGACCTAGGTACATTTTTTCAGGGTGTGCTTAACCAAAACGTAGTAAGGACTGATGGGATGGCCTATCCGTTTGTAACAGTAGGGAATAACCAAACCAATGCTTATAGAGGCAAAACATGGACAGAAGATAACCCTGATGCAGCTTACCCAAGATTAACATATAATACATTAAGAGCTAAATGGAACTGGAATAATAACGATTTTATGATGCAAAACAACCGCTACATCAGGATGAAGACATTGGTGTTTGGCTATACGTTCGACGACCTTAAAATTGGAAATGGCACTTTGGATAAGTTCCGTATCTATTTTTCAGGGAATGACCTGTTTGAGTTGACAACTGTTAAAGATGGCTGGGATCCTGAATTTGGCGCCAGTAGTAATAGCTCTTATCCTTTTAACAGAACCTATTCACTTGGTCTAAATGTAACATTCTAAAAAATTGAAAGCAATGAAAAAAAATAAATACATAGTGATACTGTTTGGAATATTAATTTCATTAACAGCTTGTGAAAAAGAATTTCTAGATCTAGAAAGACTAGACGCACTATCAGAAACAGCCTACTATAAAACGCCTGACCATTTTAAGACAGCAGCCAATAATATGTACAAAGGCTTGTGGGGCTGGGGAGATGCTCAGGGGCTTCTTTTGGACAGGGGGTCTGACTTGAACACCATCGTTACAGATTATGGACAAGGTAATATTAACCCGTCCAATACCGATAAAGTCTGGTCACGTTCTTATGAAAAAATCAGGGAATGCAATATTCTTTTGGAAAAAGCCAATGAATATAATGGAGCACCACAAGATATTGCCCAATATGTTGCTGCCGCTAAATTTTTCAGGGCATATCATTATTTCTTTATGCTCCAAAGGTTTGGTGGAGTATCTATTACAACAATCAAGCTGGATGTAGATTCCCCGGAACTATTGGGTAAAAGAAACTCCCGTTACGAGGTCATGTTTCAAGTAAAAAGCGATTTAGAAGCAGCTATTGCTGGTTTGCCTAATGAAGGAAGTATAGGCTCTAATGATAAAGGGCATATAAGTAAGGAAGCCGCACAGTCATTATTGGCAAAATCACTTTTGTTTGAAGCTACTTGGGAAAAATATGTGGGAACGACTACAGATGGTGATGGAATATCCGTAGGTGCAGGATCGACAAAGCCTGCGGGTTATCCTTCAATAAACCAAATGTTGCAACAAGCAGTAGACTTATCTAAAAGTGTTATGGATAGCGGCAATTTTGAGTTGTGGAATCAGAACGTTAAACTAAATAACCTGAGCATGTACTATCTCTTTAACTTGGAGGATGCTGCATCTAACCCGGCTGGACTGGACAAATCAACGAATAAGGAGTTTATATTGTATAGTAAATATGACTTTGTGCTACGTCAAGGAGGTACTAATATTAGTCACGCTTCTTATTACTCATCAATAAACCAAAATTTTCTGGATATGTTCCTTATGAAAGACGGTTTGCCAATCGATAAATCTCCGTTATTTAAGGGGTATAAGTCAAACTATGAGCAGTGGCAAGACCGTGATTACAGGCTATATTGTTATGCGGGTGGTAACGAACAAAAAATAGAGCTATCATCAGTAACACCTAAACTTTTAGAAGGAGGATTTCCTTATTGGAACCGTAAATTCAAGGCTTATAACTATCCAAATGTTAGGCAAGCGACCCAAGAGTCGTCAGATTTTTCAATTATCAGGTTGGCAGAAATTTACCTGACTTATGCTGAGGCTTTATATGAACTGAATGGGACTTTAACTGATGCACAATTGAATGAATCGCTGAACAAAGTGAGAGGGCGTGCAGGTGTAGCTCCGTTAACCAACCTATTAGCCACTACCTATAGTTTGAATATTCTGGAAGAAATTCGAAGAGAAAGGACTGTAGAGTTGTTTCAGGAAAATACTAGGTTTAACGATTTAAAGAGATGGGGTATTGCAGAAGAGGTCTTAAATGCACCAACTTTCGGTCCCATTATAGAAGGTACTGATTATGAAAATAATTTGGCTTTGTACATTCCGTCGAAATATCAATTTGGGGAAGCCATAAAACAATACACAGGCAAAGGACCAAAGAGAGCAGTTGTTATTGATCCAAGCAGTAACAGAAGCTGGGCCCGTAAAAATTATTTACTACCTATTCCTGTTGAAGAAATCAACTTAAATGATGATAACCTTCTGCAAAATCCTGGATATTAATTTCATAATTAAAGATTTATCAGTACAGATTGAGCGAATCTGTACTGATAAAATCTCAAAAAAATTTAGATCATGAAAAAAAATAATAAAAAATATTTTACAGGCTTTTTAGCCATTGTTTTTAGCTTCGTTCTATTAACATCATGCCAGCCAGAATATGTGGCAGATATATATACATATCCAGAGCAGACCGTTACAGGAATGAGTCCTGAAATAGGATACCCTGGTATTAATGTAACCATTACCGGTAAAGATTTTGGGAATTTAAAAGATGCCGTGAAAGTATATTTTGGAGGAGTTATGGCTACTAACGTAGTTTCCTGTGAGGATACTAAAATTGTAGTACAGGTTCCAGCTAATGCTGTTTCCGGAAATGTGAGTTTGAAGATATGGACTCATACTACTGATTCTATTGGGGCATTTACCGCTTTGCCTGCCCCGGCAATTACATCAGTTGTTTCAAGTAATACAATTAATAACGTTGCGTTTCCTGAAGTGGATACCGTAACTCTTAATGGTGTTAATTTTGGTACCGATGCGTCAAAACCAGTGGTAAGTTTTAATGGTACCGTTGCTCCGATAGTAACCATTACAGACACCAAGATTACGGTGTTGGCTCCAGCTGGTTTTGCTACTGGTTTTGTTACAGTTACAATGGGAGGTATAACGATTTCGGGAACTCCTGCTATTATCAATCCTACTGGAGCGGGTGATATAACCCCTTACTTTTTGGCAAATACTGGAGCTATAGATGCTCAAGGAGGAGGGTTTGGATTTGATGTAGATAGTGGTACAGGTAGATGGAGAACACTTTCGAAACCATGGATATCTAATAGTGCAGCAATGAATAAGAGTGGTATTGGTGGCTGGGGAAAAGAACAGTGGAATGGTCGTGAAGGATATATATGCTGGGAAACATGGGGGGACACACCAGTCGATAACGGCATAATCTATCAACCAACATCTATGGCGTTGCCGGCAGGAAGTTATACGATAACACTTAATTATTATTCTGAAACTCAAACGGATTCTTCGGTTTATTTTGAAGTTGCGGCAGGAGGAAATGGTATTCCCAATCTGGCCAATATTTCAACAGCATTGGCATCCGTTATGCTTTACAATGGAGCCGTGATTGGTACTACCAAGCCAAGTTTTGCAGGAGAGGCAACACTCAATTTTACTCTGAGTACTTCGCAAGTAGTGTCGATAGGTTTCTTAGGCAATTTGAAAGGTAGGGCCTCAAATGGCAATTATTTTTTAGGAAAATGGATTAAATTAGTTAAAAACTAAATATATTGATTTTTTAGAACGCCCCTTAATTAAGGGGTGTTTCTAATTTTAGCTTATCCAAAGATTTAAAATTTTGAAAATTTTATGGATACAACTACCTCTAACCAAATAATTCTAAACAAAAAAACAAGCATAAAAATTTTACTGGTACTATGAGATAATTTTCGTACAAATTTTGTTTAACGTTCTAAAAATATAGAACATAAATTAATTATTAACAATGAAAACAATACTACGCAAAACAAAAAACCTATGCCTCCTTTTGGTTGGGTTTTTTCTAGCCTTTCAGGCTAGCGCACAGGAGTTTGTGCATCCCGGTGGTCTCCATACGCTGGAAGACCTTAACCGCATGAAAGAAAAAGTAGCTGCCGGGGAAAGCCCTTGGATAGAAGGCTGGAATGCTCTGGTTTCCGACTGGAAATCGAGTGCCACTTATGGTTTAACTGGAGGCGTTAGGGAAAATGCCAACCAGCGACAGAATATGAATCAGGACGCACAGGCGGCTTACCTGAACGCGCTCCGCTGGTACATCTCTGGAGATGTAGCCCATGCGAACAAGGCCGTAAGCATATACATGGCCTACGCTAATAAGGTTAACCAAATACCCTCAGGAGGAACCACGGATATCTTGGGACTGGGAGGTATAGGCTTTACGGCGATGGCAATGGGGGCAGAGATCATGAGGCTCTATGATGGCTGGGCTCCAGCGGATTTTGAGAAATTCAAGTTCATGATGAAGGAGTATTTCTACCCTGTAAGCCACGACTTCCTGACCAACCACCGCGGTGCCTGCCCCACCTATTATTGGGCAAACTGGGATCTAAACAATATTTCGGCATTGGTTTCCATTGGTATCCTTGTGGATGATCGGGATATTTTCAATGAAGGTGTTGAGTATTTCAAGAATGGAATAGGAGCTGGCAGCATCAAAAACGCTGTTCCCTTTGTTCATGGAAACTTCGGTCAATGGCAGGAGTCCGGTAGGGATCAGTCACATGCTTTGCTAGGTATCGGGTTAATGGCCAATACCTGTCAACTGGCCTGGAACCAGGGAGTAGACCTGTATAGCTATGACGACAATAGGTTTCTGAAAGGTGCGGAATACGCGGCCCGTACTGGTGCACTTTCGCTCCCAGCGCCTTTTTTTGAAGAATATGATAGCTGTTCTAACCGCGGGCACCGCTGGGTAAGCAGCAATGGACTGGGAGCGTACCATGACCAACCGGCTTGGGAAATCCTCTACAATCATTACGTTATAAAACAGGGGCTGGAAGCGCCCCATATCAAGGCCATGGCACAAATCATGAGGTTTAAGGGCAGTACGAAAGATCAATTGGGCCATGGTACGCTTACCTATACACTGGATGCAACCGCTTCTCCACTAGCTTTTACAGCACCTCCAGGGCAACTGCAAGGTCTTGCTGTAAAGGAGGGCATCGGCAGGGTGGAAGTGACTTGGAATGGAGTTGAAGCTATGGATGCAGATGGATTTACCGTTAAGCGTGCAACAAGTCCGGGTGGACCATATACCACCGTTGGTTCTTGGTCAGGCAATACGAATCCGAAATATACTGATTGGAATGTCGAAAACGGCCCGACGTACTATTATGTGGTTTCCGCGAGGAACAATGCGGGTGAAGGGCCAGAGTCGGTTGAGATCTCAGCCACGCCTAAGGCGGCGGTACAAGAGCTGCCAATAGGATGGACACGTACAGATATAGGAACTAGTGTTAAAGGTGATGCTGTTTATGCCAAAGTTAATACTGGAGACAGCTTTATCACGAAAGGAGCGGGTTGGTTAGGAGAAGGAGTTTGGGATTCTACGGGATTTACCTACGGAATCGCTTCAGGTGATGTAACGCTAACTGCAAGGGTGAATGACTTTTCAAACGTGCAAAAAACAGGGATTATGATCCGTGAATCGCTAGATCCCAATGCCAAGACCGTACTGATGAAAATTGGTGATGGCGGTTGGCGTATCGCTTCAATGGGAGTACGTACCGAAACAGGGGCAAAAACGTGGTTTAAAGATGGAAACCGCTACACCTGGCGTCCCAATATTTGGTTCAGGATTTCCCGAGTGGGAAATAGTTTTACCGTGTATGAGTCTAACAACAAGGACGTGTGGTTTGAAGTAGGTAGTACTACCATCGAAATGGCTGAGAATGTTTACGTTGGACTTTTCAACAGTTCGGGGAATGATACATTTAATGAAACGAGATTTGATCATGTTACGGTTACAGGGCAAACTAGCAATGTCCTTGAGGCACCTGCTAACTTCACGGCATCATCTGGCAATACCCAGATCATGCTGGATTGGGATGAGGTAACAGGAGCTTCCAGTTATATACTAAAGCGCTCTACAACTAGTGGAGGTCCCTATGTAAAGGTAGCAAACCTGAGTACTACCGACTATACAGATAGTGGGCTGGAGAATGGTACTACCTATTATTATGTGGTATCGGCAGCTAATCTTTCGGGAGAGAGTACTAACTCTTTGGAGATGAGTGCTACGCCTGAATTGGCAATTGCACCAGTTCCTGAAGACGTAACCGCCCAGTCGGCATCCGGGCAACAGATTGATCTTTCCTGGAAAGCAAGTTTAAGCGCGACAAGTTATAATGTAAAGCGTGCAACAACAAGCGGTGGACCCTATACGACCATTGCCAGCCCAGATACCACTGTATTTAGCGATACTGATGTAAATGATACTACCACTTATTACTACGTGATTACAGCGGTAAATGCACTAGGAGAATCTGATAAATCATTAGAAATAAGAGCAATACCTGGAAAATTAGGCTATTGGAAATTTGATGAAATAAGTGGAACGATAGCTGAAGACTTTTGGAGTGACCATGAAGGGACTTTAAGTTCAGGCGCTACATTTTCAGAAGGGCTTATAGATAATGCTGTTAATCTGGACGGAAGTAACGGCTATGTTACACTTCCTGAAGGAGTGGTAAGTAGTTTGACTAACTTTAGTATTTCCACTTGGGTAAAACTTGATCAAGTAAAGACCTGGTCACGTATTTTTGACTTTGGTTCAGGAACAAACAACTACATGTTTATCACACCAAAAAATGGATCAAATTTACAGTACATTATTAAAACTGGTGGCGTAGAGCAGCAAATTAATACAAGTGTTGTTTTAACCACAGGGAGATGGTATCACCTGGCTGTGACACAATCCGGTACTACTGCCGTTCTCTATTTGGATGGGGTAGAAGTAGGTAGAAATAATAATATGACCTTAAACCCATCCAGTCTGGGCAATACTAGCCAAAACTGGATTGGTAAATCACAATATTCTTCTGATCCGTTATTAGGAGGATTGGTTGACGATTTTAGAATTTATAGCAAGGCGTTGGATTCCTCAGAGGTGAAATCTCTTTTTACTGATGTGGAGGTTCCAGCTGTTGCACCTGAATCCTTGACTGCTGTGTCTGGTAACAACAAGGTTGCATTGAAATGGGGTTCAGTCTTTGGAGCAAAGAGCTATACGATCTTTCGATCTAACGTTTCCGGAGGACCTTATACGCAAATTAACACTTCGTTGGTCAATGAGTTTACTGACGTTGATGTCAGCAATGAGTCCACTTACTATTATGTTGTGACCACAACTACTTCTCTTGGCGAGAGCACCTATAGTGAGGAGGTAAGCAGTACTCCAAGTGCACAGTGTTATAAACCTACCTATACAAATCGAACTAATTTATTAATAGGAGGACAGGAACAGGCAAATGTTAGTTTTTGGTCAAAATCTTGGGGAGATAATGGTTCTTCTCCATATCTTGTAACTGGAGAAGGAGGAGTTTACTGTGGTAACAATTCTATTAAAATAGGAAATGGACAAGGTACTTGTTGGCCAAATGGAGGGTCATTGGCTGCTCCTATAACATGGGAGCCAAACACAAACTACCGTGTGATAGGTTGGTTTAAAGCAGATGCAGGTAAAAAATTCAATATCTTTTTAGGTGATGTTGATATAGATGGAGCTGTAAACAAGAGTTTTATTTTTGTTGCCACTGGAGATTGGCAAAAAGTAGATTTTACTTTTAAGACTGGGTTAGCTGCAAGTACAAATACAGTAGAGGCTGAAGTGATAGCTGTTAATACTTGTGAAATCACTGCAACAGCTGAGAGATCTTTATATGTATCTATAGATAACTTTGAATTG
>JAKFBW010000044.1:0-1734 GCA_036676965.1 Flavobacterium sp. | reverse complement strand
CTTTCCTGGTGTATGAAATAATCATTTTAGAAACAAAAATGTCCCAGTGACTATGTTACGATTGAAGTACTTAACCAAGTTTAACTCAATCACCTACCCGGACAAGGAGGACATAGTCAATGAGACTACTTAATAGTAAACAAGGGTTAAGAAGAAGTCAATTTGCAAAAGAACTTAGAGGTGCTGATCTAGAAAAGGTTTTATTAGTTCCTATAGACGTCTCGAAAGTATTACAAAAATGTATGATCTTAAATTATTTTGGGGAGGTCCTAGACTCCTCCTTCTCTTTTATGGTCAGTCAAACTGGTATGAAACTTTTATTAAGTAAGATCGAGAATGCAAAACTTTCCTACAATGCAGAAAGAGTTTTTGTTGGTATTGAAGCAACGGGTCATTACTATGAAGATATTGTTCGTATCCTTACGGATAAGGGTTATTCCGTTCATATTATTAATCCAGCTTCAACTCATGAAGAGCGAAAGCAACATCTCACATATACCAAAACAGATGATATTGATTTGTTTCTAATCGCCGAAGCTCTAGTCGGTAATAAAGCTACAAATAACAAGTTAACTACTGGGGTTTATAAACAGCTTCAAAACCTAACACGGGCAAGAAGAAGTGAAATCAATAAACGATCTCGTATTAAGGTAGAAATCAGGGCAATCCATGATCATATTTGGCGAGAATACCAAGGTTACAGCGTATTGGTAGACAGGAAAGTTAAAACTAAAACTATCTTCAGTGATTTTTGGGGAAAAGCTAGTTTACATATATTAGAGTACTACCCCCACGCTTCTCAGATTCTTGAACTAGGGGAAATAGGCTTAAAGAGACTCTCTAAAAAGCATAATTTAAAAATCAGGACATTAGCGATTGAAAAGCTTCTTATTGCTGCCAGTGAAAGTGTGTCGAAGCCCTTAGAGGATCTTTCTAGTGAAATTTTCCTCTTAAAACAGAAACTAAAAGATTACGAATGGCATACCCGAAACATTAAGATCTATGAGCAGGAAATCGAGCGTATTTTTGTTGAGACAGATGGTCTACTTCTCCTAACTGTTCCAGGTATCGGACTAGTAACGGCTGCCGAAATTTACTGTGAAATGGGGGATCTTAACCATTATACAAATGCAAATCAGCTCATCAAAAAGGCTGGCACTAATCCAACAGTAAAACAATCTGGATCCACAGACGGCTATTATGGCCGTATTTCCAAGCAAGGAAATTCAAATCTACGAAGAGCGATTTACATGGCTGGACGTTCACTTTCTGCTCACAACGATGCACTTAAACCCTTTTATTCCCGTTTAAAAGAAAAAGGGAAAAAAGCAGGGAAAATATACATCGCTATGGGAAATAAGTTTTTAAAAATCGCTTTCGCGATGCTAAAAAATCAGTCACCGTTCAAGTGGGACAATCCTACTTTTAATTACAAAGAAGAAGTTACAAAAAAGCTAACGTTTCCTCAGGTTGCTTAAAAAATATAATAGATAGACGCCATTCTTTTGGTTCGAGTGGAGATCGGATGTTCTTTCCTGAGGCCCTGACCTCGCCTTAATAGCTTTATCCCGCTCGTCCTGTAAATGCGAATCAGTACGTTAATTCTAACTTGTACTCAATGCCAGAATGCATCAATGCAGACCAAGAAGCGAGTTAAAACCCATTTCTGAATCAAGAAAATGGCGTCTATTTTATAAAAACTTGGTTAATTGTTACTTGTAAAAAAAGGAAATT
>JAKFBW010000043.1:0-29526 GCA_036676965.1 Flavobacterium sp. | reverse complement strand
GTGACCTCGACTGGATTCAAACCAGTAACCTTCTGAGCCGTAATCAGATGCGCTATTCAGTTGCGCCACGAGGCCTTTTTTGTGTTTGTTAAGTCCGTCCCGATTGAGCGGCTTAGCGGGTGCAAATATAGAGATAAATGTGTAAATTGCAAGCCTAATTTGGTATAAATAATAAAAAATATGTCTTTAAAAAAATATGTACGTGATATTCAGGGGTTTCCGAAAGAAGGAATTTTGTTTAAAGATATTACGCCTTTGTTAATTGATCCCAAAGCGAGAAAAGAATGCCTCGAAATTTTGCTTACAACGCTAAAAGATAAACAAATTGACAAAGTAATCGGAGTGGAGAGTCGGGGTTTTTTCTTTGGGATGTTGTTGGCCGATGCTTTGAATGCGGGTTTTGTTCCTGTCAGAAAACCCAATAAATTGCCATATGAAACCATTTCGGCATCCTATGATTTAGAATATGGTACCGATAATTTAGAGATTCATACCGATGCGATTCAAAAAGGGGAACGAATCCTCATTCATGATGATGTGCTGGCTACCGGAGGAACCGCTGAAGCAGTTTGTGAATTGGTTGAAAAATTAGGGGGTGAAATTGTACAGCTTAATTTTGTAATGGAACTGACTTTCCTCAACGGACGGGATAAAATAAAAGGCTACGATGTTTTTGCGGCGATGGAATATTGATCCAAAGCGCGTACCGTAACATAATAGCGATAGGCAATAAGGGCCATTTGCCATTTTTTTGCTTTACTAATATCCAATTGTTGTTTGCTAAAACTGGGTAAAAGGAGTTTGTTGATTCGGGCCAGAATTTTAAACATAAGTACTTTTTTTTCAAAGATATAAAAAAGACGGTCTTGATGAGGGATCGTCTTTTTTATGGCTAAAAAAATAAATGCAATAAAAAGTATTTATCAGAATTGAATTATAGATTAATATTTAATTTACTAAATAGCTGATAATATAATAATGAGGTGATAATTTTAATAGTTCATTTGTGTTTTTGTCATCTTTTTTTAACGTATTTACACCGCAAAATCTATTAATTTTTCCATCTTTCCATGAAGAGCCAAATAAAAGTAAAGGAACTTTTTCGTTAAAGACCCATTGAGTATCCGTATAGTTTCTGAGGTTGTAAAATGAATCTTTACTGTATTTTTTTGTGTCAATAATTCGTTTCATTTCCATAGCATATGTTTTAATGTTTAGAACAAGAGTAGAATCAGAAACTTTTGTAAAAATTTTTATCTGGTCTATATAATCGGTATAGTATTTTTTTCCGTCTTTTTTGAAGTGAATATAGGTGTTTCCTGGATTCATAATAGTTTCGGAATGAATTATTTTACCATCTTTATATTCATCAGCAATAATTGAAAGATTGTATTTTTTATCAAATTTACCTAAATCAAATTTGTTTATTGTAATTCCAGACATTGTTAATGCTTGAATTAAGTCCAGATTGTTAATCTTGTCAGAGTTAAATTCACGAGAGTTATTTTCTTTTTGAAGTTTGTTTCTTCTGTCATGTTTGTATTCTTGAGAATGTAAAATAGTTTTAGAAAATGAGATGATAATTAAAGATATTATTATTTTTTTCATATATGTAAAAGTTGTTTTTTAGCGGTCATATATGTTATCGCCGTTTTATTTATTGGTGTTTGCTTGCGCAAACTTGTTGTTAATGGCGATTTCATGTTTTGAATAGATTATTTTTAAATTAAGATTCCAAAATCAGTAATTGTTGTTTTTTGTTGTACTAGGGAAAATTTAATTATTTGAAAATCCTTTAGTTTCAATCTCAATGATCCCATTTAGTGCTTTATTACCATATTGTTGCACAGCTTCTTCTTTTTGTTTTTGTGCACTTTCGGGTATTTTTCGAACACTTACTCTGGCAATCTTATCTGGATTTATTTTTCCCATTTTTTTTGTGTTGCTAAGTTTTCCATCTATTATGATAACAGCTTTTTTATAGTCTGTGTTTTTATCTTCAACAATTATTTGTTTCATATTACGTGTGGCGGGAATTGCACTAAGTTTCCATCCGTAAACAACTTTGTCTTGTCTTGTTTCTTTTTTCTCATCTGAAGGAGAATTAGGTTGATAGTTTTCCGTTGTGCTTTTTAATCCATATCCTTTAACTATTTTTCCCTGTGCAGATTCAGCCTCAAATTTTCCATGACTTGATTTATTGGTAATCTCAATGACTCCATTTTTTCCTGCTTCACCATATTTTTCTTCTGCTGCTTTGCCTTTAAGTACATTTATACTTGCGATTTGATCTGTTTGGATATCATCAATTTTGAAATTAGAAAAGGTTCGAGAGCCATTGAGAAAGATAATTGGTTTTTCATTTTTTGTTGTTATCCTAACGGTATTCTCTATAGTATTGACATCCATTTTATCAATGGTATTTTGATCTAAAAGGGATAATTCTTTTTCGTTTGATTTTGCCCCATTGATGTAAATGTCTTTGTCGCTAATTTTAAGTGGTTTGGGAGGTTTAGGTGCTTTAGGGGGCATAGGTGGTTCTATGGTGTTCAATGGAACTGATGGCTTACCAGATTTGTCAATTGAGTCTGATTTTTCAACTTCATTGGAATCTAACTTTTTCAAATAGTCTTCACTTACTTTTACGCCGTTTACAAAAACTTCTTTCCCCTTTGGTAAAGAAGGTACATCCGTATTTTCTGGTTTTGCTTCTACTTTCTCTTGTGCAATTACTTTAATTTGAAATAAAAACACAAAAGCGACTAATGCAGGAAATACTAAAGTGTACTTCCAGGAATTCCATTTTTTTGATTGATTTTTGTTTAACATAACGATTCGTTTTTTGATTAATGATTGATAAAAATGATTGGTAATGGCAACACAATTTTCGTGTGTCGTTATTTTTAAAAGCGTGATTTGATAGGCTTTTTTGTCGGATATCCTTTTGGAGGCTTCATTGTCTGCAATGAATTCCAAATTTTGTAAAATGGCTTTTTTATACAGCCAGAGGAATGGATTGAACCAAAATACAATGCAAAACAATCTGGAAATCAACACATCGATGGTGTGATTTTGTTCGCTGTGTACTTTTTCATGTTCCAAAATATTTTCCAATTCTAAGGTGTTGTACAGCGATGAATTGTACACAATGGTATTGAAATAGGAAAATGGAGCTATATTTTCTTTGGTATCAATAAATTTGAAATCGGCTTGTCGCTCAATAGATTTACCTTTCAAAAGCATTCTTAGACTATAAAAATCAAAAGCAAATTTGGCCAGTAAAACGAGTATTCCCATTCCGTAAGCGACAGCCGTAAGCATTGGCAGGTAATCTTCCAATGTTTTTTCCTCAGTATAATTTGTAACAGGAAGAACAGACCAATTAATAGGGGTTGTAGAAGGTTCTACCCAGATTATTTTTGTGATAAAAACAAATGGCAAAATGACCGAGGTGATTAATCCGACCAATAAAAACCAACGATTACCGCTGAAAAACGTTTCTTTTCGCAACATGAAAAAATAAGCTAAATAGAACACGGCAATTAGTCCGCTGGATTTGATGAGATAAACAAACAGTGTTTCCATAACCATGTATTTTATATTTAGTTTCGTTTTTTGAGTGTAGGCTATTCCTCTTTTTTATTTTCAATCATGGCCAGAATCTCGCGTAATTCGGCTGCTGAAATTTTTTCTTCTTTGGCAAAAAAGCTGACCATATTTTTGTACGAACTATTAAAGTAATTATCGATAGCCGTATTCATAAACCGCTTTCTGTACTCTTCCAGACTGACGATAGGGTAGTATTGATGTGTGTTTCCAAAGGCATTATGGGCAACAAAACCTTTTTCTTCCAGATTGCGCACAATAGTGGAGAGCGTGTTGTAATGCGGTTGCTCTTCGGTAATTTCGGCCATGACTTCTTTTATGAATGCTTTTTTTAGCTTCCATAAAATATGCATGATTTCTTCTTCTTTGTTCGTTAACTTTTGCATGATGTTTTTTATTTGAATCAAACCTACAACTATATTTTTAGTTTAACAACTATAAATATAGTTATTTAACTAATTTTTTAGTTTTTAAGCGAAATTTATCAGGAACAGAAGAAATACCGGAATTAAAGTAACAAATGAGTAATGTGAAAAATTTTGTGTCATTCCGTTTTTGTGGTATTGTAACTTTTAAACTATTTTTGCCTAAAAATTTATAAATGAGAAGAGTATTTCTTTTTCTTTTTTTACTTCAATTCGGTTTTGGCTTTTGTCAGAATGCATTTAATATGGATTCGGTTACGAAATTTCAAAATAAATTGAATGCTGAGTTTGCGGATGCTACAACCAGTCCCTTAGAGAAAAACGATTTGGATGGATTTAAATCCTTGGATTTTTTTCCGATACATAAAAAATTCTTTGTTACCGCCAAATTTGTGCGGACCGAAAAGGAGAAGCCTTTTAAAATGAAAACGTCAACCGATAGAATGCCTGTTTATGTAAAATACGGAGAAGTTCATTTTACTATTGATGGTAAGAACTTAAAATTGAATGTTTACAGAGATATGGAACTTTCTAAAAAAGCGGAATATAAAGATTATTTGTTTTTGCCTTTTTCGGATTTGACTTCAGGGAAAGAGAGTTATATCGGGGGGAGATATATCGATTTGAGTATTCCAAAAGGAAACACGATTGCTATCGATTTCAACGCGGCTTACAATCCGTATTGTGCGTACAATCCTAATTATTCCTGTCCGAAAGTGCCTTTGGAAAATGATTTGAATATCGAAATTAAGGCGGGTGTTAAAAAATTTCACGACTGATGCAGTACTTCAATTTACACACCCATCGGTATACCAAGCAGCCGGACATACTGGAATTAGTCAACCAATATCCGCAGGAATTTGATGCCAGTATTCCGTTTTACTCCATCGGGATTCATCCTTTATTCATTGACCAAGACCGATTGGAAAAGGATTTTCAAATTTTGGAACAAAAAGTAGCTTTGCCCGAATGTTTGGCGGTAGGCGAATGCGGCTTGGACAAGCGTAGTGAAACGCCTTTTGATCTTCAATTAGCCGTTTTCGAAAAACAACTGCTGTTGGCCGAAAAATACGGTAAACCGGTGGTGATACATTGTGTGGCTGCTTTTCAGGAATTAATTGAAAGTAAGAACAAATTAAGAATAACGGTTCCTATCCTGATTCATGGGTTTTCCAAAAAACAACAATTGGCGCAACAACTTCTGGACAACGGATTTTATCTGTCATTTGGTAAATATCTGTTGCTGAATCCTGAGTTGGAAGCCGTTTTTAAAAATACGCCCGAGGATCGTTTTTTTCTGGAAACGGATACTGTAGAAGAAGGAATTCATGATGTTTATGCCTTGGCGGCAAAATATAAAGGAGTAACAGTAGCCGAAATACAAAATCAAGTGAATCGTAATTTTAGTGCTGTTTTTAAAAATGACAATTTAAAATAGAATAAGTAGGATTTCAGATTGTTGAATAACGATTTTTGATTTCAGATTAAAACTTTAAAAAAGAACAAATGGCAGAGTGGACCGAAAGAGCGGAACTTTTATTTAGAAAAGAAGGATTGGAAAAATTACAAAATGCAAAAGTAATGGTTGTGGGATTAGGTGGTGTAGGATCTTTTGCTGCCGAATTTTTGGCAAGGGCAGGAGTGGGTTACATGACTATTGTAGATGGTGATGTGGTCGATATTACCAATGTAAACCGACAATTGCCGGCTTTGCATTCTACCGTAGGACAACCAAAGGTGACTGTTGTGGGCGACCGCTTGATGGATATTAATCCGGAGTTGAAACTAACACGCGTACAGGAATTTTTGTCGCCGGAACGCGCTTTTGAAATTGTTACCGATGAATTTGATTATGTGTTGGATTGTATCGACAGTGTGACGCCAAAACTCAATTTGATTGTTGCAGCCAAACGAAAAAGAGTCAAAATACTATCCAGTATGGGAGCGGGAGGAAAGATGGAAGCTTCCAAAGTAAAAGTGGCCGACATTGGGAAAACCATAAACTGCTATTTCTCCAAAGCAATTAGAAAGCGATTAAAAAAACTGAAAATCAATAAATTGAAAGTGGTTTTTTCATCTGAAATCCAGGATGAAGGCAGTTTGAAATTGACCGACGGCTCCAATTTCAAAAAATCGTTTTACGGAACCAACAGTTATATGCCGGGATTATTCGGCTTGTATGCTGCCGAAACCGTGATTCGCTATTTGCTTAAAAAAGAGTAAGCACTTTTTCGCATTAATAATATTAAAATCTAAAAAACAAAAAATGATACAAACCGTAATTTTCGACATGGATGGTGTAATTGTCGATACCGAACCTGTACACCGTTATGCCTATTACAAACAATTTGATGAGTTGAATATTAACGTAACCGAAGAGTTGTATACTTCATTTACCGGAAATTCCACCCGAAATATTTTTCAGAAGTTGAAAAACATTTTTAGCCTGGAGCAAGACGTTGAAGATTTGATTTTACGTAAAAGAGCCATTTTTAATGATGCCTTCGATACCAAAGAAGATTTAGAATTATTGGCCGGTGTTGAAAATCTGATTAAAGATTTACATCAAAACGGCATGCAATTAATTTTAGCCTCTTCTGCTTCCAAAGTAACAATAAATCGTGTTTTCAGCCGTTTTAAGCTGCATGATTATTTTACCCATATTGTTAGTGGGGAGGATTTTCCGGAATCAAAACCCCATCCCGCCATTTTTGAACATGCAGCATCGTTATCTGTTGCTCCCAAAGAAAATTGCATTGTGATTGAAGACAGTACCAACGGGATAAAAGCATCCAAAGCTGCCGGGATTTTTTGTGTGGGTTACAACAGTGTCCATTCTAAAGACCAGGATTTATCACAGGCTGATGTGGTTATCAATCATTTCCGTGAATTGAGTTTTAAGGAAGTGAAACATATTGATTCTGAATTAACTAACAATTAACACTGTTGGTTTTGTTTGAATTTGTAAATTTGAAAAACACTAATAAATTTTTTTTGAAAATGGAATCGCCATTAACAACAAGTTTGCGTAAGCAATTGAAAATCATCGAACACCGATGAAATATAATTTTGTGAGATAAATGAAATTCGCTGAACACCTATGAAAAATATTAACTCAGTGAAGCAAACACCAATAAATAAAAGGCGATAACAGATATGACTGCTAAAAAATAAATTTTACATATATGAAAAATATCCTCATTGCTTTAGTTATTGTCATTACACAATTTACATTAGAGGCTCAGGTCAAAACGCCACAGTCGAGTCCAAAAACGGTAATCAATCAGGTCGTTGGTTTAACCGATGTGGAGATTATTTATTCCAGGCCTTCTGCCAGAGGCAGGGTGGTTTTTGGGAATTTAGTCCCTTTTGGAAAACTGTGGAGAACAGGTGCCAACGAGAACACCACCATCTCTTTTAGTGATGATGTAGTTATTGGTGGTAAAACCTTAAAAAAGGGAAAGTATGCGCTGTATACGATTCCGAATAGTCAAAGTTGGGAAGTGATTTTCTATACGACTACCGATAATTGGGGTACACCAAAAGAATTTAAAGAAGAAAATGTGGCTTTGCGAACTACGGTAAAAGAGGAAACATTATCCAGACAGGCAGAGACATTTACCATTGGAATCAGTAATTTGAATACCAATTATGCTCATCTGGAAATCTATTGGGAAAATTCATATGTAGCCTTACAATTTGAAGTGCCGACTGATAAAAAGGCTACCTTAAGTATTGAAAAAACTTTGGCTGGACCCGGTGCTGGAGATTATTTTTCGGCTGCACAATACCTTTTGCAGTCAAATGGGGATATCAATAAGGCAAGGGCCTATATAGATAAAGCATTGGATTTGAGCGCTGAAAAACCTTTCTTCTATTTGAGATTAAAATCCTTGATTCAAGCCAAACAAGGCGACAAAAAAGGGGCTATAGAAACCGCTAAAATTTCATTGGAAGCTTCTGAAGTAGCCGGAAATCAGGATTATGTCAAAATGAATAAAGACAGTATTTCGGAGTGGGGTAAATAAAACCTTTGTATTATAAAACTTGAAATCCCATTCGTTGTGCGAATGGGATTTTTTTTGGTATAAAAGAGATATTAGCTTTTGCTTTTTCTAAAAATGCTGCATTGCAGTAGCATAGAAAGAATAATGGTTTGCAGGGCACCAATAAAATTAAGCCATAGATATCCTAATTTTTCTTCACCGCTAGGATAGATGAATATGGCAAAATAGTAGATGATGAATATGGTAATCTGACTGATGATGGCCCCATAAAAAATTGCTTTGGCCTGTACGTATTTTACATAAAAACCAACTAGGAAAACTCCCAAAACGGTACCGTAAAATATAGAACCGATGATGTTGACCAACTGGATTAAGTTTTCAAATAAGGTTCCGACACAGGCAAATAGGATCGCAATTACTCCCCAAAACAACGTAAAAAATTTGGTTACATTCAGGTAATGCCTTTCATCTTTATCTTCTTTCAGGTTTCGTTTGTAAATATCTATGGCAGTGGTAGAAGCCAGGGCGTTGAGTCCCGAAGCAGTAGATGACATCGCAGCTGATATGATTACGGCCAGTAACAAGCCAATGAGCCCTTTGGGCAAATAATGTAGAATGAAGTGAAAAAATACATAATCCTTATCGTTCGTTTCACTGTTTTTGTCGGCTTTCAAAATAATTTCTTTGGCACGATCCCTTAAATCTTTTTCCTTGGTAGATATCGCAATCAGTTCTTTTCGCAAAATCGGATTATCATAATCTTGGTTCAGTTGATCGATATACAATAAATTAATTACTTTTTTATCCTCGGAAAGTTGTTGCAGTTTGTTTTCCAAAGCATGATATTCGACTTTAAACTTTGACTTTTCGATGGTCGCCTTGTTATTTGGATTAAAATTTAAAGGCACGGGATTGAATTGGAAAAATACAAAAACCATCACTCCGGTAAGCAGAATAAAAAATTGCATAGGCACTTTTAAGAGTCCGTTCATGACCAATCCCATTTGGCTTTCACGAACCGATTTTCCGGACAAATAGCGTCCTACCTGAGATTGGTCTGTACCGAAATAGGCCAGCGCAAGAAAAAAACCACCGGTAATACCACTCCAAAACGTATATTTTTCTTCAGGGTCACCAGAGAAACTTACGATATCCATTTTGTCATTGGCACCGGCAATGTGCAAGGCATTGCTAAAGGTCATGTCATTGGGTAAGAACCGTAAAATCAGGAAAAAGGTAATAAACATACCCGACATGATTACAAACATTTGCTGTTTTTGGGTCACATTGACCGCTTTGGTTCCACCCGAAAAGGTATAGATAATCACCAAAACCCCAATAACGATGTTCATATAAGTAAGATTCCATCCCAAAAGAGCCGATAGAATAATTCCCGGGGCATAAATGGTCAGGCCGGTTCCTAAACCTCTCTGTACTAAGAAAAGAATGGCGGCAAGCGAACGGGTTTTGAGATCAAAACGTTTTTCCAGGTATTCATAGGCCGTATAGACTTTGTATTTATGGTATATCGGAATGAAAGTCAAACTGATTACAATCATGGCAATAGGCAGCCCAAAATAGAATTGCACAAAGCCCATTCCGTCATGATAGGCCTGTCCGGGTGTGGAAAGGAAAGTGATGGCGCTGGCCTGGGTAGCCATGACCGATAATCCTACGGTGTACCAAGGGGTTTCATTGCTGCCCAGAATGTAATCCTGAACGTTTTTGCTCCCTTTGGTTTTCCAGGAACCATAAACTACAATAAATAATAAAGTGACGATGAGGACAATCCAATCGAATAGTTGCATATTTTAAGAATATAAATTCATTATTAGATAAAAGACCAAAATATAAACAGCATTAGCCACAATAACGTAGGTGTAGTTTTTGTTCCAATTGGTTGTTTTTTCAGGTTTCATGTTGAATGTTTTATGGTTTTGTATTTTGTTCATTATTGGTAACTCCCAATGAAATCATATTCGATATTAATCGGAAAGCGCCGGGTACTCCTTCAGGCAGTTCCCTGAATAAACTAAGACCGGTATAAATGTAATACCCTTTTCCGTAAGGCGCAATTAGTAGGGCACCATTTTTTGCGCTTTCCCCTTTGTCATTGGAAGATAAAATAGGAGTGAAGGTGGAATCAAATTCATTAGGATAATAAATACCCTGTTCCTGTTTCCAGCCTTTAAAATCTTTTTCGGTGATTTTGTTCGGATAATTTAAAACCGGATGATCGGGTGCCAGAAATTGTACCGCAGCATTTTCATCAGTAACCCTATCGTTGGACAGTTTCATCGGATAAGGAGCAATATTGGCTGTCTTTAAGGTATTTGGCGTATTGTATTGCACAATCAAGGTTTTTCCTTCCTTGATAAAATCGAAAAGGATTTCTTTTTTGGTCGCCAACAATTCAATGGTATTAAAAGCGCGCACTCCCATAATAATCACATCAAAAGAGGCTAATTTTTTTTCGGATATTTCATTGGGGTGGACTAAATTGACTTTATACCCCATCTGTCTCAAACATTCCGGGACATTGTCTCCGGCTCCCATGATATAACCAATTCTTTCATCTGTCATTTTTAAATCCAATCGTACCAATTTGGCTTCGGCAGGCAACAAGGTCTGTTGTTTTGCGATATGAGCGTAATCGAGTATTTTTTGATCCCGGTCAAATTTTTTGTTTTCTATAAAAGCAACACTTTTTACGATGACTTCATCCGGTTGATGCGGAGGGGTGATATCAAAATAAACAATTTGTTCCGCTCCTTTTTTGTCTAAAGTAAACGGAATTGATTTTGGAGAAACTGCCCAGTTTTCGGGTAGTTCTAATTGTAAGTGCCCGTTTACATTGTCTTTTCCGGCAGCTATTTTAACGCCAATAGATTTTGTGGTTTTATCACTAAAAAGAGTTACGTTGTCAAGGATGTGTGTGGTTACTTCGGGTACGATATCCAAATAGTTGTACATTTCCCCGTTTACATGGTCATTATATTTATAAACGACGGTACGCTCAAACGGGATTTCAATCCCATTGATATTGATGTTGAAAATTACTTTTACCTCTCGGATAATATCAGGGATTCCAATTTTTTTTTGATCAGTTACGGTATACATTCCTTCATTCCCTTTTTCTTTTAGCCAGAAGGGTTGCGTATAGTCTATTGTTACGGGAAGTTCAACATCTATTGAAAATTTTTCAGCGCGATTGTTGTTCAAAACACTGTTCTTTAAAATGTTTTTTTGGTCAGGAAAACTGCTGATGCTGACTAATTCCATCGGAATAGGACTTCGGTTAATAGCTTCCAAACGTACATTAATGCTGCTTCCCGGGATAGCTTCCTGATTTTGGGAAGCTGCTTCAAGATACAAACCGGAGCAGGCCGTGATTATTTTTTTCAGTTCTTCTGTTTTGATTGTTTTCCAATGATGTTCTTCCAAATTTTGTATCATCGCATACACTTTAATAAGGTTGGGGATACTGGCGGAAGGGTTAGAATAATCATACTGGGATAAAATAGCGGTCAATAATTCTCCGATGGGTTTTCCTCCTTTTACACGATTCCAGCTGGTATCAATTCCTTCAAAAATATTCGACGGATCTTTTAATTTGGCGCCATTTATAAGTTCCAAATATTCGGTTTCCTGTCCACGGCTTCCCGTGCTTCCAAATCCCTGTGATTTATGGCTGCTTCTGCTTAAAGCCGCAATTTCCTGATTCGATTTTCCTAAATGGGCATAGTATACCCCTATTTGCAATTGGCTGAAATTGCTCTTGTCTGCGGCATCCAATTTTTCTTTGCTTCCATAAAACCACCACGAAGGATTGAAGAATTGGCGTTTGGGTTGCCAGGTTTTTACATAGTCTAATTGCTCAGCAAAGGCAGCGGAATCTTTTGCAATGTGAAATCCTTCTGTACTCAAAATGGCCGAAGCGGAATGATGTCCGTGGGTGTTGCCGGAAGTGCGGTGGTCAAAACGGTTGATGATGATGTCCGGGCGGAATTTTCGAATGGCCCAAACCACATCCGAAAGTATTTTCTCTTTATCCCAAATTTCTAATGTTTCTTCCGGATTTTTAGAAAAACCAAAATCATTGGCACGGGTAAATAATTGTTCTCCACCGTCAATTTTTCGGGCTTCTATAAGTTCCTGTGTACGTATTACCCCTAATAATTCCCCCAATTGAGAGCCAATTAAATTTTGTCCCCCGTCGCCACGGGTCAGAGATAAATAGGCTGTTCGTGCTTTTTTTTCATTGGATAAATAGGAAATCAAACCCGTATTTTCATCATCGGGATGGGCCGCAATATATAAAACCGATCCTAAGAAATTGAGTTTCTGAATTTGATTATATATTTCAACGGAATTGAGTTTTTGTGGTTTTTGGGCTTCTATCATTTGAAATGATATAAAGGCAAGGAGTAAAAAAGGGATTTTATTTTTGAACATTTTATAGCAATTAATGGACATTCTTTCAAATATAACAATTAAATATTTTTTTTGAAATGATTCTTTAAAAAGAGCCAATAAAAAAGAGAGCTTCATTGCTGAAACTCTCTTTTTGCGTTATGATTTAATCCCTGTCATGTCTTCTGGAGTCATTTTCTCGATGGTCGTGAGAATAACGGTCGTTGTCGGCATAACGGTATCTATTGTCATTTCTATTATATCTGTCGCTATAACGATTGTCGTTATATCGACGGTCATTATTTCTGCGGTCATCATCTCGGTAGCCTCCATAATATCTGGCTTTGTGATTTTTAAAATAAGCATAAGGACGGTTTCCGTGATAATCATGCAATACAACTTTATGACAATGATCTAAGTCATAATTTCGGTATTGTACAGGTAAATGTCTGGATCTGATCCAATTTCCTCTACCAAAGTAGATGAATTGTGAAGCACGTACATCATAATAGGCTTCAATGTCTGGTAAATAATAATATTCTGCATGTACGTATCCTCTAGATGCCCAAGAAGGAGCTGTTCCTAAATTTAAACTTACTGAAACTTGTGCTTGAGATGTACTTGATATAAGTAAAATTATTCCAACGGCTATTAATTTTAAAGTTTTCATTTTGTCTATAATTTTATAATTACTGTTCAATTTTTTTATTCGTTTTGTTATTGCTTTTGTATATACACTTACCCTAAATCCAACAACTGTGCCACAATGATTTTTTTAAGTTTTTTTTTAAGATTGGACAAAAAAAAAGAAACGCATGTCGCGTTCCTTTTTTTGAATTGGGTTAGTCGTTTTTTTAATTGTTTCCTTTTCCGTGTCCGTTTCCTTTACCACTGTTCCCACTTTTTCCTTTATTATAATTCCCACTTTTTCCTTGTTGGTTGTATTTATGGGCATTATTGCTATTTCGGTTGCCAATGGTTTTTTGCGGTTTTCCTTTATACCCTTTATAGTATTTGGCTTTATGTTGTTTGAAATACGTATAAGGGCGGTCTCCATGATAATCACTCAAAACCACTTTATATCCGCTATATAAATCATAGTTTCTATAACGGCTTGGTAAATATCTTGAACGATACCATCTACCATTTCCAAAATAAATAAACTGTGCTGCGGGAATATCATAATAGACTTGAATGTCAGGTAAATAATAATAATCCACACGGGCATATCCGGCAGGTCCCCAAGAAGGAGGTGTTCCTATATTTACATTTACAGAAACTTGGGCTTCAACAGCACTGCTAATAAACAGTACGATTCCTAAGGCAAATAATTTTAATGTTTTCATTTTTTTTTCATTTTTAAATTAAAGATTCTTTTGTATTCGATTTAAGGGCATTACGATACATTTGCCAATTATTATGCCGTTATAACGCTATTAACATTAGTTTGGTATATAAAAAAGGAACGTATAACACGTTCCTTCTATAAAATGTTATGTTTTGTTTGGAGTTTTATAGTAATAAAATCAATAATAAAATGACAATTATTATAGCGCCAACGGATAAATAAATCCCGTTTCCAGTGGTTCTTAAAGTGTGTTTAATTTCTTTTACTTCCTTACGCAGTTCTTTTTTTTCTGAAGAATTTAAAGTTGATTTGTCCATCGCTTTAATTTCTTCTAAGCGGTTAAGCATTGTTTTTACTTCGGCAGGAACTTCTTTTGGGGTGGTGGGATTTTTTTCGGCTGCCATTATGTTGGTCGGAATTGTAATTAATGATAGCATCAGTATCATTAAGCAGTAATGTAATTTTTTCATCTTTTATAGGGTTTTAATTAAACATTTATTTTAGTACGATTTATATATCTAATTTAGTGAATTTATTTGATAATAAGAATGTAATTTATTTAAATATAGATATTTATATAAATACTTTAGGAGAATGTTCTTTTTGTAGTATTTTAGACCACTAAAGAAATTTACTTAAAAAGGACTGTTCGGGGTTTGGCCAATTCAAAACTTTGGAAACCAAAATCAGAAGTTACAAAGGCATTCGATTTATATAGATTTTCGCCTTCAAAAGGAATTAAAGGGTAATAGGAAAGGGATAATTGGAAGGAGCTAAAAACCCAATAATCATTGTTGATGATAAGCCCGATACCAATTTTTGAATATCCTTTTCTTTTTTGGGGCTTATCTATTTGATTGCCCAGTACTGCAATTGAATAGTTGAAATAAGGATTCATCCGGAAACCCCAGATGTCTTTTGGGGCGTAGGCTTGGGTTTGCAGCGTAAGAACCATTTTTTCGGTTCCGTAAATCGGACTCTTGAACCCCTGAATCCCATAATTATCATTTATGGTGAGTAAATCTCCAATGGACTTTTTTCGGTTATTGCCCCAAAGCATCCGGTATTTGATGAATTGTCTCCATTTCCATTTTCTGGTTTCCAACAGTTTGGTGAAATAATTGGCTTGAAACGAATAGGTCGTCTGTTCTGTTACAGCATTCGAAAAAAAAGTGCCCACTTCAAGATTGGTACTCAAAAAGCCCCAATCATGATAATTCCCAAAAGAAAGCTGGCCTCCCAAATAGGGTCTCCAGTTTTCATTTTTATATTGATACCCCGCTGTAAGTCCAAATATTCTTCCAATGGGAATGTCTTCAATAATACCGTTTTTAAAAATGTAGCGGTCTTCAATAAATTCCCGGGTATTGATACCGATTCCCATAAGCAGGAACTTTTCACCGGAGTAAAAATTGATGGTGTCATATGCTGCTGTCGGGCTTTCGAGATAATTTTTGTTTAAAAAACGGGCCGAAAGAATTAAATTGGTGGTTTTGTGATTGGTACTGTCTCTTTTGATGATAGGGAATGCTTTGGCAAACCAGAAATCATGGGAGCTGTATTTGAAATTTTGGTAGACGTAAACAGCGTCGGCACCCTGGACACTGTCTTTTCTAAATTGCTGATCCAGATATATTCCGCCCGCCCAAGCCGCCAAAGGAGAAAAAAATGGTCTTTCTATATTGATGCTTTTGGTGTAATGTCCTTCCAGGTCAATTCGATACGTCAGTATGGTTTTAATGAAAGTGTTTTTGATATTGGGTATCTGGTATTCCAGACTATTCGCATTTTTGCCATCACTAAATCGTTTGGTGTATTTATAATTCATTTGATGTCCCAATCCCCCAAAGTTTCGTTCGTTCAAGCCCAAAACCATTTTGGAATTTGAGATTTCAAAATGCGGAGCCGTGCTCCAAGAGTCCAGGGTTCGAATGAAAACGTCAACAGAATCCGATTTTGGGCCGCTCAGTTTTTCTGTAATGGTAACTTCACGGATAAAATTCTGGGCCCGGATGATACGTTCCGATTCTTTTATCAGAAAGGAATTGTATGGGATATTTTTTTTGAAAAATAACAGATTCCTAATGGTGAATGCTTTGGTTTTCAGGTGCAAATGATTTCCCGTTATTTCGCCCCAATTGACGGGTTTTTTGGTGGTGTCTTTATCTGAAAATCCAAATGGGTCAAGCGTGACGATTTCGATATTTCGAATAATTTTTCCGTTGAAGTTGGTTTTGTTTTTATATTTTTTTCGGGTTATTTTCGGATTGTCGCCTTTCAATAGAAAACGGGGGATATGGGAAAGGATTTTGTTTTTTTTAGAAAGGTTACGGCTATTTTTATTTTCCACTGGTTTATCGTTTTCTCTTTTTTTTTCTTGTGAAAAGGAGGGTTGATAACAGCAGAATACAAGTAGGAGCAGTATGATTTTTTGTATTGGAAGCATTGTACATTTTTTTGATAATGTTAAATTGAATGCAGTTCCCTAAAAAAAATAATAGAACAAATGAAGCAATGGAATTATAATTTAAATTACTTATTGATAATTGCTTTATTTGCGGGACCAGAATATGAAAGTAGTACTGTAGCTTTTAAAACTGTTATTTTATCATAAGGTAATTTTGAAAACTCCGGAGTGTTTTGATATCCTGAATCTCAAAGGTACAAAACGACTTCTTACAGGACTCAAAAAAAAAACTTTTATTTAGTTTTTGATAATTAGATTGTTAACGAAGGTTTGTTCGCTTTTATTTCATTAGGATTCACATCAAGAGGGAATAATTCTAAAAAAGTTATTATTATGGTTCCAACACAATTGTTCGAAATGTTAAATTTATCCGGGGTTTGCTGATGCGTGTAGTGGGAGGTAAGCGATGCAACCAGTGGGTTTGGGTTTCGTCTTTCATCACCAGTAAACTTCCGTTTTGTAAAAGGATGGAAATCGTGTCCTGACTCTCTTTATGTTTGAAAGCAAATTTTCGTTCGGCACCAAAACTCAGTGAGGCGATGGCTCCGTTTTTTTTCAGGTCTTTTTCGGCATCGCTATGCCAGGCCATGCCTTCGGTGCCGTTGTGGTATAAGTTGAGTAAGCAGGAATTATAGGTCTCTCCCGTTCTTTCTTCCACCAGTGCTTTTAGAGTAAGCAATTCTTTGGTCCAAGGCAAGGCTTGTTTTGTGGTGTTAGAATAGGTATAATTAAAGTTGGTATCCCCGTACCAGGCCACTTTTCTTTTGGTAATGATGCGTTTTCCGTAAATAATAGCTTCATCATTTTTCCATTCTATAGTTTCTAACAAGTCAGTTAAATATCGGTTAGCTTCACTTAAAGGCATTATGGGGCCATAATAATTGACAGTCCCGTCTTTGGGCAGCAGATTAGTGTTTTCGTCTGTTTCGGGATTGAACAAATCCATTATTGGTTTATTTGATAAGGCACACAAGTTCGGAAATTTGTTTGAAACGGCTCTGTTGTCACTTCATAAATTTATTCCAAAATTATAGTTATTCGTTCCCTTTGGGAAACTCAAAGGCATAACTTTTTCCGGTTAGATACACAATGCCGTGAACTATAGATTCCGGCAGAAATCCCAGTTTGTTTAAGAAATAGTCATAGGTTTTATTGCAATAATGGGTAATGAGAAAAGGAAAGGAACAGGACGTAAAATACAAGGCCTGTATTCTTTTTTGGTCAGGGGTCATTTTTTTATTGAAAATAGCGTAAGTGATGGTGTGATTCTCTTTTTTTAGCCGTAAAAATTCAAAAACCGATAGCGGTAATTTGGGGTCGGAGTTGTAAAAACAGATTGATTTGGAAACATCTATCAAAATCCATTTTTGAAATTCTTTCGAGTAGATTTCGTTAAACGAATGTCCCCCTTTGATGGAGGGATCTTCAGATATAATTTTCAATCCCCATTCTTTTACTTTGATATCATTAATGACACAAAAGTTGTTGTACACTTGCGAAAGATCACTGCAAACCCCGCCTTCACCATTAATCATTTTTCGTAACGTAATTTCGGAGGATTTACCAAGTCCCGCACCTCCTTTGACATGATTTTCAAGCCATCGCGCTATTTTTTTTGCTTTTTCGAAATCGGGTTTTTGTTTATTGGCTTTAGGGAAAATAGATTTGTTGACTTCGAAAAAAAATTCAGGGATGTTCTTTTTAGGATTCATGCCGTTGTAACAAAAATGCTCCAACCGATCATCAGTGGCCTTTTTAGAAATCAAAAAAAATCTAATTTTATACAACAGAGAATGTCTCCTTAAATACCAATTTAAAGATTTATCCATGATTCGAAAAATTTAGTTAGTGTACTACTTCCAAATTTAACGAATTTATTGGACTAAAAGTTGTTTTTAAGGGAATTTAATATTGATTTTGAGTGGTTTAAGTCCTAGTTGAAGCAGGCCAATATTTAATAAGTATTTATTTCTTTAGGTGCTTTTTTCAGGGTTACTTTTAACAATGATAAACCAATAAGGCCGGCAACTAGTGATGAAAGCAGGATGACAAATTTGGCGTTATTAATAATCGTTTGGTCACTAAACGCCAGTAGCGTAATGAAGATAGACATCGTAAATCCGATACCTCCCAAGAATCCAACACTGGCAATGGTTTTCCAGCTGATGTCTCCCGGAAGTTTGCAAATTCCGATAGCAACGGCAAAAAAACTAAAGATAAAAATCCCCAGTGGTTTCCCTACAATTAACCCTAAAGCAATACCTAAACTGTAATGCTGTTCTAATGTTTCAGCAATATTTGAACTGACGGTGATTGCAGTGTTGGCCAAAGCAAAAAAAGGAAGGATAAAAAAAGCCACCGGTTTGTGTAAAAATTGTTCTAAAATAGTCGAAGGTGATTTACCGGAATGTGTTGCCCCCGGGATGGCAAAGGCCAACAGCACTCCGGTAATGGTGGCGTGAATTCCCGAGTTCAGCATGAAGTACCACATGATGATTCCTCCGATTAAATATGGAATCAGCTTTTTGATTTTCATGCGGTTCAAGACAAACAGCAGCAATAAAGTCCCAAGTGCCCCTGAGAGATGAATCCAGGAAATCGTATTGGTATAAAAAACCGCAATCACGATAATCGCTCCTAAATCATCAATAACCGCCAAGGCCGTTAAGAATATTTTTAGGGAAATGGGCACGCGATTACCCAATAAGGACAATACGCCCAATGCAAAGGCAATGTCGGTTGCCATTGGTATTCCCGCACCTGATTGGACTTCCGTTCCATAATTCAACAATAAATACAAGCCAGCAGGAACCATCATACCACCTAAAGCCGCAAAAATAGGTAACAAAGCATCCTTGATTTTGGATAATTCCCCTTCATATATTTCCCGTTCTAATTCCAAACCAATTAACAAAAAGAAAATGGTCATCAAACCATCATTAATCCAATATTCTATACTTTGACCGCCAATGGGGTAATGCCAAATGTGTAAATAATGTTCGCTAAAAATGGAATTGGCAATAGATAAAGAAAATAAAGTACAGGCTATGAGGATAATACCACTTGATTTTTCATTTTCAAAAAATTCATTAAACAAGGCTGTACTGTAAATTTTTCTAATCGCATTCCTCATATTTATTTTAATTTTCATTGGGCATTTATTTTTTAGATGACATTTAGAAAGTAATATATGGACTATTCCATGGTAAATACTAATGGATGCAATGATTGTTAGTATCACAAAAATAAAGAAATAGTTGAGAATCTAACCTTTTAAACGGATAATAACGGTCTAAACTTAGTTTTATAATATTGTTTAAAAAGTCTTTTATGGCGTTATTGAGGTCATTTTTAGCGTGATTTATATTTTCTATTTTACTATTAAACAATTCAATTTTAGAGATGCGGTATGTTGGTTTCAATTTGTACTTTTGGGACATCAATAAAAATTACCTGAAACAGGATTAATATGAAATCGCTATTAACAACAAGTTTGCGCAAGCAATTGAAAATCATCGAACACCGATGAAATATAATTTTGTGAGATAAATGAAATTCGCTGAACATCTATGAAAAATATTAACTCAGTGAAGCAAACACCAATAAATTTGCCTGTCGGCAGACAGGTAAAAAGGCGATAATATATATGACCTATAATATATAACTTTTACATATATGAAAATTGTTATCTCTCCGGCCAAATCTTTAAATTTTGAAAAAGAACTGCCTACCTCCAAATATTCTGAGCCTTTATTCCTGAAAGAGTCCAGACAAGTACATAAAGTATTGAAACAAAAGAAGCCCCAAGAACTTTCGGAATTGATGAGTATTTCGGATAAACTTGCCGATTTGAACTGGGAACGAAACCAGAGTTGGAAAACACCTTTTACCCCCGAAAATGCACGCCCGGCGATTTATACTTTTGACGGGGATGTTTATACCGGTTTAGATGCCCATTCGATTCCGTTGGAAAAATTAGATGATTTGCAGGATAAGCTACGCATTTTATCCGGTTTGTATGGTTTGTTGAAGCCCTTGGATTTGATTCAGGCCTACCGACTGGAGATGGGAACCAAATTACCGATTGATGAGAAAAAAAATCTGTATGAATTCTGGAAAGCGGCGGTAACCAAAACTTTAAACAAGGAATTAAAAGAAGGGGAGTTGTTTGTCAATCTGGCCAGTAATGAATATTTCTCGGCCGTAGATGTCAAAGCATTAAAAGTGCCGGTAATCACGCCCGATTTTAAAGATTATAAAGACGGAAAACTGAAAATGATCAGTTTTTTTGCCAAAAAAGCGAGAGGTATGATGGTGCGTTATATCATTGACACCAATGCACAAACCATTGATGATCTCAAAGGCTTTGATTACGAAGGCTACCGATTTGATGATACGCTGTCCAAAGGAAACCATTTGGTTTTTACACGATAAACAAAAAGGAACACTGTTTAAAAAGGCTTAAACGAGGTTGGTGGACGCAATGTCATTAAGTTTAAAAATCGAAGTGATGGTCAAAACAGCTTAACGTAACGACATTGAGCTCATGGATTAGAGAGGTTTTTATTTTCTTTTGTAAAAGATATAATCGGTATTGATGGGTTCTATGCCGTTTTGTTTTACATCAGTAGCGATTTGTGCCCTGTGGTAGTTCGAATGATTGATAATGTGAAATACAATGTCCCGAATGGAATTGGAGAAATCGATTCCTTTTGAGGTTTTATAATGCTTTACGTTATCCAATGTAAGCTTATCCAGAATTTGTAATGTTTGGGTATAGTTGGTTTCATTTATTTCATCCAGAAGATGGAACGGCCGGATTTCCCAAACATCACAGGCATTTTTTGTATCTAGAATACGTTCGTTCCATATTTGATGCGCATTGAGCAAATGATTAAGCAGTTGGATTGATTTTTCAGGAATTTTGCCTTCATGATCCTGAAACAGTTTCAGAAGCGCTTTGTTAGCAGTACAATTGTATTCGAACAGTTCTTTGAAAAAATCTATTATTTCCATAAAAGCAATCATTTATTATTACGGCTTGTCTGACTGAAAACACCTCTAACTTCTTGTTGGATAAGTCAATGGGCGGCCGGGTTTTAAGCCATTCGATTGAAACATCTTTTCAGCATCAAAGGGGTTGTCAATGTGGTTAATACTCCCATTATTATTAAAATAGAGAATATTTCAAGGTTAATTAATCCTGCTTTGTAGGCAATATTGGCAATGACCAATTCCATAATCCCTCTTGCATTAAGGCCAATTCCCAATGCCATGGATACTTTTTTGTCTAAACCTGCGAATGTGCCCCCTAAATAGCCTCCAACAATTTTTGAAAGATAAGAAACGGAAACAACGGCAATCAAAAGTCCGATGTTGTTAATAGAAGAAATATTAAATTCAAGTCCGATACCCGCGAAAAAAATGGGAGCTAAAAATCCCATTGCCAGGCTGCTGGTGGTTCTTTCAATTGTCTGTAAATTTTCTTTCCCAATCAAGGATTCACTGATTAGCATGGATGCGAAAAAAGCACCAACAATAAAGTGAAAACCTAAGGTTTCTGTGATTGTTGAAAACAAAAGCACGAAAGCAAAAAATATGGCAAATAGCGGTTCTTTTCCTTTAATCACTGACAGTAATTTGTCCAGGGATTCTTCTATGTAATTGCCTTTCCTGGTGATTTTTTTAATTAAATAATAGCTGAATCCCAAAATGGTTACAAATACCAATAATTTGACTAAAGAGATTGAAGCGACTTTGGCGAAAGCGGCAGGAGACATATCCGTATCTTTTAGGTTGAGTAAAACCCCTAAAATGGTCAATGCCAAAACGTCGTCAAAAATGGCTACAGAGATTATTTTTTGGCCTACTTCCGAATTGATTTTCCCCAAGTCCATCAAAATGCGGATACTCACCGGGAGTGCCGTGATGGCCACACACAATCCGATGAAGGCGGTAGTCATTAAATCCTGGTTGAAGAAATATCCAACGGCAAAACCACTGATGATAGGCAGAAAAAATGCCATGACAGAAATGATTATGTTTTTCCCTTTTAATGATTTCAGGATATCATCAATATCAATTTCGAGTCCGGCAATAATAACCAAAAGAAAAATCCCTAATTCGGAGATGACTTTGATGTCTTCAGTTCTGTGAATAAAATTTAAGAGACTTGGCCCTAAAATAATTCCGGCAATAATTTCGCCAATCATAGCCGGTTGTTTGAACCGTTCAAATACCTCTCCTATAAATCGTGCGGTTACTAATAGAATTAATAAATTGGTAAAAAAAGGAAGTTCAAAATGCTCGAAATCTAAATTCATATTTTTTGGTATTTAATCATTTTGCCATCTTTAATAATACATTCCGCTTTGCATTTTCCGCTAACGGCTGCCTGGCTGACAAAATTATCCTGATTTACCCCTGTTTCCTTTGGGGGTGGCAGGATGAAGCGCTTATTTTATTTTTCTCAAAAATATATAAAAATAGTTACAAATGATTAAAGGCACCCTATATTTTATTGCCTGATTTTTACCAATTACTTTAAGGTGTGATTGTTTTTCAATTTAGGAAAGCATCGTGTTATTTCATCGAATGTAAGGCTACTTTGTTGCCTTCGGTGTCTATAAATTGCGCGATAAAACCGTTCATTCCGATTGAGGTTTTTGGCATTGTGATTTTTCCTCCCGAATTTTCCACTTTTGAAAGCGGAATACTCAAATCCTCACCGCCATTTAAGTAAACAATTGTCCCTTTATCAGAAGGTTCCATACCTTCACCCTGTACAATTCCGCCGCCAATTCCTCCATTTTCCCAGTCGGCAGGCAACATTCCATATTTGTATTCCATATTTGGCATTTCCTGTATTTTTGCATCAAAAATAGTCTCGTAGAATTTTTTTGCTCTTTCAAAATCTGTTGCCGGTATTTCAAACCAATTAATTGCATTTTTCATGACATTAAATTTTAGGGTTACTGTTTTAATCGTTTATTTCTTGTCTGTTGGAGGTTTTTGTAATTTGTTTATTATGAGATTGATGGGGTTTGTTTTTGTTTTAGAAAAGGATATTAAAGATACAAAAGAAACTTTAGATTAATGCAAAAAATAGTAGTCGAATCCCATCAGAAAGTATGTCTGTAAAGCTTTTGGAATTTATATAAAGAGTTGAATTATTATTGTGTTACAAAGTCAGTAGAACTTGGCCTTTCCTTTAAATTTGATAAAAAACACTAAAATTATTCAAATAAAAACGGAGCATTTTTTAGATATGATAAAGCCTTCAAAAGACAGAAAAAAGCAAAGCTGGGATTCCCTCTAAATTGTGAATATCTATTTTAGGATTTAGGATTTTTTTTCCCTTTAAAATCTATCTTTGACGTCCTTAAAAAAAATATATATGAGCACAATGTGGTACGAATGCAAAGTAAAATATAGAAAAACAGATGATATTGGATCACAAAAGATTACGACTGAGCCTTATTTGGTAGATGCGTTGTCCTATACGGAAGCCGAATCCAGAATTAATGAAGAAATGGCGGCCTATATCAGTGAAGAATTTAAAATCACGAATATAAAAGTGGCGAATTATGCCGAGATTCATCCTTTCGAAAATGCCGATCGTTGGTTTAAATCCAAAATTTCATTATTGGCTTATGACGAAGAAAGCGGTAAGGAACGCAAGACCAATATGTATTTATTGGTGCAGGCCAATGATGTAAAGGAAGCTTATGATAACACAGTTTCTACTATGAAAGGGACTATGGGCGATTATACCATTCCTGCCATTTCTGAATCTCCTATTATGGATGTTTTTCCATATTTTTCGGGAGAAGAAGGAGCGTTGGAAGAATTAGAAAGGTTTAATGCACTCAAAGCGTCAAAACAAGAGGTGTATGCAAATACAGCAGCAGAAGACACGATGGAATTTGAGGCTGAAATTGTCGCTGAAAGTTATTAATCCCGACAATCGTATACAATACCAGGAGGCTTTTTTAAGCCTCTTTTTTATTGATTTTCAGTCGGAGTTTCTTTTAAAGAATGCAACTAAAAAAGAGAATCCTCATGGAGTTCGTTCATAATTTCGGCAAAAAGTTGCACCGATTTTACACGGTCTTTATGGTTGTGGCAATTGGTGGCTACAATAAGTTCATCAACCCCGGTTTTCTCCAAGAAGGTTTTAATTTGTTTTTTTACGGTGTACTTGCTTCCGATAAAAGTGTAACGGGTCATTTGTTGAACCGAAGGATGTTCCAGCATTTCTTTTAAATCGGCGGTCATTTCGCAGGCTTCGTCAAGATACTCTCTTTTTGCACCGGCCAATAATCCGATAATCATTTTTACAAATGAAGTCGCCATTCTTTCGGCTTCTTCACCGGTATCGGCAACAAAAACATTGATTCCTGCCATACTATAGGGTTTTTGAAGTACTTCCGAAGGCATAAATTCACTCCGGTAAATATCCAATGCCTGTAACAGTTGGGCTGTTGCAAAATGGCTGGCAAAAGCATAGGGGAGTCCTTTTCTTGCCGCCAAATGGGCGCTTTCGGTGCTGGAACCCAAAATATAAAGTGGTATATCGACACCTTCGGCTACGGTTGCCCTAACTTTCGCATTTTGATTGTTTATCGAAAAATAATTTTGAATTTTTTCTATTTCTTCGGGAAAAGAATGGGCAGCATCCATAAAATCGGAGCGAATGGCGCGGGTCGTTTCCGGATCGGTACCCGGTGCCCTTCCCAGGCCCAAATCGATTCGGTTGGGATAGAGGTTTCCCAAAGTACCAAACTGTTCCGCCACGATAAGTGGAGCATGATTTGGGAGCATAACACCACCGGAGCCCACTCGAATTGTTGTTGTTGCTTGCGCCACCCGACCAATCAAAACCACAGGCGCACTACTGGCAACGGCGGCCATATTGTGATGTTCGGCCAACCAGAAACGGGTATAACCAAATTCTTCGGCTTTTTGAGCCAGGACGACCGTATTCTTAAGGGTTTCATTAATTGAATTTCCTTTGGCAACCAGGGCAAGATCTAAAATGGAATAGGCAATGGGTTGGCTGTTCATGTAGTTGTTTTTTAGCTTTATTTTAAAAAATAAATAAGCAATTTTCCGCTTTCTTATTCAGAAGCTACAAAGATAGACTTGATTTCTTTTTTGTATTTGTAAACCCTCTTAAAATAAAACTAAAATTAAGGAGAGTTTTTTTTCTCCATCTTGTTATCCCGATTCACTTATTTCAAATTTGTTGTTAGGGTGCTTCGAAGGTATTATCTTAAAAATCAAACAAGAGTTTGCAAATTGAAAACTTTTGTTTACATTTGCTGAATGAAAATCCTTGTAAAGAAAACTATTTTATTTTACATCAAAAAATACCCAATAGCAGAAATACAATTGCTGATTTGGTATAACGAATTTTCAAAACATGAATTCAGCAATTTCAACGAACTGAAGAGAATTTATGGAAATGCAAGTATCGTAAATAATAATCGTGTAGTTTTCAATATCAAGGGAAATGATTTTCGGTTAGTTGTTTCAGTTAATTTTTTGCAAAACGCCTGTTATGTAATTTGGTTTGGAACATACCAGGAATACGATAAAATAAATGTGGAAACAATTGCTTTTGACACAACAATTCTAACAGACAAAAAGATTTAATGATGAACTGGAAAGTATTAAAAACAGAAGACGATTACAATAAGGCTTCCATACGAATGATGGAAATCTTTGATGCCGAACCGAATACTCCGGAAAGCGATGAATTGGATTTGCTCATTGTCTTGGTAAAAGATTTTGACGAAAAAAATTATCAATTACCGGAACTGGATGCTTTGGAAGTTATCAAATACAAAATGAAGGAAATGGGAATAAAAGCAAAAGACCTTGAACCGATTATCGGAAGTAAAGGTCATGTTTCGGCAATACTTTCAGGAAAGAGAGAAATCACCTTAAAAATGGCCCAGAAATTAAAGAATTATTTCAGTATTCCTGCCGAAGTATTTTTGCATAACGTAAGCTAAACGAACTAGAAAAGATATGGGTCGGGAGACTTCGAGCGAGGGCTTTTCATTAAAGTAGGTACTCGATGCAATCGAGCACCAGTTTGGGGGCGGATGGATGTTGCTTTAAATAGGAAACGGCGCAAACTCCAAAGAGATTGTGCCGTTTTTATAATAGACTTATAAATTTATAAAAGTTAATCTCCTTTATAAGTAATTAGTAAAGCAACAATTTCATTTTTAGTATAATTTATTGGTGAAGCAATATGAGTTGAAAATGATTCTGAATCCCGTAAATCATAAGTTCCATCTGATATTACTGTAATTAAATGATCGCTTAATTCTTCAATTTTTAATTTAATGGAATCAAAAAGATTTCTATTAACATTCAATATAGTATCATTAAAATTGACTCGAAACTTGCTAACCTCAGATTTAATAAATCCATTAAGTTCAATACTTAATGCTTCATCAATTTGCGATGTGGTAATTTTTTGTTTTAAGCTTAAAAGATTTGCAAAAAAATCTTGTAGATGCTGAAAATTAGGTGCAATTATAAAATCTTTAAAACCTTGAAGCTTTATCGAACTGACATTTTTAAAATCTTCATCAGCTTTAGTTTCTGTTCTATTCTTTTTTTCAAAGCGGAAAATATGTATAGCCAAAAAAATATTCATTATGGCTATAATAACCTGAGCAATATCTGATATATCTGATAATTGAAACTGTGGTAGTTCTTCCTTAGTTACAATAAAATTAAAAATAAACTTATTTTGAAAGTCCATTTTCTTCTCTCAAAATACTATCAACAGCTTCTTGTAAATCTTCTTCTATATTATATCTCCCAGATGTTTTAAAAAAAATATTTCTGTAAAATTTTTCTTTCCCTAACTTTTGAACAACATTAATTAAAAATTCTTCTAAAAAAGACGGATTAATTGATCGTATATCGTCAGGAACTAAAATGTCTATATGGTCATTGGTAGATACAAGTTCATCAATTTTAGAATTATTACGTACAAAAATTCCTCTATCACGACCAGTAAAGACTTTAGACCCAGCTGTTCTAAAATTAGATAAATCTATTGTTGCTTCCATTATATAGTATTCTTACTTGTTAAACAAATTTTTGCGGTTATCAAAGTACCAGGAAAAGTTTGGGGCACAAAGGTAACAAATTTTTCATTAGGTAGTTCACTAATATCACCACTATCATTAAAAGTCATTACCTGCATGGGTTTTTTATCATTTCCTTTTATTATTTCTTTTAGAGGATAGGTGCCGTCAAAAATTATTTTGGAATTTCCAGAAATAAGTGTCAACCTCGATGCGTTATCACTACAATCATCTCCTTTAAGTTTAAAAAATCTATCGATAAATCTAATTGTACCTTTTCCTCTTTTCCAATCTTTAAGAGAAGTTACACCTTCCTGTAATGAATAAAGAGTCCATAAAGTTTCTTCTTCATATTTTGCTTTTTTAAATAAACCATTTTTAGTATACTTTTCAGAAAGTTCTGCCATCTTCTTCACTATCTCTAAATCACTATTCTTTTTTTTAGAGAAAGATTCATAAATTGTTTGACCAAAGTTAAATATTGATAGTTTAAAAATTCCTAATCCATTGTTAATTTTATTAGGTTTGACAAAATAACCTATAGCATATCGAAAACGAAAGTTTGAGTGTTCTTCTGCATTCGCCATAACTTCCCCAACAACTTTTGATAGATTAGATTCTGCAGTTGGTGTTAATTCATCTCCGGAAATTTTCAAACAATCAATTACATAATCTACTATTTCAGTTTCATGTATTTCTTTTGAAACTCCTTTTTTATCATGTTGATTATCACCAATCCTTAATTTGAAAGCTAAAAAATTTGCATCTGAACTTTTTTTCATTTCGAAGTTCTTAAGATTTTTATATGCCCCTATTGAGAAGAGAACATTTGAAATATCTGGTTTATTTTCAAAATTAATTGGAAGAATTCTGTCAATATTTACTTTGTGTTGTTTATTAATACATTTATTATAGTAATTAATAAATCCTTCCAATATTAAATCCATACATGCAGAAGCATCTACATCTAAATAGTCACATATAGTATAGTCAATTAAAATAATCTTGGGTTTTTCAATATACAAGCAATTAAAAAGCCTTTTTAAAAAAAACATTGATTCTTCTGTGTTTTCTGAAATTGAAAATGTTTTAGGAACCAAAAGCTTTCCATCTTCATTAACTGGTAAGTTAAGTTCAGAAAATTTTTTATATCTGGGGATAAGAAACTGAATAACATCATTATACTCAGGTTTCTTTCTAAAAGCAAAATAACGATTGCCTTGATATTTTGGTTTTAAGTAATTTCTATCAAAATCGACACTTGTTTTTATCGCTTGTTTGTGTTTTAGAAATCCCAGATATCTTTTTTTTAATTTTTTCTTCCTTCTTTTTGTTTTTAAAAATGTTTTGAAGGCTTTACGGGATTTATAAAAATGAACGCTTTTATCCATACGATAATTGGCTTAAAATAAAAATTGAAGTCACGAAAGTAATCAATTTCTAGTTAAAAATATTTAATAAATCATGTTTTTATATCTTTTAATTTATTCCTTTTTAAAAGCGAATAAATACTTTTGCAAAGCATTTTGGTTTCAATTACTTTTAACAAAACTATTCATAATCTGATATATTGAGGCGGTGGTAATTTATTGCGAAAGAATTTAGATGTATTAATTTATTATAAACCATTTTACTTTTTTGTAGCATAAAAAAACGGCGTTTAAAGTTCATTTAAACGCCGTTATAGCTTTATAAAAAAAGAATATTTTATCGAATCGCTTTTACAAATTCGGCAATTTTTCCGCTGCCGTTTTCTTTTAAGTGGGTAATAAACGCACTACCAATAATGGCACCTTTGGCATATTGGGTGGCTTGTTTAAAGGTTTCGGCATTGTTGATTCCGAATCCTACTATTTGTGGATTTTTTAAATTCAAATCGGCAATGCGTTTGAAATAATCTTCCTGCGTGCTTCCAAAACCTGCTGAAGATCCCGTCACACTGGCTGAACTCACCATATAGATAAAACCATCCGAAACACTGTCTATAAAACGAATGCGCTCGTCAGAGGTTTGTGGGGTGATTAGGAACACATTGATTAGGCCGTATTTATCAAAAGTCGCCTTGTACTGCTCGGCATACACATCTACCGGAAGGTCGGGAATGATGAGTCCATCAATACCAATTTCGGCACATTTTTGGCAAAAA
>JAKFBW010000042.1:0-2440 GCA_036676965.1 Flavobacterium sp. | reverse complement strand
CTTCAGGCCTTCTCTATAGGTGCTGTTCAGGATTTGAAATCCTGAACCGAGATCGTAGGTCCGCGATGGCTATCGGGATCCAATCTGAAAAAACCCCAGCACTTAAATAATCCTTCGAGGTTCAATAAATGGCAAAGGATGCTCTGAAACCTTTGCGTTCCTGCGCGGACTTTGCGTTTTTAAAAAAAATCAACCTCACCTGTTTTTGGCAACTCCCGAAATTGGATTTTGACATTGAATCGGCCAAAAAACCAATGGCATTTTCTTTCATTTTACCTGGGGCTCCGCAAGCTCCACCCCAGGCATTACATTGTCGGCCCTTCAGGCCTTTTTATCTGCGCCTTGGCGCCTTCGCGAGTAATTAAAATCGTCGCGACTTTGCACCGTGGCGAGAAATTCCTTTGTGCTCTTTTGTTGACTTTGTGGTTAACAAGAAAAATGTCCAGGTTCCGGAGAAGCAGGACAACTGAAACTGCGCCTTTGCGCCTCTGCGGGAGATAAAAGAAAGCAAAGCACAGAGTCTCGGTAGACCAAACCAGTAAAAACAGAAAAGCGAACTATAGATTAATCGCAAGTAATCTTCTCAATCCTGCTATATTGATTGCCTATGACCGAAAAGGAATTCTTAAAAACCCGCCTGTATATTACAGTATTTGCAACGCTCGCTATCGGAGCACTTCTAACCTGGAATCATTTCCATGGCGGTGTGCCCAGCCATCATGTTTTGGCAGATGAAAGCCTGCCGCTTATTTCCAATTGGTGGGGAGGAATTTTGATTCCAACACTGACTTGGTTTCTCACCTTCCGTATCCAAAAGAGAATCTATCGCTCCGGAAATACGGAAACATTTAACAAACAAAAGCAAGCCTTATATGGCTTTGTAGGTGCCATGTCTTTCGGAATTCTGCTCGCAGTCTTTTTTTCCTTTGGTAACACTGATGTGCCAGGCTATATGATTTTGGGACTATTCCCGCTCGCTCTGTTTTTCCCTATTTATCGGGCAGAATGTCTGTTGGGGTTTGTCTTCGGTATGACTTACACTTTTGGTGCGGTCCTTCCAACGGGCGTTGGTTCCATTCTTGCCTTAATCGGTGCAGCGATATACCTTTTGGTTAGACCTGGAATAATCTATGTCGGCTCTAAGTTGATACGTGGTGTATTTACTGTTAAAAAATAGTCCGGTGGAATGGGGATCTGAATTGTTCCTTTGGAAAGGAATTCACAGATTCAACCTGTTATTTTTCAATTGAGGTGAGTGCTGTAAGTCGTGCCGTGCTGCATCCAATAAACTGAATGCATTTATTTTAAAAGACAGTTCAATGGAAAATCTACCTTTCTACATTCCCCTGATTTTCGGACTGACAACAATTTTGACTGTTGCACTTTTTTATAAGGCAACCAATTATTCAAAAGCAACATTACTAATTTTATTGATTTGGTTGGCTTTACAAGCCTTCGTCGGACTATCAGGTTTTTACAAAGTCACCGATACGATTCCGCCAAGATTTTTACTTCTGGTTTTGCCTCCACTTTTATTTATCATCGGACTTTTTGCGACGTCCAAAGGACGAAAGATCATTGACAGGTGGGACGCGAAGACCTTGACGATAGTACATGTAGTTAGAATTCCCGTTGAAATAGTTCTCTTCTGGCTTTTTGTGAACAAAACCATTCCTGAACTTATGACCTTTGAGGGAAGAAACTATGATATTTTATCGGGACTTACAGCTCCTATTATTTTTTACTTTGGTTATATAACAAAGCAATTAGACAGGAAAATAATCTTGATTTGGAATTTCATCTGTTTGGGACTTCTCATAAATATTGTAGCAAATGCCATTCTCTCAGCACCATTTCCATTTCAAAAGTTTGCTTTTGAGCAGCCCAACATTGCTGTTTTATATTTTCCTTTCATCTGGTTGCCCTGTTGTGTAGTTCCTTTGGTTTTACTTTCCCACCTGGCCACAATCAGGCAATTGGTGCATGCCGGACGAAAGAAAACTTCACCGAGCGCTATCGGGAGGGGAGCGCATGACTTGATTCCTAACCCGGAAATCCAAAAAGTAAGAGATTAATGCAGATTTCTTTGTGCTCTTTTGTTGACTTTGTGGCTAAAAACAAAATCAACATTACCTGTTTTTGGCGACACCTGAAATTGGATTTTGACTTTGATGCGGCCAAAAACCTGCTATTCGAGATTTGAAATCTCGAATCCAGATCGCGGGATTTATAATCCTCAGACTTAAATAATCCTTCGAAGTTCAAAAACCTCAAAGAATACTCTTACTCCTTTGTGCTCCTTCGCGGACTTTTCCGTTAAAAAAAAAATCCCCTAGCCCCCTTGTTAAGGGGGAGTTGCGTAAAACTGAACTCCAAAACTTATTGCTAAAATCTTAGCCCCTCTGCCATTTTGGGGATGAAATCCTTCCCTCGTGCTATT
>JAKFBW010000041.1:0-2981 GCA_036676965.1 Flavobacterium sp. | reverse complement strand
GAAAAGTTTATTTTTTCAGGAATATACCCTTTCATCTTATGAAGTGCCGTAACACATAATCCCTGTGAAGTCCCTACAAAAAGACGCTTTTTTGAATCAATAAAAAGAGAAAAAACGAAATTGCTGATTAAGCTTTTCGCATCACCCGGGATATTCTTGTACTGATAAAATTTTTCAGTAACCGGGTCAAACAAATTTAACCCTGCCGTAGAAGTCCCTAACCACAATCTTTTTTTGGCATCTTTTTCAGCACACCAAACCGTATTTTGTCCTATTGAAAACGAATCATTACGATTGTATTTATATGACTTGGCAATTCCCTTATCGGTATAAAACTTATTCAGTCCTCCATCCCAAGTACAAACCCACAGGACATTGTTATCCCCTTCCATCAGATAAACAATTTTATCTGAACTTAAGGAATTCGAATCGCCCGGTTTTGCCCTGAAATGTTTAAAAGTTCCTTTTTTCTCATCAAAAAGGTTCAAGCCCCCTCCATCTGTTCCTATCCAAATTCTTTTCTTACTGTCTTCTAATACAGATTGGGCAATTTTAGTACTCAACCCTTCGTTACTTTTTGGCTTATAAAAATAATGCCCGAATGAAGACTTTGAAATTGCTAATTTACTGACCCCTGTATTGTAAGACGCAATCCAATAAATACCTCTTTTGTCTTCCAATACTTTTGAAGCCTGATTGTTTGACAAAGAAAATGGGTCATCGGGATTATGTTTCAGGTGTTGTAAGAGTCCTTTCTTTTTATCCAACAAATAGATACCATCTCCATCAGTAGAAACCCATATCGTCCCTTTCTTATCTTGATAAAGATCAAAAATAGGGATACTCTTATTTACAGGGGAAACCTTTCTAAATTGTTTTTTAGCTGTCTGATACAAAAACAGATGCGACAAATCATTCCCAATCCAAAAATCTCCGTCTTTGTCTAACAGAATTTGCTTTGGTAAATGATTCAAATACTGATTGCTTTCAAAATCAATAGCGAATCTGGTAAAATTATTGGTTTTGGAATTATACCTATGTAGATTACCTGATTTAGTCCCCAACCAAACAGTACCACCATTATCTTTCAAAACACTGGTGACATCATTACTGTCTATTGAACTTTTATCTTTACTATTATGGATATAATGAATGAATTTTAATGTCTCATAATCAGAACCTACCCTGCTGTTCAACAACAATTTAACAGCCCCGTTTTTAGAAACAACCCATAACGTATTTGTTTTTTTATCAAACAATAAACCGTTTATGACTTCTCGAAAGTTGCCATCCGCAGCCTTCGTCTGGTGCAAATTAATTTTATAGAATCTCTCCGAATTCTTATCAAATACATTTAATCCGTTATCGGTTCCTACCCACAAATTCCCCTGACTGTCTTCGGTAATTACGTTGATTCTGTTATTACTTATAGAACGCGGATTATTGAGGATTGTACGATAAATTTGAAATTCATATCCGTTGTACTTATTCAAACCGTCAATGGTTCCAAACCACATAAACCCTTCCCGATCTTGAAAAATATCAAGACAAGTACTGCTTGAAAGCCCTTTTGAGGTATCAAAATTTTCAAATTTTAGATTATAATACTGAGCTTGAGAACAATATGTCATCAGTATAAATAAAATCCAAACTAACTTTTTTACTTTCATTACTTATATTTTACCCAGAATGATCGCTCCAGGATTTTATTAAACTTTCAAAATAACGAATTAATAAGGGACATTTCAAATAGAAATAGTGATTTTTGATGTATTTAACGTAAAAAACATACAGCTTTTAATCAAAAAAAATGAAACTGTTTTAAAAATCTCATACTTTTTTAAATTAAAAGCTGTAAACAAAACTATATAATCCGGTCTGTCCGACATCAAAAATAGCCTATATTTAGAATCTTATCTTCCGAAATCATCCTGCAAACGAACGATATCATCTTCATCAGATGGATTCTCTGAATCAGTGTGCTGCCAAATTTCAGCCACAATTCCCCAAGAATCTAAACCTATCAAGCGATGACGCTCTCCTTTATCCATTTGAATAAAAGTTCCTTGATTAAGTTGTTGAAGCTCGCCTTCCTCATCAGTGGCACTCGTTTTTACCCCAACTGAACCGGAAAGTATGGTCCAAATCTCAGCTCTTCTAAAATGGTATTGCCAGGATAAACGTTTATTAGGCGCAACAACCAAGATTTTCGGACTCAACTTGTTGGTGATTTGAATTTCAGACATTTCAAGATGCGGAAAAAATTTTGCAGCAAAAGCTTGTGCCTGCTTTTCATCTATTACAAAAAAACCTCCCCAAGGGCGGGTTTGATCCTGTTGCACTACAGTAAAATTTTCACTTTTTAAGAACGCGGCAATCTGTTCAAAAACAGTTTCTTTTGCCAATTCTTTAGATAAATTAAAATCCATTTTTATTATTTGATTTGATTATTTGTTTAATGATGCAATTATAATGAAATTAAGCTTTTACTTTCCTCTAATCCCTGCAATAATGGCTAAAGTTTCCTTCACTTTCGCCTCCAATCCTGCATAATCTTTGTTGGCCAATATTTCACTGGAGATTAATTGAGAACCAATTCCTACACAAGTTACACCTGCATCAAACCAAGTTTTTAAATTGTCTCTCTCAGTAGAAACTCCTCCGGTAGGCATAATGCTTGTCCAGGGACAAGGCCCTTTAATCCCTTTGATGAATTGTGGCCCGTAGATTTCTCCCGGGAATAATTTCACGATTTCACAGCCTAATTCTTCAGCTCTTGCAATTTCTGTCAACGTTCCACAGCCCGGTGACCACAATACTTTTCTGCGGTTACACACCAAGGCGATGTCTTCCCGCAATACCGGAGTCACTATAAAATTAGCTCCCAACTGCATGTAAAGCGAAGCTGCTGCGGCATCGGTCACCGAACCCACTCCCAATATCATTCCCGGTAATTCCGCCAAAGCGTATTTGTTCAACTG
>JAKFBW010000040.1:0-3727 GCA_036676965.1 Flavobacterium sp. | reverse complement strand
AAAAAACGGGAAGATCAAATTCTTTTTTTATCTCATCAAATTTACTTTTATTATTACTTATAACCGTCAGTGATATTGGACAAGTTAAATTAAGCTTATTTAAGTTTTCTACTATCAGTTTTAAATCCGTCATTCCTCCATCAGCATTCTCGCTACCATAATTACCAAACCAAACTAAAGTACATACATTACTCTTACTCAATCGAGCAAGTTTTTGCTTCAATGAATAGAGTTTTAACTCCCAAATCGGATGACAAACTTTCTCAAATATATTGGGATAATATGGATGCTCTACAGCATCTTCAATGACCTTGATATTTAATGGAAATTCACCGAACTCTTCCTGAATAGTTTTCGCCAACTCTTCGGAGGAAGCTATGACTATATCTGCCGCGAGAATTGCTTTTCTTAATTGTGCCGCACGACTTTCCCAAAATTCACTTTTATGTTGGCTATAAAAATGATTGTCACATAAATCTAAAACTATTTTGGTGCCATACTTTTCTCTTAACTGCTTAACATGCTCAACACTAAAATCGTCATATCTTTTTGATAAAATAATCAGATTTGGCGCATCACCAAATTTATATAGGCCTACATTTAATCCATTTTTTTTTAGTGCATTAATAATATTGAAACAACGTAAACGAACGCTTGCAACTTTACTATTGTTTGTGTGTGGCCACCAAAGAATTTTCATTGATCTAGGCTTTATCTACTTTAGGCTGAGCCCAAATTTCAATACGTCCACTTTGTTTAGTTATTCCAGCAAGCCAATTCAAAATCAGTCTAATGTGTCGTGCTTGATTTGATAATCTTAGCCAACCAACCATTTTTATTAACCACTTCAATTTTTTTTGCGTTGCAACATATTCCAAACTGTTTAATAAAGTATTGGCATTTTTCTGCCAGCTGACTCTAATTAGCTGCCAGCCAGCCGAATTAAGAACCCGTTCTATTGTTTTTGGTGAATAATGGTACAGATGATTTGGCAAGTGTAAATCATAGCAATACTCACCAAAAACTTTCTGCATTAATGAAGAGCTATCCGGAAACGAAGCTACTAAATAGCCGCTTGGCTTAACCCATCCTCTAATTTTTGTAAGTGCGGCTACTGGCTGGTGTAAATGCTCAAGTACCATCCATGCGGCAATAATATCGACAGCTTGCATGGGTGTCTCTGCATCCTCAAGAGAAGATATTTGAACTTTTAAGCCCGCTTGTACGGCTTTTTTAGCTGCTATAGCTGAATACTCTATACCCTCTACAACCCAGTCTTTTTCTTGCATCTCCAATAAATATGCACCAGATGAGCAACCAATTTCAAGAAGGTTACCAGGTGCAATAGGTGGCAACACTCTTGAGTCCATGTTGAGCAACTTCGCCACAAACAACTTAAATTTAGAGTTTGATTTAATTTGCGCGATAGGCTGAGTAATATCCTGATACGGCCCGTAATCGCTTGGATAATAAATACCAATAGTTTCAGGTGTTGGTCTTGGATTAGTTCTGAGTAAACCACAATGGTTGCAGGCAACTATTTTGAAACGTCCAGGAATATCATGCAGTCTATCTTGCCCCTCAAGAACAACTCTGTCATTTTTAGCACACCCGTTAGGACATGGTTTATCTTCTAACACTAACCCATCAGGATAACCTTGCATTTACTCTTCTTTCTAACAATAAAAACATCACCAAAGCATTCATCATGTAATACAAAGAGGTGGCAATTGCCATACCCTTCAAACCGTACACTAAAAACAGACCTGATTTCAAAAATATGCTGATTATAAATCCTAAAAAACCAATCTTCATCGGTGTTTTCATATCGCCCATGGCATAAAAAGTACCAACAAAAACCGAGCCCGCTGCACTTGCCTGCAAATAGCCGATCAATAATAAACATAATACCCACACATCTGTAGCTAAACTATTAGTCATACCTAGCCAATGTGTTAATAAATATATATAAACTGGATATGAGAAATAAATAACAATCTCAATCAAGATTGAAATTAGCGTAATCTCGGTCAAAGAATATCGATATAAACTCTTAACTTTAGTGAAGTCTTGATTAGCTACTGCCTTAGATATCTGTGAGGCATTAGGAACGCAAATAGCTCGATCAAACATACTTGATAACGCCGCCATTGCAGTTTGGGATAAATTATAAATGGTTAACCCACCCGATGGAGCATGAGAACTCCAATAACGATCCACTAGCGGGCTTGTTTTAAACAGGGAGGATCCGGTAAGTATTAAAGTTAGTTGCTTGATTAATTGGTTTTTATTAGTCAATACACTGAAGTTATATGCAGGATTACCAGCTAAAAAATGTAAGCCTAGAGTAAGAATCAATGCTCGCAATAAAGCAAGATAAGCAGCAATAACTATCCCATAAATAGGGATTAGAAAGTACATCCCAACTAAAAATAATATTGTTGTCAGAAGTGGTAAAAGCTCCGCGACTATATATTTATTAACAGATCTTAAAGCCGTAACGTAGAGCGCGGAGTGGCAACTAAGTACTGAAGCTATAAAAAACAATGGCGCCATAATTGCTGTTAATGTCAATTGGTTTATATTGAATCCAGGAAACAATTGTGGAATCCATATTTTTTGAGTAACCCATAATGCTATTGTTATCGTGACACTAGGGAGGAGCAAAAATAGTTGAGCATTTCCTTGAAGCTCTAACCATTCCTTTCGACTTTCAGCAACTCTTACAAAAGCAGGCAACCATACGCTTTGAAATGCGACGATAAGAATAGAGGCAATAACAGAAGGTACCGACTGGGCAGCTATATATGCATCTGAAATTTCGCCAGCCCCAACTTGCTTGAGAACAATAATTTGACCTAATATGTTGACCGTCAGTTGGATGAATGCAACAAAGGCAAGTGAAAACTTTAATTTATTTCTTAAAATAAATGTCACGGATTAATCTTAATTTGATTTAGATTGCACAGAATATTGATCATTTATTAAATTTGAAATCTCAACAGTTTTTGCGTACACTAATTCCGGACCGGTTTTAGCCTCTACATTTAAACGTAGTAATGGTTCTGTATTTGAACCGCGCAGATTGAAACGCCAATCAGTAAAACTCATACTCAAGCCATCTATGTAGTCTATGCTAGGTGAGTTAGATATAAAGTGATCTTTTATTTTCTGCATGGTATTGGTCACATTTTCCACTTTGAAATTGATTTCACCACTGCACGGAAATAACTTAATGCGTTCTGCGACCAATGTGGATAAAGGCTTTCCAGTTTGACTTAAAAGCTCACAAACAAGCAGCCAAGGAATCATGCCGCTATCACAATACGCAAAATCCCTAAAATAGTGATGAGCGCTCATCTCGCCGCCATAAATCGCATTTTCAGCACGCATACGTTCTTTAATGAACGCATGGCCTGTTTTGCTCATGATCGCTTGCCCGCCAGCGTTTGTAACAACGTCTACAGTGTTCCATGTAAGACGTGGGTCATGAATGATTTTTTCATTAGGATGTTTTGCCAGAAACGCTGCCGCAAGCAACCCTACAATGTAATACCCTTCAATAAACTCACCGTGTTCATCAAATAGGAAACACCGATCAAAATCACCATCCCAGGCAATACCCATGTCTGCTTGGTTCGCAATTACGGCCTTTGAAGTAGCTGCTCTGTTCTCTGGTAATAATGGATTAGGAATCCCGTTGGGGAAATTACCGTCTGCTTCGTGA
>JAKFBW010000039.1:0-11575 GCA_036676965.1 Flavobacterium sp. | reverse complement strand
TACCGGTTTGATGTAGCTAAATACCAATTAGCACTTAAAAACGGACTGAATGAAGGCTGGTAAGTGTTCTTTCAGTTTTATAAACGGGAAATAGATTAAATCTTTCAGTTTATATTCCTAATAATTGTTCTTTTGTGATGCTTTGGTGTATCATTATAGTGTATGAGTGAATATAATAAAGTTGATTAATTATGGAGTTAGTAAAATTGTATGCCAGAAGTTATAAGCAAGATACATTTCAATTAGTGGAAGAGGAGCGCCCCCTTTTTGATAAAATACAAACTTTTTTAATATCTATATCCAGTATAATTGTGATATTGGATAGTTTATAAGTGCAAAAACATCAATTATAAAATAATAAAAATGATAAAATAGGTTTAAATATAACCCATTTTGACAATCTTGTAAGGGCAAGATTGTCAAAATGGGTTATATTTATATATTTGTAATTATTAAACCTGATTAAATAGTGTCTATTGGCAACCGAACAGAAGATTATTGTTAAAAGTGAATTACAAAAAATGTTTGATACGTATTACGAAGCACTCGTAAAATATGCCAATCGTTTTTTGATTTTGACCGATGAGTGCGAGGATTTAGTTCAGGACGTATTTGTAGGTTTATGGGAAAAAGAAAATACATTTCCAGATGAAACTTCGCTAAAAGTATTCTTGTATAAAACGGTTCGCAATAAATGCTATAATGTAATCAAACACAATAAAGTAAAAGATAAATACGCTGAAAGTGTAGTGATTTCCTTAGAGGACGACAATCTATTTTTAGAACAAGTGCTTGAAGAAGAAATTGTTCGTCAGTTATATCAAGCTATAGATGTACTTCCTGAAAGGAAAAAAGAAATCATTAAATTGAGTCTCAAAGGTCTCAAAAATAGTGAAATTGCTGAAAAGTTGGATATAAAACTTCAGACCGTGAAGACGTTGAAATATCAATCATATAAAATTTTAAGGGATCAGTTCCAAGATTTGAGTACTATTATATATTTTTTACTAGTATAAAATAGTAGTCCTCTATAAATTTTAGACTATTATTTTTTATTTCTTGAAATAGGAAAATCATAATTTGCAGGTGTTGTAAATTATGATTTTCCTATTTTTTTATGCTATTTTTTTAGTGATGCAAAAAAATCAAATTTTTAATAGTACCATATTAAAACTTAGTTGTTCTTTATATAAATACTATAACATGATGGGCGATATTTTTTACATAGCAAGATTAAAAATCAAAAAAACACTAAAGATATTATCTGAATCTGATAAATTAGAATTGGATAAATTTCATGATGAATATCCATTCTCAAAAAAAATAAAAATTAAAGCAATAATTGACGGATTTGAGGCGTATTCCGCAATAAATAAAGTTAAAGCTTGGGAGTCAATTGAAACTAAGATTCAGGAACGGAAAGATAAATCCATTTTTATTTTCTTTAAAAATCCATGGTACAAATACGCTGCAGCGGCAATTGTAGTTGGCGTTTTAACGATGACTTATTTTTTCAAAGAAAGTATATTCCAAGATCCTGTTGAAATCACTCCCCAAATTGTAAACACGAATACGGTTATAGTACCTGGTACAGACAAAGCAACCTTAACTTTAGAGGACGGTTCTGTTGTGACTTTAGAAAAAGGGAATTCAATCACTACTAAAAATGCCAATAGTAATGGTGAAAATATTGTTTATAAAGATGGAAAATCAAAAACGAATGAAATTGGATTTAACTATTTAACCATTCCTAGAGGAGGACAATTTCATTTAATTTTAGCTGATGGTACCAAAGTGTGGTTAAATTCAGAAACGCAATTAAAGTTTCCGGTATCATTTGTTGATGGAGCTGTTCGTAAAGTGGAGTTAGTTTATGGTGAAGCCTATTTTGAAGTTTCCCCAAGTACTAGCCATAAAGGATCTAAATTTAAAGTATTAAATAAATCTCAAGAAATAGAGGTCTTGGGGACAGAATTTAATGTAAAAGCTTATAAGGATGAAGCTAATATTTATACCACTTTAGTACAAGGAAAAGTATCAATTAAAACAGAATTGACAAAGAAAATATTAAAGCCATCAGAACAGTCAAATCTTAACCTTAATACTAATGGTATCCAAGTATCTGTAGTAGATGTTTATAGTGAAATTTCTTGGAAAGATGGCATCTTTAGCTTTAAGGGAAAACCATTAAAAGATATTATGAAAGTAATTTCCAGATGGTATGATGTAGACGTGATTTTTGAAAATAAAAATTTAGAATCGATAAAATTCAAAGGGACTTTAGAAAAGAATCAAAGTATTGATGAAATTTTATCAATTATGAAATCGTATTCAATAAATAATTATGAAATAAACAACAAAACCATAATACTGAAATAAATTAATAACCAATAAAATTTACGAATAATGAAATAAAAAAAAAGAACCAAAAAAAAGAGGATAAAGTCTAAAACCCGCAAAAGTATAAAGCCCTATCCTCAATGTATAATTATCAATTAATTAAATTATCAACTAACTAATAATGCACAAATTTATGGAAATTAAATTAACCAATACGTTTTTTCCTTTTGGAAAACGGCTATTAATGATTATTATGAAATCATATATATTTTTATGTTGCAGTACCATTTTTGCCTTGTCTCCCGTTAATCTTATATCGCAAAGTTCAAAGGTTAAAATTGATGAAAATAAAACATTGTCAGTGGATCAGGTCTTTGATATTATCATGGATCAAACTGATTATAAATTCTTCTATGAAGAAGGAATATTTAAGAATTTACCACAAGTAATGGTCAAAAAGGGTTTTGAAAGCACAGATAAACTACTAAAAAGAAGTTTATCAAAGGGTAATTTTAGTATTGTGATAACTGATAAAAATACCGTCATTATCAAAGAAAAATCTCAGGAAATTAGCCGGGAAGTTCAGCAATTATCAATTTCAGGAAAAGTTACAGATGAAAACAACCTGCCACTTATAGGAGCAAATGTTTTGGTGAAAGGGACAACCAAAGGGACGGTCACAAATTTTGATGGAGATTATCAAATAAACGCAGACAGCAAATCTGTTTTAGAATTTTCTTATTTGGGTTATGTTATTAAAAACATAACTGTAGGAAATCAGACCATAATAAACGTGTCCTTAGAGCCAGATAATAAAATGCTTAATGAGGTTGTAGTCGTAGGTTATGGTAGCCAGAATAAAAAGAAAATACTAGGTTCAATACAAACTATAAGTTCTAAGGATCTTAAAGATATTCCTGTTGCTCAGATAAGTCAAAAATTACAAGGAAAGTTAGCGGGAGTTCAAATTAATCAGACAACCGGTAAACCAGGAGCAGGTATGGCTATCAAGATACGTGGACAAGCCTCTCTTCTAGCTGGAAGTGATCCTTTATATGTCGTGGATGGTTTTCCTATTGTAGGAGATATTGGGAGTTTAAATCCGGATGAAATTGATAATATCTCGGTATTAAAGGATGCTGCTTCTACTTCTTTATATGGTTCCAGAGCTGCTAATGGAGTAGTATTAATTACGACAAAACATGCTAAGAAACATCAAACAAGTACAAGTATTAATATATATACTGGTACTCAATCAGTTCCTCAACAAGGTCGTCCAAAATTAATGAACGCAGAACAATTTGCACAATTTAAAAAAGAGTCTTATGAAGATTTAGGACAAACAGTACCTACTAAATTTCAAAATCCTTCTCAATATGTCGGAAAATCAACAGATTGGTATGGGGTATTATTGAGAACAGCTCCAATACAAAGTTATAATATTTCTATCGCATCCAATAAGGATAAATTGAGTACTTCGGCAGTTCTTGGAGTGTTTAATCAAGACGGGGTAATGATTAATTCTAATTACAAACGATACTCTTTGCGTGTGAATTCAGAGTATGAATTATCCGATAAAATAAAATTAGGATTAAATATAGCTCCTAGTTATTCCATTAACAATGTCCCAAGTTCTGATGGTGTTTTTTATATAGGTGGTTTGTTTAACAATGCGATGGTGACATGGCCAACGAGCACATACAGAAATGAAGACGGTTCATTACCATTATCAGTTGATGGTGCTTTTCCTACTCCCAACTGGTATCGTTCATCTCAAGAGATTACTAATGAAACAAAAGAAAGTAGAGTAATCTCTAATGCAAAAATCGAGTATGAGCCAATTACTGGTTTAATATTAAAATCAACATTTAATGTAGATTTAGGGAATTCATTATTTAAAAATTTCAATCCTTCAACCGCATCGATTGCATTTGCTTCATTACCGCCAATCATAGCCAGTGCAGTGAATAGAGATTATAAATATCTGTCTTGGTTGAATGAAAATACGGTGGATTATTCAAAAAGTTTTGGGAATCACAATCTAAATGTATTAGTGGGGTATACTAACCAAAATTTCCGTTCAGATTTTTCTCAAATTAGGGTTACAAACTTTCCTGATGACCGTATTCATAATATTCAGACGGCTTTGAATATTGATCGTCCAGCAACTTTTTCGGACGTTCAAGAGTGGGCACTAACCTCATTGTTGTCTCGTGTGAATTATGATTATAAGGGAAAATATTTATTGACGGCTGCTATGCGTCGTGATGGTTCTTCTCGTTTTGGTTCAAATAACCGTTGGGGTAATTTCCCATCAATAGGGGCAGGATGGATTATATCAGATGAAGATTTTGCTTCAAAAATACCAACCATTTCTTTTGCAAAAGTAAAAGCGAGCTATGGTGTAATTGGTAATAATAATATTGGTAATTATACGCAATATGCATTGATTAATAATTCTTCAAACTCAGTATTTGGTAGTACAGTTGCCAGTGGTGCTGCTGTAACTTCATTAGGTAATTCCAATTTAGGGTGGGAAACAACTAGTCAATTAGATTTAGGACTTGATTTAGGATTGTTTGATAACCGTATTCGTTTCGGATATGATTTTTATACTAAGAACACCACTAACCTATTGTATAACGTAGCAGTTGCCCGAGAATCAGGATTTTCAAATTTTAACGATAATGTGGGTGAAATTAAATTTTGGGGGCATGAGTTTAGTCTTGATACAAAAAATTTAACAGGAGAATTCAAATGGAGCACGAACTTAAATGTTTCATTCAACCAAAATAAAGTTTTGGCTTTAGCAGATGGTATTGAACGCATCTATGGTGGTTTTGGAAATTATGCAACTATTACACAAGTAGGTAAACCTTTGGGACAGTTTTATGGTTTGATTCAAGAAGGGGTGTATCAAAATGCTGCAGACTTTGTGGCTTCACCTAAAGCTATAGATTCACAAATTGGAACTATAAAATACAAAGATGTAAACGGGGATGGTGTGATTACATTTGGTGGAGACAATGATGATCGTACTATAATTGGAAATCCTTTTCCATCTGCTTTGTTTGGAATGACAAATACATTTAACTATAAAAACTTCGATTTGTCAATAGTTTGTTCAGGCTCAATCGGAAACGATTTAATGGTAATGTCTGATCAAGGGACAACAAATTTAGATGGTGTGTTTAATGTATTGGCTGATGTTCAAGATCGCTGGCGTTCAGAAGCCAATCCTGGTTCTGGACGTTATGGGAAAACAACTGCTGCGACTTATATGGAGCGTGACTGGTCTAGTACTCGTTTTGTAAGTGATGGTACTTATTTAACAATTAAAAATATCACTTTAGGATATAACATTCCTACAAATGGTAAAACTTTTAAATCAGCTCGCGTTTATGGATCCGTGCAACAATTGTATACATTTACAAAGTATAGAGGAGTAAATCCAGAGGCAAGTGTATCAGCAAATGGTGGAGGAGGCAGTACTCTTAATCTGGGAATGGATTGGGGTAGTTATCCTGTTCCTAGAACACTTACATTCGGTATAAATGTTGGGTTCTAAAAAACTAAATTAAAACTATAGACTTCAGGCTTTGAGACTTTGAGTAGTTGCAATTCTTTACAATAATAAAGGTTTGTATTTTATAAAACTTAAAGCTGGAGCTTAAAAATAATTACAAAAATAAAATATCATGAAAAAAATACTAATTCCAGTCTTATTCTTGAGCTTATTTATAAGTTCGTGCTCTCCAGATTTCTTGGAAATTCCATCCGAAAATAATTTGAGTACTGCTATTTTTTATAAAAATGAAAAGGATTTACAACAGGGGGTCAATGCAGCATATGCTCCATTAAGGAATTTATATAACGAAGGCTATTCAGGGGCTTGGGTTATGGGTGAATTGCGCTCCGATAATACGACTTATATATATAATCCAGCTGACCGAGGTACTATACATCCGGAAGCCATTGCAGATTTTACGAATCAACCTTCTAATGGTGTATCAACAAGTAAATACGTAACAGATTATCAAATAATAGCAAGAGCCAATCAGATTTTGGCATCCATAGATGATGTAGATTTTGCTGAAGCATCCAAAAATAACATCAAAGGACAAGCACTTTTCTTACGTGCCTTTGCCTATTTTGATTTGGTTCAATATTATGGTAGAGTGCCCTTGCATTTGACTCCGGTTACAATTAGACAAGAGACTGCTTTACCTTTATCTGAGGTAGAAGCAATTTATGCTCAAATAATCACAGATGCTTCTAGTGCTGCTACATTATTACCTAAAAAATCAGTACAAGAAGCAGGTAGAGCCACATCAGGGGCTGCTAAAACATTATTAGGGAATGTATATGCCGTTCAGAAAAATTGGCAATTGGCTGAAATCGTTTTAAAAGAAGTTATAGACTCGGGTGAATACGCTCTTTTAGGGAATTATGCTTCAGTATTTTCTGTAAATAATAAAAATAATCAAGAATCTGTTTTTGAGATACAATTTAAAGAAGGAACTGATGGGTATGCAAGTAGTTTCATTTATCAGATGCTTCCTTTACCAATGTCAGCAGCTCAAGTTGCGAGTATTACAGGTGCTTCAGGAACTCAAGCACTTACAATTGAAGCTTATAATATACCAACACCGGACTTATTAGCAGCTTATGAAGTAGGAGATTTAAGGAAAGATATTTCCATTGCATCAGTTACCCTTGATAACAATAAAACATATCCTTATATAAAAAAATTGTTGCAGCCACATACCCAAGCAGGTATCACTGGTACCAACTGGCCAGTTTATCGTTATGCTGAAGTACTTTTGTTATATGCTGAAGCATTAAATGAACAAGGAAAAACTGTATCCCATTATTTAAATGATGTACGTCACCGTGCTGGTCTTTTAGATTCACCAGCTGTAGGACAAGCTAATATCAGAACTGCAATTTTAGCGGAAAGACGTGTGGAATTAGCGTTTGAAAACAAACGTTGGTTGGATTTGGTTCGTACAGGAAATGCGCAATCAGTAATGGCAGCCTACGGGGCAAGAGTAAAAGCAAGCCCACAGGCGTATTATTTTCCGGCAGGAATCGCTCCGGCTCCAGCAGCATTTACAACAATTAGTTTGTTGTTTCCGTTGCCTGCCAGCGAGTCTTTATTGTCACCTTATTTTTAAATAACAACTTTTCAACAAGCATCTGGTTTTAAAACCAGATGCTTGTGTTTTTAATTTTAAAGGTCTCCCACTATGAGTACAACCAAGTAACCATATTACTGATAATTGTATTCATAATAACTTCATCTGTACAATAATAATTATTACTTCGTCACATTCACTAATAAAAATATAAAGATTGATGTGGTTGCAGGTAACATAATAGATTGTGGTGCAAGTGATATTTTGATAAGAGATAAACCGTATGGTCTCTATGTTTCTATGAAAGTGGACAAGTTGGTAATTTGATATTTATGTACAAGCATTAATTAACTTAATATTTTTAGCCTTTGATTCGTATTAATATGATAAACATGTTCAAACTAATTTGCATTATTGGAAGTTTATTCTTCTTAAATTTACAGATAGCATATTCACAGATAGCCTATTCAAATGGTATTAATTTAAAGGATAGTCTAAAAAATGTTGCAAAAAAACCATTACGGATTTATCATGCTTGCAGATTATCTGTTAAAAAACCAGTGATAGATGGAAAATTGGACGATACTTGCTGGAAAACAGGTGAATGGACCAGCGATTATACCCAATGGATACCGAACGAAGGCGCTAAACCATCGCAGCCAACGAAAATGAAAATTCTATACGACGACAAAAATATCTATGTAGCCATTCGGGCTTTCGACAGCATACCTGAAAAAATAAGCCGCATAGCCGGGAGGCGTGATGAGTTTACGGGTGACATGGTAGGCATTGCTTTTGATAGTTATCACGACCATCGTACCGGATTTGAGTTTGACGTTTCTGCGGCAGGACAAAAGGTTGATTTAGTGATAACCAACCCCATGAATGTCGATTTAAACTGGAATGCGGTATGGAGTGCAAAAACTGCCCAAGAGGATTCTGCCTGGACTACAGAAATTGAAATTCCATTGAGCCAACTTCGTTATAGCAATGATTCCGTGCAGGTTTGGGGGCTTCATGCCTGGCGTTGGATTAATCGTCACCAAGAAGAAAGCGATTGGGAGTTGCAATCAAGCACTGGTCCGGGGATATTGTACCTATTTGGCGAACTTCACGGAATTAAAGGTCTGCCAAAATCCCGTAGAATTGAAATCATGCCATATATGTCAGGCAAGTTCAATACTTTTAAAGCCGAGCCGAACAATCCGTTTGCAGACAAAGGCTGGAGTTTAGCCGGGAATATTGGTTTGGACGCAAAAATTGGTCTAGCAAGCAATTTTACAGTCGATTTGACGGTAAATCCCGACTTCGGTCAAGTAGAAGCAGACCCATCAGTGATGAACCTTACTGCTTTCGAAGTTTTTTATGGCGAGAAACGCCCTTTTTTCCTCGAAGGGAAAAACATTTTCAGTTTTGATTTTGATAATTCAAGCCTGTTTTATAGTAGGAGAATAGGACATACGCCCTCATTTCGCCCTTCTCTATCCAATAACGAGTTTATGAAATATCCCGACAATACTTCTATACTTGGAGCGGCAAAAGTAAGTGGAAAAACTGCCAAAGGACTTTCAATCGGGATGTTGCAATGCCTAACTGCGTCCGAGGATGCACGGATTGATTCAATGGGGGAAAGAAAGAATATAAATGTGGAGCCGCTTACAAATTATTCATTGGTCAGGGTTCAGCAGGATTTTAAGCAGGGAAATACTGTACTTGGAGGAATATTTACTTCAACCAACCGGTTTATAAATACTCCGCAACTGGAATTCATGAACAGGAATGCCTATACGGGAGGGATTGATTTTCTTCATCAATGGGACGATAAGGAATATTTTCTAGATGCAAAATTAGTAGAAAGCAGCATTACCGGAAGCCGTGAAGCTATGGCTAACCTTCAGCAATCTTCGGCACGTTACTACCAACGGCCGGACATACGTTACGTCCAGCTTGATACTGCCAGCAACCGGTTATCCGGCTATGGTGGAGATGTCCGGATTGGGAAAGGCAGCAAAGGATTGTGGCGTTATTCTACCGAACTGATATGGTGTTCGCCGGGTCTCGACCTCAATGACATGGGATTTATGCAAATGGCTGATGTGATAAAACAAAAAAACTCGGTTTATTGCTTTGTAAATAAACAGGTTTCTATATTTCGTACCTATAATATTTCATTGTCGGAAACGAACAATTGGGATTTTGGACTAAGATACTCATCGTCTAATGCAAATCTTAGTGCTTATTTTGAGTTTTTAAATAAATGGGCTGTCAATACTTCGGTCAGCTATACGACACCATCGCTTGATACACGGATTTTGCGTGGTGGCAGTGCCATGTTGCTACCTAATGTTTGGTACGAAAACTTATATGTAAGGACAGATCCTTCATTGAAATTTTGTTTTGAGTTAAATACAGAACTTTCTACTTCAGGGTTTGACAGCGCCCGGTATTATTCAGTCCAACCAAGTATAAAGTATACGCCCATAAATGCATTGAAACTTTCCACAAGTTTTAATTATTCAGGTAATCAGAATGATCTTCAGTATATTACAACGGCTAATGGCGATAATAATCCGAAATATATTCTTGGAAAAATCGACCAGCAAACATTAGGTGTAACTTTCAGGGTGGATTATAACATTACGCCGGAATTGTCGATTCAGTATTATGGCAGCCCATTTGCAACAGTAGGTAAATACTCGGACTTTAAAAGGGTAACCGATCCAAAAGCAAGTAATTACACGGATCGTTTTGCTGGATTGGCTCCGACATTGAGTAGCAGTAATACATACGAAGTTTCGGAGAACAACAATAATTATTACTTCTGGAATCCCGATTTTAATTTTAACCAGTTCCGTTCCAACTTGGTTTTCAGGTGGGAATTCCTTCCGGGGTCGCAGTTTTATCTGGTCTGGTCGCAGGATAGGACTGCCTTTTCTCAACCCGGCAGCCAGAACCTGAATGACGGTATGAGCGGTATTAAAGGAATATTCCCGAATAATATTTTTCTTGCTAAATTTAATTATTGGTTTTCAATTTAATAACTACAAAGAAATATAATAAACCGAGTACCATAAATTAAAAATGAAAAACCCAATGTGCAACCGATTATTACAAGGTGGTCAATTTCAGGATAAAACCAGAATTGCCATTATAACTGAAAAAATTATTGGCATACAATTTCTATTTGTATTGTTGAGCTTTTTTCTTATCTCATTCTGTTCGACAGCACAGGAATACATTCAAGTAGGAGCAGCAAAACGCCAAATGATTGTTTATGTGCCTTCCGGAATTGAACAAAGCAGACCACTTGTAATTTTCATACAAGTGATGAAACAAACCATGCACAATCAAAAAAATGTTTGTCAACCTATAAAAACAATAAATAACTTTAAATAATGAATAACTTTAAATTAATTTTAGTTTTACTTCTTATAATACCTAAAATGCTTTTTGGGGCTGAAATCCAAATTACTAATCTTAAGGTAGAAAATGAAGTAACTCCTATTGGTCTTGATGTGTCTCAACCTGTCTTTAGTTGGCAAATGGAAACATTGAACAAAAACAGAGGTAATTATCAAAATGCCTACCAAATTATTGTAACCAATAATCTGGGGTATGAGGTGTGGAATACCGGGAAAGTTAAAAGTGGAGCATCCATTAATGTTAAATATAAAGGTGAAAACCTTAAGCCCACAACATTGTACAATTGGACGGTCAACGTTTGGGATAAAAAAGACAAAAAGTACTCTACAAAGTCGTGGTTCGAAACGGGCTTGTTGAACTACAAAATGGTAACCAACTCAGAATCGGATAACGAAACAACCGCCTGGTCTGGAGCAAAGTGGATTGGTGGTAATCCCAATGATATGGTTTTGTATTCCCAATATCTTCCGGTTTTTGTTATTAATAGTACGATTCAGTTGGATGAAAAATCACAATCGACCAAAGCATCTTTAGTTTATGGCGCTAATGATCAGCGTTTAATGGACCGAAATAAAAATCAATACAAACTGGAGAATGAAAAGGGCGATAGTTACATTCAGGTCGAATTGAATATAGCACCTTTAAATTCAGATGGGAATGCAAAGCTGAATATT
>JAKFBW010000038.1:0-3850 GCA_036676965.1 Flavobacterium sp. | reverse complement strand
GTTGATAGACGAATGCGATAGCCTTGATATCAAGTTCCTGATCAGAGAGCATGCTCGTTTTCATTTAGTTCCGGTGATGATGGATACCTCAGATCGAGGAATGTTGGATGTTGAAAGATTTGATATTGAACCAACTAGGCCATTATTTCATGGTTTAATGGAGGGAATTGATGTTCAGTCTCTGAAGAATATTTCCAATACTCAAAAGGTCGCTATTGTATTGAAAATTACAGGTTTGGAAACCTTGTCTCACCGAATGAAAGTTTCATTACTTGAAATAGGACAGACAATTACTTCTTGGCCGCAGCTTGCTTCGGGTGTGTTTTTAGGAGGAGCTTCGGTAGCACATGTTGGAAGACGACTTCTTTTAGGAGATCCAGTGCCTTCAGGGAGATTTTATGTGGATATAGATGAAGTCATCAAGATAGATATTCCTGATTATGAACATTTTGAAATTCCACCACTGCCAATAGTTGAGAATTTTGTCAAAAATTTACCAGCCGGAGTATTGCCTTCTGGCTATATATTATCAGAATCAGAGCTTCATCATTTAGTGGGACAGGCTAATCTCGCTCCTTCGGGAGGTAACATTCAGCCATGGGTTTGGGTTTTTGACCGCAAGGGAGTTCTCCACCTGTTTCATGATCAGATACGAAGCCATTCGATGCTTGATTATAAAGGCACGGGTTCATTGATTGCATTCGGTGCAGCATTGGAGAATTTAAGATTGACTTCAGCTAAAGCCGGCATTGAAATAGAATTAATCTACCATATTGATGATTTTGAAGAAGAATGCATTGCAAGCATTCGATTTGTGGCTAAACATAACAAACCTATCGAAGTGCCCTATTCAGATTTGGCGGATGGGATTGGAATCAGATGTACTAACAGAAAAAACACACCGCGTCAACTTCTTTCCAGAGGCGAATTGAATTCAATTTTGGAAATGGTGTCTGAGGAGGGTATGTTTCTGGAAGTCGCTGAGCAAAAGCAGGAATTGGAGGAATTAGCTGAAATAGTCGGTGCCATGGACCGGATGAGATTCTTTCATGAGCAAGGATTGACTGATTTCATAAAAGAGGTTCGCTGGTCTGATAAAGAGGCAAAAGAAACAAAAGATGGCATTGATATAGCTACTCTAGAACTTTCAGGAACGGAGCGGGCAGCAATGGGACTATTGAAAGACCCTAGGACTGTCAGGTTTTTCAGGAAATTCCTAATGGGTTATGGCCTTACAAAAATTTCAAAAGATACGCTGATGAGTTCATCGGCCATATTCTTGCTTGAAGCTGATCAATTTTCCGCAAGGTCTTATTTAAATTCCGGAATGGTTTTGCAAAGGATATGGATTAAAGCCAATATGATGGGACTTAGTTTTCAACCGGTGACGGCCATGTTATTTATCTTTCATAAAGTACTTCTGGAGAAAAATCACGGATTTACTAAAGAGGAAGAAAATGAGATTTATTCGATCAAAGAAGCATTTAATTCGCTCTTTAATAAGGATAAGAAGAGAAAAGAAATATTCATGTTTAGATTAAATAATGCTGGTGAACCAAGCATGAAAGCCTACAGAAGAAATGTTTCAGATACTCTAATCATCATTTAGCAATGTTTAAGTTCAGAGCATTCAGAGCGATTGACGAACCTATACTTTGCCAAAAGTTTGTTCAGGGTCATTCTGATGTCTTAAAACAGTATGGGGTCACCAAGGTCACTTCTTCTAATAACGACTGGACTCATAACCCTTTTGTGTATGTGGTTACTGTAGAATCAATTGAGACGGGTGAAGTAGTAAGTGGCTTGAGAATTCATATTGCCCATCAAGATTATCCTCTTCCTATGGAAATGGCTGTTTCTCAAGTTGATCATAAGGTTTTTGATTTAGTAAAAGGATATTCAATTCTTGGAACCGGTGAAGTTTCGGGGTTATGGAATTCTAAATCTATTTCCGGATATGGTGTAGGTGCTGTTCTATTAATCAGAGCAGGGATTGCAATTGCAAGTCAGTTAAAACTTAATTCTTTATTGGCACTAGTCGCAGAATATACATTGAAGCCTTCAATCCAAAAAGGATTCGAAATTGAAGAAGGCATTGGCAATGCAGGGACATTTTTCTATCCGAAATTGGACCTTGTGGCTACTTCCATTGTCATGAAGGACCCTTATAATCTTCCAAAAGCAGAACCAAGTGAGCGTGAAATTATCTTTGAAATAAGGAACAATCTCCAACGCGTCAAAAAGGAAATAGGTTCTAAAGGAGAATTTGAAGTTGAATATGACCTTTTTTTAACAAATCCTGATTGGAGAAAAGATGTATAGATTATTCCTGTTTTTGTTGCTATTCGCTGGTTCATTTTCACCTGTTTTTTCTCAAGAGAACAGGGTGGAAAATGTCGAATGTTTTTCCTTTTTATTGGCTGATCCTGCTCTTCCAATTGATCAAATTTTGAAATCTGAAGATTTCGAAATCAACAATTGTAACACTTTTAATTTTGGAATTAGTAAAAAGACCCTCTGGCTAAAACTTGAATTTAATAATCTGGAAAGTTTTGAAAAACCAACGCTGACTCTTAACTCAACTTCATTAGATCAGGTGAATTTGTACTCCATAAAAAATGGTAAAATAGCAGATGAAAAAATAAATGGCAGGCTTATAGGTATTAAAGAAAGGTATTTAGAATCTCGTAAAATAGTTTTTCCAATTGCCGAATCTGATTTTAATGCGGATTACTTTTTGATCAGAATTGATAATGTTGATAAAAAGATTTTCACAGGAATACTAACTTCAGAATCCGAAATATTAGAAGTTCTCAGCTTTGAAAATATTCTTTTTGGGGTTTTAACCGGGGTCTTTTGTGGGTTATTCTTTTACAACCTTTTTTTATTCTTCTCTGTAAAAGACAAGATTTATTTGGTTTATGTACTTCATACTTTGTTAGCGTGGTTTGCACAAGCCTCTATTTTGGGTTTTACTCAGCAATTGATGTGGCCTGACTGGGATTGGATGAATCAGCGGTCAATCGTGATATTTTCTTCTTTGGTGAGCATTGTTGGAATTTGGTTTTTGAGAATTTTTTTACTGTCAGGTCACTATGTACCTAAGCTTGATAAAGGATTTAATTTTATAAATGTGGTTTACACATTTATACTTGTCAATGCTTTCTTTCTATCGATCACTATCAGTTATCAGACAATATTGGTTACACAGTCGATAGTAGTACTTTTTGTATTATTTGTTGCCTTTTCCATCCTCAAAAAAGGATATCGGCCAGCTCGTTATTATTTATTGGCATGGTCCATTTTTATGGTAGGCATTTTCTTGTTCGTATTAAGTGAAATGGGTCTTATTCCTACTAATAACCTGACAGCCTATATTATGCCTTTGGGGTCAGCTCTGGAAGTAGTTTTATTGTCTTTTGCTCTGGCAGATAAGATAAATATTCTAAAAAAGGAAAAGGAAGAAGAACAAACAGAAAGACTTCGAATGCTGAAAGAGAACGAGCAACTTATTAAGGAACAAAATTCCATGCTTGAGCAAAAGGTAACAGTTCGAACTGAAGAATTAGAACATGCCCTTCGAAACTTACAAAATACACAAAGCCAATTGGTAAATCAGGAAAAAATGGCCTCGCTTGGACAGCTTACTGCAGGTATTGCGCATGAGATTAATAACCCGATCAATTTTGTAAGTTCCAATATTGCCCCTCTCAAACGGGATATTAAAGATATCATGGAAGTGATTAATTTTTATCGGGAAACCGGCGAAAAGGAGTTTTCTTCCAATTCGATAAAAGAAGCTAAAAAGCTGGAGCAGGATCTTGAGCTTGACTATGTATTGGATGAAGTG
>JAKFBW010000037.1:0-57076 GCA_036676965.1 Flavobacterium sp. | reverse complement strand
GAAGAACTGATTATCCTTTATTATTCGATGCCAATTTACAACCAAAGAAAGCCTATGAAAGTGTTATCTCTTTGAAAGCAAAAAAATAAATCCATCTACTCAAAACAAAATAATTAAATGACTTCTACTTCACAAAAATTATCCATAAAAGAAAAAATTGGATATAGTCTGTGAGACCTTGCTGCCAACTTGGTTTTCCAAACCTTGATGACCTATCTTGCCTATTTTTATACGGATATATACGGTTTATCTCCCACTGATTCTTCCATAATCATGCTAAGCGTTGGATTGATAGCTGCCTTTATTTTTAATCCGATTATTGGTGCTATAGCCGATAGAACTAGTTCCAAATGGGGGAAATTTAGACCTTGGATTTTGTGGACCGCAGTTCCTCTAGGAATAATCGCTTTACTAGCCTTTACTACTCCTGACTTTTCATACAAAGGCAAAGTTATTTATGCTGTCATAACTTATACATTATTACTGTTATTTTATGCGGGTAACAACCTTCCCTATTCTGCATTAAGTGGTGTTATCACTGGTGATATGGGAGAACGTAATAGTCTTTCGTCTTATCGTTTTGTTGCCGTTATGTTTGCTCAGTTTTTCGTGCAGGTTTTCATGCTCGGAATTATTAAAAGTGCAGGAAATGGTGATAAAGCCATTGGTATCGAAAAAGTAATGACTGTATTAGCTATTGTGGGAACTATCATGCTTTTAATTACTTTTTTTACTACTAAAGAACGAATTATTCCTAAACCAGAGCAAAAATCTAGTGTCAAAGAAGACTTAGCCGATTTAGTAAAAAATAAGCCTTGGTTGATTATGTTAACATTAACTACTTTAGTTTTTATCACACTAGCAATGAAGGGCGGAGCTTATGTTTATTATTTCGAAAATTATGTAGATAAACAACAATTAGCCATTCTCATCCAACCAATTTTAGACATTTTAAACTCTATTGGATTGAATCAATTTGGAGAAGATCCTATTTCTGCCGGTTTCGGATTGTTTAATGCGGGAGGTATTATTTTTATGATTGTTGGAATTACTTTATCTAAAAGATTAGCCGACAAATATGGCAAGAGAGACATTTTTGGTTTTTTCCTTTTTATCTCTACCCTATTCATAATTGCCTTTTATTTCTTTTCGCCACAATCAGTGAGTTTAATGTTTGTTTCCCAAATTTTTCATGGTTTTTTCTACGGTATCACCATCCCTATTCTTTGGGCTATGATTGCTGATGTTGCCGATTATTCGGAATGGAAAAACAATCGCCGTGCCACTGCCATAATTTTCTCTGCAATGATGGTTGGATTAAAAGCGGGATTGAGTATTGGAGGAGCGCTGACAACATCATTATTAGGTTATTTCAACTATATCCCAAATTCTTTAGAACAATCAGCAACAGCTGTAAATGGAATAAAATTATTAGTAAGCGTTTTCCCTGCCATTCCTTTTATGATAGGAGTTGGTCTATTATTTTTCTATGAAATCAATAAAAAAATGGAAGTTCAAATAGAGTCTGATTTAAAAGGAAGAAGAGCTTAATTATTTGCATCACAATAAAATTAAATAAAATGCCAGAAGAAAATATTAAACATATAGACTTTCAAGAATTAGCAAAAACAGCTATATCACAACCATTAGTATCCAATATTTACACAGCAGATCCATCAGCTCATGTATTTAATGGTAAAATTTATATTTATCCATCCCATGATATTGATGCAGGAATTCCTTTCAATGATAATGGAGATCATTTTGGAATGGAAGATTATCATGTCATATCAATGGACAGCGTTACCTCTGAAGCTATAGATAACGGAGTGGCATTACACGTACAAGATGTTCCTTGGGCCGAAAGACAAATGTGGGCTCCTGATGCTGCTCATAAAAATGGAAAATACTATCTGTATTTCCCTGCCAAACGTGCCAATGGAGTTTTCCAAATTGGTGTAGCTATTAGTGATTCGCCAATAGGTCCCTTTCTACCAGAAGCTGAAGCTATTAAAGGAAGTTATACTATTGACCCAGCCGTTTTTGAAGATGAAGATGGTAAATATTACATGTACTTTGGCGGAATTTGGGGAGGCCAACTTCAAAAGTACAGAAACAACAAATATGCTGAAGAAAATGAGGAACCTTTAGCCAATGAACCAGCTCTAGGGCCTATTGTAGCCTTATTGACAGATGACATGAAGGAATTTGCCGAAGAACCTAAAGAAATCAAAATTCTGGATGAAAACGGCGAGGAAATCTTAGCAGGTGATAATAAACGTCGCTTTTTTGAAGCTTCATGGGTACATACATACAACGGAAAATATTACTTCTCCTACTCTACTGGTGATACTCATTTTATTTGTTATGCAACTGGTGATTCTCCTTACGGACCGTTCACTTACCAAGGAATAATTCTTAAACCCGTAATTGGATGGACCTCACATCACTCTATTTGTCAAGTAGAAGGGAAATGGTATTTATTTTATCATGATTCCAGTCTTTCTAAAGGAGTAACTCACTTGAGATCTATTAAAGTAACTGAAATTACCTATAATGAGGATGGGACAATTGTTCCTATAAATCCGTATCGAGAATAAACTTCTAAATTTCCAAAAAAATAAAAACACTAGTTTTCTGTTTATTATTGTTTTAACCTTTTTTGAATCACTACTTTCTCAAAGTAAATAATCTAAATATATGGATTCCATTAAACATCAATTTATAAAAAAAATGGTGTTGGAAACTTTCTATTGCAAAAAAGTAGCGTTTAGCTAAAATAAACATAAAGAGATTAATCCTAAAAACATAAAATGAAACCTAACACTCAACAATTAAACGATTTAATTATCCAAGTAAGAAGAGACATCCTTCGAATGGTACACGCTGTTAATTCAGGTCATCCGGGAGGTTCTCTAGGTTGTACCGAATTTTTGGTAGCCTTGTATCAAAATATAATGGACCGCAAAGAAGGTTGGGACATGGACGGAATTGGTGAAGATTTATTCTTCTTATCAAACGGACATATCTCTCCAGTTTTCTATAGCGTTTTAGCAAGAAGCGGGTATTTTCCAGTAGCGGAATTATCAACTTTCCGTTTGTTAAATTCAAGATTACAAGGACACCCAACTACTCATGACAACTTGCCAGGAGTACGTATTGCATCAGGTTCTCTAGGTCAAGGAATGTCTGTAGCAATTGGAGCTGCTCAAGCTAAAAAATTAAACAAAGACAATCATATCGTTTATACACTTCACGGTGATGGTGAATTGCAGGAAGGTCAAAACTGGGAAGCTATCATGTATGCTTCTGCTAAAAATGTTGACAACCTTATCGCTACTGTAGATTTAAACGGAAAACAAATTGATGGAACTACCGACGAAGTTTTATGTATGGGAAGTATCCGTGCTAAATTTGAAGCTTTTGACTGGGAAGTAGTTGAAATCACTAAAGGAAATGATGTTGAAGCTATCATTGGAGGAATGGCTGAAGCAAAAGCAAGAACTGGAAAAGGAAAACCAGTTTGTGTATTGTTACATACTGAAATGGGTAACGGTGTTGACTACATGATGTACAGTCATGCTTGGCATGGTAAAGCACCTAACGATGCTCAACTTGAAAACGCTTTAGGACAAAATTATAATACTGGAGGCAATTCAGATTACTAGTAAGTGTTCAGTATCCAGTAATTTAGTATTCAGTAGAATGCTAACAAAAATCTAAATTAGAAAATGAAAAAATATATAAATACAGGAAGTAAAGATACCCGTTCAGGTTTTGGAGTGGGAATGACTGAATTAGGTCAGAAAAATGAAAACGTAGTAGCACTTTGTGCAGATTTAATTGGATCATTAAAATTTGATGATTTCAAGAAAAATCACCCAGAGCGTTTTTTCCAAATCGGAATTGCTGAAGCAAACATGATTGGAATTGCTGCCGGATTAACTATTGGTGGAAAAATTCCTTTTACAGGAACTTTCGCTAACTTTTCTACAGGAAGAGTTTACGACCAAATTCGTCAATCGGTTGCTTATTCTGATAAAAACGTAAAAATCTGTGCTTCTCACGCTGGATTAACTTTAGGAGAAGATGGGGCTACGCACCAAATCCTTGAAGATATCGGTTTGATGAAAATGTTACCGGGAATGACTGTAATCAACACTTGTGACCACAACCAAACTAAAGCGGCTACAATTGCTTTGGCAGATCACCATGGTCCTGCTTACTTGCGTTTTGGACGTCCAGTAGTACCTAACTTTACTCCTGCTGACGAGCCTTTCATCATTGGAAAAGCAATTATGTTAAACGAAGGTACTGATGTAACTATTGTTGCTACAGGTCACTTAGTTTGGGAAGCTTTAATTGCTGCTGAGAAATTAGAAGAAAAAGGAATTTCTGCTGAAGTAATCAACATCCACACGATTAAACCATTAGATGCTGAAGCTATTTTGAAATCGGTAGCTAAAACGAAATGTATCGTAACTGCTGAAGAGCACAATTATCTTGGAGGTCTTGGAGAAAGCATTGCAGGTGTATTGGCTTTAAACAATCCTACTCCACAAGAATTTGTAGCTGTTCAAGATAGTTTTGGTGAGTCTGGAACTCCGGAACAATTAATGGAAAAATACAAATTAAACAATCAAGCTATTGTTGAAGCTGTAGAAAGAGTTATTAAAAGAAAATAATTCGAGTCTTAAATATAAAACGAAACTGTCAAAATTTACTTTTGACGGTTTTTTTATGGATAAATTACAAGGTACTACATAACTAAAAAGGCTATCCAAAAAAGGACAGCCTTAATAAAAATAGATTCGCTTTTACTACAAGATTCGCTACAATAGAATTTAACATTAATTACAAATAACCTTCTTTTTAGCATATTCTTTAAACCATTTATTCACTGGATTTGCACATGCCTGTGGATCATTATCATAAGCAATACCTCCGTTTACAGATCCTTTATCGATAAGATTTTCCGGGGATAAAACATTCCAGCTTACGTTGCCAGATTCATCAGTCAGCACTTTAAAATTAGCACCAAAACCCCATCCTCCTGCGGTTCCTGTCACTCCTCCTTTTCCCCAAACTGGATATTTTTCTGGTCCCCAATCAATTTCTGTAATAGCTATTGGTGCTATATCGGCTACAGGTTTTATGTTTTCATTCCAATTGGCTCTAAATAATGAGGGACTATTATTGTCTTTACCCCAATATCCCGGATAGATATGTACAGCGTAGCCAATATTATCTCCTTCTATTGGATTAACGGCATAGCCTTTATATTGTGATTGCCAACCAGAACCTGGAATCCAAAGGATATTATTAGCACCATTAGTTCTAATCATATCAACAATGGGCTGGAAAAACAATTTCAACTGATCAAAGTGAGCTTGGGTATTGGCTCCATAAGTACCATCGGGAAGTTTAACTCTTACGGGTTCATTCGCTAGTTCAAACATCACATGATCTGAATTTTTTAAAGAAGGATGTTTCGATATATAATCCCAAATTACTTTTAAATAATCATGATAAGCATCACCTACTGCTATGTGCTCAGGACAAACACCAGGCGGACGCAAAATAATATACATTCCTCTTGTTTTAGCATGTGCAATAAGCGGAAGAATTACTTTGTCTACCGCATCCTTAAAACGATTTACATTAAATTGTGAAATATCATTTTCCTGAATACCTGAAACTCCTAAATTGTTTGTCCAATAAGGGTCTATATGCAATCGCACATAATTAAGATACCAACCTTGTTTTGCATCAGATAACTTATTCATTACAGCTTTATTGTAGGATAAACATGCCGCTACGTCATAATTATTCCAACGCCATTCGCCAACAGCTCCTCCATTGAACCAAGGACTTGGAGTCATGGCAACCCCATGCAAATTAATTATATTACCACAAGGATCTTTTAAATATTTACCAACTACTTTTAATTTAGATGTTGCCAATGGCCAGGCAATGGTTTCTTCAACCGGCACTTCTTTTACAGGTCCTGTTTTGGTTGGAGTATCATCCTTAGAACAGGAAAACAAAAACAAAAAAGCAAATTGTATGCTAAATAATTTATATAATTTCATTCTGACTGATTTTAAAATTAATAAACCCTTTGAACGTAATTAAAAAAATAAGTACGCCCAAAGGGTAAACTCAAACTAGTTATTTATGATGATAGCAAATAATTGGATAGATTATCCAGCAACTTTACGTTGCCTAGAAGAAATTCATTTGAATAGAGCTTATTTTAGACATTCAAATTGGAACTTCCTAAAAAATGCTACTTATTGTAAAAAAACTTAAAAAGTATTTCTTCATATTTAATTAAAACAAATTAATCGTGTATGTAAATGAAGTAGGCACTGCAAAAACCTGGTATTCTTCAAGTGGTTTTGGTCCACAACTAGCAGATCCTACACCTAATGTTTTGGTTGAAAGACAAAATACAGTCGAAGTACTTGCTGGTAAATCAATTTTATATTCCACCGGATGCATTTGCTCATCAGTATGAGGAAGCGCCGCCACTTGCATCAATTTTTCATCTGCTTTTACCATCAATGAAGGCATCTCTTTACCACTTAATTTTGCCCAACTAACATCTTCATGGTTTCCACGTTCCATTGGTTTTTCATATTCGTATTGTTCATTTACGCCCAATTCATAAAGGCCTACTTCAGCTGCACTCTTGCGATCAGAATAATTTTCGAATGGTCCTCGACCAAAAAATGTCATGCGATCCAGTTTCTTATCAAGTAACATTCGTACACCAATTCGAGCCAAATTAATGCGGAAACCTACAAATTGAACATCATTATCTACTTTTATAGAGCCATCTCCTTTAACTAGATAAGTTGCGGTATGATAAACTCCAAATCCTTCTTTACCATCTGCCTTTGTTGTAGCAGTTATTTTCACTGAAGCCTTGTCTATAATTTCTACTTTAAAATCAACCAGTTTATATTGAAGCGTAGTTACTCCATACTTTTCCCATTGTCTATAAGCCCAGTCATCGTCATTACGGTGAGAAGCCCGCCATAAATGCAATTTAGGAGCACCATCAACTGTTAACAGATTAATACCATTTTTAGTTAACTTACTCATGAAGCCGGTTTTCTTATCAAAACTTACAGAGAAATCTTTTCCTGAAACAATTGTCGATTGAGAATTCTCCACCAGTTTTACGGGTTGAGTAACTTTTATTTCTTCCGCTGGTGGCGTATTAATAGGAAGTTTAAACTGTTCTGTTGCAACTTCAAATCCTTTATCTGCCCAGAGTGTTTTTTCTTTTAGTTTATATGAAACTCGCAAATAGTATTCTGCACCTACTTTTGGATGCTCTATTTTATAAGAAATATTTCCTGTGAAATTTCCTTTCTCCCATGTAGGGCGTATTCTAATTTTTCCATTATCAATTTCTTGGCCGTTTTCGGTCAAACTCCATGTGGCATCAAAACCATCCAAAGAAATGAACTGGTATTTATTTTTAATTTGAATTCCTCCACTAACTGGATCAGTAAGTTTTGTATCAATCCATTGGAATGCTTTCTTCATTTCAGGATAATGTGGTTTTACATTTTTTCCTCCTGTAGCACGATCATAAGAAATCACACCTTTATGAATAAAATAATGGTCATTTGGATTTTCGCCAAAACCACCACCATAAGCCAAAATTGGATGGTTTGGATCACGCCTATTCCACAATGCCTGATCTTGGAATTCCCAAATAGCACCGCCTAAAATTTCAGGATTTTCATCGAAAACTCGAGAGTATTCATCAAGAGAACCCATGGAATTAAACATGGCGTGTACAAACTCACAGATATAAAAGGGTTTGGTCATTCCCCAGTTTTTTACCATGTCCACATAATCGGCTGCACTACCATACATACGTCCTTCAAAATCTGAAGGATTGTTTTTGCCAATACCAAAACGTTCGTAGTGTACAAATCGGGTATCATCAATTTTTTTTACCTCAGTCATAGCAGCTTTTAAATTAGTACTAACTCCCCCTCCTTCATTTCCTAATGACCAGATGATTACTGATGAATGATTTTTAAAATTTTCAACATTAGCCACATTACGATCAATAATAGCTGCTTTTATTGTTGGTTCTTCATCAAATCGGGTATCATAACCATGGTATTCCATATTAGCTTCAGCAACCAACCAGATTCCCCATTCATCACACAACTCATACCAACGTGGATCATTGGAATAATGACTGGTACGGATGTGGTTACAATTTCCTTGCTTAATAACTTCCAAATCACGTATCATTTGCTCTTCAGTAACCGCATGGCCCACATCTGACCAATGTTCATGACGATTTACACCTTTCAATTTAATTGGTACACCATTAGCCATAAAAACCCTTCCTTTGATTTCTACCTTACGGAAACCTATTTTCGATGAAAGTATTTCTCCTTCAGAACTTGTTAATACAACCGTATATAGGTTAGGCGTTTCAGCAGTCCATTTTAATGGATTAGCTACTTTAATTTTTACATTCAACGACTGCTCTGTGTTGGATTTTAGTGCAGAACCATTTGCACTTGCTTTGGCTATTTCTTTGCCATCTTTGTCGTAAAGTGTAGCTGTAAATGTTTGCGCTTTTCCAGTTTTATCACTATAATTTTTAATTTTGGCAGATATATCTAATGTTGCGTCTTTGTAATCTTTATCCAAATCTGTTTTCACAAAAAAGTCACGAATATGTACCTGAGGAGCACTCCAAAGCGTCACATTACGAAAAATTCCGTGCAAACGCCACATATCCTGGTCTTCTAGCCAGGTTCCTGAGCTGTATTGATATACTTCAACAGCAATCATGTTTTTACCTGGTTTTAGGTATTTGGTAAGATCAAATTCCGCAGCATTACGACTATTTACACTAAAACCAACTTTTTTACCGTTTACCCACAAAAAGAAAGCACTATCAACCCCATCAAAAGTGATGAAATTGCGACGACCTTCCCATTCCGCAGGAACTGTTAATTCTCTGCGGTAACTTCCCACAGGATTTCGCTCCTTATATGATGTGTACCATTTTTCCGGTTCACTCATTACATGTGGAAAATCTTTTTTGATAGTATAACCCAAATTTCTGTAAAAAGGTGTACCATATCCTTTTACTTCCCAGTTAGAAGGCACAGCAATTTCTTTCCAACCAGAAACATCATAATCAGACTTATAGAAATCGACAGGACGTTTTTCAGGCGTTGGAACCCAATTGAATCTCCACTCACCATTAAGGCTCTGACAAAATGATGATGCATGTCGTTTGGCCACTAAAGCTTCTTTCAAATTGCCATAAGGCATCAAAGTAGCGTGATAGGGTTCTTTGTTTATGCCGAGTAATTCGGGATTTTCTATTTCAGGTGGAATTGAGGCTCCTGCTACAGTAGTCTGAGCCTCAATATCATTTATAAAAAATATTGATACCAAAATCAATAATAAGAAAGCGTTTTTTTTCATTTTTTTTACAATTGTTATCTATTTTACTGAATGTTTAGCCTTTATGCAAAAATCATCTTATTGTTTAGAAAAACTCCAAACTTGACCAATTGTAGTTCCACCTTTGCCATCTTTAACAACAATATTCCAATAATACTGGGTTCCAGCTGATAATGAAGATACTTCATAAGTAGCAGTAGATAAGTCTGAAGCTACTTTCTGAGTAGGTGGATTTGAAGTTCCTAAATACACATCATACGACAAATTATCATTATCTGCATCTACTGCTGTCCAACTTAAAGTTGTTGTACTACCGGAAATACTCGAATGCAAAACCGGCGTCTTTATTTCTGGCATAAAAGGTAAATGGTTTACTATTCCCTGATTTTCAGTAAAAAAAGTATATACCGAAGAATATTTACCAACTTTATTGTTAGAATCAATTGCTTTTACCCGCCAATAATAAAACTTACCCTTCTCTAAAGACAATGACTTACTCAGCATAGTAGTCGTTGAAGTAACTACATTTTTAGTGAAAGCATTATCTGTTGCAACATCTAGTTGATATGTAATAGCATCATTTTGAGTATCAGATGAAGCATTCCACTTCAATTCAACTGTATTGTCTATACAAACCAAATTATTTGTTGGATAAACTAAACTTGGAATAGTCGGTGGAGTTTGGGCATCGCCCTCATCTCCACCACTACTACATGAAACCAATAGTATCAAACTCAAAATAAATAAACTTGTTTTTTTCATATCTCAATTACTTTTTAATAATTTTAATTGTCTCTATAGGATTTGATTGAATTTTGACAAAATAAACACCTGTTGGTTCTTTTCCTAAATCTAAATGCACTTTACCATTTTCAATAGTGTAAACCGATTTAGAAATTAAAATTCCATTTACCGTATAAATTCCTATTTCTACTGAGGTGTCATTAGTAGGTAAATAAATATCAAACGGACCAGTTGTAGGATTAGGAACTGCTCTCACTAAATCAAAAAGTGTAATCGTTTTAACTAATGTTCCTTCACATAATTTTGAAGTTGAAACTTCCAAAACATCTCCGGAATTTACTGCTACATCAAAATTTGAATTATTGGTTTCAAATTGTAAAACTCCATTAACATTTACTTGGTAAGGTGCTGTTCCTGATTCAATTTCAACGTGTAATTTATCGGATAAAGAACTTGTTTTTCCGGTTATAGCTACACTTGCAGGAATTACAATAGAATAGCATTGTTTAGAGCCTGTCCCTGAAGCCTCAATACATACATCATAAGTACCAGGATTTAAATTATTTAAAGCTAAAATTTTATTTGTAAAAGCTTTAGGGGTTCCGTTAACAGTTGCAGAATATGTCAAAGTCTGGCTGGCTGTGATGGTAATTTGACCATTATTTTTATTTGGACAACTTTCGCCAACAACTTCAATAGAATAATTTGTTGATCCTAAAGCTATACACCCATTAGCATCAACAGCCTGACCGCTAGGTGTATTTGGACAAATATCAATACTATTTTTAACACCATCGCTATCATCATCCAATTGACTCTGAGCACATCCACTAGAATTTACAGTTTGACCTGATGGAGTATTGGGACAAACATCGGAACTATTTGTAACTCCATCTCCATCACTATCTAACTGATTATCTGAACAACCCGTAGCATTTACAATTTGACCTGATGGCGTATTAGGACATGTATCTATATTATTTGGAACACCATCTGCATCATTATCATCTGATATATCAAATTTTAGAGGAAGAACTTCTGCTGTATATAAATTTTCGGAAGTAATATATGCCGTAAATGGATTCATATCTGAAAGAGAAGAAGTTGTTACAGTATAAAATCCCGAAACACCATTAACTGTTTTAAAAACATAACTTTTCACAGGAGATTTGTAGCTGATATACACAGGCACAAAATTATTTACTGTGAGATTTTTAGGAGTAGAAACAGCTCCACTTCCCGTAAAAGTAAAGGTGCCATTTGCACTAATTAAAACAGGCGTATTCGCAGGAATAATTCCGTTTTTGATTGATGTACAAGAAACATTTGCAGATGATGAAACCATATTATAAGCAGTAACTCCTGTGGGAATTGATGCTTCAAAAGGCAATGTCAAAGTTCTATACCCTGCAAAAACTCCAGTATAAGTAGCTGAAGTGGTATTAAAATTAAAAGGTACACTAAAATCACCACTCTGATCAGCTAGTGAAAGTAAATTTGCATTGTTGTTTGCAATAACATTCGTTGTAAGACCTGTATAACCTTGAGGCACATAATAAATACTGTTCTTATTTGCTGCTGATTGATACCAATTTTTATTTGGGGGAATTGCTGTTACATTACGAAGATCGAGAGAAGTACTATAGCTACTTGTCAAAGCATCCAACAAGTTACTATCATCATCGGAATAAACTCCGGAGAATTTCGAAGTTTTTTCATTACCGATATTCAGATAGACATCTCCAAAATTCATGGTGAGTACTGAACTATAATTGGAATTTGTAAGGCTAATAATTCCTTTAATACCATCGGTCAATGTTGCTGTGGAAATATCTAAAACAATGTCAAAACTCCCAGCAGCGGGAAAAGTCACCCGCCCGTAATTTTTACTCTTTACTGTTCCGGCGGCATTTACATAAATAAGCGTCGTATTATCAGAATAGCGATTAGAAACAGATGTTGCACTGTTTACATGCATTATCAATTTGCTATATCTGTCATCCAAAGCAATATAACCATTTGTTCCGTTAGTATTCGAACTAAATAAAGGATTTGGATTAGACCATGTTTTAGTTTGTCCACTAATTTTATAAGCCGTTCCAAAAGTAGCACTAGAAGTTTGCTGAACATCAATTTTATTATAATGGATATCTTCCCCAATCATATTAGATTGTAATCTCTCGCTATTTTTATTAAAAATAAAAGTCATAACACTAGAAGCATCTACAGTTACAACAGGACGAAAAGTTTGTTCATTATAAGTAAGATTAGAAATGGTATAATCACTTGTAGCATTTGTAAGTGCTTTTGTTCCTGAAACGGTATAAAATGGTAAATCTACTGTCAAAGTTGAAGGTGTAGATGCAGTATTATATACAAATAAAACGATTTTATTTCCATCGTCAGAAGTATATGAAGATCCTTTTAAAAGACCTTCATCTGTCCATATAGCATTGATTCTGGTCTTTCCGGTAACATTTTTAGCTAATTGCTGAAGAACATATCCTCTTTTAGTAATTTCACCATCAACAGAACCATTAGTTCCATCCCCCATTAACCCATAAAAACGCTTTGTAGCATAATGAATCCAGGCATTTATATTACCCAATAACGCATCATTTACACTTTTAGCAAAAGAAAAACCATCTGTATTCCAATCAAAATCTCTTGGCGTAGGATTACTGGAAGAATTCCAATTGATAAGATATTCTGTCTGCCAAATTTGTTTGTTATAATTCTGAAATTGCTTATAAACAGATTGCATTCCACCATACTGATGCCCTGCATATACTTCAAAATTTGCCATTACTTCAGGCTTCAAAAAAGCATTTGCATAATTATCCGAAAAACCAACACTCTCGGGAGCAATTACTTTACAATTGATTAGCTGTCCATAATCTTTCACAAAAGTAGCTATTTGATCTGGCGTCCATATACATCCATGATACAGCGCCTTCTCATCGGGTTCATTTTGTACCGAAATATAATCCAACTCTACACCATTATTATGGAGATAAGTAACAAAATCATTCAGGTATAAAGCATAATCCTGATAATGTTCTGGCTTTAGATATCCTATCTGCTGTACACCATTAGCATCTACGTATACTGCATTAATATGATTATTAGTTTTCCATTCCGCAGGCATTGTCCAAGGGCTCGCAAAAATGGTAAGTCCCATAGATTTTGCTAGTTGTGCAGTAGACAATACAGAACTCCAATTATTCTTGTTTTCAGGAATATACAATCGCATAATATTGTACCCAGCTACACTATTGGCTCCCCACAAAGTTTGAATTTCTTGGGTCGTCATATGATTATAGGTAAATTGTGGACTATTTACAAAACCTCCAAATCCAGTTATTTTTTGGTAGCTTATATTCTTGTCAATTTTGACTTTTGGATTCTGTGCGAACCCTAGTCCATAAAAAATTATACTAACAATAAATGCTAGCTTCCATTTAATTCTTTTTTTCATAATAGTAGAAATTTATTACATAATATAAATTGTAGTTAATTATTATTTTTTTTTGTGATAATCAAGTTTATAGATGCGGGTAAAACAAAATACATGTAATTAGTATTTAATATTTTATAAAATAGCAATTCATAAAAAAACTAGATACTAGAAAAACCAAAAAAAGCAATCGGTTGTGTTTTTTTGCAATTAAGTAAAAAATATACCTGCTTTTTTTAGGATTAAAAATGGGACTAATTCCCCTTTGAGTTATTTAACAAAAAGCTAATAGAAAATAAAAAACAATGAAGCTAATGCTTCATTGTTTTTTATTAAAATTGAAGTATTATTTAACAATTATTAGAAGTATTGAATTTCCAAAATTGTCTATTATCATGAAGTAAGTTAAACTAATAATAAATAATATTGCTAGTAAATAAAGAACAATACAGAAATCTATATTAGTTAATATATTTTGCTTTTTCTCATTTTACTGAGCTACAACACCAAATGTTTCCTTAACTACTCCTCTGTTTCTCATTAAAAGGGTATCTTTCGTTTTTGTGGTAATACCTTTTGCTGGATGAGTAATTGAATAATCTAAATACAGAACATCTCTATCCACATTACCAAAGCTATTTTTTTCTCCTTTTTTAACAAATTTACCAGTTCCTGTAGCTGTAAACGTAGCTGGATCAGATGAAGTGATTACGCAATTACCATTGCTATCAAAAGTTAAATCTAGATTACATGTATAATCTGCATTTAAAGCATCCTTTAAAACAACTGGAAATTTCAAACCTTGAAGAGAAGCTGTATTTAATTTAACAAGCCAGCTACTTACAGCTGAAGTTGCTGCATCATAAGTAGCAATATCAACAGGACGTCTAATACGAGTAGTGTTAACATTACCAGTCATTACATCAACACCTCTTCTAAGGTAAAAACCATCCCAGGTATTGATGTACTTTACAGCATACAATACATAATCTTTTGAAAGAACATCCCATTGTCTTGAATTTAATCTTCTAGGTAAAGTACCTGGAATAAGTGGCTTCCCTTTTAAGATGGTATCGGCATTAACAACTGTAGTCATTAGTAACGGAATTACATAATTAGTCTGTAATGACAAAGGATCATTAAAAAAAGCGTCTGTTAATTGCACTTCAACCCCTCCAGAAATATCACCTTCTTTTATCAAAATTTGATTGGATGCCAATGTGTAATAGTTACGTGGCATAGGACGAATTGCTCTTAACGGTGATGTTCCAACAAAATTAAAACGGTTAGGTATCGTGTCTGCAACAACAAAATCAATTGTTACATCCTTTTTGTTTTTATAGACCCCAGACAAAGTAGCCATAATTTTGCATTTAAATTCTAAATCTAAACTGTTATCATATATATCTTCCCCTAAAGTAATTGTTCTCACCGGATACTGGTACGGGAAATATACTGAGCTATAATCATAATCAGAGAATGATATTGGATCATTTTCACATCCTAATATAGATGTCAATATCAATAAAAATAAAATTAGTTTTTTCATATTTTGTATTATTAATGTATATTTCTAATTATTCCAAAGGTCATTTTGAACTAGGTTACTAAATTTCAGCGTTTCAACGTAAGGAATTGGTCCATAATACATATGACTTTGAAAAACTCTATTTTCTACAGTAGCAAGTGCACTATACACAGGCGAATTTAATGTTCCCGATACTGTAATACCTATAGCAGGTTCAGTTAATTTATCAAATGGAACTTTCCAACGACGCAAGTCCCAGAAACGGAAGCCTTCAAAAGACAATTCCAAACGGCGTTCGTTACGAATTAACTGACGCATGGCATCTTTATCCCCTTTAATTGACTCTAAATAAGGATCCGTGTTTATGCCTAATGCTCTTTTACGTATAACTCTAATTACATCGTAAGCCGTGTAACCATAACCTCTTGGGTCTGCAACAGAACCCCAAGCCTCATTAGCTGCTTCAGCATAATTAAGAAAAATCTCTGTATAACGGATACGTGCTCTATAATGATTTTGAGTATTTCTGCCTGTTGGGTTGTAGTTAACATCCTGTCTAAGTAATTTTTTTAAATAATAACCTGTTCTAGTAGAAGTAGGTAGCGCATTTACAGGATCATTATTGTTAACACCAGGAACTAAATTAACTTGAGCATTAGTCACACCAGCTCTACCACCATGAAAAAGAATAAACTCACTCAAACGTGGATCTCTACTAGCATAAGGATTAGCCGGATTATAACCTGAAAGAGGATTAGAAATAGGATAACCATTACTTGCAGGGAAAGCATCCACTAAGTTTTGAGTTGGATTAATACGTCCATTCCCAAATAAAGAAGGAGGAAAATTATTCGCTTCTAATGTATTATTATTAGACGTTCCTGCTCTCCACAAAGTTTCAGGAGGATTAGAACCTGACGACAAAGCAGATATTTCACCTGCATTTCTATACCAAGCTACACCACTTGCAAAAGTAGTTGGTAAGCCTGTAAGCCCACCTTTAAAAGCAATAATTTCAGCAGAAAATGCAGCAGCAGCTTCCCAAGTCCCATTAGAACCATTCGCCGAACCATTTGCAAATGCTGGACTTGCAGCTAACAAAGCGGTTTGAGATCGTATTGCTCTTGCTATAAGTCCGTTTACAAGACCTCTAAAATTAGTTCCCATAACACGATTATAGATTGCAAGAGTCATTGTTGAAGTTCTATATCTTAGAGGAATAGTATTAAGATCTGTAGTATTAAAATACTCTACTGGTAAACGCTCTATAGCATTATTTACATCACTATAAATTTGTGCTGTACAAACATTAAACGTTTGACGAGGTAAATTGAAATCAGAATCATTGCCCAATTCATTTAAAAATACTGGCACACCTAATAAGTTACCATTTACCCAACCAGCATGAGATTGCAACAAATAATACATGAACATAGCACGAAGACCATAAGCTTCTCCTTTCATTCTTTCTTTAAAAAGATTATCTGTAGTGGGATCTTCGGAAAATTTCATCTTATCTACTTCCGATAGAAAAATATTCATGTATTGAATACCTGAATAACAAGATGTCCAACGGCTAGTAGGGTCATTTGAAGCACTCCATTGACCAGTAGCTTGTCTTAAATAACCATTAGCAAGATCATTCGTTACAGCATCATCAGTTGCAACCTCATTAAAATCATAGCCATTGGTTGGAATCCTTGCATAGCCCTGCGTAAGAAGACCTTGTCCAAAACCAGGCTCAGCGTATGTAGTATTCTTATCACGAACATTTTCTTGAGCTGGATCTATAAGATCTGTACAACTCACAAATAAGACGGATAGAATTAAAATTACAAATATGTTTTTATTCTTTATCATTATTCTAAATTTTTAAAATTAAAATGCGGCTGTTAAACCTACGCTATAATACCTCATTTGAGGTGTTCCTCCAATATTAGTTTCCATGTGGTTTCTTTCTTTTGCAATGAGTAACAAATCATTGCCATTTACATAAAACCCCATATTACTAATAAAAGTTTTAGCCAACAATGTCTTAGGAATATCATAAGACAACTGAACTCTAGCTAAATTAATTCTATCATTTTTAAACAACCAGAAATCAGAATTACGAAAATTATTATCTCCATTAGTTGTTGTTAAGCTTGGGTAAGTAGCTGTTTCAGCAGTTGCCTCAGTCCAACGACCGCGCATAGCAGCTGTGTACTTCGCATTTGGACCTGATGCCCAATAGTAAGAACTATTTTTAAAGCCATAACCGCCACTTGTACTATTAGCCAATATAAATAAAGAAAAATTATTCCATTTAGCCATTACATTAAGACCAACTGTTAATGGAGCGCCTGAAAAACCACCTCTACCTAAATAAACTTGATCATTATTATCAATTATATTATCATTATTAACATCAACATATTTAATAGCTCCTGGTCTTACAGTCCCTAGAGTATATTGAGGATAATTATTGTTCAATATATCTTCTGTACTAAAAAATCCATCACTTTTTAATCCCCAAAGTGCATCAATAGGCTTACCTTGACGTTTCAGATATGTTTCTTCAAAAGAAATATCATTTCTAGTATAAGCCTTGGTATCATAATATGTAGCTACTACACCTACATTCAAATCAACTTTATTTATCCTTTTGTTATATGATATACCCAAATCAAATCCTTCGCGTTGGTCTGCATTAAAATTAGTAAACGGTATGAAAGAAGAAGTAGAAGGAAATCCTACAGAGAAAAAACTAGGATAATTGTTCACAATTTGACCAGGAATACCCGTTAGCTTACTATAAAAATAAGAAGCATTAACTTGAATCATATTCTGGAAAAGGGAAGCCTCTAAACCTAAACTGATTTCTCTTCTACGTTGGAATCCTAAATCGAGATTCGTTCCACGGGTTACATCAGTAGTTCTAAGTTGACGCCCTTCTTGCCATGAGAAAAATGACCCATTAAGATTACTATAAGTACTATTAAATAAATTATAACCATTGTTATTTAAGTTATCAAAATCTAAATCAGTATTTATAATACCTGCACTAGCAGTCAATTTTAACTCATTAATTACTTTAGAATTAGACAAAAATTGCTCTTTACTAATTCTCCATCCTACAGAGGCAGTAGGTGAAAAAGCCTCGCGATTTCCTTTAGCAAGTCTAGCCGAATGCACTTGGTTTTGCGTGAAATCGAAATAATACTTATTATCGTAGTTGTAATTGAACTGAAAACCTAAATTAGCATTTCCTATAGCGTGATATATTTCAGATGTTGCTATAGTATAACCATTAGCCACTAAAAGTGTAGAGAAATTATGAACATTATCAAAATTAAACTTATAGTTTAGCGCACCAGAGAAAAATGTAGTTCGCTGTTGGTAAGCATTATCTAAAGAACGTGAATTATTGTTGACATCAGCTCCAATTTTTCTTAAAGAAGAAATATAATCCCCTTCCTCATCTGTAGCCCAAGTAGGCTCATAAACTGCGTAAGTATTGTTATCAATATTTTGACTGTAAGAGGTATTGTAATCAATAGCAAACTGTGTTTCAAATGTCAACCCTTTTAGCACTTTTGCTAGGTTGAAATTTAAAGTGTTATCAAACTGGTATTTACGAATAGTTCCTTTAACAATTCCTTTTGTATAAATGTCTCCGAAAGTATTTGTGGTTTGCGCATTAGTACCGCCCAGTAAATATTTACCCTCCACTACAAAAGGACTAGTTGCAAGATACTCTAAAGATGTTGCATCTGCTCTTCGCAAATAACTGATTGGAATTAAAGGAGATAGCAAATTAGGTCTGAAAGTCGCCGCATTTCCCCAAAAATTACCCTGAGCAGAATTATTATCATAAAAAGTGACACTGGTATTGATTTTACTAGAAATTACATCACTCAACTTAACATCAATATTACCTCTAATATTAAAACGATTTTCACCTTCTTTTTTGCCATTACCTATATCAAGTAAAGTAGAACTACTGTAATTACCCACGTTAACATAAAACTGTGCCTTTTCATTCCCACCAGTATATTCAGTAACAATTTCAGAACGATTAGCAAACTTCCTTAAATTATCTGAAGAATAAAAATCAACATTAGGATATAGAGTAGGATTTGTTCCTGAAGCATGATTTGCAATTAGCTGTTCATTATAAAGAGGAGTCAAACCGTCATTTGCACGAGCTTCATTATACAATCCCATATACTCAGCAGATCCCAAATACTCAGCATAACGCTTGGGCGCTAATACACCTGTATTAATACGTACATCAAACCTATTTATCTTATTAAGACCTCTTTTAGTTCTAATAGAAACCACCCCTTTAGCGGCACGGCTGCCATACAATGCAACAGCAGCAGCACTTTTTAAGACTGTGATGTCTTCCATTTCTGAAGGTGTAACATTATATTCATCACGTGGAATACCGTCAACTAATACTAGTTTTCCGTTCATACCCCAAATATTACCGTGATAACCCGGAATATAACTTGATAAATTATCTAAACTATAGGTCGTATAATTACTTCCAAGCATTTTAGCGATATTAACATTAGAAACACCCCCAAGTATATCTGCTTTATCCACAGTATTAAAAGCAACTTGAATCATTTCACTTGGCTCAAGTACAATGGTTTTCAAATCAGATGAAGCGGTTACTGAAGTTGTTTTATATCCGGGTGCCTTTACTGTCAAGACACTATTAATATTAACAGTTAAAGCAAATTCACCAGAAATGTTAGTTACAGCTGATTGCGCTTTACCGTTAGTAATTGTAACTCCTGATATATTATTCCCTTTATTATCAAGCACAATCGCCGATACCACTACCTTTTTATCTTGTGCACTCATTTTCAAAGAGAAAAGAGTATGTATTGCGCATATAAAAAAAACTATTTTGATATATTTCATTATTATTTATTTTTTTTCGATTATATATTGCAATTACCAGCCAGGATTTTGAGGGAATTCTGCATAAATACTAGCATCCTTAACTTTTAATGGAAGCCAATAATGCTTATCAGAATACAAACGTTCCCAAACAACATATTCCCTCAAATTATTAATTTTATTGTTCTCCGGATTAACTTTATCTAAGAAAATGTTAGTAGGTGTTGTATGGTTCGTTTCTGGAATATCACGATCAAATGTAATACCTGTTTTGACGTTATAAGGAGCTTTAGTTAATAAAAGCCAACGACGTAAATCATTAAATCTATGCCCTTCGTATGCTAGTTCCACGGCACGCTCACGTCTAACTTCTGACATAAACTTTTCAGCAGATACTAAATAAGCAGGTTGCACCCCTGGTAGTGGATTCCCATTTGGAAGTTTTACACGATTACGAACTATATTAATAGCAACAACCGCATCCTTATTCCAAGTAGTTGCAGTAGCATAGATGTTATTATATCCCATAGCAATTGCTTCTGAATACATCAAATAAACATCGGACAAACGCATCCAAGGAATGTGAATCTGGTGATTATTATATGCATTATCATGCTTGTTTAATCCAAGCGGATTAAACTTCATCAACAAGTAGCCTGTATTACTTCCTGTATTACGAGCAGATCTATAATTTCCAATAGGAGCCCCTGGTGTAGTACCTTCATAAAGATTAGCGTAAGTATAATTTCTTGCTTGTGCTGTTGAAGTTGTATTAACCATCTTTCTAGTATCAAAACCAAAATTTAGGTAAAAACGAGGATCTCTATTTTTCCATGGAAAATGCGTATTATAACCTGAAACTGGATCATCAACATCAGCTTTACTAACGCTATTTATAGGCAAACCATTATTCATTCCAAAATAATTTACGTAGTTTGCTGTAGGATATTGTGACCAGCTTCTGTCTTGTAAAACTCCACCGGCACACAAATACTCTTTATCCATAGATTGACCAGTACCACCATAATTAGGTCCTCTAAAAATAGCTTCCAGATAAACTTGTCCGCCAACCGTTGCAGAACCTGGCATTCTTCCTCCTTGACCGTTCGTACGATATACTTGTTCATAAGCAGTACCATTAGTACCCCAAGGGATAAGTTTGTACTGACAAGTCCCATTTTCAACTGCGCTTAATAGTATACCAAAAGCATCAGCCGCCTTTTTGCAATACTCAGCATTGTATGCTTCTCCCCCGCCTGAAGCCTTATTCATTAATGGACTTCCCGCATACAAATAGTTTTTACCTAAATAAGCAATAGCCATCCATTTATTGATTCTAAGTTCATTTTTATTCAAAGTCGCTTGTCCAGCAGGTATTTCATCCCAATTTCCAGGCAACAACTCATAGGCCTTTTGAAAATCTTCAGCAATTTTATCAGCCGTTTGTTGATAAGTTAAACGAGGTAATCGTAATGGTAAATCTGAAGGCAATACTTGATCAACATATGGCATACCTCCCCAATAGGAGATTATCTGCATGTGAAACCAAGCTCTAAAAAAATACAATTGACCTGCAATTAAATCTTTTTCTTGCTGGGTAGCATCAATCATTTTTTCAAGATTGGCCAGACCTATGTTTGCTTTTCTAATTCCATACCAAGATCCCCCCCATAATGCTTTAGTCCTTTTATCCGTATTAGTACTAAGACTACCTGTGTCAAGAAAAGAACCACCCGCACCAAATCCTTGACCAGAATCCCAAGCACGAAAATTTCCTAAATCAACCTGCCAGATCCAAGCCCCTTGGTTCGTCGCATTAAGTTGCCACATCTCTTCTTCTCCATTATTGAAGAAATTGTTATCATCACGATTACAAAAACTTGGAATACAGCTATATAGTTCTTCTGTAAATCCTTGAAAATTAAAGAAGTTTTTATAAGCGTCATCTGGATTACCTGTGGCACCTGATTTAATATCTAGATAATCTGTACAAGAAGTAATACTCGCTGCAAGAAAAAAGAAAAGCCCACAATATAGAATTATCTTATTATAATTTTTCATTTTATAGTATTTTATAATGTTAATCTAAAACCTAAATTTATACGTCTTACTGATGGATAAGCAGTACCTCCATTCACTTCTCTGTCATCAGGTGTCTTAGTCCACAAGAAAAGATTATTTCCATTTAAATAGAAACGTAACGCGTCAAGACCAATAGTTTTAGTCCATTTTGAAGTGAAAGTATAAGCTATCTCAGCATTTTTTAAACGGATGTAAGACCCATCATACAAATAACGAGTACCCTGGCTATCACCATTTAATGAACTATTTAACCTAGGCATTGGGTTATCGGCATTAGGATTATCTTTTGACCAAAAAGTACCATCATCATATACGTTGTTAAAATAAGCCGTACTAAAACTTTGAGTTGAAATATAACGAGAAACATTATTCACGCCATAAAACTGAATCATAGCACTAAAACCTTTCCAATCAAAACCTAAAGTTGCATTATATGTATTTTGAGGATTTGATGGATAATCGTACCTTACTCTATCCCCATTTCCATTAATAATACCATCACCATTAAAATCTACGATTCTAAAATTTCCTGGTATTTTAGCATCATTAGCTTCAAAAGCAGTGCTACCGTACAATTCATCCCAGGTATTATAAAAACCTTTATCCAACAAACTTGTTGATTGTCTGTTAGGAAAACCAGCTCTCTTAATATAATCGGAATATAATTCGGGATCATCTCTTTGAATTACTTTGTCAACTGCATGAGTCATAGCAAAATTGGCCCACAAACGTGCCTCATTACCAAGCCTTTGACTGTAACGAAAATCAATCTCATACCCCTTAACTTCTACGATACCTCCATTTGCTTTAGGTGCTGTAAAACCAAAATAAGGTGGTATAGCTCTGTCATTACCCGAAAAAATAATGTCTGTTCTATAATCTTTAAAGACATCTACACTTCCAGAAAACATTTTATCCAAAAAAGAGAAATCTATCCCTAAATTTTGTTTGGTTACTTTTTCCCAAGCAATATTTGGGTTTCCAATTTGAGATTGTGTAATCCACCCATAAGTACTAGCCTCAGTTTGTGAATTAGGTGATATTAAAGTTCTTGTTATACCACTTCCATATACATCTTCATATAACCAACGACCACTAACATTATCATCCCCAATTTGACCATAAGAATACCTTACTTTTAATTGATCTATGAAAGTAAGTTTTTTCATGAATTTTTCTTCAGAAATTGCCCAACCTATAGCACCTGATGAAAAGAAACCAAAACGATTTTCAACTGCAAATTTTTCTGAACCATTATAAGCACCATTATAATCAATAAAATACTTCTTTTTATAACCATAGGTAGCTCGAAAAACCCAATCCTCACGGTAGCCAGGAATATCGGCACCAATAGAGGTTTGCTGACGTTGAAAGTTACCCATTCCAGTTACAGCATGATTTCCAAAATCACGTGCATAATTAATTTGTCCTTGATAAGTCAAATTACGATAAGTTTGACCATCAGTCACGGTACCTCCATTGGTAGTCCAGTTAGTTGATTCATAAAAATCAAAACTTGTAGTTCCATCCAGGGAATTAGGAATAGTTGGTACTCCAGTAACAGGATCTATATATTTTTGTTTTACTGCATAACCAGTGTTATCAATTCCCCTAAACTCTTCAAGAAAAGTGTTATCCAAAGAAAAAGTAACATTAGCCGAAAGACCTTTAACTAGTTTTCCTAAATCTTGACGAAGATTAAAATCGGTAGTCATACGAGTAGTAGTCTTAGACTCAATACCACCAATGGCTAGATTCAATGCAGAGTTAGCACCATCAACTTGGTTTAAAGGAGAATATCCCCAAGAACCATCTGAATATAAAGGATAATAAATATCTGGTGGTGTGCTGTAAGCTCCCGCCCACATATAACCTTCAGAAATAACTCTCCAAGGTGCTTTTTTAAGACCATAAGAACCAAATAGATTTACTTTAAATACAGTTGAATTTGTCAACTGAAAGTCTAAATTAGCTCTTGAATTTAACCTACTATAATTGTATCCTGATTCAAATCCTTGACCACTTGGTGGTACTTTAACAAGATCCCCTTCATTCACATAATCTACTGCTGCAAAATATTTCACTCTATCTGTTCCTCCAGAAATGTTTATATTTGCATTGTGAGTCAATGCGAAATCTTTAAAAAGATAGTCTTGCCAATCAATATTAGGATATCTTTCTTTTTGCTCTTGAGTGGTTTGATTACGGTAATTATCTATAAAAGATTGAGGCCTCATGTAAACCCAAGAAGAAGGCTGTTGATTCAACTCGTATTCAATTACCCTATTTTTAAACACAAGGGCATCATAAGAATCCAATTTATTAGGTAATTTTGAAGCTGATTTTAATACTGTATTAAAACCAAAATCAATTTTAGCCTTACCTTCAACCCCTCTTTTTGTAGTAATAAGGATTACTCCATTAGCACCTCTAACTCCATATACTGCAGTAGCAGAGGCATCTTTTAATACAGAAATGGTTTCAACAGAATTGATATCAACACTATTTATAGAGCGCTCAATGCCATCAACAAGAATAAGAGGATTACTATTATTCCATGAACTAACTCCTCTAATGATAATTTGTGGATCTTCTTCACCTGGTTTTCCGGTAGTTTGCAAAGTAGATACCCCAGGTAAGTTACCCGTAAGAGCAGCACCTAAACTAGAAACACCTCCTGTACGTTGCAGTACTTTACCTGTAGTTTGAGTAATAGCTCCAACAACACTTTCTTTCTTTTGTTGACCAAAACCTACAACAATAACCTCCTGCAAATTTGTTTGATCTGAAGACATTACAATATTGATTACAGACTGACCACCAACTTTTCTTTCTATAGTCTTGAATCCAATACTAGTAAAAACTAATATAGCATCAGATGAAGGCAAAGTGATTTTATATTTCCCATCAAAATCAGAAATAACACCTAGTTTAGTATTACCCTTAACCGCTACAGTAACCCCCGGAACAGGCAAACTATCCTCTGCAGAAGTAATTGTTCCTGTTACTATTATTTGCTGACTAGTTTGTTTTTTATTCGCGTCTGATAAAGAAGAATCAATCCTAGTCTCCTTAGCCAATAATACATTCGAAAACAAAAACTGAAACAAAACTACCATTCCCACGAACTTAGCTTTTCGTGGAATTTTTATTAATTGTATTTTCATATTAATATTTTGACATTTTTTAATTTATTACAAATTAGAACTTAACTTATTTACCATATAAACTTTATCATTATAAAGATTTTAATAAAATATGATATCCAAAAATTTGCGATATAAATAATTCCATTTATCCAATAGTGAATTCAATCTTATGGCTTCGGTTATAAAATAGTACACCAGATAAAGAACAAATAATTGAAATATCCAAACGGTGAAAATTTTAAAAAAAGAATGGTTATTTCATAGGCTTAATCGGTTTATTTAGTTGTTAGTTAATAGTTTATTTTGGTTTTTCTTTATAGCTTAAAATGTTTTTACAAAACATTAAATCTTTACTTATTTACTCCTATTATATTCATTAAAATAGAAGCCTTTATTTTTATCAATCCAAAACTCAAAATCAATTATTAGCAATAAAGATATACTACTGTTTATCAAATACTTTTCATTAATTTGAGGACCTTTCTTTTTTGCTTTTGCAAACAACCGATTGCGTCGAAACAAAACACATTACCGTAATTTTTATCGTTACTCTTATCCGTTTTTCCTAACTAAATCCGCATCTAATTTTAAAAAAAGCCGAGAGTAACCAGCCCTCGGCTTTGGTAAAAAACAACACTAACCAAACCCTAACCCAATTTAAACATGTAACCAAAAAACATTATTTAAAATTGGTTTTCAATTTGACCTATTGAATGAATAATACATTATTTAATTAAAAGCTAATTGGATTATCTACCCTTCATAGAAAGGATAAACTTTTGTTCCTCCAATAACATAATTTTGAATTAACAAAACATTAAGATTAACAATCCAAACAAATGTAAAATAAAATTACAATATACACAACCGATTGCGTATTTATTTTTATAAAATTTTGCAATTAAAATTAACATTAGTCATTTTTATCAATAATTAGTTATCAATAAAATAATTTAACTCCTATTAATATAATGGCTTGGCTAAAATAATGTAGCATGAATTGCCCTAATTCTAGGTAGAATGAAGTAATCAAAAAATGTCATGTACTTTAAAATGTTATAATTCTCTTAAAAAAAACAAAAATACCCGTACACCTTTTTTTTAATTCTAAATTGTTTGTTTGGTCCAAGTGGGTTTATTTATATAAAACATTCCATCTTTATAATGTACTGGTTCAATTCCCATTTGGGAACCTTTTTCCCATTCTTCTAAAGTTTGGCTGTAAGGATAAGGTCTTTTTTCATCCATAAAGTAATGGCAGGAATTCCATAACTGATTATCTGGACCAATAAATAATGCATTGTGTCCTGTTTCTTGGTAAGGATCTTCAGTATCCTGAAATTTTAAATGAGAATACCCTCCTTCTTGCGCAAGTTCTGGACGATAATGCTTTTTCCTTGTTCCAAAAATAGGTTCTTGAGTGGCTAATTCCCAAAGACCTAATGGTGATTTTGATTTTAATAATCCTACTTCATAGCCACGAGTCCAACTAGAAAAAAACATAAAATAAGTTCCTTCTCTTTTAATGACAAATGGACCTTCAATACCGCCCACCATCCATTCTGGATAACCGGGTTGTTTTTTATCTAAAAACTTTTCAATAGGAGTAGTTAATTTACCTGATTTTAAATCAATTTTAGCTTGAAATAGTCCGTTGCCACTACAATACAAATAGGTTTGACCATCTTCGTCTTCAAACAAAGTACTATCATTATTGTATTGCGGAGTCAAAGGGCCATTCACAAAAGCGTAAGGCCCTGTGACTTTATCAGATGAAAATAGCCAAACACTATGCGTACTCATCCCTTTTGGGTCTTCAGCAGTTACTTTTCCGCTATTTACAGTTAAATAATATTTGTTTTGAATAAAATGGATTTCAGGTGCCCAAAAACAACCGTTATAAGGACAATCTGCTGGCAACTTACTCACATCTATTATAAATGGATGTTGTTTCCAGTTAATCATATCATCAGAAACTAACATTCTTACTCCTGGATTTGGTCCAGTCCAAACAGGATTTGAAGTACCTACACAATACCATTTATTTTCCACTTTAATGATGAAATGATCTCGCATAGAAATATTAATATCTCTAGTAATAGGATTGGTGTAAGTGAAAACTTTTTTTTCTGTTTTCTTAGTATTTCCTTTTATCCCTTTTATCTTCTGTGCAAAACCTAAAGTGGTTAACAACAAAAAAATAGAACTTAAAATTATTATTTTTTTCATTTTATCTTTTTATAAATTATTTTCTTTTGTATGGACTTTCATCCATTTTTAGATGTGTCTGTTCAAAACCGTCACTATCAATAATTATTTTATAAATAACTATTCCTGGATCTAATGGCTTTATGGTTAAAGTGTGTAAACCTTCGTTAACTTTTGGCAAAGGCAATGTTACAGTAGTTTCAATCATTCGGGCTGCTCCTGCTGGATACATTTTAGTGTAATTATTCGCCCAGATTAACTGGTCGTTAATGTTCCATACCTTTTCATTAGCTCCTTCGAATGAGGCAGCTACATTGTGACCTCCTTTTTTAAATGGCAGAGTACAGTCAAAAAACACTCTCAATTTAATACTGTCTTTTTTTGATTGTAAATTCATTTTATATTGAATTTCTGCTCCTTGAGTAGTTTCCCTATAAGGCATTAAAGCGATGCCTGATAATGTTCTTCCTAAATCAGGAATTACAGTCCAATTTGTTTTTGGCGTATTTTTTACCGCAAAATAATGCTCTCCTTCAATCACAACTACACGATTTTTTTCATCAAAAATATAACCTCCTTTTTTTGCTTCCTCTGTAGTAATTCTTATAACTGTTGGTTTTATATTTCCCTCTCTTGGTTCATCCCAAGATTTGTAACCAATATGGGTTTGATCCATAATATGATTCCATTTACCACCTGAAATATTGTGGTTGTAATCATAAGAATAATCGGCATCTCTTTTAAAACAAGCATCAACATAATCAGCCCAATAATTAGCTTTTATATCTTTTTCAGCGGCCAGTTTCTCATTCATAGCAACCGCATAATACATATCATAAAAATTAGCCATAGCACGAACTGGATGTAAAATAAATTGTTTGTACGAATCCTTATAATTATCAGGTAATGAATTAAATTGTCTTAATGCTTTTGTTTCTAATGTTAAATAAGCATCTTTTACTTTTAAAAATTCACCACTTTCCAAATTATAGGTTTTATGATTCATCATTTCAGCTGTAACACGGCTGTTGAACTTACAATAAGTACTAATAATTTCTGCAGCTTCTGTAGCTTGAGTTGCTCCAAACTGCTCTTCACAGAATTTCCTGGCGTATTCCTGCAAGTTATTTTCATTGAAAGAAGTAGGATTCCATGCCATTGTTAAGAAGAAATCCATAGGATATTCATTCGGTTTTAAATCCCCTACATTCAGCAACCAAATTTTATCTACTCCATAACTATAAGTTAGTTGTAATTGTTCCCACATATGAGGAATCTGCGTCATATTCAACCATTGGTATGCTCTTGGCGCTCCATGTAGATCCACATGGTAATAAATCCCATAACCACCTGGGTGTTTTTTAGAATCGAGTTCGGGTAATCTTCTCACATTACCCCAGTTGTCATCACAAAGTAAAATAGTCATGTCATCAGGCACTTTCATGCCCTGATCAAAGTATTCCAAAACTTCGCTGTATAATGCCCAAATCTGAGGTGTTTGATTGATTGGTTTTTGGGTTACCTTTTTTATAATATCCCGTTGATCTTTAATAATTCTTTCGAGTTCTTTAAAATTAGCTTCGGCACTACCCAAATCCTGCATAGGCAAATCACCATCGCCACGCATTCCCATTGTTACAATATTTTCATAGTTTTTATTTCTTTCTAAACCATCTTCCCAGAATTTCTGTAAACCTGCTTTATTGGTTTTGTAATTCCACTCCCCATTCCCATACTCTTTTCTATGATTACCCCATTCTTTCTGGGCGCGCATCATAGGCTCATGATGGGAAGTTCCCATCACTATACCATATTCATCTGCAATACGCGGACTTTCCGGATCATCCTCATTAAATGCATTTCCCCACATGGCCGGCCATAAATAATTAGCTCGCAAACGCAACAACAACTCAAACATGTGTGAGTATACTTTGCTATTTGCACCTCCAAATTTTTCTTTTGCCCAGCCAGAAAAACAAGGTGCTTCGTCATTGATAAATATTCCTCTGTATTTAACTTTCGGTTCACCCGAAGGATAACGACCTGGTAATACATAAGCAGTTGTACGCTTTTTAGCAGGTACGTCTCCCCACCAATACCATGGTGAAACTCCTAATTGTCTGGATAATTCATAAATTCCATAAATGGTACCACGCTTATCGCTACCAGCAATAACCAGAATTTTTCGTCCTGCTTTTTTTGAATCATCAATTGTAGTAATAACAAAACTCTCCCATTTACCTTTTAAATCTTTAGTACTTAGTTTACCCGATTGAGCTAAATTATCAATCAGTTTACTATTGCCCAGTGTTCCAATTACGATTTCGTAACCTTCCAGAGCATTATTGGTAAGCAATACAGGTTTTATTCCTGTAACACTGTTGATATCATTTTGTAAATCTCCAATTGCCCGAATGACACCTTTAAAATCATTCCCATCATATCGAATAGGTGCTGCTACCTTGTCTTTGTTTACTATCGGAAAAGCCGAATTAATTCCTTCACTGTTTTCAGTAATTATATTTGCCATCAAACCAGTAGTTTGCTGGGCATTGACAATATTAAAAAATGCCAATAGAAACATTAAGCCCCAACAATCCTTTACACTATTTTTCATAATAAATTAATATCTAACTTTATTTAAAACTTATCCAATCAACTTCTACCACTTTATTGTTCTCTTTCAATGTTAGATAAAGGTTTTGAATACCTTCTTCAACCTTTGTAAACGGGACGTTTATCTCTTTCCAATCCGCACTTACAGGAATTTTCACTTCGGCAATCAAGACACCGTTTACTCCTTTTGTATGAATCTGTAGCGTACCACCAGTTAAAGACATCACTTTTACAACAACTGATTTCAATACTTTTTTACCAAAATCGACAGCATCATATTGTATCCAGCCATCAGGGCTATTTAATACTGTTTTCCAACCTTTAAAATTATCAAGTGGATCAACAAAATGGATTGATACTCCTTTTTCACTAATCTTACTATACCTGTCAATCTGTATTTCTTTTTGAGCAGTGCTTACACCAATTCCTCTTAAAGTTGGAATTACTTTTTTTATTGTTCCATCCGAATTAAAGGATAAACTATCTGCTCTAATCGATCTGGCTTTATCAAATGTTGGTGAATAATCATTGTGATGATAAAACAAATACCATTGATTTTTGAATTCTATAATCGAATGATGATTTGTCCAACATCCTGTTGGAGATTCATCCATAATAACTCCCATAACTTTGAATGGTCCCAATGGATTATCGCTAATTGCATATTCTAAACGCTCAATTTTATTTTCTACATGGGGATAAGTCATGTAATAAATTCCGTTTCTTTCAAATACATAAGGTCCTTCTTTTAAACCTTTTGAAGGTAAATTTGCCAATGTTTTAACTTCGGAATCCAATTCCAGCATATTCTCTTTCAGTTTTGCTCCAAAAATATCCCGCGAAGACCAATACAAATAGGCCTGTCCATCTTTATCAATGAAAACATTAGGATCAATACCTCGTACTCCTTTTATAGGATTCGGTTGGGATAAAAATGGACCTGAAGGTGTATCCGCAACTGCTACACCAATTGTAAATCCTTTGCCAATTCCAAGAGTATCTTTTGGAGTAGATGGAAAATAAAAATAATATTTACCATTTCTTTCTATACAGTCTGGAGCCCACATACTGTAACTGTTCGGAAGTACCCAAGGTACTTTATTTTGTTGCACTATCATACCATGGTCTGTCCAATCAGTAAGATTTTCAGAGGAAAACACATGATAATCTTCCATACAAAACCAGTCTTTTCGAGCTACTCCTTCTGGCGCTAAAATATCATGGGAAGGATACACATATACTCTGTCTCCAAATACTCTGGCAGAAGGATCAGCAGAATACTGATCTCTTATTATTCGATTTTGGGCAAATCCAATAAATGAAAAACCTATAAAAATAAATACTAAAATCACATGCTTTTTTGTTCTTTCATTACTTCCAATAATTTTGAATTATTTTAAAATCCTTATTTGATAGAATCGAGGGGTAGGTATTTTATTTTTAGCATTGATTTTCAGCTCAAAATTTTCTTGTTCCGGAATTTGAATTTTAATGATTTTGTTTTCTATAGAATTTATTTTCGCAGTAGTACCATTAATTAATATTTCGAAATTCTCTGCTTTTATAGGATCCAGGGTGCTAATTTCCAGGTGTTTTCCAGCTTTATTTTTATTTTGTAACTGATAAGAAATAAAGGAACGTGTATTACGCCAAAATTTCTCATCATTATAACCGGAATTACTTTGTTCCCCTTTGTACTGATGATCCACCTCTGGTTGTTGCTCACCACAATTAATTTTATCTACAGTTTTAGCTTCAATGGCTAAAAGTTCCATTTCTTTTTGTTTTTGAGCCTCTTTTTGTTTTTCATAATCTTTTTGGGTGAAAGTTTGAAAATACATTTGATAACGTGCATCATGAATTTGATAAAACGGCTGTAAAGTCAATGAATCCATTTTGAAATTCATATTATCAATAGGTTGCAATTTTGAAACATAATTTTTAGAATCGTCTACCAAGGCATAAGCCTCATTGATTGGGTACAATTTTCCTCTTGTTTCATGTCCCATTCTACTATCATCAGCAAAAAGTCCTTTTAAATCATCTGTAGAAGTTTTAGCTGCTAAAACGATAGGTCCGCGTACAAAAGCTGCCCAATTAGAACCATCTGGCAGATATTCCAATTTAGTGTTCATCGTAAACTGCACAACGATTTTATCGCCATTTTTCCAATTTCTATTCAAATTAATATATTCTGAAGGATTGGCCTTCACTACTTCTGCTTTTCCATTTACCAAAATTTTAATATTTTCAGCCCATTTAGGATAACGAATGTTAAGAGAGAATGTCTGTTTTTTATTCAGTTTTAATTCCAGTTCGGTAGTATTCTCGTTTGGAAAATTATTTTTTTGTATTAATTGTAATCCTTTTTCTTTCCAATTCAATTCAGAAGGAATAAAAAGATTTACAAAAACAGCTGATTCAGAATGGCTATAAATTAATTCTCCATATTTGGTATGATTTTCAATCCCGGAACCCACACAACACCACATACTAGTTTCTGGTTGTGAATAAACTCTGTAATGGTTTGGGCGAATGGGTGTAAAATATACAAAACCTCCTTTTTCAGGATGTTGAGTCGATAGAATATGGTTATAAAGTGTACGTTCATAATAATCAAGGTAGCTCACATCATTATTATCTAAAAATAAAGCCATACTTAATCGCAGCATATTATAACTGTTACAAGTTTCCGGTCCTTGATTTGATTCTAACATACCTTTAAAATCATTAATTGGATTAAAATGTTCCCGAACACTATTTCCTCCAAAAGCAACACTGCGATTTTCTGTAATATTATGCCAAAAATATTCCGCTGCATGTTCCCATTCTGCATTGTTTGTCAATGTGCCAATTTTCTCAAAACCAATTACTTTTGGAATTTGTGTATTTGCATGAAGACCTGTCAGTTTATCTTGTTTTTCAAGTAAAGGATTCAATATTTTAAGATGCGAAAGCCTTTTTGCAGCATCAATATATTTCTTGTCTTTGGTAATAATATACAAATCAGCAAAAGTTTCGTTGATTCCTCCATGCTCCGTATTCAATACTTGCTGAATTTGCTCAGTAGAAAGTGGTTGTATAAGTTCGATAAACCAATCGCCTAATCCTATCAATACTTGTTTTGCCTGATTATTACCTCCTATCTCATAAGCATCACGTAAACCTGCAAAAAGCTTATGAATATTGTAAATAGGCACCCAGGTATTATTTAATCCGAAAGTACTTCCGTCAATATCTCCTTTGTGAATACGTTCCCAAAATACTTTCCCATTAGGAATTCCTCCAACATAGCCATTGCCATTTTTTGCCTGACAAAGAGCCAGTTCATTAACCATATAATCCAGACGTGTTTTTAGTTCTTTATTTCCGGTACTGGCATACATCATGGCTAACGCAGACAAATAATGTCCACCAATATGTCCATCTAATCCTGTACTTTCCCAGTTACCGTATCGGTTGGCTTTTAATGGTAATCCTGCATCAATCAAATAAGGAGCCAGCAATTTATCTGGATTAAGATCTAAAATGTATTTTAAATCAACATCCTGAGCTTTTTTGAAAACACCATCTGTAAGCCTTACTTCCTGCAATTTGAAGGGTTGCATTTGAGCAAAAGAAGATTGAATACAGATAAGAAGTAATATATTTTTTAAATTTTTAAATTTCATAAATTTTAGTTTCAATTTATAGTCTACTTTAAATTAATCAATGTCAACATACTCCACTATTCTTTTATGGCGTAATTGAAAATGACAAATTTTAGTTCCCATAATTATTTTTTGCAATCAAAACCATCTTGAATTGGTTTACTGTTGTAATCTAATTTTTATCATAAAACTTTTTTACAATTTTATTCCGTCTGTCAATCATACCTCTTAAAATTTTAGATTTAAGGCACTCTGCCATTTATTTAATGCCAGAGAATGAGTCTCTGGCATTAAACGCATAGCTGTAATTATGAAAATTAATTATTTAGGTTGTGCATCATTAGTTGAAGTAGCATACAATCCTAATAAACAACCTGTAAATCCTCCTGCAACATCCGTTGATAAAATATCTCCAGAAACCACTCCTCCTACATTAACAAAATCAGTTCCGTTTACAGAATAACCAAATTCATAATTATCTCCATTGGCTTTCATTTGGAGTTGAACTGGCTTTTTAAGATCTATTTTAGCACTTGCTACAATTGTTGAGTTTATTGCTGCATCTCTTCTTGTTTTTTGATTTTTTTGTAGTACCACATAATAGTCTTTGTCTTTCATTGTAATTCCAAAAACATAATTAGAACCTTCATTTTGCAAGGCTACAACCCCAGCTAAATCTTTGTCTGATTTTGGTTTGTAATCAATAGTAGTTGTCAATGAAAATCTATTATGCTGTTGGCGATAAAACAACGTAGATGTTGGTTTTAAATCTTTTATGTTTGTACTAAATGGATTAATTTGCAATCCTTTTTTGGTAATTACTGCAAATTTTTCACGAGGTCCTCTTAGACCAATCCAACGATTATCCAATTTATTTGAAGTGAAATTATCGTTAAAAGTAAAATTACCATTCGGGAAGAATCCTTCCTTACCTGTTTTGTTTTCAGTAGCTCCTTGTGGCATTTTCATTTTTGGTTCCAATGGAATCAATCCATTTTCGAAAACCGGAAATTCACCAGACCAATCTACAGGCAAAATAAAAGTTTCACGACCTGTATTTACCCTATTTTTTTCGTTTGGTCTAACCGCTAAGAAAACACCATAATATTTGTCTCCAGGTCCTTTAACCAAATCGGCATGACCAGCCCAATCGACTTTGTTTTTTCTGTCTCTTCCAAAATATTTTTGTGTTAAAATTGGATTGCTTGGTGCAGGAATAAAAGGTCCTTTTGGGCTATCACTTTTAAAGATAACCTCTGTATGATTGCCTCCAGTACCTCCTTCGGCACACATTAAAAAATATTTTCCGTCTTTCTTATAAAGATGTGGTGCTTCAATCCAAATTGGATTTTTAGCAGGATCTACTCCTCCATCAACAATAATCTTGTCAGTTCCCGGAATTACTTTATCATTTTCCAAATCATATTCCCAAATTTTAATCACACGGTGACCATTGTAACGCTCTTTCCCATTATCCGGAGCATCATTATGAACGATATACCCTTTGCCGTTATCATCAAAGAAAATAGAAGGATCGATACCTCCAAAACCTAATTTTATTGGATTCCCCCAACCTTTTTTAGGATCTTTTGTTTTTACAATAATATTGTTTAAACCTCCTGAAAATGCCGTTACAATCATATAGAATGTATCATTATGAGGATTATAAGTAATTCCAGGCGCATAAACTCCAGCACTAATTCCGGTGTCATGAGGATTGAATTGCGTAACATCATTCAATACTCCTCCCAAGTCAGTCCAGTTGACCAAATCTTTAGAGTGAAAAATAGGCACACCCGGAAACATGGCAAACGAAGAACAAACCATGTAATAATCGTCCCCTTTTCTAGTGATGGCCGGATCAGGATAGCATCCTTGTAAAATAGGAGTATAAAACTCATCAGATTTTAATGGATTATCTATATACACCTGATCGTTTCCCTGATAGCTGAAATTAGAAAATAAAGGGGGATTATTTTTTGTTTTATTTTGGCTGTTTGCTCCAGTTACAGATAACAAAACAACGCTTAATAATAGTAAGACTTTTGTTTTTTTCATTAGGTTAATTTTTAATTGTTTATTTTTTACTGCTTAATTATTTTATTTCTAATCTTAATTTAAGATACTTTCGAAATCAGCTAACATAATTTTTATTCATGCATCTTTCGAATCCTAATTTAAAAACTTTTTAGACAACCGATTGCTTTTTTCTTAAAAAAATAAAATTATTTTGAGAATTTCCAATAATCAAAATACATAATATCCTTTTGGGCTTTCCCTTTAAAAACGAAATAGACATCGTGAATTCCGGATACTTTTTTTATATCAATTGTTTGTAATGCCCATCTGTCATTTCCTCCTGTCATTGGGACATTTATAGTTCCGATTAACTCTCCTTCTTTACTGTCCAATCTTACTTCCATAGTTACATTACTATTATGTGTTGTACCTATTCGTGCTGTAAACTTAGTAGCTCCCTCCTGACGAAAATCTACCTCTTTGACTTTTGTATAAGCATTATTATATTTTGCTGTAATAAAATTACCAACCTCATTATTTTTCATCGACTTCACGCCTTCAGACCATGCAATAGTTTCGGCTTCCGTTTTTACATAAGGATTTAATGGTGCTAAACTCTTTTTTATACCTTCGGTCATATTCATCTGTACAATCGAACCATCTTTATTAAACTTAGCTTCTTCTACACTAACGGAACGAGTAAAACCTCCACCTCCTGGCAATGCACCATTGTGATAGAAAAAATAACTTTTTCCTTTAAAATCAATAAGTCCAAGGTGATTGGTAAAAGAACCTCCTTGTGTTGGCATCACAACACCTTGATATTTCCAGGGTCCAAGTGGACTTTTACTGGTTGAATAGCCAATATGCTCTGATATAGGTCCTGCTGCAAATAATAAATAGTAAAGACTATTTCGTTTGTATAGCCATGGTCCTTCTTCATAAGTTGTTGGTCTTTGTTCATTCACTTTTCCTTCACGCTTTCCAAATGCTTCTATTGTATTAGGAATTTGTTGGATTTCACCTTCATAAGAAATCATGTCTTCATTCAACTTAACATAATAACATACCGGATTTCCCCAGAATAAATAAGCCTGACCATCATCGTCTATAAAAACGGTTGGATCTATATCCGCATTGCTATTCGAAACTAAAGGTTTCCCTAACGGGTCAATAAATGGCCCATAAGGGCTATCGGCTACAGCAATACCTATACCGTTCTTTCCTTGGCGATTGGTAATTGGTACATACATATAAAATTTCCCCTTTCGTTCAATACACTGTGGTGCCCAAGCATTCATTTTTGCCCAAGCAAATTCTTTATAAGACAATACCGCTCCATGATCAGTCCAATTGACCATATCTTCGGTGGTATACAACCTCCAATCGTTCATGGTAAACCATGTAGAATCATCTTCATCATGACTTGTATATAAATATACTTTGCCATTGTATACCATTGGAGCTGGATCGGCTGTATGATTAGTTTGTATAATAGGATTTTGTGCTTCTCCTATTGAACAATTTAAGATGGTAATAAGTATTGCTATTATTTTATAGGGTTGTTTCATAGTTCTAATTCGTTATTACAAATCCTCCATTAGGTTGTATTGTTATTGATAACTGTCCGTTTTTAGAAACTTTTAAATTGCTTGTATACGTTTCTTTATCCGCTTTATCATTATACATAGTGATACTTTGGCCTGCAAGCATAGGAAGTTTAATTTTTAATTCTTTAGCTGTTTTTTCTGCATTTACACCTGCCACATACCATTTTTGTCCATGTCGTCGGGCTAAAACACTGTATTTTCCTGGATATCCATCTATAAAAACCGTTTCATCCCATGTAGTTGGAACATTTCTTAAAAAATCCAATTCAAAAGCTGGCACATCTAAAAGATTATTAGGAGTTAGACCAAACATTTGAACAGGGTTTTGAAAAAGAACCGAAGTTGCTAATTGAAAAGCATCTGTAGTCAATCTAAGTTGTCCTTTTGTATTTCCTTTGTTTAGATATTTATTTAATAATACTCCTCCAAATTCCATATTACCTACCGCATTTCGAATAAATGGATGCAATGAGGCAAAATAGGCTTCTTTTTCACGTACATCCTGCGAAAAAATCAACATTTCAGAGGCTACTACAGCTTCGCTTCCTACAAAATTTGGATACATTTTTTCCCAGCCACGAGGCAATGTAGCACCATGAAAAACAATCATCAAACCATAATCATTAGCATCTGAAAGAATATCTTCATACAATTTCATAGTTTCTTGTTTGTCTCCTCCAAAGAAATCTACTTTCAAACCTTTTACTCCCGCTTCTTTTAACCACTTCATTTCGTTTTTTCGAGCAATAGCAGTATTCATTTTATTGAGAGGAGTCTGAAAAGCATCATTAACAGTACCATTAGAATTGTACCACAAGAATACCTCTACATTTTTAGATTTAGCATACTTGATTAATTCTTTCATTTTGTCATAACCAATTCTTTCATCCCACCAGGCATCAATCAAAATGTACTCAAATTTCATAGCAGCGGCCAGATCAATATATTTTACCTGATCTTCATAGTTCATACTATTGTCTTGCCATACAATCCAGCTCCAACTACCTCTACCCATTTTATACTCTTGCGAAGGTTTATAAAGTGGTTTTACAACATCAAAAGGAATTGTAGTTTCAACAATAGGTTTTAGTGTTTCTCCAACAGTAATTGTTCGCCAAGGTGTAACCCCAGGAAGACTTATTTGTGCTCCAGAACTTCCAAAACCATTATTTTGTTTCGGGTTTGGATATTCTACAGTATATATTCCATTTTTATAATCACTTAAATGTGAAGCGGTATACAAACTACTCACTCCTGTTTCAGATAATAAAACCCAAGATTTATTGGCTAAATTGAAAAGTCCAGGAAATACATAACCTTCAAAAGATGTGGTTTTACTCAATGGAGCATCAGCCTCGTAACCACTTTCATAACTTGGTGCAGTACGCGCAAATCCTGTCATTGGTCGCATCATTGGAGAAAGAAATGTTGTTGTTGATGAAGGAAATTTAAATCCTGTTTTTTCTTCTGAAACTACACAAACTTTAGTATCTCCCCATGCAGGCAGCTCATATCTAAAAGCAATATTATTATTACTTACTTGAAACAAAACTGCTATTTTTTGTTGTTTTGCATTCGAAAATACACAGTTTAAAGTATTTGCATTATAGTTTACCTGAGATTGTTTAATCCTAGTCTGATTGTAAGTTTCCTCTACTTTAGTTGTAGTTGAATTTATAAAATTCAAATTAGTTGTAAAATCACCAGCATTAGTAATTAATCCCAGTGGAGAATCTTCTAATACAATTCCTCCCTTGTAAGTAACGGAGTAAAACGCAGTTCCGTTTTTGATTAATACATTCAATGTCAGGTCTCCATTAGGACTGGAAACCGACATTGCATTTTGTGAATAAGCTGCTGAAAAAATTATGAAGCAGCATAAAAAAAATATATTTCTCATTTCTATTTATTTACTGAATTTCCATGCGTCAAAATTGAATAACTCTCCTTGTTCTCCTTTAAAAACAAAAAACAAATCATGTACGCCATTTACTTTTTTTACTTTGGTTTTAAATGTTTTCCAATTTTGCCATCCACCCGTATTTTCTATTTTACTGGTACCAATAATAGCACCGTCAACAGTATCCAAACGTATTTCAATTGTTCCTCCATTTAAAGAGGCTGCAATAAGATCTATTTTTTTAGCTCCTTTTGCAAAATCAACCCCTCTAAGCTGTATAAAATCACCATTCTGAATTTGAGTTACATAAACTCCAGATTCTTTATCCTTATCGGCTTTAACGCCTTTACTCCAAGCCATAGTTTCTGCTTCTATACGTCTAAAGGGATTTAAAGTTTCTATCTGTTCTGGCCCTTCTTTTGTAAAATAACTGTAGTTTTGGATTGTTCCATCTTCGTTATAAACCATACGTTCAGCATCTACAGAACGTCTTTCATAAAATGTAGAAGTTTCGCTTTTAAGCAAATCATAAGTATGTCCAAAAACATAGGATTTCCCCTTGTAGTCAATAATTCCCGGATGATTTCCCCTTGTCTTTTCACTCGCATCTATAATCATTCCTTTGTATTCCCAAGGTCCTGTAGCTGAATTACTCATAGCATAACCAATGCCTTCTGGACAACAGGTAGAAGCATAAGACAAATAATAGTGATTTTTTCTTTTCCAAATCCAAGGTCCTTCCTGATAATTTTTAGGCTTTGAATCTACTTTTACAACTTCGCCTGAAGTAGAAATCATATCCTCATTTAGTTTCACATAATACAAATGTGGATTTCCCCAATACAAATAGGCCTGACCATCATCATCAATAAACGGACTTGGATCAATATCGTCCCAAATGTTATGATCAGAATAGACTAGTCTCTTACCCAGAGGATTTTTAAATGGACCGTAAGGACTATCTGAAACTAAAACTCCTATACCTCCACCGTGCATAGGACAGTATAGATAAAATTTACCATTACGCTCAATACACTGAACTGCCCAAGCTCCATTATCCTGCTTAGCCCAACTAAAATCTTTTAACGAAGCAACTACTCCATGCTCCGTCCAATTGACCATATCGGTTGATGTATAAAGCAACCAATTGAGCATTTTAAAGCCTTTTGCATCATCTTCATCATGTGAAGTATAAAGAAATATGGTATCATTGTGAACCATTGGTGCAGGATCGGCAGTATATTTTGTTTGAATTATTGGTTTTTGAGCTTTAACTGTTGACAGATTCAAGAGAAAAAATATCCCAAAAGCTAGCAATGCCTTTGTGTTTTGCAATTTTGAATAATTAATCATAATTGTTTTTACTATATTAAATAATATATTTTTTTGAAATTTAAGTTAATAGCTAATTTCTATTTTACTTTACAGCAGAAGTATTATCTAAAATAGTGTATTGCCCCAATGACGAAACATCTACAGGTTTAAACAAAAACTGAGAGAGCATATACAAACCATTTTTCCAAACTTTAAAATCATGTCCGCCTGGTTCCAAATAATACACATGCGGTACATTGTTTTGAAGTAAATAATCGTGTGTACGTTTGCTGTAAGTAATTAAGCCATCTTTGTCTCCACAGGAAATCCAAAGCAATTTTAATTTTTTCTTTGCTTCTTCTGGATTGGGTACTAAAACTTCAGGTAATTTGGTATTAGGTGCAGATGAAAAACCAGCAACCCAGGCAAATTTATCTAAATTCCCTAAACCAAAATTAAGTGATTGACCTCCTCCCATAGAAAGTCCTGCAATAGCGCGGTTCTCTCGATCAGTCAGAGTTGGATATGTTTTTTCGATAAACGGAATTAAATCATCCAACAAATCTCTTTCAAAAGTGGCAAAACCCTGAACCTTGTCCGGAGCCATAATATTTCCTGTGGCACGGTCATCTTTTATTGCGCGTCCGTTTGGCAATACCACTATCATTGGTTTAATTTTTCCTTCAGCAAATAAATTGTCTAATATTATTTGTGGAGTACCTCCTTTTAACCATTCTTTTTCATCACCACCAATACCATGCAGTAAATAAAGTACAGGATATTTTTTGTCTTTTGAAAATCCTGGAGTAGTATAAACTAAAGCTTTTCTGTTTGTACCTACTGTTTTTGAAGCATAAGATATTGTATCTATTTTACCGTGAGCAATAGCTGTTCTTACTTGATCAAATCCTTTTGGACCTTCTTTTTCAATTTTTTGTGCAACAACAATTAGATTACACATAAAAAGCATTGTTGCTGTAACAATAATTTTTTTCATTATTTTATTTTTAGGTTAGTTGATAATTCGTTGTTTATTTAAATAATTGAGTTGCAAATTGATTTAAACACCTGCGCCAGCTAAGCCATTCATGAGCAGTTCCAACAGATTCATAATAGGCATATTTAATTCCTTGTTTTTCTAGCATCGTTCGAAATGCCCCCACGGATGCTGGAAATGGGATTGGTTCTTTAGTTCCTAATCCAAGCCAAAAAAGCTTTATTTTTTTATTGATTGATGCCCCATCTTTATATTTTCCATCCATAAATGTGGACGCATCAATTGCATCAGTACTCGGATAATTTGAAGTTCCACTAAATCCTCCATAATAAGAGAAGGTATCCAGATGATTCATCATTATCCTCATGGTTTGATTGGCTCCCATCGAAAGTCCAGCAATTGCTCTGTGCTGCCGATTTGCAATGGTGCGGAACTTGCTATCAATCATAGGAATTATTTCATTTATTGCAACCTCTTCAAATACCGATTCTGGACGAGCTGTATTCGTTTGAGGTTTATAAGCATAGCCATTATCCATCACCACAATCATAGGATTTGCTTTTTTTGAAGCAATCAAATTGTCTAATATTAAATTAGCTTTTCCTTGAACTGCCCATCCTGTTTCGTCCTCAAAACTTCCATGTTGTAAATAAAGTACAGGAAAACGAGTTTTTGAATCTTCATTATAATTTGCAGGCGTATAAACAAAACAGCGTCTAAACGAATTCGTTAGTTTAGAGAAATAAATATTTTCGCTAACAAGTCCATGTGGAACATCTTTCATAGCAAAAAATTCCTGATCAGAAGCTGGAATTTCTATTGCGCTTCCTAATCTTCCAGCTCCGTAAAAATATACCGTTCCTGGATCAGGAACTGACGCTCCATCTATATTCAGTTGATAATAATGAAATCCCTCATCCTGAGGTTCAGATACTCCTGTCCAGATACCTTTCTCATCTTTTACCATGTCATATTTAGTACCTCCCAAATCAAGTTGAACCTTATTAGCCTGAGGTGCAAGAATACTTGCTCTCACTCGACCTTCGGAATTGACTTGTGGATATAGCTTCCCTTGTTGATTTACAGAAGACGGTTTAAAATCTTCTCTAACTTTAAGCGGATTAGTTTGTGCAATGCCAATTGTTGTTGTCATTACACTCACCAAATAAATAATAGATTTGTAATTCATAAAAATATTTTTTTAATCCTTAAAAAGTAATGGTGCTAACTCTTTAAAGCTACGACGCCAAGTTTGAAATTCGTGTCCAGTTCCTTCTGAAACATAAGAAACTGCATTAAATCCTGCTTCTTTTAGACTAGTTACTGCATTTTTTACACCATCAGGACGCTCTTTGCTTCCACAACTTAAAAAGATAAGTTTCAATTTAGATTTATCTTTAATATCTTCTGGCTTATAAGTTCCTCCACTAAGAAGTGCGTAATGAGAGAAAACTTCTTGTTTATTAATTGTTATTGTTTTTGTTTCCATACCGCCCATTGATAAACCGCCCATTGCACGATGAGTTTGTTTGTTAACTGTACGGAAATTTGAATCCACATACGGAATTAATTCGTCTACAAGAACCGTTTGAAAACCATCAATTTTGAAGCTTGCCATACCTCCAAATTTAACCTCATTGGTCATTCCGTAAGTCATTACAATAATGAATGGTTTTATTTTCCCTTCAGCAATTAAATTATCCATAACTAAATTGACACGTCCTTGATTACTCCAGGCAGTTTCATCTTCGCCCCAACCATGCTGCAAATACAACACAGGAAAACGTTTTGATTGTTCTTTAGAATAGCTCGGTGGTGTATAAACATAAGCACGGCGTGAAGTGTTAGTACTTTTTGAAGGAAAAAGAATTTGCTGTACATTACCATGAGGAACGTTTTTTAACGCATAAAAATCCTGATCATGAGCTGGAATTTCTATTCCGCTTTCCCAACGCGTAGATCCATAAAAATTTAAGGCTCCAGGGTCATTAAAAACTCCCCCGTCAACCGTTACATGATAATAATGAAAACCCTCATCCATTACACCTGCTGTAGTTCCTGTCCAAAAACCATTCTCTCCTTTTGAAAGAGCAGTTCCTCCTTTTGCTCCTCCTAAACCAAGACTTACCACAACCGATTGTGCTTCTGGAGCTAAAATTTTGAATCGTGCGTATCCCTGAGAATTAACTTGTGGATATTCCTGTCCCGATTGATTGACTTTGGAAGGCTTAAAATCTTCGACAATAGATTGTCCTAAACACAAATAGCTTGATAAAATAAATACCAATAATAAAGCAATTGGATACTGTTTCATAATTTTAATTATTTAATTATTTGAATAAAATTGGTGTAAACTCATTTAAATTTCATCTTCAGCTTGGGCATTTATGAGCCGTAAGTAGAGAGAAATAAAATGAGTATTGATGCCCGCTTTCTTATATTTTCTATATTACTTTTCTAATTTTAGAATTTAAAAAAATAATTTTTAATTCTAAACCAATCAAAATCTACATATCCACCAGTATTTTTTGTAGCATAATTAAACAAACCAAAACGGTATCCCATAAAATGAGGAAGTGTGTAAGGTAATTTTATAGTGTTTCCAATACTAATCCATTCTTTTCCGTCCAAACTGTAATAGAACTTTCCTTTATCTGCTCTATCCTTAAAATCGCATTCTGCTTTAAAATATACTTTGTCTTGATTTAAAGCTACACTTGCAATTTCTTTTGGAATTCCTTTGGAAGCATCAATCATTACAATTTTTTTAGAGCCATTTTCAATTTTTACAGCTATCAATCCATATTCCTTTTGTAATAAAGAAAGTCCTGCAATGTCTCCTTCTTTCATTTTAGATATTTCAAGCATTGTAGCTGCTGAACTTTCTGGTCCAAAAGTTCTTTGCGTCAAGGTGTTTTTAGCCTGAACAAAACTGCTATCTATTCTGGCTGTTTTCAATCTTAAATACCCTTTTCTCTCTCTAACAGACCAAAGCGAATTGTCTGGATTATGATTCCATTGCCAAACTAAAGGCAAATCTTTATCATTTTTTTTACGTGTAAACTCATCTGAATTTACAATTCCAGGAATTAGTCCTTTGCTTGATGGTAAATCTAAATACTCAGGAACTTTTCCATTCAAGCCTAATATTGGCCAATCATTTTCCCATTTTACCGGAACTAGATAAGGAATACGTCCTACACCGCCGGCATCTTTAAATAAATAAGAAAACCATCTACCATCTGGAGTATCAATAAGTCCTCCTTGTGCAACACCTTGATCTTGTAATCCCATTTTTCCTTCCCAAGGACCATTAATATTATCAGCACGATGAATAACTACAGTACGCATCCCGCCTCTTGGCCAGTTAATATTAAATAAATAATATTTTTCATTAATTTTAAAAAGTTGGGAACCTTCAGATTGCAACATTATATTGTTTCCAGCAGGAGCACTTGCATTTTCTATTAAGACTCTTTTGGTTTCTTCTTTTACGCCTGAAAGATCCTTGTTTAGCTCTATAATTTGAAGTTTTCCTGCTCCCCAAACCATATACACTTTTCCGTCATCATCAAAAAGAATGGAGTGATCGTGGTATGAATTATTTAATACTATTTTTTTCCATGGTCCCTTTTCTATGTTTTTTGTTGAATAAATGTATGTTTTACCTGTTGTTCCTGAAAAAGTGCTTACATAATAAATTCCTTCATGGAAACGCAAACAGCTAGCCCATGAACCTCTGCCATAATCATTTTTTCCATTATCTAAATTGATTCTGTCATTATCATCTTCTAATGTTTCGTAAGCATAATTAACCAGTTTCCAATTTACTAAATCAGTAGATTTCATAATTGGAACCCCTGGATTAACGTGCATTGTAGTGCTGCTCATGTAGTAGGTATTCCCTACTCTAATCATTGATAAATCAGGAACATCAGCATAAATCAATGGATTTTTAGCTTTATTTTCCTGTGCATAATTGGTAGTAATTGTTAAACCAACTAGCAAAACAATATAAAAAAAGGTATCTCTTATTTTCATGTCAATTTTTATTTTAAAGCTTTTACACCTTCAGTAGTTTGTACTATTTTTTGAATAGTTCCATCCTCATTATAATACATATAATCTACACAAACAGAGCGTCTGTAACTACCTCCTGTAGGCAAAGTTCCGTTATGGTAAAAAAAGTATGAGTTTCCTTTATAATCAATAATTCCTGGATGAGTAGTAAAACTGTTAGGTACATTTTCCTGAATAATACCTTGGTATGTCCATGGTCCAGCTGGATTTGTAGCGGTACAATATTCTATCATTTCTGGTTTTGTACCTGCACTAGCATAGACTAAATAATAGAGTCCTTTTCTTTTATAAACCCAAGGTCCTTCAATATAATTTTTAGGCTTGAAAGTGGTAATAGGACCATCTATTTCGGTCATATTCTCTTTCAATTTCACCCATTTACAGCTTCCATTACCCCAAAACATGTAAGCTTGTCCATCATCATCCACAAATACAGTAGGATCAATATCATCCCAAGCGTGAGGTAAATCTTTAGTCATTTCGTTTATCACAAGAGCTTTACCAATTGCATCTTTAAAAGGACCTGTAGGCGTATCTGAAACGGCAACACCTATGGCAGCCCCACCTCCACTAACTCCATCTTTTTTATGAAACGTAGAAACAAACCAGTAAAATTTTCCGTTTTTCTCGATACACTGCGCGGCGTAAGCATCGCCTGTAGCCCATGAGAAAGTACTCGGTAAAAGTGGTGCACCATGGTCTTTCCATGTAGCCATATCAGTTGTAGAAAACACATGCCAATCGGCCATTTTATAATTAGTATCTGCTTCTGTAGCAACATCATGACCTGTATATAAAAACAGAGTACCTTTATGTACAATAGGCGAAGGATCAGCAGTAAAAATGTGTTTTATAATAGGATTTTGTGCTGTAATTTCGATCATCGACAAACAACAAAATGCCAATAGAATCTTGGTATTCAATTTCATATTTATATTTTTTTGATTGGTTATTTTAATTCTTGAATAATAGTATTATCTGTTTTATTTCATTTCAAATTCAGTTTATTTACTTTTTCACCACTACTTTCTTACCTGTATATTTTATTGTTTTTACTACACTATCATTTTCTTTCCCTGATATCCATTTAATATTCATTGTGTAAGTAGGGGTTTGATTCTTGTAATTCCCTATCTGATTCGCCAGAGTTAGGGTTTGATTTTTTTCGTTCCAAATAATAGCAATCTCACTATATTTTCCTTTTTCATAATTATAATTGTCTCCTTCATCATTGTAAAGTGTAAACGTAGCATCTCTACCTGTATAGACACGAATTTCTAGTTCATCTTGTTTAGCTTGAGTACTCTGAATTACATTCCCCATAGGAACAATTGAACCTTCTTTTACAAAAACCGGAATTTTATCTAATGGAGCTGCCGTAGCTATAGTTTGTCCTCCTTCAAATCGTTTGCCTGTCCAGAAATCAAACCATGCATTTTGTTTTGGCAAATAAACATTCCATTCCGTAACATTAGCTACTGTTACTGGAGCAATCAAAAAAGCTTTTCCAAACATATATTGGTAGGCTTGACTTACGGCAGTGGTGTCCTCATTGAAATCCATAATTAATGGTCTCATTAAAGTGAAGTTATTCTTAGAAATTTGCCAGGCTTCAGAATAGATATAAGGCAATAATTGGTATCTAAGATTCATCATAGAACGCATATTGTTCTCTACTTTTTCTCCATATTTCCAAGGTTCAGTTTCTGTTTGATATCCATGCATACGGAATATGGGATTAAAAACAGCCCATTGAAACCAACGAGTCAGTATTTCGTGATACTTTTCATCTTTATATTGTCCTGATCCCGGACGGAAAAATCCACCAATATCAGTAGTCCAATAAGGCATTCCTGTAAGATTATAATTTAAACCTGCTACTATCTGACGTTTGTAAGTATCCCAATTCCAACCTATATCACCCGACCAATTAATCGTAGCATAACGTTGCTGTCCTAAAAAAGCAGAACGAGTAAGAATGGCTACTCTTTTTTCCGGATTCGTATTTCTTTGCCCTTCATAAACCGCTTTACTAACAAATAAAGGATAAGTCAATCGGTAAAAATCACCTAAACCAAAATAAGTTTGTTTGCCTTTTAAAGCATCATTTTCAGGTTCAGTGGCATCCATCCACCAGGAATCTACTCCAAGAGTAAATAAATTTTTATTCAGTGCATTCCAATGCATTTTTTGGGTTTCTGGATTGTAAATATCAATCCAGGGACTATTAGGAATAAACAGATTTTTCGTTACATATTCCTTTCCTATTTCAGATTCTTTATTCAAATTTTCCCAAACAGAAACAGAGAAATGAGCATTCAAGTCATGAATTTCTTTGATGAATTTTTCTGGCTCCGGATAATGCGTTTCATCAAATTTTGGTACACCCCAACCGTATTTGCCCCAATACTGCCAGTCTTGTACAATTACATCCACAGGCAAATTTCGTTTTCTAAATTCTTTAATTGTAGCAACCAAATGTTCACCAGAAGTATATCTTTCGCGACATTGCCAAAAACCAAAAGCCCATTTAGGCAACATAGGTACATTCCCCGTTAAGTTTCGATAATTAGCTATAATTTCATCGGTATCATTGCCTGCAAAAACTACATAATCCAGTGATTTAGCATTTGGAGAATTAAAAACCGTCTCATTATTAGAAAGTTTTAAACTAAGAGAAGGTGTATTACTCGATTTACAAACTACTTTTACCGTATGCTCTCCTGCTTTTAATTGAACTAATTTACTCACCGCTGGAGGCAGCCATAAATTAGATTGATTGATCACATCAATACCATCAATTAATACTAAATGACGACTATCCATATCTCCAAGCTCCAGCATCAATGAATATTCACCTTCTTTAGCTACTGAAAAACTACCAGAATAAACTGATTGCTGTTGTGATACTTTTTGCGTACCCGAAGTAGTTGTTACTTCCACTTCTCGTTTTTCTCCTTCGTTTACGGCATTCTTAACCAAAGAAATATTTTGATTGGTAGGATTAAAATAAGTCAAACCGTATTGATGCCACAACAATCCATATCCTTTATTAGATACTAAAAACGGAATCGCAATTTGTGTATTAACCTGAATTAATTTTCTGGTTGTATTTTTCAAATTATAAAAACCATCCTGAAATTGTCCTAAGCCGAACAAGTATTCATCCTGAGGAGATTCAAAACCTTGTTCAGCTACAAAACAAGGTTCTCCCATAATAGTACTTGGTTTCATTAATCTAGTATTTGCCTTTTCACTAAGAAATACTTTTCCGGATTTATCACTATACTGAAGCACTCCGGTCTTCTTATCAAATGCAATCGTTATTGCTTTTGTGCTGATTTTTAAACTATTTGAAGTTTCTTTCAATGCAAAACTGGGTACATTCGGTTTATTAATCAAAACAAATTCTTGCGCTTCTTTTACATTTCCTATTTGATATTGTACCCGTATTGATTTTTCGTTAAGAGGAATTATGTTTAGTACTCCTTCTGATAAATCTATGGATAGTCTATCCTTGGTCAAAACGTGCTTTTTATACTGCTGTGCACTAATTGAAGTACTCAGCAAGCCTAAAAACAAAATGTAAATCAATCTTTGCATATTAATATTCTTAAAATTTTAGTTATTTTTCCATTGGAATTAAAGAAACTGCAAAACCACCTCTCCGAAGTAATTTTGCCTCAATAGTTGAATTTTTATTTACTATCATAGTCTGTGAAGAAAAAGCTTTATCATGTTTACCATCAGCAATTAAAACGGCTCGATAATTTACTCCCTCTGCTAAAAATTCTAACTTAATTTTTTTTATTATTTCTTTACGTTCAGACGCAATAATTCCTCCAATGTACCAATTAGCCCCTTTTTTACGTGCCATAGTTACTTCCTGACCAGGATAACCGTCAATAAGTTTTGTGTCATCCCATACTGTAGGCACTTCTTTCAGGAAAGTTTTAGCTTCATCAGGTAAATCATAATAACCTTCTGGTCTGTCTGCTAAATGTTGCAAAGGAGATTCAAATAGTACTGAAAGAGCCAACTCATGCCCATAAGAAGTACTATGTGGATATTGAGAATTCGTAAAAGTAACAGGAGTATAATCCATTGCTCCAACTACATTTCTTGTAAAAGGTAAAATTGTATTATGCTCTGGTGCAGTATTAGTAAATTCCGGAACGTTATTATACCATTCTGCACCACGAACTCCCTCATACGTCATTAGATTAGGATAAGTGCGTGACCAACCACGTGGTACAATACAACCATGAAAATATACCATCATTTCAAACTGGGCAGCATCTTCCAAAATATCAAGATAATATTGTATCATATCTTGTTTTTCACTTTCAAAAAAGTCAATTTTAACCCCAACTACACCTAGTTTTTTAAGTTTAGTAAATTCTTCAATGCGATTTTCATGAGTAAGCATTCTATCTTTTGGAGTAGAAGAAACCCAGGTATGATCTCCTCCGGAATTATACCACATCAATGGTTTTATTCCTTTTGAATGGATATATTTTAAGGCATCTTCCAGATTTCCACCATTACTCATAGCATCCCATTCCCAGTCTAAAAGTGTATAAGACCAATTCATTTTTACTGCTAAATCGGCAAAATCACATACCGTCTTAAAATCTTTAGTTCCATGATTGCTGGACCAGTAATTCCAGGATACTTTACCTGGCTTAATCCAGTCAGTAGTTTTAAAATGAGTTGGAGTTGACACATCTTCAACCAATGTACTCTCAACAATATCAGACAGACTACCCATACTAATTACCCTCCAAGGCGATTGCCATGGTAGAGAAATATTTGGTTTTGGTTCACCAGTACCTCTGCCGTCTTTAGGATCGGGAAAAGTAAGTTTGTAAGTATTGATATCTTTTGTATTACTCAATTTTGTCCCACAATAATTACGATCTAAATTTGCCTCATGTAATAAAAACCAACATGATTTATCCGAAGAATTAAATAGTGCCGGATAACACCACTCTTGTTGCAATATTTTATCGTCACTGGACTCAGCATACAAACCCTCATTAGCTGTGTTCCATTTTTCTAACCATCGTTTACTTTCTTTTGGTATTTGGTAAGCCGTTAATTCATCATTAACTAAATAAGAACCTTTTTTTTCAGGAAATTCATATCGAAATGTAATTCCATCATTATAAGCTCTTATAATTAGATTTAATTTGGCTTTGCCAGGATTCTCAAACGAAACAACTACTTCATTCGCTTCATTATCACGAACTAACTTTTTACCAAATGGAAGTTCATAATGTTCTTTTATTAATTTTGGTTTCGTTGCTTTAAAAAAAAGAAGTTCTTTTGAAAAATCCTGATCACTTCTTGATATTCCTAAATTTACCCTTGGAAGTATTTCAGCTGTATTTTTATCGGTTTGATAAGATACTTTCAAATACCATTCTCCTTTATTATTTGAATCCACAGCATAAAGGGCTACCACATTTTTTTTATTGGGAGACTGTAATACTATCTGTTGAGACCAAACCTGACAAAAGCTAAGTACAATAAAACACCCTAAAATATTTTTTAACTTCATGATTTTATATGATTCATTTTTTAATAGGAAATCGAATATTTGTTAGCAACAAAGTAAAATTTATTTTTTATTTCTTTAATACCTCAAGCATCTTTGAAGCATATCGTTTTCCTAACATTCTATATCCTTCGGCAGTAAAATGAAGATTGTCTTGGCCATCAGGGCATCCACTAGAAGGAATCACATAAGAATTTGGAATTGTTTGTGGTAAAGTGGCAATAATTTTGTTCATACTGGCACATATTCCATTTTGGTCTGCATGAACTACTTCACCAGCTAGTAGCGGAGTAGATTCAGCTTTAAGATTTAAATCTTTCAATAAATTATCATATACTACTTTTACTTTTTTTGTCCAAAGCGTATCACCAGTATTCGATTCTCCCTGATGCAATAATATCCCTTTTATCACTCCGTCTTTCTGAGCAATTTTAGCCAACTCAACTAATCTGCCATAAGGGTTTCCATCATATTGACTTATCATTCCTTTCATCCAATCTGGTGCTGTAGTTTTATATGTTTCATAATTGTCCTTGTCGAATAATTCTATTTTACATCCTCCTACAGCTACATTGATAACGCCAACTGTAACATCTTCAGGAAGATTAGCAATCATTTCTCTACCAAAATAATCCGCAGGAGTAAGCCCTGTCGTACAGCGACTCAAAGGAGGAACTGCAGTATACCATTGTCCTTTTTTTCTATTTAGATTATCACAATCTAATGCTTCTAAAACTTTAAAACGCTTATCTACGATAGTGTCTTGAGGTTCAATTTTAGCACTTCCTTCCATATTAGACTGTCCTAAACAGAGATAAATATGAAATTTAGGATTCTGTGCGAATGTATTTGTTCCAAAAAATAATAATGAGACAGCAAAAAGCAGATTTATTTTTTTTTTCATTTCAGTTCTATTTTAGATTTTATAAAATTGTTTTTATTTACTAACTAATGTATAAACACTTCCTTTTTTTGTTGTAATATCAACTAAAACTGTAGGTTTAAGTTCGAGTGGTTTTATATTAGATTTTTCAGATATAATGGTTGCTGCCGTTTCATCAACAAAATAAAAAGGATTCGGATTTTCTCCATTTGCAATTACTAATTCAGCACCTGATTTTTGTTTCATATCATTTGGCAAACGCAATCTTAAATTTCCTCCTAATGTTGATTTTACAACTAATTTGGTAAGTTTGAAATTCTTCCATTTCATCTCTACAATTTCAAATCCTCCTCTAGCACATATTCCTTCAACACTACCATCGGGCCAAACATCAGGTAAGGCTGGAATCAAATGAATAGCTCCATCCGAACTTTGAACTAACATTTCTGTAATTCCCGAAGTACAACCAAAATTTCCATCAATTTGAAATGGAGGGTGCGCATCAAAAAGATTATTATAAGTGCCCCCTCCTCCTTTGTTTACTCCTAAAGGTGTTAGCTGATTTTTAATTAGTGAGTAAGCATGATTTCCATCTTGCAATTTTGCCCACCAGTTAATTTTCCAGCCCATACTCCAACCCGTGGATACATCACCACGGTGAAGCAAAGTGTTTTTTGAAGCAGCAAATAATTCAGGTGTCTTGTATGCCGAAATCTGATTAGATGGAAACAATCCATAAAGATGAGACACATGTCGGTGATTGTCTTTAGGATCATCAATATCATCCAGCCATTCCTGAAGTTGATTGTGTTTTCCAATATGCATTGGAGCCAATCGACTGCGTAACTGTTTCAATGTATCTATTAAAGCAGCATCTTCTTTTAAAATTTGTGCTGCCCTAATTGTCGTAGAAAAAACATCATAAACAATTTGGTTATCCATTGTTGTTCCTGCATCAAGCGATGAACCATTATGAGCTTGCGGAGCATTTTCCGGAGAATTCCCAGGATTTACAACCATCCATTTGTATTTGGGATGTTCTACAAGAAAATCCACATAAAATAAAGCTGCACCTTTTAGTACAGGATATATAGATGCTAAATATTTTTTATCTCCTTTATAAAGATAATGTTCCCATAAATGTTGACTCGCCCATCCGCCACCAGCTGTCCATAGTCCCCAGAACGCGCCATCTACTGCACCCGTAGCACGCCAAATATCAGTATTATGATGTGCCATCCATCCCCTTGTTCCATACATGGTTTTGGCAGTTTCTTGTCCTGTAACAGCCAAATCTTTTACCATTTCTAAAAAAGGTTGATGCAGCTCTGAAAGATTGGTTTTTTCAGCCGGCCAATAATTCATTTCAGCATTTATATTAATTGTGTATTTACTGTCCCAGGCTGCATTAAGGCTGTTATTCCAAATTCCCTGTAAATTAGCTGGTTGCCCTCCAGGTTGTGAAGAGGATATTAATAAATAGCGCCCATACTGATAATATAATGCTACAAATTGTGGATCATTTGTATTTCTAAAATTTTTCAAACGTTCATCTGTTGGTAAATCAGCTGCTGGAGTTGTTCCTAGATCTAATTTAACCCGATTGAAGTATTTTTGATAAGCAGCAATATGTTTCTTTTTAATTGTTTCATAAGATTTTCCATAAGCGGTATTCATATAATCAGCAGCACGTTTCACCTCATTTCCGCTTACATCATTGTAATTATTAAAATTAGTAGCTATCGATATAAAAATAGTAACAGCATTAGCATTTTTTACAATAAGTGAATTATCCGTTTGTTCTAATTTTCCATTATCTAATTTAATACGGGTTATTCCTTTAAAGTTAATCAAACTCTTTACTCCCTCATGATCACTGGTAGTACCTGTAATTTCTAAATCTTTTGAATTGCTTACTGCAAAATTCTTAATCTTATGGGGCGAAGTATAATTAGCCGTAAATGAAATACTCCCTTTTTTATTTGCTGTAAGATGAATTACTATCACTCTCTCTGAAAATGAAACAAAAGCTTCTCTTATATAAGTTACACCATCAACTTCATAACTGGTTTTTGAAATTGCATTTTCTATATTAAGTTCTCTCCTATAATTAAAATATTTATCGTGTCCTTCAAAATTCAAATTAAGGTTTCCTACCGGCTGAAACATTTGTCCATGAGATTTTTTTGAAATAAAAGCCTGGTTTGCTAATTTTTCAGCTTCCTTATGTTTACCATCAAAAATCATTTTTCGAATTTCCGGCAACGCAGCTAAAGCATTTGGATTATCGTTTCTATTAGGTCCACCACTCCATACAGTATTTTCATTCAGTTGGATAATTTCATTCTCTACATTTCCATAAACCATAGCACCTAAAAAACCATTGCCAATAGGCAAAGCATTTTCCCAAGTTTTACCTGAAGGTTGATTATACCAAAGTTTAAGATTCTGATTTCCTTGTGAATATCCCAATGAAAACACTAAAAACAAATATGTTGAAAAAAAGTTTTTCATATAATGATTGATCTGATTCCTAATTTTATTTAATAAATTATTTTGCTTCTATCAATTCTCCTTTTTTACATGTGTCCAAAACACACTTAAAAAAATTGCTAAAAAAACTCATTCATTAATAAGTTTTGTATTAATGAATGAATCGTATTATTATGTTCAATTGAAAACTTGGTTGATTAATTTAGATTTAGGAAACCTAATTCTGATATATCATTTCCCTACTCCTCCGTAAAACTTAGTCTTAAATATAAAACCTAATTAATTCTATTTTTTATATCCAAAAAAGGCTAACAATAATTTCTACATTACAAATATACAAAAACCACACAATCGGTTGCAATTTATTTTTTATTTTATTTTTAAAAAAATATCTACTATTTTTTAAACAATCAATTACTATACAGATGTATCAATAAGAAATATTAAATTAACTGCTTTTATAAAATGAGAGATTTTGTCAATCGAAATTCAACAATATATGTTTTCCGTTTGTTTCAATAAGCTAGCTCTGCACTGGTATCGTTTCCTCTCCAATAAATCTGGCTTATTTTCAGTAGAGCAACTCGATTTGTCCAGTGACAATATCGGAGGTGGTAAAAAGTCGGTATTCACGCATCAGATAAATTTTCGAAGAAGCATCAATTTTATCGTATCAACAATTCGCTTTTATAAAATCACGAAACTTATTAATTTTTAAACAAATCCAAATTCACAAATTCTCCCATTTTTTTATAACCTTCCTGATTGGGATGCAAAAAATCCTTGTCGTGCATATCAGGCAATATCACACCAGGCTCGCTGCTTTCCATCAAACGGTCAAAATCAATAACGGCATCAAACTTTCCACTGGTTCTAATCCATTTGTTTACAGTTGAGCGTGCTTCCTGTCTAAAAGGTGCATCATAAAAAGATTTAGCAAAAGGCAAAATTGTAGCACCATATACTTTAATTCCTCTGGCGTGTGCTTTGTCAATCATAATCTGATAAGCATCGATTAATTCCTTTGCCAAGATTGGAGCATCTTCTGCTTTTTTAATGCCACCTATGTCGTTAATACCTTCCAGGATAATAAGCCATTTTACGCCATTCTGATTAAGAACATTGTAATCAAAACGGTTTAAAGCAGTAGGTCCTAACCCTCCTCTGACAACACAATTGCCGCCGATACCAAAATTTAAAACACCAATATTTTTAGTTGAAGTATTTGCTAATAATCTTTGAGAAAGAATATCCGTCCACCTATTTTGCTTATTTGTCCCAGATCCTCGTCCATCTGTAATTGAATTTCCCATCACAGCAATGACAGTGGATAATTTTTCAGTTTTTACATCTAGATTCATAATAGAGTACCAATGATCTGTTTTTACAGAATTTTTAAATACTACATTTCCTGATTGATCTCCCTTTAACAAATAAGATGTAGTTCTAGACCCTGGATGCCCAGTGAGTGATTTAGTGGTTTTACCGTAAAAAATAGTTATTGCTAATAGTGAATTTGATTTTAATTTAAAATTAACTGGATCGGTATATATGTCGGATCCTGGAGAAAGCACAATTCCCTTTTTTCCGCTAAAAGCAAGTTTGGTAATACTGCTTGGAATCACTTGACAGCTGTCAGAAGGCACAGCAATAGAAACAGCATTTATAAATAGTGAATCTTTACTATACACATTGGACAACCTCAAACGAATTTTATTTCCTCCCAAAGATACCCGAATAATTTGTCGTAGCGTATTATTAGATAATCTTGGTTCAGGAGGCAGGTTATTAGGCTCAACCAGTTGTGGTGCTGTTGCCCAAGTCCCTACCCATTTTTCATTAGTGTTATTTGAATTTTCTTTTTTACCCAAAGAAGAACAAGATACCAATAAACAAAACAAAATAAAGGCAACGAAAAAGTTTTTAATAAATCTCATGTTTAAATTTTTATATTATTATATATTCGTCGATCAACTTTACTTCTGGTAGAAATACCGCTGCTATTTCAATAACAAAACGGGAAAATCTATCAGCAAATTAGATTGAGAATACTATTAATTTTAATTCCAAAAAATGTAGCAGTAATGATTCTATTTCACAAATATATAAAAATTACACAATCGGTTGTTTTTTTATTTTATTTTAAAAAAAATAAATGCAAGGAACGCTAATTCCTGTATCGGAAATTAACCTTTTCCAAAAACATCATCTTTTTCCCCGCTAAATTATGATGTGAATATTCTAAAAATATTTATTTAATTTTAATTATCATTTGAACTTAATACTCGTCAATGTCAGATGAAATTTCGATAAGAATTCATTCTTAAAAATGTTCTTTCAAAAAATTAAATTAAATAGGATTTGGGATTTTTTTATATTTTAACCCCTACAGAAGATTAAACCGCTTACGAGTATATTTTTAAAACTTATC
>JAKFBW010000036.1:0-31740 GCA_036676965.1 Flavobacterium sp. | reverse complement strand
AGTCACTTTTCCCGCTTTCTCCAACAATTCTGAACTAAGTAATTCTCGGTCATAAACAGGATAGCCGGAGATTTGGGCTTCCAAAGTCGCTGCTAAAATCTGGGGAATGGGGTTGTGCCACTGCGTTCTACGACAGGCTTCTTCTTTGAGAGCTTGAGATCCTTGAGCACTTAAAGTCTTAGCCTCTTTTTCTGTCATTGGAAAGCTAAGCTGCCACATCACTGAGTCAGACGTATAAGGCATGATGTAGATCCGCTCATTGCCATTGGCGGTTTGAAATACAGTAGCAGAATCCAGTAAAGGGCTGTTAAGACCTTCGAGAGCACTCAAAGGACAAATACCCAAAATCACTATACAATCCAGATAACGTAAAGGAGTTTTGTCCTCACCAATCAGCAACCTCCGCACCGAACTACGAATACCATCGGCTCCAACCACAAGATCTGCCTTGGTATTCTTTATTTTTCCGTCCACTAGAAAACTTAGATTAACGCTTTTGTCATCACATTCCTTAAAATCTACTAACTGGTGTCCCCAATGTATTGCATTTTGTCCGCCCAGCTGCTGAAGTAGCGCTAAACGTAATGATTGCCGTGCAATATGAACATTAGTACGTTTCTGAAAGGTTTTCGCATCTGAGGGGATCCACTTTCTGATGCCCCATTCACCGATTACTTTCCCTTCTGTAGTATGAACCAAATGTCTTGTCGAGATCACGCCTTCTTCTAAGGAAAAAATGCCTAATCCCTCAATCGCCTTACTGGCTTGCTGCAGGGTGAGTCCGTAACCCTGAGATCGAACATCGAAGTTGTTATCTCGTTCAAAAAGGGTAAAGGGAATTCCGCGGTGCAAACAAGCCACAGCCAGAGCCACTCCGCCTATACCGCCACCAATAATAGCTACATGTGGGTAGTTTTCTTTATCTGCTATAGGAGGACTGGCAGAAGGAATCAAACCAGATCCGGAACATTTCAAGCAGGAGTGTAGGTGACCCTTAGGACGAACTGGAGCTATTCCTTTGTCTTTCGATTTTTTAAATTTATCTAATGCCGTCTGGTAACGGAGTCGCGCTTTATTGCTGAGCCCTCGACTTTTTTTGCCTCGTCCCTTACATTCGGGACAAATAGTCCAGCTTAGTTTTTCGTTTTCCACTTTTTTCACTTCCTCTTTATTTAACTTGATTTCGACTCCTTTCAGTAAAAAAACTTATAAGATACAATTGATTTTTTAATTAATCTGAGGGAATCTTTGTAATAAAAAAAAACGCTGCAATTGCTTGCAGCGTTTTGGTGGGGAGAGCAGGATTCGAACCTGCGAAGTTTTCACAGCAGATTTACAGTCTGCCCTCGTTGGCCGCTTGAGTATCTCCCCATAGCCTTTGAGTGTTGTGCTTTGTTCTTCTAAGCGGTTGCAAATATAGAAACTGTTTTGATGTTTCCAAACTAATTTTTGAATTAATTTTAAGATATTTTTTAATCAATTGGTATTGAATAAAATAAAAAAATCTCCACAAGGGAGATTTTTTGTTTTATCGGTATTTAAAAGCTTATTGGGCTAATAGTTCCATAACTTTTGCTCTAAGCGCTTCGCCTCTCAGGTCTTTTGCAACCACTTTTCCGGAAGCATCAAGAATAAAAGTAGCTGGAATTGATTCTACTTTGTATTGCAGTGCAATAGGCTCTTCCCAAGATTTTAAATGAGAAACCTGTGGCCAAGTCAGTTTGTCTTTGGCAATAGCCTCTTTCCATTTAGCAGCATCTTTGTCTAAAGAGACTCCAATGATGTTAAGTCCTTTTGAATGTAATTCTTTGTAGAGAGCAACCACATTTGGGTTTTCTTTTCTACAAGGACCACACCAGGAAGCCCAGAAATCGACAATAGTTACTTTTCCTAAATTTTCTTTTAATGAGATTACTTTTCCGTCAGGATTAGGTGCCGAAAAATCAGATCTTCATTTAACGTCTCCTGCAGCTGGTACCGTAGTTCCTGCAGCTGGATTTTTAATTTCAGCAAGTCTTGTTTTGATTGCTTTTCCAGGTTTAGTGTTTTTCAAAGATTCATCCAAACCATTGAATAAAGATTCTGATTTTTTCACATCCATACTAGGATCACTAACCATTGATTGGATGATTAAGGCACTGATGAAAGATTTTGGGTGTGTTTCAGCGTAAGTTGTATATTTAGTTTTTGCTGCAGTTCCAACTTCTTCTTGGATTTTAGAATATTCTTTCATCAATTTATTGATTACAGCAGTATCCTGTGTTTGTTGTGCTGTATTCATTGCTTGCATGTTTTGTTTTTGGAAATCCATTACTTTCTTTTGGATCACTTTGATTTCCTCATTGAATTTCACATACTCATCATTGTTGTAAGTACCTGAAATTTTTGATTTTTGAATACTGTCTTTGTCAATTTCAATAGTGATTTCCCCACTTTCTAAGATGAATGGTATTTTTCCATTTGCAGCCTCTAATTGGATAGTATGAAAAGCAGGTTCAGTAACTTTTCCTTTAATTTCAAATTTTCCGTTTTCCACTTTTACGGTATCAACAGCAATCAATCCCATTCCATTGGCATCTTGAGTTTCTAAGATGATTGTTTTCCCGTTTTCAATTCCGTTTGCAATCCCTGAAATGATGTATTCATCTTTTCCAACTTTGCTACAAGAAAATAAAACAACTGCAGCCGATAGTAATAAAATTATTTTTTTCATTATTAATTAATTAGTTAATTTAGTTATGGAGCAAAAGTATTTAAAAAAAATATAGGTTTAATAATTAAAATACCTAAAATTTTGTTATAGTTTTTTCTTTTTTTTTACTATGATTTATCGCTTTTTGGCGTAATTAAACACAAAAAAAGCACCCTAAAAAGAGTGCTTTGGTATAATTTATTTTTGAAATTAGTCTTGGTTGATTGTTTTTCTCCAAGTAAAAGAATTCAAAATATGTCTTTTAGCAAATCTTCCAGGAGAATCGGCATTCACCATTTTCACATAAGTTGCTTTAGGAACACTGATGTATTCGTAAACACTTCCGTTTGAAAAGTTGATGATTAATCGACCTTCAACAAATTTGTAATCTGTAATGGTAGAGGTAGCGATTGTTTCCGTATACTCCGGTAAATTTTGTTTAATAGTTTCAGGATTGATACTCACTAAAAAATGATAAGCCTCAATGATTTTTTTACTATTTTCTTCTGCAGCTTTTAATCCGGCTTCATCTCCTTGAAATTTATCAGGATGCGCTTCTTTCATCGCATTACGATAGATGGTTTTCAAATCTTTTAACTCTGCAGTTTTATCTACATTTAGTAGTTTGCGGTATTCAACTATTTTTTTCATAAATTTAATGGTAACTACTTGTCTTTTAATATGAAATCAATTTAATATGATTTCAAAATCAACAATTTTTTTGCAAAGGTACACTTTTTTTTAAGTTTTTACTTTATCCCTAAAAAAAAATAAAAAAATGATTTTTTATTGGTTTAGGAGTGTAAAAGTCCTAAAATTATTGTTCCGGTTTATGATTTGCTTTGTCAAAGTTTTTAGACTTTTTAGGGTATTTTTTGAAACTGATGTCGCTGGGGTTTTCAATTACAGATTTGATGGTAATCCAATCGCCAACAGCATGTTTGGCTTGAACCATCTTATAATCTAAAAGAAATTCACCACAAAAAAAGTTGTTGTTTTCATCTTTTTCGATAATTCCCGTAAAAATTCCTTTTTGGGGCATGTTTCCTTCTGAAGCTTTTGTCATGATAGATTTCTGTTTATAGCATTTATGGCTGTAAAGTTAATCAATTATTGCCAGTCTGAGGATGTTTTACCGATTCTCATTACCTTTGTTTTCATGAAAAAAATATTTCGTCCCAGTCCGAATTCCTTTAAGAATACTTTTTGCGTGTTTCAGGAAGTTGATAAAAATGCCTTAGAAGGTTTAGAGACACAATTCCAAAGCAAATCAGGAAGTTCTTATTATTATACCGAAATAGGGATGTACCGTTTGTCTAATCATTGGGGACGATTGGCCAATAGTAAATGGAGGTTAGAGCCTTTGGAACCGGAAACAGCATCAAAAACCAAGTTGGGTTTTGCGTCTTGGGAAGCTTTTTATCCGGACAATGCCGAAGAGAAATTGTATTATTTAGAAGTCAATTACGAAAAAAATACTGTCAATTATCAGCATAAAAACAACCCCGATTATGATAATAAAGCGGTTCTTCGTACCAGTTTTGAAACTACAAAACGAATCAAGCAAATCCGAAATCTGTTTAATCTGACTTCTTGGGCGAAGCATTTTGATTATGGTGATTTAGATGTTTTGCGTCAAAAAATAATACAGGAATTAATTTTTACCAATAAAACACTTGATGAAATTAAAAGAGAAATCGTTTAATCTTTTGGGATCAACTGTATTAAATCATCAATGGAAATTGGTTTTGAGATGTAGCCCAGAACATCCGAATATTTTTTAGATTTATTTTTGTCTTCTACGGCAATAGAAGAACTGACAATATAAATGATTATTTTTTTTTCTATTCCGGGTTTTAGTATTTCCAAAGCTTCCAGAAATTCCCAGCCATCCATGATTGGCATATTAATGTCTAAAAGAACAATATCAGGAGGAGACAAACGGTCTTCTTTTATGGCATTTTCAAGAGAATCAATTGCTTCTTTTCCATTTTTGAAAGAATTAGCCGTAGAAAAAAAATCAGATTTCTTGATCAGTTTGTTTATAATGATTTGGTAGATAGGATCATCATCAATGACCCAAATAGTTTTCTTTGTCATTGGATATAGATTTTAAATGTTGTTCCTAAATTGGGTTCGCTTTCTACCGTTATGGTTCCTCCCATGGCTTCAATTTGATTTTTTGTTATAAAGAGTCCGATACCTTTAGATTCCGGGTTATTACTGAATGTTTTATACAGGCCAAATATTTTATCGGCATTTCTGACAAGGTCTATTCCTATTCCATTATCAGAAATTTGCAATACTTTGTTGTTGTTTTCTGTAAACCATTTTAGGGTAATGAGTGGTTTTCGATCCGGATGTTTATAACGTATAGCATTAGAAATAAGATTGTAAAGAATGCTTTCCAGATAAGCCGGATTGTAATTGATCTTTATATCATCAGGGATATCTATAGCAAATGAAACATCTTTGGTTGTAATTTGTTTCAAAAGCTGACTCTGAACAATTTCGATATATTGTCTGATGTTTAAGGGCTCAAATACCAAATCCACATTGGTCTGGATATTGATTACTTCATTCAAATGGGTCATGGTTTCATCCAATGAGCAAGAAACAGATTTTAATAATTGTATCATCTCGTCTTTTTCTTCCTCTGTGTCTGATGACTCTATTAAATCCATGATGGAGGAAATATTGCTGGTGTGTGATCGTAAATTGTGTGAAACAATATACGAAAAATTCAGGAGTCTTTTGTTTTGTTCGGTAACCAATTGGAAAGAATCATTTAATTCTTTTTCAGCTTCTTTGGCCTTGGTGATGTCAATCATGATACCTCTAAGGCTAATGGCTTCTTCGTCTTCAAAAACCACATTAACGATGTCTCTCAACCAGACAATTGCTCCGCTTTTTGCAATCATACGATATTCAAAATCATGGTTTAATCGTTGATTTGTTTTTGAAACACAATAATTAATGGCCCAATTTTTATCATCGGGATAGATATGATCCGACCAAAATGTAGCGTTTGCCATCCATTCCTCGGGAGTGTATCCTAATATATCGACCACTTTTTCACTAATAAAATTAAAAGAAAAGTTTTCGATTTCACATTCCCAGACAATTCCATCTATGGTGTTGATTAGCGACTCCACACGTTGTTTGGTGTTGAGGATCACTTTTTCAGTGGCTTTGCGTTCTGTGGTGTCTTCTCGTGACACGATAATTCTTTCGAAGGATTTTTTGTATCCCCGGATTACATTCCATCTTAAATCGATGTTTCGAATTTCTCCTTCGGAATTCATTATTTTAGAGTCCAATACAAATTGTTTTTCCCCTTGGGTTATGGCAATTAGGTGTTGGATAATTTCTTCTTTAGAGTTGAAATCAATTATTTTAAAATGATTTTGAAGGATTTCTTCTTTGGTTTTTACTTTGAAAAGTTTAAGACAGGCATTATTGACATTGATAATTTTGATTAGAGAAATAGATTTGGCGATAACTTTCGGGTGCAGTTTTAGATAATTATAAACTGTTTTTTTGTTTTTACCAATCAGATCTAATTCGGCAAGATAATTTTTAGTTTCTGAAAAATCTTCCTCACTTAGCGGAAGCGGGGAGTCTTCAAATAAACTTTTGAATCGGGTTTCTGTTTTTAAAATTAATTCCTCGGCATTCTTTTTTAAAGTAATATCTTCAATAATAGCTATATGTGTACTTGCTTTTTCGTTTGCCTTCCAAAGTGGGGACACATTGGTATTGGCCCAAATAATTTCACCTGATTTTGTAAAATATCTTTTTTCTAAATCATATTCCCGGATTTCTCCTTTCTTTAGTTGTTCTAACTTGTGTAAACCTTGTTTTAAATCATCGGGATGAGTTACAGTTACAATGTTTTCATTTTTAATCTCATAAGGCGAATACCCGAGCATCTGGCAAAACTTTTGGTTGGTTTCAATAAAATTCCCTGAATAAGAATCGATGTGCGCAATTCCGACGGCTGCCTGATCAAAAATAGCTTCAAATATCATCTCAGAATCTAAAAGCTTTTGTGTTTGTTTGGCCACCAAATAATTCAATTCTTCGGGGATCTTCAGGAAGATATAAATTAAAAAACCAAAAAGGGTAGCTATAATAAGTCCCATGGTTCCAATAAGAAAAATGGGGTAATATAGAGAAATGGGATGTAAAGCATTTAGATGAATAGTCCAATCACCGTCAGGTATATAAATGGATAAATCACTTTCTTTTGGAAAAGTTTTTTTTACCGGCAAATAACTAATCTCTTTTTGGGTTTCCGAATCTTTTTTAGAAAACTGAAAGTAGTATTTGGAGGAGTCAATAGTATTTATTCCGGAAGATTTTAGTAAATTTTCTAATTTAATGATAACTGCCGAAAATCCCCAAAATACATTATTTCTATACACAGGAAGCCTTCCTACAATACCGGTTCCACCTTGTTTTAGTTGTAAAGGGCCGGCAAAGTACATTTTTTTACTTTCAATAGATTTTAAAGCTTCTTTTCGGAGGAGAGGAGATGCTAAGAGATTTAAATTCAAGGCACTTTCGTTTCCTTTTAGAGGGTAAACATATTTTATAATACCATTAGGAACCAATTGCACTGCACTTATACCGGTATTCGCGTCTAAGAGTTTTTTGCTAATGTGTTCAAAATTTTCAGGAACTCCCTCATCATTGATGGTTAATGCCAGGGTTAAGGTAGTCGCATAAGAATTTTTAATGGTTTGTTCTATATTTTGATGAACAGTATGGATAATAGTATTCATATCCCGCTGTTCTTCTTTTACAATGAGCTGATATTGTTGGGATACGGTTAAGGCAGTAATAAAACTTAAAAGAAGGAATGCTAAAAAACCGGCAGTCTTGGGTTTTTTTACGAACCAATTTATAAATTTAATTTTTTTTAAAATACCCATTCAATATTTTTTCAGTAAAAGTGGATTATTAGACATCGCAAAATTATGAAATAGATTACATTAAACAGGATTGTTTTTAGTTTAATTAAATGTAAAATCCAATAATTATTTTAAAGAAAACAATCTTATTATAAATAAATAAAACGAACTTTGTGGGCGTTTCAAATGAAATAATTGATTTTAAGAAGTATATCAACATAACTTATGGGTAGGAATAACGAAAAGAATATAAAAAAGCACAACGATAAGTTGCACAAAGCCCAGGATAAAAAGAAGCAGGCAGAAATAAACCGAAAAGAAAAGTTGAAACAAATCGCAAAAAAGTTCAACGAAAGTAAATCTTCAGAGGAAAAATAAAAGAAGTTATGGAGAACAATAAATTTACCGAACTTAAAAACGGAGTTCAGGAAATCATAGATTTAATTGCTGAAAAAAAAGCAAAAGACGCTAATAATAAATTAGTCGAAGTGAGTGGGGAATTAGATGAATTACTTGATTTTGCCGAAGAAGATAAAGATTTGATTGAAATCAGTAAATACCAAGTATTGTTGAACCAGTTGCATCAACGAATCATTGCACTAAACGGGCAGGCCTAAATATACAGAATAACATCTATAAAATGAATACAGCAATTTGTTATTGTGGTTTGGATAAAAAATTTCAGGATTGTTGTGAACCCATCATCAAAGGAATTCAAAAAGTACCAACTGCCGAAGCTTTGATGCGTTCCCGATATTCCGCTTTTGCCACGCATGCAGCCGATTATTTGGTGGCAACGACCCATGTTTCACAAAGGAACTACCATTCGAAATCCGATATTTTAAATTGGGCAGTCAGTAATCAATGGAAGAAACTCGAAGTGCTTCATACTACCAAAACCACAGTTGAGTTTAAGGCGTATTATATCGATAAGCAATTGATAAACCAAATTCATCATGAATTTTCAAATTTTGTATTCGAAAACGGGAACTGGTATTATGTGGATGGAACGTTTTACTAGTTTTTAACTAAAAATTAGTAAACGTTTGTTTGAAGGACATTTTAAAATGGCGTAAATTTATTTTCTATGAAAAAGGAAAATAGAAAAGGATTTTATTTCAAACCATTCGAAGCGCCATTTCAATCTCCGTTTGAGAGACTCTTTGGGATTTTCAAAGAATTAATCACGCATACTTCCGGGGATTTTGATGAAGCGATAGATTGGTTGCGGGAATTGGATAAGGAATACAAACTCACCGATGAGCATTATACCATAGATGATTTTATCGAAGATTTAAAGAAAAAAGGATATATTCGGGAAGAACTCAAAGAGGATGGTACTCCTGGATTAGGCATTACTGCCAAAACCGAACGCGCTATCCGGCAACAAGCCTTAGATACTATTTTTGGGAATCTAAAACGTGCCGGAAGCGGTAATCACAAAAGCAAACATACCGGAAACGGGGATGAACATACCGGGGAATTTCGGGAATTTCATTTTGGCGACGCTTTAGAAAGAATTTCCCTGACCGAAAGTTTACGAAACGCCCAAATCAATAATGGAGTAGCCGATTTTAGGCTCACCGAAAACGATTTGGTCGTCGAAGAAACCCAATACAAATCCCAAATGAGTACGGTGCTGATGATTGACATCAGTCACAGTATGATTTTGTACGGAGAAGACCGCATCACACCGGCCAAAAAAGTAGCCATGGCTTTGGCTGAATTAATTACTACCCGTTATCCAAAAGACACATTGGATATTTTAGTTTTTGGCAATGATGCCTGGACAATTGCCATCAAAGATTTACCGTATTTAAAAGTCGGGCCTTTTCATACCAATACGGTAGCCGGTTTACAACTCGCCATGGATATTTTACGCAGAAAGCGAAATACCAACAAACAGATTTTCATGATTACCGATGGTAAACCAAGTTGTGTTCGTGAAAAAAACGGCACATATTATATGAACAGCAATGGTTTGGATCAGTATATAGTCGATAAATGTTACACTCAGGCGCAACAGGCCCGAAAATTACATATTCCCATAACCACTTTTATGATTGCCCGTGACCCTTATTTGCAAAAATTCGTCAACCGGTTTACCGAAGCCAATCAAGGAAAAGCGTTTTACACCGGATTAAAAGGATTGGGAGAAATGATTTTCGAGGATTATGAAACCAATCGTAAGAAAAGGATAAAGTAGTGGTCAGTAAACAGAAAACAGTAGCAGTAAGCAGTAGTCAGTGGCAAAAAAGTAAACAGAAAGAATGAAATTTATTAAGAATACAGATTTCTGCGATTTCTTAAATCGGTGTTCCATAAAAAACAATATATAATTCAAAAGGATGAAAAACATAAACACACTCGGAGCACTCAAAAAATCAGAATACATTTCCAAAAGTATCAAAGACGAATTGCGTGCTAATCTCAGGGCTAAGATAAAATCCGGCCAGCCTACTTTTCAAGGAGTTCATGGGTTTGAAAATACTGTAATTCCGGAATTAGAGCGGGCTATTTTATCGCGTCATAACATCAATTTATTGGGTTTGCGTGGTCAGGCCAAAACGAGATTGGCCAGAAAGATGGTGGAATTACTGGACGAATACATTCCCTATGTGAGCGGTTCCGAAATTAATGATGATCCGTTCCATCCGATTTCCCGTTTTGCCAAAGACACCATTGCAGCCAAGGGAGATGAAACTCCCATTTCGTGGCTACACCGAAGTGACCGTTTCTATGAAAAATTAGCCACGCCGGATGTAACCGTTGCCGATTTGATTGGTGATGTAGATCCCATAAAAGCGGCTAATTTAAAATTGTCGTATGCAGATGACCGCGTGATCCATTTCGGGATGATTCCGAGAGCCAATCGCAGTATTTTTGTCATCAACGAATTACCGGATTTGCAAGCCCGGATTCAGGTGGCTTTATTCAATATTTTGCAGGAAGGCGATATCCAAATCCGAGGTTTCAAGTTGCGAATGCCGCTAGATATGCAGTTTATCTTTACGGCAAATCCTGAAGATTATACCAATCGGGGCAGTATTGTAACGCCTTTGAAAGATCGAATCGGTTCGCAAATTTTGACGCATTATCCCGAAAGTATTAAAATTGCCCGAACGATTACGGAGCAGGAAGCCAAATTAGATACAGTACAAAATGAGACGGTTTATGTTCCTACATTGGCCAAAGATTTGTTGGAACAAATTAGTTTTGAAGCCAGGGAAAGTGAATATATTGACCATAAAAGCGGGGTGAGCGCGCGATTGAGTATTACGGCTTATGAAAATTTATTGAGCACAGCTGAACGTCGGGCGTTGAAATCGGGTGTAGAGAAAACCACTTTACGATTGTCTGATTTTATGGGAATTATACCTTCGATTACAGGAAAAGTAGAGCTGGTGTATGAAGGAGAGCAGGAGGGAGCGGCTATTGTGGCTCAAAATTTAATTGGTTCTGCCATTCATACTTTTTTTCCGGCTTATTTCCCAAAAATTGAAAAACTGGAAAAACAAGGAGAGAAAACGCCTTATACCGATATAGTTGAATGGTTTTTTGCCGAAAGCGGTTTTGAATTACTCGATGATTGTTCTGATGAGGAATACCAAAGAATCATCGGAAGTATTGTTCCTCTTGAAATTTTGATTAAAGAATACCAACCACAATTAGTCAAAGAAGATAAATTTTTCATGAAAGAATTTATTCTTTGGGGCTTGGTGGAATATAAAAAACTGAGTAAAGACAGGATTTCCGAAGGTTATCAGTTCAAGGATATTTACGGCAGTTTTATCAGTAAATTATAATTTTTAAAGGGTTTGGATTCATTTCTAAACCTTTTTCTATAAAAAGCCTTTGCTAATTTTAATTAGCCTACCTTGTCCCGTTGATTGTATTTCCGGTCAATACAATTGTTATGGAAAACGATTTTGAGGATTTAATTGCTACGTTTATTGAAAACAAAGTAGGGATATCGGAACATTTTTTGAGTGCCGATTTGGCTAATAATTTAAAGCAAAACTTAATTGCTTTAAACCAGGATAGCTTATTGCAGTCGGCAGGGATAGGCAATTCGGAGAAATTTTCTTATGATGGCGCCATTCGAAGTGATTCTATTTATTGGTTGGATAAAAAACACAATAATGCTTTTGAAAATGAATTCTTCACCCAAATTGAAGCTTTTATTTTGTATTTGAATACCACCTGTTATACCGGAATAACGGGTTATGAATTTCATTATTCGTTGTACGAATCGGGGGATTTTTATCTCAAACATCTCGATCAATTCAAAAATAATCCCAGTCGGAAATACTCCATGATTAGTTATCTGAATGCCAATTGGGAAATTAATGATGGGGGAGAATTGGTCATTCATCAATTGGAAAACAATCAAAAAATTAGCCCAACACAAGGAAAAACAGTGTTTTTTAAAAGCGACGAACTGGTTCACGAAGTTTTGGTTACGCAAAAGACAAGGATGAGTATTACGGGTTGGCTAAAAAGCGAATAAACGGCTATTTTATTTTTTGTTTTGAATAACTTCTTTTATGTTGGCCAGTTTAAGTTGCCAATCAGTCAGATTTTGAGTGTAAATCTCCCGGTATTTCGCAATGATGATTTGGTGCTTTTGTTGGATTTATCATTCATTTCTTAATTCCATATATCCCCTCGAAATATAGTCTCAAAATTAAACACATTACCCACTGAATTTCTGTAATCCCGCACAAAATCCTGTTGTAGTTAGAGTGAATTAATGGGTTAATTTAATTGCTATAAAAAGCTATGGCTGTTTCATTTATGGCTAATCCTTTTTCTATCCAAAAATCATTTTCACAATCGTTTTCATAGCGATAAAAATCAGAAATAAATTTATCCGAAAACCAGCCGGGGAGTGTGATATTAGGTTTGTGATGTTCTTCAAAATCATTCGAATTGGATTGTATTTGTGAATCCGGAATTATCGATGAATTTAACAAATACCACATTATTTTAATTGTTGTTTCACAGTCAATCTAATTATTTTCAGGTTGTTTTGGATTTTAAAATTAAAATAGCGTCCCTTGAATGAATGCTGGAACTTTAGGGTTACTATTAAATATAAAAGTATCCGTCACAAAGAATTGTTTTATGTTTTCATCAAATTCCCGCAAAACAATGCTGTCACATAAAAAACACAAATCAATGGTTGTAAACAATTGATTTGCTTTTTTCAGTTTTTCCGGAGCTAATCTTCGGGCAATCGATAGGTGAGGGTTGTTGCTTTTTTCTAAGCTTATAATACTTAATTTTTTATGAACCTGTTTCATGATAGGGATTAATTTCTTTTTTGAAATTTCATCCAGTGCTATAAAAAAAGCGCCATTAGGAAAGGAATCAAATTTAGTCAAACGTACTTCAACAGGCGTTAAACGATCACACAATTGGATTAGTAGATTTTTAATATTTGCTAAAGTTGTGTCATTGGCTTTGAATTCACAAATGGTAATATGACCGACAGAATTTTTACTGTGAAACCAGCCTATTTCTTTGGCCAACCGTTCTTTCATAGATTTTATCAAGGTAATGATAGGTTCGGAGGGAAGTATGGCGATAGAATATTGTTTTTCCATAGTAATCGAATTAAACTTTCGGAAAAAGTAAAGAAAAATAAAAGTAGTTGATTTACATTTTTCCGTAAACTCTTGCGATATAATTTCCGTTCAAAAAAGAGATAGGATCTATTTGGCTTTGGAGGATTACTCCGCTTAGTTCAGATTCCAGTAATAATTGTGCGGCTTGTGCCAAAGGAGCTGCGGTAGTGGTTTGAATAGCTCTCAATTGTTGGTTTCCTACTTTTTGAGGACGGATGCATTTAGAAATTTCCCTTCTTCTCAAAATTCCGTCACTGTCTTTACCTTCAACGGCTGCGTATAAAATAATCTGGTCGTCTTCAATATGGGGAATAACATTTTCCATTGTTTCTTGCAGTTTTTGGATTGGATTTTCACTTGTTTTCAAGCGGGTCAGTTGTTCCTGTATCCAACTGTAATGTCCCGGAAATCGTAAGGTTTTATAATCAAGCGTTCGTACTTTTCCGGTTAAGGCATCCGGTAAATCGGCAGCTCCTCCGGAGGTTAAATCCTCTTCATATGTTGTTCCGTTTATAATAATTGTAGCTCTTTCGGATAAAGATGGGAGTGATGTTTTTTTGTAATTCCGAATGACAATGGTATCTTTTAAATATTCGGTTGCCACACCAACGGGACTCCAGGTAAATCCGTAATAATGAGAGGCAACGGCATTCATAGTTAAGGCTCCCACTTTCATTTCCAGCTTGTCTATTTTATTTACATTAAAGTCTTTGCAAAACTGCTGAAATAGGGCATGCCCGAGTAAGTCGATGTAACCGGGAGCCAAACCAGTTTGAAGGACAAAACCGGTATTTGCATCTTTAGCCAGCTGGATTATTTTTTCTGTTTCTGCAACATATTCAGTAAGATTGGCATAATGCATTCCAAAATCTTTGGCGAATTGCGCCATTTTTGGAGCCAGACTTCCGGGAAGGCAATCCAGAATAATATCTCCTTTTTTGAATATAGTGTGCATTTCTTCTGTAGGTTCGGCAACTGATAGCTGAAAGGCTTCAACAGAACCGGACTTAGTTGTACCGCTTTTAATCCATTCAGCTATTTTTTGGGCATTCGTTAGGGTTCGATTGCCAATAAACAAGCTGGGGGTTATTTCACTCCATTCCATCAATAATAAACCGACGGCTTCAGCAATACCGCCCGCTCCAGCAATAATTATGTTAGAATGTTTTTTCATACCTTAAAGTTAAGATTTTTATTTAAATAGACATACTTAATTTTTTATATGTAAAAAAAACATTCTTTTTTTATAGCATCAATTTTTTATTTAGCTTTTTTTAGGATTTATATTTTTTTATATATATGTTTGTGCAATCGATTACAAGTAATTGTAATCGATTGCAAGTTGAAATGTAAAATGTCAATATTTTATATTAAATTATTAATTAAAAACTATTTGCCTATGAATAAAGCTCATCTCTTTTTTAATTTAAACAATCTAAACTGAATTTATTAATCTATATCTAAGAAGGATTATTTTTTTTTAAACCAATCAATATATTAACCAATTTAATGACCAACATGAAAAAAAAGAAAATGAACGTAAAATATTATTTCTTTTTAATAGGAATATTATTTTGCATGCCAATTTATGGACAACAAGCATTAAGTATTAAAGGTACTGTTTTGGATGCTAAATTAGGAGAACCTTTGCCAGGAGTATCTGTACTTATCAAAGGTACTTCAAAGGGAACATCAACTGATTTGGATGGGAATTATACTATCAGTGCTAGATCTAATGATGTATTAGTTTTTAGTTACATAGGATTTAAAACTGTTGAAATAGCCGTTGGAGGGAAAACCACTGTCAACATAAGTTTGAAAGAAGAAAGTAATCAACTAGAAGAAATTGTTGTAGTAGGTTACGGAACTTCTAAAAGGAAAGACCTAACTGGTTCTGTTGCCTCAGTTTCAAGTGAGGAAATAAACAGAGCTCCTGTAGCAAATGTAGCACAAGCACTGCAAGGAAAATTACCAGGGGTAAACGTAGTTGCTCAAGACGGAAGACCTGGTGCGAATATTTCAATTCGAGTTCGAGGAGGAGGATCAATTTCTCAAAGTAACGAACCTTTATATATTGTTGACGGCTTCCCTGTTAGCTCAATAAGCAATATCCCTGGAAGCCAAATACTCAGTATTGATGTGCTTAAAGACGCATCTTCTACAGCTATCTATGGAGCAAGAGGGGCTAATGGAGTTATAATGGTTACAACCAAAAGTGGTAAAAGCGGTAAAACTAAAGTTTCTTATGATGGCTATACCCAATTTAACACTCCAACAGGATATTTACCTGTAATGGGAGGTTACGATTACATCAAATACAACTGGGCTTACGCACAAGCAATTGGTGATGGTTACGCAAATGCTTGGGAAAAACTATGGTTAATTGGAAATGAATTCAAAGGAAGCAACACTGAAGGCATAGAACATTATAAAAACGTAGCTAGTGAAGATTTTAGTAAAAAGGTATACAAAAGTTCTTTCTCTCACAATCATGACTTCAATATTTCAAGTGGAAATGAGAAAACCAAATATATTTTTTCTGTAAATCACATAGACCAAGAAGGTATGAAACTTAACTCTTCATACCAAAGATCAAATGCTTCATTCAAACTAGACCAAAAATTAAGTGATAAAATTTCATTTTCTTTAAATACCCGATATAGTCAAGAAAAAACTACAGGAAACGAAGGAACTAGTTCTGGAGGAGGTTCTCTTTTAACATCAGCTTATTGGTTCCGCCCAATAGCTAAAAAAGATGTACTTGGAGAATCAGATGTAACAATAAATACGCAATTAGGAGATTACGAAAACCTACTTAACGATAACTTCAACCCAGTTAACCGTATAAATGATTATACTGATACCGACATAGCAAGATCAGTTGTTGCTAATACCTCTTTCAGTTGGGAAATCATAAAAGGGCTTACAGCAAAAACAGATCTTGGTTTAAACGCAGGATGGGCAAGAAGAAAAATATGGCAAGGAGCAATATACCAAAGATATGTAGATACACAAGGAAACAAAACATACAGTGGAGACGCTTCAATAAACGCATCACAGGGATGGAATTATCGTTGGGTTAATACTTTAAACTATCAAGTTCAAGGTTTAGGAGACAAGCACTCGCTAACTCTTTTAGGAGGTATGGAAGTAGCTGATTCAGGTTCTGAAAGCACTTATGTTTTTGGAAGAAGATACCCTGTCTCTTTTGACGCTAATCGTGCTTTTGCAAATATTGACTCTTACGACCACTCAGACGCAAAATATGGTGGCTTTAATTCTAACACCGGAACACCTAACAGACTAAACTCTTATTTTGGACGAGCAAACTATTCTTTGCTCGATAAATATTTATTTACTGCAACGTTTCGTGCTGACGGCTCTTCAAGATTCGCACCATCAAATCGCTGGGGATACTTTCCAGCTGGAGCGTTTGCTTGGCGTGTATCTGACGAAAATTTCTTGAAAGATGTAAATTGGTTAAGCAATCTAAAAATGCGTATATCTTATGGTAGCGTAGGTAGCGATGGAATCAATTCAGGGCTATGGAAAATGAATTGGCAATCTAGTGGTTTAACTGGATATTCTTTAAATGAAGTACAACAACTTGGTTACGTACCTGCATCAACACTTAACAATCCTAATTTAAAATGGGAAACAACTATAACTAGAAACATTGGATTAGATTTTGGTCTTTTCAATAACAAATTAAAAGGTACAATAGATATTTACAAAAATACTGTCAAAGATTTACTTTTATTAAGACCTATTCCTCCAATAAGCGGATTTTCAGCCATGTATGACAATATTGGTGCAACAAGTAATAAAGGTATAGAAATATCATTAGACGGAGATATCATAAGATCCAAAGATTTCAGTTTACATGGTAGTGTCAATATCAATGTTAACAAAGGAAATGTGGATAAATTAGGCGAAGGAATAAACCCTACATACAGTTCTGGTTGGGGAGGCATCAACAACACTCCAGCATCTGGAGATTATGTCTTTGAAGTAGGAAAACCTGTAGGTTTAGTACGTGGATGGATATATGATGGTTGGTACACCACAAGCGATTTTGACTATAACGCAGCTGGAGCAGGAACTTACACTTTAAAATCTGGTATTCCTGATATAGCTAGTGGCTACCTTTCAACAATTTATGGAACAAATGGACACAAGCCAGGTTCTCAAACAGCTTATCCTGGAGTACCTAAATACAAGGATTTAAACGGTGATGGTATAATAAACGACAATGACTTAAGCGTAATCGGAAACATGAATCCAAAACACACTGGTGGGTTTAATCTTAATGGAAATTACAAAAAATTAGATTTTGCTTTAGATTTTAACTGGAGTTACGGAAATGACATATATAACGCTAATCATCTTAATGCTTACCAAGGGAACAAAGAGTCTGGTTTATTTAGAAACAGATTACAAGAGCTAGCAGGTGCTTATAAAATTTATGATGTAATAAATGGACAAATTACGCCAGTAGTAGCTCCTGCTGAATTAGACGCACTAAATGCTAATGCATCAACATATTTACCATTTGCAGAAAAAACAATGACTTCTACTTATGCTATTGAAGATGGATCATTTTTGAGATTAAACACTTTAACTTTAGGTTATTCGATTTCAGAAAATATAATAAACAAAATAGGTATAAGCCGTTTTCGTATATATGGTTCAATTTATAACGTTTTTACTTTAACAGGATATGATGGTCTTGATCCTGAAGTTAATCCAGACTCTTCAAGAAATGGCGACTATCCAACTCCTGGACTTGACTACGGTTCTTACCCAAGAGCACGTTCTTTTACACTTGGAGTTAATGTCGAATTTTAATTTCTAATCTATTTAAATTATGAAAAAGTTATTATATTTTATATTGCCTATATTTATTTTGATAAATACAGCATGTACTAAAGATTTTCTAGAAGTAAAATCCCCTTCGCAACTAGATGAAGATTTTATTTTTACATCGCCAAGCGAAGCCTACAAAGCTTTAGTAGGTAATTATGACATCTGGAGAACAGCTGACTCAGGTATGTTTTACGATACAGAAATAGTAGGTTCAGATTCGGAATGTCATCCTGAAGCCTATAGTGCTCAAACACGTCATATACCAGAAGGTCTTTTTGCCACAGAATTAAACATTAACGAAACCAATCCAAAGAATTTTTTCGCAGATGCATATAAAATAATTGGACGTTCTAATATTATGATTGAAGCTATTGGAGCTAAAAAAGAATATCAAGATGCCGTAACTGCAGGTAAAACAACTGAATGGACACAACTTTACGGAGAAGCAGTGGCTTTTCGTGCTAACATGTACCAATATCTAATAAAATATTTTGGTGATGTTCCTTATTTTGATATCCCGGTTAGAGATTTAGCTCAATTAGAGACTACAGGATTGACTTCTCGCGATGAAATTTATGACAAAGAAATTGCTGCATTGAAAAAAGTAGAGCCATTAATGTATCGCATTGGAGAAGGTGGCTTGACAGCAGAACGCTTTACCCGTTCTTTTGTTCAAGGACTAATAGGAAAAATGGCTTTGGCAGCAGGAGGATTTCAAACCCGTCGTACCGATTTCGATTATGGAGCAGTTACTTTTGAACAAAAAGGAACTGTAAATTGGAATGCCAAATACGTGAGACGTACCGACTACAAGACCTATATTGCAATTGCTAAAGAATACTTTCAAAAATTAGTAGACAATTCTGGAACTGCTCGCTTAATTACATCTGATGAAAGAACAGGTAATTTTAACAATCCTTTCCAACGTCACTTTCAATACATAATGGATTTACAAGTAAGTCCAGAATCTATATTTGAAACTGGAACAACAAGAGGAGTTGGAGTTTCTGAATTCCCATATGCTTTCGGCCGACCTTCTGGCGGAGGAGGTTCAAATGCTTTTCCGTGTAAATCCTATGGACAAAGTCGCTTATATGCCTCTTTTTATTATGGGGAATTTGATCCAAAAGACATCCGCCGCGATGTAACTGTTGCCGTTACTGCTAACTCGGGAGCTGCTTCTGAAAAACTAATTGATTTTTCACCTGGAAGTAGAGAAAAAGGAGGATTAGCTAACAACAAACTGGACGAAAGCCGCATGAAAGACCCTTATACAGCTGCACAAAGATCATCAGGTTGCAACTGGGTACAAATGCGTTTAGGGGATGTAATTTTAAATTTATCTTATACATATGCCCTTTTAGAAGACGAACCTAGCGCAAAATTATATCTAACAAAAGTACGTAGTCGTGCATTTTCTTCTGCTGACCAAATAACTAAAGTTACTAACTACATTAATGGATTGTCAGGTCAGACTTTGATTGATGGCATATTAGAAGAACGTAAATTAGAATTAGCAGGAGAAGGCCATACCCGATGGGATATGATTTTATCTGGTAAAATGCCTGAAAGAATTAAAAAACTACGTGACCGACAAATAGCGATGATAAATGGTTTAAAAACAAATGGATATTATACTTTTCCTGAAACAGGCTTAACAATATCTAATTACATTTGGACAAAAGCAGTTAACATGACTTCTTTTGGAATACCAACCATGTTAACTGGTAACGCTAATGTAGATGAATCTAATCCTAATTACCCCGTTTTAACTCCAGGATGGAGAGGAAATTGCGATAAATGGACAGCTGCTACATATAACGCAGGTAATGGATATACTGCCTCTTCAGGAAATCGAAACATTGCCATCAAAGGATTATTTAGATATATTAATCCAACAGGATCTGAAGCACTTGCATTACAAGCGGCTGGTTATGTAAAAACAAATTGGGGGATCAATATTATAAACAATGAAAGTCAATACACCTCTGATATTTTTAAAGGATATCAAGATAATTTTTATGCTGCTGGTTATCCTCCACGTTACGTGAGAGCATTAACCTATGAAACTATTGCTCAATCTAAGGGTAAAATAACTCAAGGATACGGACATGCGTCAAATTAATTGTTGATAAAAAATGGAGAACTATAAACACCCTATCACTAATTTGTGATGGGGTGTTTTTAATCGTAAATCAATCAGTCTATCATGTTTGCAATTTTGGTTCCAAAGACCAATGGTAAAACAGCAATCAAAAAGCGATTGATTTTTGTTGCTAAAGCAGGGCAGAGCAGGATAGTTTTGTCTTATAATTATGTTAAAATTGATTAAAGAAGATTACTATTAAATCAGTATCGGTAAGATGCTGTAAATGAGAGTTTTTTTGATTAATTCACGAAATCGATTTCGTTATTCTTTGTCAAAAAAATAGAATATAAAAGATCATACAAATTCAATTATGGATTGAATTTGTTATTTTGGAAATTTTTGAGCCTATAAATGGTTTTAAACTTAGCTAATAAATAAAGTATGCATAGGTATCTTTTTGTTGTATTACTATTCATTTCGGTGCAAGAGGTGTTTCCCCAAGTAGAGAAAATTGTTTATAATGTTTACGATTTTGGAGCCAAAGGCGACGGAATAGCCAATGATCAAAAAGCGATTCAGAAAGCGATTGATGCTTGCGGAACGACTGGTGGTACTGTGTTATTAAAAGATGGAATTTTCTTGACCGGCCAACTTCTTTTAGTCAGTAATTTAACCTTGAATATTGATAAATCAGCAACTATTTTAGGGATTAAGTCTGATGCAGAAATCGATTATCCACATCATCATATTGAAACGGAATATCCCAATCGGATGTTGCAAGACTGCCAAAGAAGGCTAATCTACGGAAATAAAGTTCGTAATGTCATCATAACGGGCGGAGGCAAAATTAATGGACAGGGAGATTATGAACCCTGGATGCATGTGAAAGAAATTGGCACCGAAAAAGACCGACCGTCAATTCTCACTTTTGTAAGTTCTAAAAACATCACAGTTTCGAATATTGAACTCATTAAGCCGGCTTGCTGGACGCAGGTTTACATCGAATCGGATGATATAACCATTCAAAAAATAAAAGTAAATACCGGTAATCTCACCCCAAACCGGGACGGAATAGACATTGTGGATTGTCATAAGGTTTTGATAGAAGATTGTTTTATTCAGTCGGAAGACGATGGTATCTGTTTTAAAAGCGGGAGTGAGTATGGCTGTAAAGACATCGTGGTGCGGAGGTGTGTTTTAGATAAATTAAATGTCAACGCCGGCAATTGTTTTAAACTGGGAACGGATGGTTTGGGAAGTTTTATCAATTTCGACATTTCTGAATTGATTTTGAAAAATGCCTATCAAAATTCTGCTATAGCCATCGAATCTATGGATGGGGCTGTGATTGATAATATAAACATCAGCAATTGTGCTATTTCAAATTGTGGGCAGGCCATTTTTATAGTATTGGCAGACAGAAAAAGAACGGTTCCTGAGAGAACACCTCGAATTGGTGCTATTTCCAATATACACTTCAAAAATATCATAGGGTATGATTTTACACAGCAGTACCCATCAATTATTACCGGAATCAAAGGGCATAATATCCAAAATGTAACTTTCGAAAATTTAGATTTAAAGTTAAAAGGAGGAATATCTGCAACAGATCAAAAAGTTATGGAATATGATGGCACCTATCTCGAAGGGAGTAAGTTTGGTAATACCAATGCCCATGGATTTTTTATAAGACATACCGATGAAGTATCTTTTGTAAATTGTAAAATAAAAACAGAATTAAATGATAAACGTCCTCGGCTGGTTCAGGAAGACGTCAAAAAAGTAACCATTGAGTAAGTGATTTGAGTTCAATTGATATGCTAGTAATAAAACATTAAAAACTAAAAAAAATATGGAAAATTCAAGGCGAAAATTTTTAACTTCATTGAGTATGTTGGCGGCCGTTAGTGCATTTCCAATGAGTGCTTTCGATTTTGGAAGTACAAAAAAACTCAGAATCGTTCTCGTCGGAACCGGTATTCGGGGAATCAGTTTTTGGGGAAAACGGCTCGTTGAAGAGTATTCGGATATTCTCGAATTCGTAGGACTTAGTGATATCAATCCGGGAAGACTTCAATACGCAAAAGAATTTATGGGGGTCAAATGTCCTACGTTTGTGGATTTTGACAAAATGCTATTGGCAACTAAACCGGATTTAATCATTGTGACCACCGTAGATGCCACCCATCATGAATTCATAATAAAAGGGTTGGAGTCTGGTTACGATGTGCTTACAGAGAAACCACTTACCACAGATGAAAATAAATCACAGGCTATTTTAAACGCCGAAAGAAAATCGGGTAAAAATCTTATCGTCGGATTTAATTACCGTTGGAGTCCGTATGCGACTAAAATTAAGGAAATTTTAGCGAGTAACACTATTGGCCAGATTACTTCGGTAGATTTCAATTGGTATTTAAACACCTATCATGGGGCATCTTATTTTAGAAGATGGCATGGGCAAAAAGACAAAGGAGGATCATTATGGGTACACAAGGCAACCCATCATTTTGATTTATTGAATTGGTGGATTGATTCGGATCCGGCGGAAGTTTTTGCTTACGGCGATTTAGAACATTACGGTGCCAAAGGGCCGTTTAGAGGAAATAATTGCAGAAGCTGTGAGCACAAATCCAATTGTGATTTTTATTATGATATTACCAAAGATAAGCAAGCAATGAATCTTTATGTGGCTCATGAAAAACATGATGGTTATATCAGGGATAATTGTCTTTTTAGAAATGAAATTGATATTTATGATAAAATGTCAGCCCAAATAAAATATGCAAATAATGTAACCGTAAATTACACCTTAACAACTTATTCACCGTATGAAGGCTGGAGAATTGCTTTTAATGGTACCAAAGGCAGGATAGAAGCTTCTTTGGATATACCTTACAATAAAAAAAGCGCCGGAAATCAGGCAGAAATGCATGCCAAAGAAATGGAGCAAACGGCTTTAGAAGATACTTCCACCGAATCAATTATAGTGCATAAACTGTGGAAAGATTTTGATACCGTATTAGTTCCAACCGAAAAAGGAGGTCATGGTGGCGGTGATAAACGTTTGCATGATAAAATATTTAAAACACCAAATATCGAAGACCCTTATGCCAGATCGGCCGGAATAAGAGACGGTGTAATGTCGGTGTTAATCGGAATTGCAGCAAGAAAAAGTATTGAGACCGGAAATCCCATTAAAATAGAGAATTTATCAGATCTTAAACCTATGGCTAAAAGAATAAAAGAGATATAATAATACTTTAATTGTCAACTAATTATAGTTGTAAAAAAAACCATCAAATCGTAATTTGATGGTTTTTTTTAAGGAATTTTTAGTGGGTTCCGCCTTCACTCTCAATGTGATAAATCCCTTGCTTTTTTAGAATTTTAGGACAATAAAAGCCATAAAAGGCCAAATAAGCAAAGCCAATAAGAGGAATGATATAGGAGAAATGTGTCCAGGAAATTCCCATGATGCCTCCAGGATGGGTTAAATCAAAATCACAGATGCTTCCTTGAATCAACGGAATGACACCACCACCCAGAATCATCATGATCAGGAAGGAAGAAGCCTTTCCGGTATTTTTTCCTAAACCGGCAATGGCTAAGTCAAAGATAGATGGCCACATGATTGATAAAAATAATCCTCCGGAGATAAAAAAGAATTTAGCTATTGTTGCATCGGGATAAACGAGTCCGATAAACATCATTAATAAGCCTGAAAGACCGAAAAGCATTAAGGTTTTACCGGCATTTTTACCGCCAATGAGACTCACAATAATAAAAATTAATATCCATATTGGATAGATATAAAAGGCAGAAACATTGTGTTCGGCGAAAATATTTGTTGCAATGATAACTCCAAAAGCCAAGGCAGGAACAATAAATTTCAGTGCCATATTCATCAGGTTTGATGTATTGAAAACATTGACCCCTCCGTTCCAACGGCCAATCATCAAACTTCCCCAATATAAAGCAATAAAAGGAGGAATGGCTTCTTCTAAAATATTTCCGAATTCGGCAGTTTTTAGTAAAGCGGGTAGGTTACTGATGATAGTCACCTCGGTCCCAACGTAAATAAAAATGGCAAGCATCCCTAAATATAACTGAGGATAATCCATGATGCTAAAGTTTTTATGGCCAGCTTCAATTTTAGCCTCTTCCAGCTTTACGGGATCTTCTATTTTAGAAAAAAGCATAAAGAGAGCCACTAAAACAAAGGCAATTCCCAAGACGATAAAAGGAAATTTAATATCTTCTAAAGAAAGTGCAGTCTCTTTACTGTCTCCCATTCCAAATAATGCAATTCCCAATAAAATAGCACCGATAGTGGTTCCGAAAGAATTTACACCTCCGGCTAAGGTCAAACGGTGGGCACCAGTGGCAGGGCTTCCCATTTTAATAGCCAACGGATTGGCGACAATTTGTTGGATAGAAAAACCTAAGCCAACGGTAAATAAAGCCATTAAAAAGAAGGTAAAACTCTCCATTGTTGCGGCAGGAACGAATAAAAATGAACCAATTGCAGATATTATTAGCCCTGCGGCAAGTGTTTTTTTATATCCGAATTTTTGTAAAACATCTGATTTCAAGGAAACAAGAAAGAAGATGATAGAGCCTACAAAGTAGGCCGCATAAAAGGCCCAGGCAACCAATTGGGATTGAACTTGGGATAAAGTAAATACTTTCTTAAAGACAGGGATTAGTATGTCGTTGGCGGAACCAACAAATCCCCAAAAGAAGAATACGATTACGAGGGAAATAAATTGTCCCCATTTGGTTTGTAAATTTTCAGAACTCATAATTGAAAATTGGTTTTAGATTTTTTTAGTGTAAGAGCGTAAAAGTATTTGTTATATAATTATAAAAAAAATTATTTATGATAAATATCTGTCATAATAGCAACGAAATCGATATAATTTAATATTAAGTGTAATTTTAACACTGTATATTTGTAGAATACATAAATATTTTGAAATTTAAATAGTAGTTTACTAATAAATAATTTTAAATAAGTACGAGTAGTCTTCTTAGAACAGCCAGAAGGTGATTGGGGCTTTCAAATGTTTTCTATAGTGCTAAAAATCTTTATAAAAAACACATTTTGTGTTGTAAAACTAAACCATTATTTTTTCGTACTTTTGCAAAAATTTTTATAAAAAAATATTCATGTTAACAGTTAATAATTTATCAGTTCAGTTTGGCAAACGAATTTTATTTGACGAAGTAAATACGACTTTCACACACGGTAATATTTATGGCGTAATCGGAGCCAATGGCGCTGGAAAATCTACTTTTCTAAAAATAATTTCGGGGGATATGGACCCTACCTCAGGACATATCCATTTGGAGCCGGGAAAACGTATGTCGGTTTTAAACCAAAACCATAATATGTTTGACGAGCATACCGTATTGGAAACCGTAATAATGGGGAACAAAAATCTGTATGCCATCAAAAAAGAAATGGATGAACTTTATCTCGACTATAATGATGCCAATGCAGACAGAATAGGGGAGTTACAGGTTCAATTTGAAGAAATGAACGGTTGGAATGCCGATTCGGATGCAGCATCGATGCTTTCTAATCTTGGGATTACAGAAGACAATCATTATACCATCATGGCGGATTTAGAAGGAAAAATGAAAGTTCGTGTGCTTTTGGCACAGGCACTTTTTGGAAATCCTGATTTGCTTATTATGGATGAGCCTACCAACGACCTGGATTTTGAGACCATTGCTTGGTTAGAGAATTTCTTGGCTAATTATGAAAATACCGTAATTGTGGTTTCTCACGACAGACACTTCTTGGATTCTGTTTGTACGCATATTTCGGATATCGATTTTGGAAAAATAAATCATTATTCAGGAAATTATACGTTTTGGTATGAATCAAGCCAGTTAGCGGCAAAACAACGTGCACAACAAAACAAAAAAGCGGAAGAAAAGAAACAGGAATTGGAAGAATTTATTCGTCGTTTTTCTGCGAATGTGGCCAAATCCAAACAAGCTACTTCCCGTAAAAAAATGATTTCTAAATTGAATATTTCAGAAATTAAGCCATCCAGCCGTCGTTATCCGGCAATTATTTTTGATCAGGATCGTGAAGCGGGAGACCAGATTCTGAATGTGGAAAATTTAAGTGCTTCTATAGACGGGGAAACGTTGTTTAAAGGAGTCGATTTGAATATGGCTAAAGGTGATAAAATTGTGCTTTTTTCTAAGGATTCACGTGCAACAACGGCTTTTTATGAGATTCTAAACGGAAATCAAAAAGCAGATTCAGGCACTTTTGATTGGGGAATTACTACCAATCAGGCGTATTTGCCTGCAGAGAATCATTCTTTTTTTGAAAATGATTTGACTCTGGTAGATTGGTTGCGTCAATATGCAAAAACCGAAGAAGAGCGTGATGAAGTGTTTATTAGAGGTTTCCTTGGAAAAATGATTTTCTCCGGTGAGGAAGCTTTAAAAACAAGCCGCGTATTATCCGGAGGGGAAAAAGTACGTTGTATGTTGTCCCGAATGATGATGGAACGCGCCAATATTTTAATGTTAGACGAACCAACCAATCACTTGGATTTGGAATCGATTACGGCTTTCAATAACTCATTGAAAAACTTTAAAGGCTCCGTGATTTTTACCACTCATGACCACGAGTTTGCACAAACCGTCGGTAACCGTGTGGTGGAATTAACGCCAAACGGAGTAATAGACCGTTACATGACTTTTGATGAGTACTTAGATGACGAAAAAATCCAGGAATTAAGAAAGAAAATGTACAATCTGTAATAAAATTAAAATCCCGTTATTTTTTGAGTAACGGGATTTTTTATGCTTATTTCTTACCGAAGAGTTTAGCGAAAATAAAAATAATCACAGCAAGCACAGTAATTACAATAAAGATTCCGAATCCCATTCCGGCTTTAAAAATGTCTCCAATAAGTTCACAACTTGTAAATAAAAATAGTATTACGAATACCATTAACAAACGTGTAATGTTTTTTTGCATGATTCTATTGTTTTAATTGTTAGGTAAAATTACTTTAAAGAACTACAAAATGTGTTATATAATTTTTTGAAAAAGTTTTAGTATTTTGGGATGAAAGAATTTATTGTGCATAAAAAAAGTAAAGTCAGGAGAAATTTGCATGACTTTTCATAATAACTCTTCGTACGGTAGCCTTTTTATTTGATTTACAGCCAATAAAATTATATCCACTTTAACAAGAAAAACAGAAAGATCATTCTGTTCTTTTTATTAATAAATCATACATTTGAATTTGTATATTTGCATGACCAAACTCAACACTTTATTATGACTCAAAAAGTATTGCTCAATTCCAAAGAAGTCAATATCATTTTACACCGTTTGGCTTGTCAGCTAATTGAAAAACACCTCGATTTTAAAGATACTATTTTAGTAGGGATCCAGCCAAGAGGGACTTTTCTGGCTGAACGACTTAAAGATTTGTTGGAGAACGAATACAATACTCCTGAAATTAAGCTGGGCTATTTGGACATTACTTTTTTTAGAGATGATTTCCGTAGAACCGATAAACCATTAGAGGCCAATAAAACCAAAATCAATTTTATTGTGGAAAACAAAAAAGTCATTTTTATTGATGACGTTTTGTTTACAGGCAGAAGTATCCGATCGGCCTTGACAGCTATTCAGTCTTTTGGACGACCTTCTGAAATAGAATTATTGGTATTGATAGACAGACGTTTTAGCCGTAATTTACCGATTCAACCGGATTACAGAGGAAGACAGGTAGATGCCATAAATAACGAAAAAGTAAAGGTAAGCTGGAAAGAAAATGACGGAGAGGATGTGGTGTATTTGATTACAAATTAGAATACTTCATCAATCTAGCCAAATAAAATAATATAATCGTAAAAGAATGAAAGAGTTAAGCGTAAATCATTTATTAGGTATAAAATACATCGACGAGAATGATATCAACCTTATTTTTGAAACAGCCGACCATTTTAAAGAAGTTATTAATCGACCAATAAAGAAAGTACCTTCCTTACGAGATATTACTATTGCCAATATTTTCTTCGAAAACAGTACCCGAACGAAACTCTCTTTTGAGTTGGCCCAGAAACGTTTGTCTGCAGATGTGATTAGTTTTTCGGCAGCGCAATCTTCCGTTAAAAAAGGTGAAACACTCATAGATACCGTAAACAATATCCTTTCGATGAAGGTTGATATGGTGGTAATGCGCCATTCGACTCCCGGAGCAGCTTATTTTTTATCCAAAAATGTCAAAGCAAGTATTGTCAATGCAGGTGACGGAGCTCACGAACACCCAACACAGGCTTTATTAGACAGTTATTCCATCAGGGAAAAACTGGGAGATGTTGCCGGTAAAAAAGTGGTGATTGTTGGGGATATTTTGCACTCAAGAGTTGCCTTGTCTAACATATACGCTTTACAAATGCAAGGAGCCGAAGTTAAGGTTTGTGGCCCAAAAACATTAATTCCAAAACATATTGAATCACTTGGGGTAACAGTTGAGCCAAATTTAAGGAAAGCCTTAGAATGGTGCGATGTAGCCAATATGTTGCGCGTGCAAAACGAAAGAATGGATGTGAATTATTTTCCTTCCACAAGAGAATATACCCAACAATACGGATTAGATAAAACCTTATTGGATTCATTAAATAAAGAAATTGTTATTATGCATCCGGGACCTATTAACAGAGGGGTAGAGATAACCAGTGAAGTGGCCGATTCGAATCAATCTGTGATTTTGAATCAGGTAGAAAACGGAGTAGCCATCAGGATGGCCGTAATTTATCTTTTGGCTTCAAAAATTCAATAATTAAAAAAATGGTGGTAACTTAGCTACAAGTAACCTCAAAAAGCGAATAACTATGAAAGTAGATCAAAAAGACCATACAATTACAATCAAAGATACCCAAGGTGATCTTACTGCTTTTTTGATGAAAGTGACTCATCAATACAAGACGTTTGAAAATCATAATTTAATTATTGATCTTTTGCAATACAGTGATTTACCGGTAAGTGACATCAAATTGTTTTTACCTTTGTGCAAACAACATAGAAAAGCAAAAAAATCATTTGTGATTGTCACTTCTGATTTTGATTATAATGCGGTTCCTGAAAAATTAGCCGTTGTTCCATCCTTATTGGAGGCTCATGATATTATTGAAATGGAAGAGATTGAAAGGGATTTAGGTTTCTAAAATTTATTAATCGTCTGTTTGTTGATTGGGTCATCGGGAAATAAGAAGAATGAATTTTACGTATTTTAATCATAAATTCGAGTCTTATTATACTTTTGAATACAGGATAAACCTGAAAACTGTTACCGAATACTGATCCTTATAGAATGAAACTAACGATACTTGGCTGTTATGCAGCAACTCCCCGAACGTTTACCAATCCTACTTCCCAAATTTTAGAAATTAAAAACAGACTCTTTCTTATTGATTGCGGAGAAGGGACTCAAGTGCAACTTCGCAAAAACAAGATTAAATTTTCTAAAATCAACCACGTTTTTATTTCTCATTTACACGGAGATCATTTTTTTGGTTTAATAGGTTTGGTTTCCACTTTTACCTTACTCAATCGAACGGCTGATTTACATATTTATGGCCCCAAGGGCATCAAAGAAATTATAAAGTTGCAATTGAGGCTAGGCAATTCCTGGCCTAATTACGGATTGTTTTTCCATGAATTGGAATCCGCTGAAAGTGAAGTGATTTTCGAGGATGAAAATGTTTTGGTTAAGACCATACCTTTGAGTCATCGCATTTATACCAATGGTTTTTTATTTCAGGAAAAATTAGAAAAAAGGAAACTGAATATTGATGCGGTACAAACCTTCGAAATTGAAAGTTGTTATTTCCAAAATATAAAAAACGGAAAAGATATCCTTTTGGATGACGGAAGACTGATTGAAAATGCGAAACTGACATTTGATCCCCCGCCTCCTAAAAGCTATGCTTTTTGTTCGGATACCACTTATTACGAAAATACAATTGCTGTAATAAAAGAAGCCGATGTGTTGTATCATGAATCGACTTTTTTAGAATCGGAAAAGGATTTGGCCCATAAAACAATGCACTCCACGGCCAAAGAAGCGGCCATTATTGCTTTGAAAGCAAATGTAAAACAATTGATTTTGGGACATTATTCTACACGGTATGAAAATATCAATTTGTTTAAAGAAGAAGCCGAAACTATTTTTCCTGAAGTCTTATTAGCCGATGACGGAAAAAGTTTTGATTTGTAAGTTTTGAATCTAAATAATAAGTACCCCATAAAAAATGAAAGATTTAAGTAATTATAGAAGATCATACGAAAAGAGCGAATTATTAGAAACTAATATTCCGGAAGATCCCATAAACCTTTTTAACAGGTGGTTTCATGAAGTTGAAGAGTTTGGCGGTAATGAAGAAGTAAATGCGATGACGGTATCCACAATAGGGTTAGATGGTTATCCAAAATCCCGTGTGGTGTTATTGAAAAAATTCAATGAAGAAGGATTTATTTTTTATACCAATTACAATTCAGAAAAAGGAAAAGCGATTGAACAAAATCCGAAGATATGTTTGTCCTTCTTTTGGCATACAATGGAGCGTCAGGTTATTATAAAAGGAATCGCCCGGAAAACGGATGAACAGATTTCGGATAACTACTTTGATTCAAGACCGGACGGAAGTAAATTGAGTGCCATTGTTTCTAACCAAAGCGAAGTCGTTCCTTCAAGATCTTTTTTGGAGGAAAATCTAAAACAATTGGAAGTGGATTACGAAGGAATTGTAATTCCCAGACCCAAACATTGGGGAGGTTTTTTAGTGGTTCCTACCGAAGTGGAATTTTGGCAGGGAAGAGCCAATAGACTTCATGACAGAATTCGGTATACATATCAGGATGATTACTCTTGGAAAATGGAAAGACTTTCCCCCTGATTAGAATTGCCCTATATGTCTTAAATAATTTTATCGGTATATAATAATTTTGATCATATTTTGAATTTTAAGGTTGCCTCTTTTATTAAAGGCAGCCTTTTTTTATTTTTTAAATTCAGCATTATTTTGAGTTAAAACTTACAATAAATAAAAAAAAGTGTATTTAATCGATTATTTTTGTTCTTTCAACGATTTTAAGCATACATTTGCCTTGAAATTAAAAACTAATACATATTAAAGTTTTTGAGTTTCAAGTGAAATATATTTTATTCAAATTTTGATTATTATGAAAACAAATTTACTCCGTTTAGCCTTACTTTTTTCAGTAGTTTTTACCATGAATTCTTGTTCTTCAGATACTGCCGACACTTCAGAAATAGCTGAAAATAAAACACAAACAGTTGTTAACTATACTTATAGTGCTGATGAATTGGAAGCCATGAAATTGATCAATGAGTACCGTGTAAGCGTTGGGTTAAATGCTTTGGAAAAAATTAAACATATTTCATATAAATCAGAAGAGCATGACTATTATATGATTGAGAACAATGTGGTAAGCCATGATGATTTTGTTTCACGTTCAGAAAACATCATAAAAAC
>JAKFBW010000035.1:0-88260 GCA_036676965.1 Flavobacterium sp. | reverse complement strand
CGATGCCGCCGGAAATACGGCTACTGCTTCAAAAACTGTAACCGTAACCGATAACATTAATCCAACGCTTACTGCCGGAACCAATCAATCGGCAAATACTGCTGCCGGACTTTGTAACGCTTCCGTTGTTGTTGCCGATGCTGTATTCGCAGATAACTGTTCTGGGGCAACGATTTCATATGCTCTTAGCGGGGCGACTACCAAAACTGCAACTGCAGGCCAGATAGGAACTTATGTCTTCAACAAAGGGGTAACCACAATCACATATACCGTAACTGATGCGGCAGGAAGAACAACCACCGGATCGAAAACCGTTACCGTAACTGACAATACCATTCCTAACATTAGCTGTCCAGCAAATATGAATGTAAATGTTGACGCAGGAGTTTGTACTGCTATTGTAGCAACTCCAAATCCGACTGCAACAGATAACTGTGCCGTTACCAAATTAACATGGACTTTGACAGGTGTTACAACAGCAAGTTCTGTTACTACGGGTATTAATTATCTGGGCACCAGAATATTCAATCTTGGAACAACTACTGTCACCTATACAGCTTATGATGTTGCTAACAACAGTACTTCTTGTTCTTATACCATTACCGTTATTGATAATATTGACCCGGCAGTAATTGCTGTAAGTGATATTGTAACGACAACATCAGCAGACGGAGCAGGAAATTGCAGTACAACTGTATTCATTGGAAATGCATCAACCAGTGATAATTGTTCTGTAGCCAAATTGACATGGAGCATGAGCGGAGCTACCACATTAGCTTCCCCTTTGTCAGGAATTAATCAAGTGGGAACTAAAACTTTTAACAAAGGAACCACATATATAACTTACACGGTTACTGATGGCAGCGGAAGAACAGCTACAGATATAATGACTGTGGCTGTTAACGACAATGAAAAACCTATTGCTCCATCATTACCGGATATAACAGCACAATGTTCTATAACTGTCGCTCCACCTGTTGCAACAGATAACTGTGATGGTACGGTGACTGCCACAACCGGAGATCCATTAAGTTATAATATACAAAGGGCAACTCCATATATTATACACTGGTCATTTAAAGACAGTAGCGGTAACGAAACACTTGCCAATCAAAATGTAACAATTAAAGATACAACTGCTCCGGTTCCCGATGTTGCTGACTTACCCGCATTAAACATTTCTGGCTGCCAGGTAGACAGTTTAACCCCTCCAACAGCGACAGATAATTGTTCTGGAACTCTAAAGCTAAATGGAACTCCCAATATTAGTTTCCCTTTCACTACCCAAGGAACAGAACCGACAACAACAACTATCACTTGGACTTATAATGACGGAAACGGGAATATAAAAACTCAGACACAAAATTTAACTTTAACGCCTCCTGCAATTAACGGAGGTACATTATTAGGATACCTTAATGAAATCTATACCGTGACAGATGCTAAGGATAATATAGCTATCACATCATGTCCTGATGACTCTAATCCAATCACCATGAATCTGTCAGGTCAAGTGGGAACTATTGTACATTGGGAAAAATTTGAAGCAGGAAAAAGCGACTGGGAAGTTATTCCAAATACAACTGACACTTATGATATTGTTTTTGACTATCAAAACACTTTTTCGACCTTATTTAGAGTTTTGGTACAAGTAGGCAATTGTACAACATATTCAAACATGGTAAATGTACATGCAATCCCTCCTGACGTTCCTCCAATTTTGGAAGAAGACGACTTCACCATATGTTTGAATGAAAGCGTTACTTTAGTGGCTCATAATGGATATGCTTCTACTGTAAATGTTGATGATGGTGGTGATTTTAACAATGGTCAATTCCCTGACAAATGGGATCCGACTCAATGGAAAATAGACGGACAAACTGCAGGAGCACAATGGACTGCCGCAGGAAACAACACGAAATTTAATAACTGGTCAGGAACCAACAATCATCCTGTCGGAACTTTATATAGAATTGAGTATAATTCCAATGATTTCAAATTTGGTATCGCACACGGTAATTATAATAGTCCGGAATATCAAGCAGCTTTCCCTCCGGGCAACCCAACGACTTTAGAAACACCTGTTTTCAGTCTGGTTGGTTTGGAAACAGCTTCTGTTGATTTTGATCAGGCTTATAATTTACATGCCGGAGATATAGCTAAATTAGAACTATCTTTAGATGGTGGAGCAACATATACTGTTGTATTACAAGATTTGATTGGTACAAGTCCACAGGCCAATTCCTGGGCACCGGTTCCGTATCCATATCAAGCACCACAACCAAACAATTCCACTACTACCTATTTTGATTTTCAGGATGACAATTCGTCTTTTGATATTTCTCAGTATATAGGAAATGATAATGTTAGAGTAAAATGGACGTTTTTTGGAACCACTGATGAAAGTGCATGGGCAATTGATAATATTTCTATCCCTGTTAAACCATATAGTGATCAATTGGAATGGACAGATGGTATAGGTGATCCAAATGAACCTCCTCTTGCCTCCGGAACGATTGATGTAGCCTACAATTTTTTCCCATCATCACCAGGAGTACATCATTATGGGGCAACAAGCATTATTAATGAATGTAGAGCTTATGATCCCGCTGGTACTGCCATAGCTATAGTCAAAGTAAATTACTCTTATTCAGGTGAAGACATTTCTCCAACAAGTGGTAAATGCGGAGGGACAACAACCACATTGAATGCATACGACAATACTAAAACCGCCTCTGAAAATAAAGCTAATGGTACCTACCCTGGAACTCTTGATTCGTTTAGTGATGACCCAGGAACAGGAACAATAGGTACATGGTCCATTGTATCTTCTACAAGCACTTGTGGTTCAGGCAGTTTTTCAAATATTAATGATCCAAAAGCGACTTTTACAGGTACCTCGGGAACATATACACTCAGATGGACTGTTGCCAATTGTACAGATGATGTTCAGGTAATATTAGAAAATTGTGATGTAATTGATTTTGATGGTGAAGACGATTTTGTAAACTTTAATAATAATTATAATCTAAATAGTTCATTTACCATTAATGTTTGGGTTAAACCGGAACCTCATCCTGCCAGCAATCCTAATATCCAAACTATTTTTTCAAAAAGAAACGGCGACAACCTTTCTACGGCTAACGGATATGACATAAGACTTGATAACAGTAATTATATTTCATTTAATTGGAATAGCGGAGGCTCTTTAAAAGCTACACACCCGATAAGTACTTCCAGATGGTATCATATCAGTGTTACCTATAATGGTACCACTTACAAAATATATATTGACGGAATAGAAGTTGCCTCAGCTTCCGGAAGTGCGCCTGTAACAAATAATTATAACAGCATTTTAGGTGCAATGTATAAAAGTGGAAATCCAAACGAATCAATTAATTATTACAGCGGCTGGATGGATGAACTCCAAATTTGGGATACTGCACTTAACCCAGACCAACTCCATCAATTAATGAATCAAAGAATTGAAGCAAATGGAAGTTTAGTAAGAGGCGCTGTTATTCCGATAGACATTTATGGATTGTCATGGTCTAATTTACAGGCGTATTATAGACTGGACAATTTAAATTGTGGAGATTTACAGCCGTATGGTGGAAAAGGAGTTAACGGAAGATTAATGAACATAAATACATTGCAATCAAGAACTGCTCCTTTACCGTATACTACTATTAGGGATGGTGATTGGAAAGATCGAGGAACGACAACTACGCCATGGCTTTACGGCAGCTCTGTCTGGGATTATCCAAACAGTATCGGAATAAATGGTAGCCCGATTGATTGGAATATTGTTGTTCAGTCTAACAATTTAAATTCAGACGATAAAGACATAACCCTATTAGGTTTAATTAACAATGCAGGAACCCAACTTAAAGTAGTTGCGCCGGGTACGCAAAATGAAAACAATACTGGCCATATGTTATGGTTAACCCATTATTTAAAACTAGATGGTTTTATTGACTTAATAGGAGAATCACAACTTATCCAAAAAAGATACTATGCTTATCCGACTCAATACAGCGAAAGTATTTTTGATGATGCCAGTTCCGGATACATCGAACGCGATCAACAAGGTCATAAAAACAGTTACAATTACAATTACTGGTCATCACCGGTAAGTATTCGAGGCGGTGCTAATAATTCTACCTACTCTATTTCAAATGTCTTAAGAGATGGTACTGATTCTTCAAATCCAAAAGTAATCACTTTTGGTGACGGAGCTTATTTTGCTGACGGGGCTCTTTCAAGTCCTATTAAAATTAGTAATAGATGGATTTGGGCTTACAGCTCATTGACTCCCGACTCTAATTCTAATTGGGATAATTATTACCAATGGCAATACAAAGCTAATACCGGACTAATTGGAGCCGCCGAAGGATTTACGATGAAAGGTACCGGAGGCTCTGCCCCAATCACAACTTTACAAAACTATGTTTTTACAGGAAAACCTAATTCAGGAAACATAGATAAATTTTTAGCCCTAAACCAGACTTTTCTATTAGGAAATCCTTATCCATCGGCTCTCGACGCTGATGAATTTATAAAAGATAATTTAAAAGACTGTGCCGGTTGCCGAGGTACAACAAACGCTTTTGGCGGGGCACTCTATTTCTGGGATCATTTTGGGCTATCAAACAATCATATTTTAGCCCAATATGAAGGCGGATATGCCACATACACATTGACCGGAGGTGTTAGAGCCGTAGCTGATGATCCGCTTAATGTTAATAATAATACCAATGGTTCAAAAATGCCACAACGCTACATCCCTGTTGCCCAAGGATTCTTTATTGATTGTGCTGTAGACCCTGATACTTTTGGAACAGGAGTAACTACTGTAGGTGGCGGTATGGTTTCATTCAAAAACAGCCAACGTGCCTTTATTAGAGAAGCCTCAGGAAACTCGACTTTCATGAAAGTGGCAAATGAAAAAAACACTGCAGTTATTAAGGAACCTATCGACAATCGAATGAAAATCAGACTAGGTTTTGACTCTCCAATTGGAAGTCATAGACAAATATTAATTGGTACTGATCCAAATACTACTGATAAATTTGATTTTGGTTATGATGCCCGAATGATTGATGTAAACAAAAATGACATGTATTGGAAATTAGGAAACATGCCTTTAATCATTCAAGGTATCCCAAATTTCAGCAGTAATCAAATCATACCAATAGGCATTAAAATTGCAAACGAAGGACAATCAACCATAAAAATAGATGCTTTAGAAAACATCCCTGATAATCTTGACATCTATCTCTATGACAAGCTAACAAATATTTATTACAATCTTCAGGAAAAAGACTATACAGTACAACTTCCTATAGGTGAGTACACCAATCGTTTCTCGATACAATTTAAAGATAAATCAACCAGTATAAATGAAACCAGCTTAGAAGAAGGCATTCAGGTGTTTTTTACCCGTAACAATAATACCATAAACATTAAAAACAACTTCTATGATGTCAGGGTAAATACGGTTCAATTATTTAATATTTTAGGACAGTCTATCTCAAGCTGGAAAACGGAAAACATAGAGAACCAAATAACAATTAAATTAACTCTTAAAAACAGCATTCCACCCGGAATTTATATTATAAAAGCGAACACAACCAAGGGATATGTCAGTAAAAAAATAATCGTTGATTAGTTAAAAAATTAACTCCCAACCAATACTATTTTAAGCCAAGATTAACGTTATTTTTTTTATTCCTATTTGTGATTATACTTATATTTGAACTCGAAACTTGATTTAAAATAAAATGAAATCGCCATTAACAACAAGTTTGTGCAAGCAAACACCTATAATTAAAAGGCGATACCATATGTTACCTCTGAAAAATAAAATTTAAACACATGAAAAAAATTATTATTGTTCTTGCCATTGCATTATTTTCCATCAATACTAATGCTCAGGATAAAGTCTGTTGTGCCCATAAAGAAACCATGAGTACGGAAGAAGTTGCCAAATGCAAAGCGAAATGCAAAGCCGAAGGGAAAAAATGTGATGCGAAAGTGACCGAAAAAAAAGGAAAAAGTTGTTGCGCCAAAAAAGCCTAATAGACAACGAAGAAACGCCTCGATTACCGAGGCGTTTTTTTATTTCTTTTTTTTTGAAATCTGAGTTTACTCCCTTTTTGATTTGACTATTATACTCCACTCAAAGTCCATTTCAGAAACCGGATCCCCTTTTTCATCGGTTCCTATAGATTTCATCCAAAAAGTCTGTCCCTCCCCGGTGTTAATGGCATCCTGAATGGCCCGTTCCAACACATGTCCGTCATTACAGATAAATGTTATAATCCCTATGGCTTTTTTTGAAAAACTACTCCTATTACTGGCCACCAGCATAGAGATATCTTTTCCGCTTTCTTGAATTTGTCCCATAACCAAAGCCCCTGTTGACAATTCAGCCGCCATGGCTTGTACGGCAAAATACATCGAATGAAAAGGATTTTGATTAATCCAACCGTACTTAACCGTGACCACGCATCGATGTGCTTCAAACGATTTTACCCGAACCCCACAAATAAAGGCCGAAGGAATTTTAAAAAAAAGGAATTTATTAAGTTGGGATGTGGAAATTTCCATGATATTGTTTTTTATATAAAATTAAACAAAAAATCCCTCTACTACTCAACCTCTTCAAAAAATCACATAAAACACTACATTACAACCCATTAAACAAACCCAAGACAACGACCTTCTTGTTAATATTTTGTTAACATTTACTACTATGTGATACATAATACTATTTTTTGGAAGTATATTTGTATAAGAAATTACCAGGCATAAGAGTTATCAATCGTCAATCAATCAAAACATGGAATCAATTACCGAAAAAAACACCGCCACTTTCACTCATTTAAGTGCCCTGACCCAATATTGTATCCCCTTGGGGAACTATATTTTTCCAATTCTTATTTGGACTTCCAAAAAAGACAAATCGGAGTTTGTGGATTATAATGGCAAACAAGTCCTTAATTTTCAACTCAGTTTATTATTGTATTCTTTAATCCTGATTGGAATTGCCATTCCTATTTTTTTCAGTATCGCTTTCCAAAACATTTCCTTCGACGCGATAGATCACGATGAACTCATTTTTAATAATTTCATTTCAGGGGAGCATATTGAGATGGTGACGGCTGGAATTATTGCAGTATTACTCTTTGTATGTTTGAAAATAGCCGAATTCTTTTTAATCATTTATGCCGCCATAAAAACCTCCAACGGGGAATTATATAAATATCCGTTGAGTATTCCTTTCATAAAATAAATCAATCTTGAAAGCAGAACGTGACTAGCCCTGATGGAAGCGGCATCCTCTTATGGCGTGGTTCGCCATAAGAGATACAGCGAACAGCAGGAAGAAGCTCAAAAAAATTATTACAATCATCACAATCATCTGAGCCAACAGCAAACTGGCAAAGCAATCAAAAAAGGGACAGTTTAACAAAAAATCAAATCAAATTATGAACATTGAAAACACAAAAGCCCAGATGCGTAAAGGTGTTCTCGAATTTTGCATCTTATCGGTATTGAAAGAGAAAGATGCTTATACCTCGGAAATATTAGACACCTTAAAAAACGCAAAATTACTCGTAGTCGAGGGCACCATTTACCCCTTGCTTACCCGACTAAAAAATGATGGATTGCTCAACTACCGTTGGGAAGAATCGACCTCGGGTCCACCCAGAAAGTATTATGGACTCACCGAAACCGGACAGACCTTTTTGAACGAACTGAATGGTACTTGGACCGAATTGTCTGATGCCGTAAACCTAATCACCAACCAAAAATCATAGTCATGAACAAAACTGTAAATATAAACCTAGGCGGAATGTTCTTTCATATAGACGAAGACGCATACCAAAAACTAACCCGATATTTTGATGCTATCAAGCGTTCATTATCTAATTCTTCGGGTCAGGAAGAGATCATAAAAGATATTGAAATGCGTGTTTCAGAATTATTCAATGAAAAACAAAAGAGCGACAAACAGGTCGTGAGCCTAAAAGATGTTGACGAAATGATAGCCATCATGGGACAACCGGAGGATTATATCATAGAGGACGACACTAAAACTGCTCCAACATATACCAGCAGTACCTCAAGCCGAATTTCAAAAAAACTGTACCGTGATACCGAAAAAGGAATGATTGGTGGTGTGGCTGCCGGATTGGGTCACTATTTTGGAATTGACACCGTATGGATACGAATTGTCCTCGTACTATTGGTTTTTGCGGGTTTTGGAACAGGAATTCTAGCCTATATCATTCTTTGGATAGTAACCCCTGAAGCAACCACCACTTCGGAAAAACTGGAAATGACCGGAGAACCGGTCAACATATCCAACATTGAAAAAAAAGTCAGAGAGGAATTTGAGAATGTTTCCGATAAAATAAAAAATGCAGATTACGACAAATATGGCAACCAAATAAAAAAAGGGGCCGGGAAAATCGGGAGTTCATTGGGTGACTTTTTCATGAGTATCTTTAGGGCTTTTGCCAAGTTTCTTGGAATTATTTTGATAATGGCAGGATTAACAATTTTAGTTTTCTTGCTAATTGGTGTCTTCACGCTAGGCACCAATACCTTTCTCGATTTCCCCTGGCAAGGCTTTGTTGAATCGGGTAACCTTACCGACTACCCTATTTGGGCTTTTGGTTTGCTGATGTTTTTTGCCATTGGGATTCCGTTCTTTTTTCTGACCTTATTGGGATTCAAATTATTGGCTCCAAACATGAACTCTATTGGCAACATTGCCAAGTATACTTTACTGGCACTTTGGTTAATAGCCGTTACATTAGCGATATCAATAGGTATCCAGCAAGCATCCTCTTTTGCCTATGACGGAAGAGCAGTACATAAAGAAACTATTGCGCTACAACCAACGGATACTTTGTATATTAAATTTGAACACAATGATTATTTTGCTAAAAATGTACACAACAGAAATGATTTCAAAATCACAGCAGATTCCACCAATACCGAAGTAATCTATTCTAACAATGTGAGCTTCAAAATCATGGGTACCGATGAAAAATCGGCTTACATAAAAATTGAAAAAGAAGCCAAAGGGAAATCATTTTCAGATGCCAAAAAAAGAGCGGAACTAATTAGATACAGCTATAAAATAAAAGGAAATCATTTAGTTCTGGACAATTATTTACTGACCGAATTAAAAAACAAATACAGGGATCAGGAAGTAGAAATTACTTTGTTTCTACCGGAAGGAACTTTGTTTAAAACCGATTCAAGCGTACAAAATTACGACAGATCCGATGATGATTTTTTCAATTTGCACCATAGTTCAGACGATTATCTATACAAAGTTACCGACAATCAAGTAAAATGCCTGGATTGTCCGGCAGATGAAAACGAACATAATGATGTGGAAAACATCGAAGAAAACACATCTGTTACTATAGATAAAAACGGTATTTCTGTAACAACCGACACCATTAATAAGTCTAATGGAGCATTGAAAGTAAACGAAGACGGTATAATTATAAAAACCAAATAGCCATGTTGAAAATCATAGCATTAATCACCAAGTTCATTCTGATGGCATTAACGGCATTGTTATTTGGGTCGTGCATCAAATATGAAACCAGCGAGACCATTAACGGTTCCGGAATCCTGACGAAAGAAATTAGGAATATTGAGGAAGACTTCAAAAAAATAGAAGTCCATAACAATATTGATGTAACGGTAGAACAATCAGATGAAATTGAAGTTATAGTGCAAACCGATGCTGTTTTTCAAAAAGAAATTACAACAGAAGTAAAAGACGGAACATTAGTTATTGGCTGTAAACAGAGCAAAAGCAGTTTTTCTATATTTGGCTACAAATGCAACTATACCAAAAACATACCCGTTAAAAAAGTCATCGTCAGATTGCCAAAAATAGAAGTATTAGAAGCCAACTCAGCAGCAACAATTGAAAACATTGGCGTTTTGAAAAGTGAGAACATCAGCCTCAGTACCTCCAGTGCTGCGAAGATGGATGTAAATATAGAATCGGATATAATCAATGCAAAATCAAGCAGCGGCAGTTCATTGAAAATAAAAGGATTGGCACTACAGCTTGAAGTTTCCGCTTCCAGCGGAAGCACCATAGATGCTGAGGAATTATTAGCAAATGAAATCTTTGCAGAGTCCTCCAGTGGCGCTTCGGTTTCGGTACACCCCATCGTAAGTTTAAAAGCCGATGCATCAAGCGGAAGTAGTATCCACTACAATTCTGCGCCAAAAACAATCGAAAAAAAATCACACTCAGGCGGAAGTATCAATTAAATGCATTTCCTAATTCCCAAATATTTATTAAATCATCCAACAAAAATGGATGATTTTTTATATTTGTAGCCATCCTAATCGAATCCAAATGAAAAAACACACAACTATATTCCTACTCATTCTATGCACAACGATGGCGTTGGCACAAAAAAAAGAGAAAATAAACGGCTCTAAAACCGTTACTACAGAACAAAAAGTAATAGGTACATTTCGTGTGCTTGAAATAAGTGACAACATTGAAGTATATCTGGAAAAAGCAGAAAAACCGGAATTAAAAATTGAAGCCGACGATAATTTACATGCCATCTTAAACTTCGATTTAATCAAAGACACACTTCGGGTAACCACTTCAAAAGAGGCCACAAAATACCGAAAACTGATGGTTCGAATCAACTATACAAATGATTTGAAAAAAGTAATATCAAAGAATGAAGCCGAAGTAAACGCCATTCAGGAACTCCAACTCGATGATATTACGATTCAAACCTTAGGCAATTCAAAATTTTACATGAATGTAAATGCAAAGAATTTTCTGTTGCTATCGGATGAGAAATCAAAAGTGGAACTGAATTTAAAATCAGAAATGGCAAAAATAATATTAAGCAAAGAAGCTTCTCTGAAATCTTTAATCAATGCTACCGAGTTAGATTTTGATATCTATCAAAAATCCCGTGCCAATATTGAAGGGGATGTTACCAATGCCAAAATCAGGGTCGACAACAATGCCATCTTTACAGGAAACAAACTGACGGCCAAAAATGCGATTGTTATTTCAGAAAATAACTCCAAAGCAACCATAAATGCCGTAGAGACCGCTACAATTGAAGCTGGCGACAAATCGGAAATCAAACTTATCGGTAACCCAAAAATTGAAATTAAAAAATTTACCGAGGAAGCCAAATTAATGAAGGCACTAAAATAGAGTGTTCTGTAAATAAAATGTCCCAACTTAAAAAACAAGTTGGGACATTTTTTATGGATTTTATTTCAAATTATAAATTATCCTTTAGCTGCCAAATATCTCTCAGCATCAAGGGCAGCCATACATCCGGTACCCGCAGCCGTGATAGCTTGACGGTATACGTGATCTGCAGCATCACCGGCAACAAAAACACCATCAACATTGGTTTTAGAAGTTCCTGGCGTATTGATAATATATCCTGTTTCATCTAAAGTAAGATAGTCTTTAAAGATATCGGTATTCGGTTTGTGCCCGATAGCCACAAAGAAACCGGTAGCAGGAATGTCAAAAATTTCCCCAGTCGTTTTATTTTTTGCTTTTACCGCTTCCACTACTTGTTCATCTCCCAATACTTCAACTGTATCATGATTCATCAAGATGGTAATATTTTCTGTTTTACGAACACGTTCTTCCATTATTTTTGAAGCTCTAAACTTTTCACTACGAACCAACATGGTTACTTTTTTACAAAGTTTAGACAAATAATGCGCTTCTTCACAGGCAGAATCCCCTGCTCCAACAATCACAACTTCCTGATTTCTATAGAAGAATCCATCACAAACGGCACAGGCAGAAACCCCGCCTCCCATTTTCAAATAATGTTGTTCGGACGGTAATCCTAAATATTTAGCCGAAGCCCCGGTACTGATAATAACGGTCTCACAGTGTAATTCGATACTATCATTAATCCATACTTTATGAACATCTCCGGAAAAATCAACTTTGGCGGCCCAACCATCACGTATACTTGCACCAAAACGCTCTGCTTGCTTTTGCAACTGCACCATCATTTCCGGACCTGTAACCCCGTCTACATATCCGGGGAAATTCTCCACTTCGTTAGTGGTTGTCAATTGTCCACCCGGCTGCATTCCTTGATATAAAACGGGATTCATATTGGCTCTGGCAGCATAAATAGCAGCGGTATAACCTGCCGGCCCCGAACCTATAATAAGGCATTTAATTTTTTCGATTGTATCAGACATAATAGTATTGTATTATAATTTTAAACAAGGCAAAAGTAAGTTTTTATTATTGGAAAATCAGACTAGAATAATCAGTTTTTATTATCCAAACATAGACAAATATAAACATGATTATCCTTTAATGTGTACCAAATCTTTTTTACCACTAATTTCACAGATTTAGACAGATTTATAAGTGATGGTAAAGAAATAAATCTATGTAAATCTTTTTAATCTGCTTGCCTGCAGATAGATCCGGACTAATTTTATTGTTTTAACAGTAGTCACGGACAATTATAAATGTACTTTTCAACTATAATTTCTAAAAATTAAGATTTTACTTATTGGCACTCAATGAATTTTCAATATCTTTAAACTTAATTTAATTTTTCAAAATGATTGAAACTACCTATCCAATACAGGCTACAATAGAAAAAGCACCTTACTTCAATTATAGTCTTTGTCTTCATAATTTTTCTTTTTTAGAAAAAATCACAATTACTCAAATAGAGATTGATTTTGAATCAATTAAAATTGAAATATCTTCTGAAATAGAGCTTTTTCAACCGTATTCTTTTCATATGGATAAACTTTCTAAAGAAGTTTCAGCCACGATTCAAAATTTTGATTTTAAATATAACCTTTCTCTTATTCGTAATTTTACAGAAAAAGACCTCGATACTATTACAATCAAAATTTTATCAAAAGAACAAATCTTATATCAAAGTAGTTTTACGCTGAATGTCTTACCAATGGATCATTTCGGAGGATTAGGATTCTATCCCCAATTATTAGCATCATATATATTGCCAAACCACCCGTTAATTTACAAGATTAAAACAGAAGCTATAAAAATTCTAGAAAAAAATCATCTAAATCCTGCATTTGAAGGTTACCAATCCAATAATAAAGACCGCATACTACAAATGGTTGCTTCTATTTATCAGGCAATTTTAAATTTAGAAATTGTGTATAGTGCTATGCCACCGAGTTTCGAAACAGAAGGCCAACGTATTCGGTTAATTGATCAAATTCTAGAAACTAAATTTGGAAACTGTATTGATATTTCACTCCTATTTGTAGCTTGTTTAGAAGCCATCGACTTAAATCCTATTCTTATTATTTCACAAGGACATGCCTTTGTAGGTGTTTGGTTAGAAGATAAGCGTTTTGATACTATGACTAATTTTGATCAGGCAGCAATTTCGAAACGAATCGCTTTAGGAATTAAAGAAATTGGATTGATAGAATCTACTCATTTATGTCGTGGAAGTGCCTATACTTTGAAAGAGGCAATGAATATTGCCGAAACACAAATTATGAATGTAAATAATTTTGTTTTATCTATTGATATTAAAAATGCACGTTCGCATGGTATCCTACCTTTACCATTAGGAAAAAAGGAAAAGGAAAATAGCATTTCAAATGACGAGAAATTAAATTCTATAGAATCCAATCAACACATTAATAGCGATTTTGAAATAGGAGAAACTTATCAGAATTTAGAATTAACGGAGAGTAAAAATCTTACTAAACAAAAAGTTTGGGAGCGAAAACTACTCGATCTTTCTCTTAGAAATAATCTTTTAAATATCCGTTTCTCGAAAAGTATGCTACAATTAGTAGACTTAAAAATCAACTTATTGGAAGATAATTTGGCTAATGGAAAAACATTTATCATCCACGCTAACACTAACCAACAGGTTTTACACCGCTACAATTTGTATTCTGAACCATTACACTCCTCAGAATCTTTATTTAAACTAGCTGAGGATGAGTTCAAATACAATCGTTTGCTAACATATTATCATCAGAATGATTTGGATTCTATTTTAACGCATCTTTACCGAAATGCAAAACTAGCCGAAGAAGAAAATGGAAAAAGTACTTTATATTTAGGAATAGGTCTACTGAAATGGTTTGAACCTAAAAACAAACTACAACCCCGCTTTTCACCCATTTTATTGATTCCTGTTGAATTATCCCGAAAGTCAGTTAACTCAAAATTCACGTTACGCAGCCGTGAAGAGGAAACCATGATTAACATTACGTTACTAGAATATTTGAAACAAGAATATCAACTCAACCTTAATACTTTGGAAAACTTACCAATGGACGAATCAGGTGTAGATGTTCAAAAAGTTCTGGTTATTTTTAGAAAAGCTATTTTAAATTTAGAAGGTTGGGATATCTTAGAACAAATTGTTTTGGGAAATTTTTCATTCAACAAATTGATTTTATGGCAGGATATTTCTAAATATTCTGAAGAAATTCAAAAAAGTCATATAGTAAAAAGTCTAATTGAAGGAAAACTGTCCAAAACATTAGACATTGTTACAGATACAGAAAACCTAGAACATATACCTTCATCCCAACTAACTCTACCTATAGCTACAGACAATTCGCAATTGGATGCCATTCGAAATTCGAATGCTAACAAAAGTTTTATACTGCATGGCCCTCCTGGAACTGGAAAATCACAAACCATTACCAACATTATTGCCGATGCTTTGGCAAATAATAAACAAGTGCTTTTTGTAGCAGCAAAAAAGGCAGCTCTGGATGTAGTACATCATCGTTTGGAAAAAATTGGTTTGGGACCTTTTTGTCTAGAATTACACTCAAATAAATCAAAAAAATCAGATGTTTTACAACAGCTGAAATCTACCTTAAATGTACCTAAATATAAAAGCCATATTGATTTTAAGGAAGAAGCTATACGTATTGATCAACGTAAAAACGAATTACGCCGTTATGTAGACTTACTACATCAACCGTTTGCAGTAGGTTGGAGTTTATATGATTCGGTTTCATATTTAGATGCCAATAAAATTGTAATGAGAGACGATTGGGTTTTACCTTTAAAACTTGAAAATATAGATAAAAAAGCTTGGAATAATTGGAAAGATTGGGTTATTCCGTTTGATGGATTAACCAAAAAAATATCTTCACCTTCTTCTCACCCACTTCGTTTGATTCAACTGAAAGAACATAATTTTACTCATAAAAATCATATTAAAAAATCGATTGACGATTACATACAAGCTGAACTTGAAATTATTCAAATCAACTCGAATTTAGAACTGAACCTACCTAAAGACTGGAATAAAAACAAAATATCAATATTTTCATTTTTAGAAAAATTGATTCATTTCTCTATTCCTCATTATCTTTTAGATATATATTTTGATACACGTCAAAAGAATTTACTTGATCATTGGATACAATTACAATCCCAAAAACAAAATTTGGAAGATTTTTTGTTACAACAATTTAATAGTCGAATTTTTGAAACTGACACTAATACCTTCGAATCAATTTGGAACCAATCAAAACATACCTGGTTTTTTCAAAAATGGCTTAAACAACGTAAAGTAAAACAGTTCTTAAATGGTTTTGCTAAAAATAAAATAACTTCTAAGCAACAAATCGATCATTTTTTCAGTCAAATGAATGAGTTTTATTTGGTTTCAAAAACCTTAAAAGAAAATCAATTTCAAAAGATCAACGAAATAGGAGACCATTATTTATTAAGAAACAGCTTTGATTTTCAAGCCCTTCAAAACGATTTACAACAACTAAAAATAGTAGACGAACTGGCTCAAAATTTATACTTCGATAATTTTGAATTTTGGTTAAAACAATTTATTACAAACACCCATTCAAAAGCAGCAATTCCAACTGTTATTACTGAATTAAAAAACTATGAAACAGTTCAAAAAACTCTTTTAGCATTTTTAATAAATATCCCTGAACAGGAGACATTACATCAAATTAAAAACAATCTAGATCTTCTTGAAGATTGGATACGTTACAATCACTATAAAAACGAAGCTGAACAACTTGAATTATCGTGGTTTATTGAATTATTAGAATCAGATAAAATAGACAAAAACGCATTAAGTCGCGAAATTAAAAACATTTTGCATCTTAATTATTTCGTTCAGTCATTGGATCAATCAAACACTTTAAACGGCTTCGATGCTGATGTATATGAATCACAAATTAAGCAATATAAAACTCTACATCAGGAATTCATTACGCTAACAAAAAATCAGCTACTTTTAACTTTAAGTAATAAAATTCCTGATTTAACACAAGAAGCTATCCAAAGTTCAGAGATTGGCATTTTGCAACGTGCTATTCGTAATAAAGGTCGTGGCATCAGTATTCGAAGATTATTTGATCAAATTCCAACACTTTTACCTCGTCTAAAACCCTGCATGTTAATGAGTCCTATTTCGGTGGCACAATATTTTGATGTTAATACCGATCATTTCGACATTGTAATTTTTGATGAAGCATCTCAATTACCAACTTCCGAAGCAATCAGTGCTTTGGCAAGAGCCAAACAAGCAATTATAGTTGGAGATCCAAAACAAATGCCTCCAACTAGTTTCTTTACAAGTAACAAAATTGATGAAGACAATATGGAATTGGAAGATTTGGAAAGCATACTCGACGACACCTTAGCTCTTTCTATTCCTTCTAAATATCTTTTGCGTCACTACAGAAGTAAGCACGAAAGTCTCATTTCATTCAGTAACTCGAATTTTTATGAAAACAAATTACTAACTTTTCCTTCTCACGATGATTTAGGCAAAAAAGTAAATTTTGAATTTGTCGACGGTTTTTATGATAAAGGGAAAACCAGAACCAATAAAGCTGAAGCTGAAACGATTATCCAATACATCAAAAATCACTTAGAACAATGTCCTAATCGATCTTTAGGCGTGGTTACATTTAGTCAAACGCAACAAAATTTGATTGAAGATTTATTACAAAAATTATTCTCTGAACAACCACAACTGGAAGAGAAAGCTATGCTGAGTGAAGAACCTATTTTTGTCAAAAACTTAGAAAATGTACAAGGAGATGAACGAGATTTTATTTTGTTTTCCATAGGTTACGGACCAGATGAAGATGGGAAAGTATCTATGAATTTTGGTCCACTAAATCGTGACGGTGGTTGGCGTAGACTGAATGTTGCTGTAACACGGGCACGTTACGAAATGAAAGTTTTCTCTTCTTTGAAAGGTGATCAAATCGATTTGAACAGAACAAAATCTGAGGGAGTAAAAGGCTTAAAAGCTTTCCTTAATTTTGCAGAAAAAGGACAATTATATTCAATAGAAACTACTAATAAAGAACAAGAAGAACACTCATTAGTCCAGTCGATTGCAAACTATTTAAACGAAAACGGTTTACAAGTAAAAACCGATATTGGTACTTCCGAATACCGTGTGGATATTGGCATTATACATCCTAACAACGAATATCAATATATTTTAGGAATTTTAGTTGATGGAAAAAACTACTTCAATTCGCAAACAACCAATGACAGAGAATTACTAATTCCAAATGTTTTAAAATCTTTAGGTTGGAATATTTATCGTATCTGGACTTTAGACTGGATAAAGGACAAATCGAAAATTCTTTTAGAGATAAAAGAACAGGTTCAAACCATTTTAAATCTACCTAGAATAGAAGAAACAATCTCAGTCAATACTTTTCAAACTCCAATAAAAAATAGTCTTTATGTAATAAAAGAAGATGTTTTTGCTCCAAAAAACATAAAACCGTATATAGTGTCAAGTGCTTTACCAATACTAATGGCTAATTCCGAATCTATTTACTACAATGAGAATAGATTGATTTTAAAACAACAAATCCAAGAGATAATTCAAGTGGAATCTCCTATAAGCCAAAATTACCTATTCCGTAAAATTCTGAAATTATGGAATACTTCAAGAGCAGGAAGTAAACTCAATGCTTATCTTTCTGAAATTACAAACGAATTACCACAAATAGAAATGGTAGACTCACACCAACTCTTTTACTGGAATCAAGAGCAACTTTCCATTGGACTAGACAGCTATCGAGATAATACAATAGAAAAACGAACGATTGATGACATTGCTCTAGAAGAGATTGAAATTGCTGTTCTTGAAATCATGGAAAACAATCTAAGCCTAGTTTCTGAAAATCTAATTCGAGCAACTGCAAAAATATTTGGTTTTGCCAAAGTTGGCTCTCAAATTGATGAAATTATTAACAAAGTCATTGATAATTTAGTACATCAAAAAAAACTAAAATCTGTTGGCGGAAGAATTTTAATAAATAAACTATAAAAACCCAGCTCTGCAAAGTATTCCTTATAAAATAAAAGTTCTTTAAAGACGGCAATTGCTGACGAAGTCTCCCGACTTCGCACCCATTCCAACAGGCAATTAACGAGAGCAGTTTTGAATTTATTGTATTGAATTACAGCGTATTGCAAGAGTGTTTAATTGAAAAATATAAATTGTATTATTCCTTTTTATTTTTAATCATTTCATATATTTGCATAATATAATAAGATACGCACAACATTATATAATAACATATGAACAGCGCAATGCAATAGATAATACACATCACAATGTAATGCTAAAAACACAAATCCATCTATTAAAAACGCAAATTAAATGGCAACACCAGGAGAGAAATTAGCAGCATCGTTGGAAGTGCTTCAAAAGCTGCAAGACCAAAAGATAGTTGGTATCAAAGCAACGGATTTGAGTCGGGTGCATAAAGAACGTTTGATGGATCAAGGTTTTATTCGTGAAGTTTTTAAAGGATGGTATATCTCTGTTCCTCATGATGAAAAAAAAGGGGATAGCACCTCTTGGTACACTTCTTATTGGGGCTTTTGTTCGAGGTATTTAAAAGACCGTTATGATGATGATTATTATGTTGCTGCTGACCAATCCTTGTTGATGCATGCCGGAAATGATTCCGTGCCCCATCAAATGATTATTCGGTCAACAAAAGGGAATAATTCCTTGACTCCTTTACTTTTTAATACCACTTTGTTTACCATGAAATCTCCATTGTCGGACTTAGAATCGATTGAGATTATAAAGGGACTTAGAATTTTAAATTTGGCTTCTTCTATCGTTTATTGTTCCCCTTCTTTATTCGCAAGTAATCCAACAGATGTTAGAACCGCTTTAAGTTTAATTAGTGACGCATCGGAACTATTAGGAATATTACTTGATGGTGGGCATAGCTTAAAAGCGGGTAGAATAGTTGGTGCTTTTAGAAATATAGCCCAGGATAAAATTGCAAATGACATTCTAAAAACAATGAAATCTGCGGGTTATGACGTTAGGGAAGTGGATCCGTTTGAGCAAAAAACACCTATAACTTTGTCCACTCGGGAACGGTCTCCTTATGTTAATAGAATACGGTTGATGTGGCATGAGATGCGAAAGGTAGTTATTGAAGTTTTTCCGAAATCTTTAGGAATACCAAATGACAAAGTGGGCTATTTAAAACGTATTGAAGAAATTTATATCACAGATGCTTATCACTCTTTATCGATTGAAAAATACCGCGTAACTCCCGAACTGATTGAAAGGGTTCGAAGCGGGGTATGGAATGCCAAAGAAAATAAGGATGACAGAAAGCAACGCGATGCCATGGCAGCCAGAGGCTATTGGCAAGCCTTTAATGCTGTTAAAATAAGTGTTAGTCAAATTTTAGACGGTAAAAATGCAGGAAAAGTAGCCGATGAAGAACATGGAGACTGGTATCGAGAATTGTTTGCACCCAGTGTTGCAGTTGGTTTGTTGAAGCCTTCTGATTTAGCGGGTTATAGAACGCATCAGGTTTATATTGGTCAGTCTAAACATGTTCCTGTAAATAAAGATGGAATTCGTGATGTAATGCCTACTCTTTTTGAATTATTGGAGCTAGAGGAAGAAGCATCGGTTCGAGCGGTATTAGGTCATTTTATTTTTGTTTTTATTCATCCTTATATGGATGGAAATGGACGTATTGGACGTTTTTTGATGAATGCGATGTTGTCCTCAGGAGGCTACCCATGGACCGTAATACCAGTTGAAGAAAGAGATGCCTACATGGATGCTCTTGAACAGGCGAGTGTGGATCAGAATATTGAACCCTTTGCCCGATTTATAGCCTATTTAGTAGAAGCTTCCATTAATGGGAAACCTATTGCCAAGATTTAGTTGTAGCGCTGTTCGATTGTTTGAAATAATGATTTGTTTATTAAATGATTACTTTACAAAGATATGAGTCAGGAGACTTCACCTTTACTTTGTATTAGATGAAAAATGACTAAATTTATTCAAAGGAAAGCCAAAAAGTAAGTCATTATTACTGTATTATAGAGACCCAACAATCCGTTTTTGCTATGCGACAATAAAAAAATCCCTTCTGAAAAAACAGAAAGGATTTTGGTCGGGGTGGCAGGATTATAAAAAAACCATATCCCATTTATTTTTAGCATTTTTAAACACTTTTAATTTATTCTGGTTCACCAAATTACACACTACAAGTCAAAAGAATGTCTTAAAAAACAAATTGTATTCGTATTATTATTTTTCATCAAAACTAGTCCCCGACCAAGGAAACTTCAAATTAATTAATTCACTAATGTTTGAATCCCATGAGCTGGAATTACAACAACCGTTTTCTCTGATGCAATGATTAAATTTTTATCAAATTGATTCATGACCACAGTAACCTTTTCCCGTCCGTATTAATAAGGTGTCTCGTTCTGAAAAAAGTTGACTATAAATTACTTTAATTATATCCGGAGGCTTGTTTTTAGATTATTTAAGAATTGTTTTTCCCACATTAATATCTTTAACAAATTTCCCACCCGACCATTTTACAATTAATTTAAGTGGCACATTTGAAGTAATTATCATAGATGGTTTCTCCAGTGTATTTTTTCGTTTTTTGCATTGTATGTCAATGTTTCCATTTTCACCATAAGGATAATGCTTAACCCCATATTCATCAGTTAAGTTCACATCAATTATTAATTCATTATTTGGTACATTAGGACGTATGCCAAAAACGTATTCAAATAATACATTGATTGGGACTAAACCAGTCCAGCCAACAAAATTCGAATGGTCATTCCCTTGCACTTTATCTGGGGCATAGTTTTCCCAAAAAGTATTCGTTTTGTTAAATACTTCCACAACATTATTCAGGTGATTGATGGCAATCTGGTAAGCCAACGGATCGAATCCATATTTAGTAAGACCGCGTAATACCATGTAATTGGTAGGAGCCCAAACAGCCCCATTCCAATACCCTCCGTCCGGATTAAAATTTGCATCATCGGCCGATAGGGTTGGAACCATGTGCTTACGTGCAAACATTGAAGTATCCTGAAGATGTTTAACAAAATCATTAATTCTGTTTTCCGGAACTGCGCCTGCCAATAATCCCCAATAGGATGCTATACTTTTAGTTTTACTTAGCTCTCCATTTTTAAATCGGTCAAAATAATATTTTTTCCCTTCATCCCACATATAATTGTTTATTTGATTGGAGAGTTTTTCAGTTTGGTTTTTGATATCAATAACATCATTCTCACGCCCCAGTACTTTGGCCATTTCGATAAGTATTTTAGCCGAATAAACTTCTTGAAATGAAGTGTCAATCCATGACAAAAATCCGTGACTCCATGCTGCGTTAAAGTTTTTTGCCATTCGGTGTTGATTATCCATTCCACAGCCCCATCCGCTTGAGTAATAGGTTCCATCAGGCCAGGAACGATAGGTATGAAACCATTCATAATAAGCCAGAAGCACTGGAAAAACATTTTTCAACCTATCGGTATCATTATAATTTAAAAAATACTCCCATTCCGACCATGGCATAATATTAGGACCGGTGCTGGAAGGGTCAAAGCGTTCGAAACAATCACTGCCGTCACTCTCTCTTATTTCACGACATATAAACCCATCACTATGTTGTTTTGCATAAAAGTTATTTAATGTATTTTGGAAATTAAATACTGACTTGGCGTATTTACCATACATGGTCATAAAACTACAGTCCCACATAAAAATATTTCCGTTAAAAGCCGGGTCAATAAATGGTGAAACAAAACCACTATTTTTATTGACTTGCTTAAGATTTGAAAAAGCAATTGCCCAGGTTTTCCAATAGCATTTTATCACATCAGGTCTGACATTCCAAAAAGGCTCCGGCAATCGTTCTTTTGCTTCAACAAAACTGGGAGGTGATGTTGTGTCAATAGCCTTCCCTATATAAAGATTTTGCTCAACCAACTTATTTTTTACGTGTGTATCGGCATAAGGTTGCCCAAAACCTGTAAAAGCCCAAAGGTTAATGGCTAAACTAAAAACTATTAATTTAGCCGTTCTTAGATTATTAGAATTTCTCATATTAATTTTCATCATATTGGAATAATTTATGAAGTGATTTTCGTTTTAAATTTGACCATAGCGGTTTGAATTTGACACTTTTGACTTTTAACAAGGGAATCATTCATCCAAAACTGGCAGACCAAAGACCCTCCAAATTAATTAATACACTAATGTTTGAATCCCATGAGCTGGAATTACTGCCACTGTTTTTTCTGAAGCAATAATCAAATTATACGTAATCTCTCTATCAGACTGGTTCATGACTACTGTAATCATTTTTCCGTCTGTATTCAGGAATGAAGTACTTAGCAGACTGCTTCTGCTCACAGCTGTACTGACTCTTTTTGCTTCTGGACGAATAAATTTCGAAAAATGACCTATATAATAATACGAAGGCGTATAAATCAATTCCCCTGAATTGATGTCGGCATGAATTGGTGCAAAACAAAAATTACCCACATGATTTGGACCTCCTTTTTGGTCTAAAAGAATATTCCAATCAGTCCAGCCCACCGTTCCGTTATTGAAATCATTAATCATAGAAATTCCATAACGTTCTCCGTTAGCCCAAAATTGGTATTTCTTGGCATCAAAACTTTCAACACAGCCTTCAGTGAACAATAAATTTTTAGTTGGATAAGCCTCCTTAACTTTACGGACATTATCAAACATTGGTGCTCCACCTGCCCAAGATTCATACCAATGAAATCCTATTCCCCAGGCATATTTTGAAGCTTCCGGATCTGAAAAAATAACATTTGCCCGCTGGTTCATTAAATCGCGATTGTGATCCCAAACCACAATTTTTTTATCTCCCAAACCTTCTTTTTTCATCGTTGGCCCAAGGAAGTTTTTTAAAAAATCCCTTTCAGCTTCAGCAGTATACACGCAAGATTCCCATGTTTGAACAGCCATAGGTTCATTTTGAACCGTAAGTCCCCAAATTGGGATCCCTTCTTTTTCATACGCTTTGATAAATTTTGTGTAATAATTTGCCCACGACTGGTAATACTCCGGTAGTAATGTCCCTCCTTTTAGCATATTATTATTGCTTTTCATGAAAGCCGGTGGACTCCATGGTGATGCATAAATTGTTAATTTTTCTTCAGCAGTTTTTATGGCCTCTTTAATCAATGGAATACGATATTGCCTGTCATGGTCAATATTGAAAGTCTTCAAAGCGGCATCGCCCTCTTTGATATAAGTATAGCTTCCGCTTCCAAAATCAGAACTGTGAATGGTGGTTCTTATCAATGAATAACCAATTCCTTTTTCTTTATCATAGTAAGCATTTATAAGTTCCTGTTGCTTGTTTTTGGACAATTTCGCAAAAACCTCAGCACTGGCATCGGTGATTGCACCTCCAATACCCAAAACGGTTTGGAACGTTTTTTTAGGCTCAACAAAAACGGAAACTTCACTTTCTAAAGGTTGTTTAGACGGTGAGAGAACTAACTTGTCTGTGAGCGTCAATCTTAATTTTGTATTATCTGCTGTAGTGTAAACGCTAACTGTTTTGCCTTTTGTTGAAAAAGGCTTCGATTGTATTTTGTTTTTTTGCTGAGAATATATACTAAATGAAACTAGTAAAACCAGTATGGAAATTGTTGTTTTCATAATTTATTGGATTGTTATTTTTATTTTTTTCGAAATAGCGTTTGATGAATTCCCTATATAAATTAGATAATCGCCTTTTTCCAGATTCCAATTTGAAATGGATTCATCATAAAAACTCAAACTATTTACATCAATCGAAATTGCAACAACAGCATTTTTTCCTTTTTTAACTGCAATCTTTTGGAAACCTTTCAACTCTTTTTCAGCTCTTTTAACTTTCGAATCGAGTTTTCCAATATACACTTGCACTACTTCTGCACCGTCAACATTTCCTGTATTAGAAACATTTCCTGAAATTAAAATGGAATCGTTTTTTGTATATTCTTTCTTGTCTGTATTCCATTTAGAAAGTTCAAATGTTGTGTAAGACCGTCCTTCTCCAAAAGCAAACAAGGGTTTAATTTTCTTGGTATCAAACCATCTGTATCCTACCAAAATATCTTCTTTGTAGTATTGATTGATACTGTCACCCGGATAGCTCAATTCTCCAAAAGAATGTGCCGCATTGTCGCTTAATTTTTTAGGAAATGAAAAAGGCAGCTTTCCTGAAGGATTTACATCTCCACTAATCACATCGGCAATCGCATCACCGGCAACACTGCCCAAATACCAAGCCTGCATTAAGGCCTTGACCTTAGATATCCAAGGCATTTCAACAGCATTTCCACTTACTAATACAACTCCTATATTTGGATTAACTTTTAAAAGTTCATTTAATAATTCGTCTTGTCCAAATGGCAATTTAAACTCTTTTCTATCCGCTCCTTCACAATCTTGAAGGTGATTTTTATTTAGTCCGCCAAAAAACAACACAATATCTGCTTTTGAAGCCGCTTCAATTGCTTCTTGTTTTAGTTTATTTAAATCTAATTCCGAAGGGATAACTCTGTCATAGGCCGAAGGGCCAGAGGCATAACCCATTGCATGAATTATAGTTGCATTTTTGTATCGATTTTTCAGTCCATCTAACGGAGATATTTCGGTTTTAGCTTTCAATTCAGATGAACCACCACCAACTGTCATTGATTTTGTGGCATTTTCGCCAATAACTGCAATTGTTATTTTTTTTGAGGCATCAATTGGGAAAAAAGAAGCCTCATTTTTTAATAACACGATACCTTCACCCGCAATTTTTCTGGCAACATCTATATGTTCCTGATTATTCATTCTTCCAAAAGGACGATTCGGTGCCATGTTTGTCCTAAACATTAAACGCAAAATTCTTCTAACTTTATCATTTAAAACTTCTTCCTTAATTTCGTTGCTTTTAAGTAGTTTTAAAAAAGGATCAGCCAAATAATAAGAATCGTACGCATTTTTTGTAGATGTTGTCAAACCATCTGTACCAGTTCCCATTTCTATATCCAAACCATTAAGAGCCGCTTGTTTTGTATCATGCGTACCACCCCAATCCGTTATTACAACACCATCAAAATTCCAATCTTTCTTTAAGATATCATTCAACAATATCTTATTATGGCAGCAAAATTGACCTCTAAACTGGTTATAAGCCCCCATAATGGACCAGACTTTTCCTTCTTCAACTGCGGCTTTAAATGCCGGTAAATAAATTTCGTGTAAAGCCCTGTCACTTACTTCAACATTTATATGACCTCTCCATAATTCCTGATTGTTGAGTGCATAATGTTTTACACAAGCTGCAACCCCATTTTGCTGCACACCTTGAATGTATGGAACCACCATTTTCGAAGCCAAAAACGGATCTTCTCCCATATATTCAAAATTTCGACCGTTTAAAGGGGAACGATACATATTTACGCCCGGACCCAATAACACATCTTTTTTTCTGTAACGAGCTTCTTCACCAATACTTATTCCATAATCTTTAGATAAATTAGGATTAAATGTTGATGCTAAACAAGTTAATGCAGGAAATGCAGTTATAGAATCGTTTGTCCATCCGGCATAACCCCAATTATCCCAATTAATTTCTCCGCGAACCCCATGAGGTCCGTCAGACATCCATATTTCGGGAATACCAAGTCTTTCAACTCCTGGGGTACTAAATTTAGATTGCGCGTGGCACATGGCCACTTTTTCCTCCATGGTTAATGAAGAAATTATATTTTCTATTTTAGCTTCTACAGATTTTGAGTTGCTAATATCCTGGGCATTAACAGTTACAACTGTCATTGTACAATAAATTAGTATTAGTAATTTGTTTTTTAAAATATTCATAAACATGAATTTTAGTTTTATTATTTGTTAATTAAAAATGAATAAAAAAGTAGTGTTGTATTACGTGGCTTTTACCCCCTAATTCTAATTAAAAAGGGAATTACATATTACTAATCAGCCATTTGTATGATCCTGTTGTTTTTGTTCTCCACTGAAGCCTCTACCAACTTATAAATAGAAGCTCCTAATGAAGAACTACTAAAACAAACACCATTAATTATAAACTATAAACGCTAACATAAATCTATCCAAAAGTGGAAGAAGTAAAATCAGGATCTATTATTCCTCAAAATCACCTCCTTTAGCATTATTCATAATCAAGAATAAAAATCTTGATTAAACGGAAAGCTAGCCATATTTGAATCTAACTCTAGAAAGCCCTTGTAAAAACCATTAATAAAGAAACAAAAGCACTTGAATTATGCAGATACATATACAACATAAGTATTTAACCCCGATGTTGTATAAGTATAAGTAAAATTTCCCTTGTCAACTCTTTAGTTTCTCCATTCCCAAGTAAAATTTATTGGTTATCGCTTTAGTGTGTTTAAACTAAAATTTACGGTTCCACTACTATTGCCGTTTGAATTTAGTGATGTTGCCCAATTATTACAGGCGTATTTGCAAGATTTTAAGGTCTTATTGTAGTTATATCTTTTTCATATTGTTTCCATAACAGAGAAACAATATGAAAAAAATATAGCTAATAATGATGAGAAAAAAACTCTTTGAAAATTGATAATTCTTGTTTTTGAATGTTTGTGCAAAGAATTATTTTTCTCATCATTTAATTTTTTTTACAATCAATACTAAAATAAAACTCAAAACTGTCAAATGTAGTCCTGAGTTTTATCTCATCATAAATCTGTTAAGATGCCGGTATTAATTTAAAATACCAAGCCCTTCCTGTTTCTGTTGCTCCTACTCTGATATACATATACGTTGGTGTTAAGACCAGAATTTCATATTCTTTCTGGGAAGATCCTATTCCTATATACGTATTAACACCCGCTAATAGAATACTTACCTGGGTAGATGGGGAATTTTCAGGTTTAGATGGCACAGCAGGCGCTCCTGACGATGCTGGAACAAAACTAAAATTAGAAGTTCCTCCTGCATAAGAATAACATCCTTCTCCACCTGATGGAATTCCCGGAAGAGCTGTCAACGAACCTCCATGGGTAAATGCACCTTGTGGTGTGGCTACTTGTAAGGAATACGTTCCTGAAGCTACAACTTTAGAAAAAGTGAAAATGGTGGAATATAAACAAGGTGCTTCATTCACTTTTTGATCCACTCCGGCAGACCACCAATTTGGATAAATCGTTTCTGCATCGAATGCCCCTGTAGCAAAATGCCCCGGTACACTTTTATCAACAATCCAAGATTTTGAGGCATCGTTTGTTAATTTTGTAACGATTGCAGGATCAACAGTAAAATCACTTCTTACCGTAACCTCCTTAGTTACATTTGTAGATGAGCCACCTTTACCATAAGCCACCACAGTAATTCTATAGGTATTTACCCCAAGAGTTGTGTATTTCTTAGTTGTGGTACCATTAGGTAAATTTACTAAATCTACTGCTGTACTGGCATCATAATCTATTTTATACCAAAGAACATCTTCTCCAGTTACAGAAATTTTTACGTCTCCAGAACCATCACCATTGGGGTGCGTTGCATCCTGTCCTATAACTTCTGTGTTGACAACAATATTTGACGGAGCCGTTAAATCTCCTAACGAATAGTCTTCCTTACTACAACTACCTAATGTTAGAAGCAACACAAGGAAAACTCCAAAATTGAATTTTATATTTGTTTTCATATATGTAAAATTTATTTGATTAGTGGTCATATATGTTATCGCCTTTTTACCTGTCTGCCGACAGGCAGATTTATCGGTGTTTGCTTGCGCAAACTTATTGTTAATGGCGATTTCATAGTTTTATTTTAATTTGTTAATCTAATGTTATCCAAGTATATAACTTCACCAACTCCTGAAGCCGAATCATTGTATCGCAAAACAAGTTGCGTAAATTTAGCCCCTGCAGGTATTCCTGAAATAGTGCTATAATCAAATACAATTTCTTCCCAAGCACCAGATGTAGTAAATGGCACTTTTAGTACTGCAACATCATTTCCTGGAGCTCCATCTACAGCCCATTCAAATTCAATATTTAATTTTTTACCAATATTCGCAGGATCCGGATTGTAAGCCAAAACTTTGATTTTTTTTCCATAAGCAAAATTGACAGGGATATTCAATGGACTATAGGTACCGCTCCATGTAGCCGCTCCAACAGGTTTAGTATATTTAGCTACAGTAGCACTTGTATTTAAACCTGTAGCGTTTGGATTTGCCACTTTAGAAAAAGTCACATCTCCAAAAGTTCCAAAAAAGTAATCTACAGCTCCACTTTCGAAATCTATAGGTAATCCGAATAATGTTTTTGTCCATTGGATAGTTGGAGTACCACCACTTTGGGCTATCACTTTCAAAACGAATGGCCCTCCAGTTGCCGGGTAAGTATGAGGTGGCAATTCTTCGCCTATAGCCATTGGTGTCCCTACTTCATTCGCAACATCACCATAATATACTAAAAATGATCTAGCGTATAATGCCGTAGCTTTTACCCTCACTTCCCAAGATGTAGTAACATTTAAGTTTTCAGGTGCTCTATAGACAACCTCTAATGGAAATGTTTGTTCCGTTTTAGCACCAGAAAGTGAAGTGGCTATAATTTTTACCGTATAACTCCCTTCTGGATAAGCATGGGTTGTACTTGCCCCTGGGGCAACTGTAACCGGCAATCCATCACCTTCCCCGTAAAATACTTGAAAAGAAGTCGCCCCATCAGCTGTTGGTGTTATCTTTACTTCTCCCGAATTATCATTACTGATATCAAATATTTTATTGACATTTGCTGACGAATCAGTACCCAAAAGAGCAGTATCATTATTAATTCCCTCAACTGTACAACTTATGGTAACAGCCAGTAGCAATACAAAGCTGAAAATAAATTTTATCTTTTTCATATGTAGATATTTATTGATTTTAATTGGTCATACCTGTCTGCCGACAGGCAGGTGTAATTCGCATATCTTCATTGGTAATTTCGACCAAATTTCGTTTATGCTCATTTCATAATTTTATTTTTTACTAATTAAATCCAGGATTTTGTTTCAATTTAGTTCCTTGAAGCTCACTGGCTGGTATTGGCCAAATTTCATCCCTACCGGCAACAAATCCCCTGTCCGCTAATTTAGCTGCGGCATCTCCCCATCTTACTAAATCAAAGAATCGGTGTCCTTCACCTGCAAGTTCCAATCGTCTTTCGTTTTTAATGGCTGCAAGTGTAACGGGAACAGATGGCAAACCAACTCTTGCTCTTACGGCATCCAATAATGCTTGTGCTCTTGATCCGGAACCCAATGCTTCGGCTTCCATTAAATACGTATCTGCAAGTCTGATCACATACGAATTCTGTTGGTAATTGATCTCTACCGCTCCACCACCAGTGGTCTTATCTGAATTTCTTGGCATAAATTTATTTAAGAAATACCCTGTATCTTGATACCCTGGAACATAATCTGCCTGACCTGCTTCTTTCAGTGCTTTCATGTCAAATACCGTTGCTCCAAATCTTGGGTCGGTTTTAAGGGCATCATACAAATCTTGGGTGATAACACTAAAACTCCATCCTGGTGCCAAATCCGCAGCTGTAGAACCCGTTGATAAGGAGTAATTTCTAACCCCTACCATAACGTTCAATGTATTTCCTTCGTCAGCACCTGAACCCCAAAACCACCAATCCGAATTACTTTTATTGGTATGCACTACTTCTAAAAGGGACTCCGAATTAAATTTGTTGGCAAACACCCATAAATCACTGTAATTGGACAACAATTTATTACCATATTGATTTGCTTGACCTGGTGTACCATTTACCTGAGCCAAAATTGCGGCAGCTTCAGCCTTTTTGTTATCATACAAATATACTTTCCCAAGCATTGCTTGGGCAGCACCTTTGGTAAGACGTCCACCTTCTGTTGCAACCGGAACACTTGTAGGTAAAACAGCTATTGCTTCTGATAAATCTTTTTCTATTTGGGCATAAACTGCTTCGGGAGCAGCCTGCTCTACGTCATACATGTTAGTTGCAGTTAAAGGATCCAATAGCAATGGAACATTCTTGAACATTCGTACCAAATTGAAATAATAGATAGCGCGTAATGCTTTTGCTTCAGCAGCAAATCGGTCTTTCAGATTATCTGCCATAGCAACATTCGGCAACTTTACAAGCAACGTATTGGCTCTGAAAATCCCTTGATAATGGTCAGACCAAAAAGGCCTTAGTACATTTATTGAAGTTAGTGTATGCTTTGAGAAAGCTTGAATTCCCTCTCCGTCTGTAGCACTACCACCACCTGCGTAATGATCATCTGAACCTGAGTTCATTACGGCAATCATATTTTCAAAACTGCCTGAATTTTTTCTGATTATATCATATACTCCAACAAGAGCAGCTGTTGCCTGATCCTCGTCAGCATAATAATTATCGGAAAGAAAAGACCCCTTTGGTGTAATATCCACAAACTCCTCAGAACAAGAACCTAAGGAAATCAGTGCTATCACAATAAATAAATATTTAAATTTTATCGTTTTCATAATTCTTGATTTAGTATTAAAATTGTAAATTGACTCCAAGCATAAACGTTCTTGCTTGCGGATAGATTCCTTTGTCTATTCCAAATACCCCCCCACCAATTTCAGGATCATATCCCGTATATTTGGTTAAAGTAAATAGGTTTTCAGCGGTTAAATACATACGCAGTTTACTGGCTCCAATTTTGTTAACCACAGCACTTGGTAATGAATATCCTAACTGAACTAATTTCAACCTTAAATAATCTCCTTTTTCAAGATAAAAATCTGACATTTTTCCAAAATTACCATTGGTATCATTATTTGTAAGTCTAGGATAATCATTGGATGTCCCTTCTCCCGTCCATCTGCTTAATGCAATAGTTTGATAGTTGGCATCACCTACATCTAATCTACGCAATCCTTGAAAAATTTTATTTCCAGCCGCACCTTGGGTAAAAACCATAAAGTCGAAATTTTTATAATCTAAATTCAAGGTCAAACCGAAAGTATATTTTGGAAGATTGCTTCCCAAAAATTGTTTGTCTGCATCATCTATAGAACCACTACCATTTGTGTCAATCCAACGGAAATCGCCGGGGCGTGCATTTGGCTGAATTAAACCACCTGAAGTATTGGTATAGGCAGCAATTTCAGCTTGGTTTTGAAAAATACCTGCTGTTTTAAATCCGTAGAATGAATTATAGGACTGCCCTACTTGCGTTCTTGTCACTTGACCCATAGACTGAAAACCTGCGTCTCCAGCGATATAATCTGAATCAGAAGCTATATAAGTCACTTTATTTTCTAAATAAGAAACGTTTCCATTAACAGAGAAATTCATTTCCCCAAATCTCTTTTTATACCCTAATTCAACCTCAATACCTTTATTCTCCATGTCAGCAACGTTTCCTGCTGGATTTGTAGCTACCCCAACATATCCTGGAATGTTTATAGGACGCAAAATACCGGTAGTTTTTTTCTTGTATAGATCTACCGTAAGATTAAGCGTATTGAAAAATGTAGATTCAAAACCAATATTCGCTTGAGAGGTTTGCTCCCATTTTAAATCAGGATTATCAAGTGTAAGATTGGCATAACCACTGGCAATTGCCCCTCCGTTTCCAAAAGAATAATTGTAGCCTCCATTAACTAAAGAAAGATATCTGAATTCTCCAATATTATCATTTCCTACAATCCCATAACCACCCCTGATTTTCATCGTATTAAGTACATCATTTTGTTTCCAAAAATCTTCTTTGGTTACTACCCACCCTAAATTGAAGGAAGGAAATATTCCAAATTTATTATTGGTTCCAAAACGGCTTGAACCATCTCGACGAATAATTCCAGTGAATAGGTATTTTTCTTTAAAATCATAATTTATACGTGAGAACAAAGAAGTTAATTTATGTTCCGTCAAATCGTATGTACCGCTTTCCCTGTTAGATTGTGGAATATCAAAGTTAAAAGAGGCATCGCGATAACTTGTAATAGGCAACCCATACATTTTAGATGAAGATCCCCCTCCAATATTATCCACATAGGATCCTTGTCCCAACAAAACGGTTAAGTTATGATTCCCGAATTGATTAGCATAGGTTATTATGTTTTCAATATTCCAAGCAAAACTTTTGTTTTGACTTTTACTGAAACTGTTTTTAGACACACTATAAGTAGCCCCTAAATAATAAACCGGTGTGAAAATTTGTGAATCCCAATAGCTTAATTTACCCCCAACAGTTGATCTCACTTTAATATTCTTGGTTATTGCAGCCTCTAAATAGGTATTCCCAACAAAATCATCTGACACACCAAATGCACCCAATCTAATTTTGGTGTAGGCAATAGGGTTAACCATTCCTTGACCCACTAAAGTCGAAATTCCATAAGGATTTCCATTGGCATCTCTAATTACAGGATTTTCACTATATTCTAATTTATTGGCTTGTATAGGATCCAGCTCAATCAAAGGAGTAATTGGATCCAAGTTGATTGCTGAAATTAATGGACCATTGGATTCATTATTCGCATCGATACCAGATGATTTAACACGTGTAAACCCTAATGTCTGTCCTAAAGTGAAAATCTTGGATAATTTATGGGTCGAATTTAAACGAAAATTCTTTTTGTTATATTTTGAATTTTCAGAGGTAACGATTCCTTCCTGATCCTGAAGTCCAAAAGAAGTATAAAAAGTGGAAACATCATTTCCTCCACTAATACTTAATTCATGTGAATAACGCATTGCGCTATTGTTAAAAATAGCTTTTTGCCAATCCGTCCCTTTACCTAAAGCAGCTAAATCAGGAAATTTAACAGCTCCACCGGCAGCAACTGATTTTTCATTCACTAAAGCACCATATTGAGTTGCGTTTAGTAAATTCAACGTCTTTTCCGGCGATGAAATTCCTGCGAAACCATTGTAGTTTACAGTCATTTTCCCGGATTTCCCTTTTTTGGTAGTAACCAAGATAACCCCGGATGCAGCACGTGTCCCATAAATGGCAGCTGAAGCGGCATCTTTAAGTACTTCAATGGATTCAATATCCGACTGATTAAGAAATCCAATTCCTCCCGCATCAACAACAACACCATCAACAACCCAAAGCGGGTCGTTACCGGCAAAAGTAGTCACCCCTCTAACGCGAACTGTAGAATTTGCACCTGGTTGACCAGAACTGGCAGCAATGGTAACACCTGAAACCCTCCCTTGCAAGGACTGTTCAATACGGCCATTAGGTACTTTCTCGAGATCTTTTGCTTTTACACTGGATATTGCACCAGTAACAACACTTTTCTTTTGGGAACCATAACCAACAACTACAATTTCCTGTAGGATCTCTGTTGAAGGTTTAAGTTTAATATCAATTCGATTTCTTCCGTTGATAGGTTCCTCAGCTGTACCGTAACCTAGATAACTAAACACTAAAGTGCCTTTTGATGCAGTCTTTATTTGATAATTCCCATCAAAATCCGAAGCAGTTGCTTTCGAAGTTCCCTTAATTAAAATGGTTACTCCTGGAACGGGTAGTCCGTTTTCATCATATACTTTTCCCACTATAGTAAGGTCTTGAGCCTGTCCGTAAATTGAGAATAGAATAGATAAAACACAAAAAATAAACAATTTTGTAAATTTCATTTTTCTAAAATTTTTGGTTAATTAATTAGTAATTTGAAGCAATATTAAAAACATTTATTCACTATTCGGAATTATAGCTCTTAACAAAACCTTATCAAATTCAATTTTTAACCAAAACAAAACCTTAACAACTAAAACACAATAAACTGATTTACAATGATTTAAAATATGTTTTTATTACAAAGTAAAATATTTAAAAAAAATAAAAACTACATTCCTAAAAAAACAATAAATTTATCTTTTGAAATGTTTATTTCCTCAAAAAAAGAAGGAAATTGACTGGTGACAACTCAAAAAGAAAATGTTTTTTCAAACAAATCAATTAATGTTTATAATTAAATTATGAATCAAATAAAATTAAATACACTTTTTTTTCTATTATTTGTAATCCCTCTTTTTGGTCAAATCAAAAACATTGGAGTCCCTGACATCCGAAATTATAAAAGAACCGATTATAAAGGAGGCCCTCAAAACTGGAATATTGATCAGGATAAAAACGGGAATATTTACTTTGCCAACAATAACGGTCTATTTCAATTTGACGGTGTATCATGGCGAAAGTATATCTTGCCAAATTCTACCCTTATTAGATCAGTAAAAATTGATGATTCGGGCAAAATATTTGTTGGAGGCTCCGATGAATTTGGCTATTTCAAACCTAATTCTAATGGAAAACTGGACTATTTTTCTTTATCTAAAATGGTAAATACAACTAAAGTCAAATTAGCTGGTTTCATTTGGAAGATACATATTCATAAAGGGGAAGTTATTTTTCAATCTTTTGAAAGGGCTTATATCTATAAAAACAACAAAATTAGATTATTGGAAGCCCCCACTAAGTTCCAATTTTCATTCCAGGTAAACAACCTCTTGTATTTTCAAGACAAGACAGCAGGGATCCTAGAGTACAAAAACGGAAAACTATTCCAGCTAAAAAACACCACTGTCTTAAATAATACGGAAATCTGGGGTATTTTTCCTATGCCTGACAACAAGTTGCTCGTTGCTACTCTAAACAAGGGACTTTTTGTTTACAATAATGATAAAATGATACCATGGGATACCGAAGCAAATGCTTTCATCAAAAAGAATGGTTCACTTGGAGGCGTAACTATAAAAGACAAATTCATTGTAATCAATTCCGTTTTAGATGGAATAATTATTTGTGATATGTACGGAAAAATTATTCAACATATTGATCGCACCAAAGGACTCCAGAATAATACTGTGCTAACCTCTTTTGTTGACAACAAGAATAATCTTTGGCTTGGTTTAGATAGTGGAATTGCATTTATTAACGAAAACTCTCCCTTTAGCTATTTTGGTTTCAGCTATAATCTAGGTACTGTTTATGCATCAGTCGTTTATAAAGAAAATCTGTATGTGGCAACAAACCAAGGGGTTTTTTACCATCCTTGGAACAAAAACTTCAAAGAAGGTAGTTTTACCCTTGTAACAGGAACAACCGGTCAAGCCTGGGGAATTCAGATAATTGAAAATCAATTATTATGTGCACACAATAATGGTGCTTTAGTGATTGAAGGAGGGAAAGTGACAAAAATACTGGATAAAAATGGCTATTTTGAATTTCGAACAATCCCTGGTCAGCCAAAATTTGTTATAGGATCAAATAACAGCAATGGGTTTGCGATATTCGAAAAGACAGCTAATGGTTTAGAATTCAGAAATCAAATAGGAGGCATTTATAAATCTTCTATATCTTTCGAACTGGACAACGACTATTTATGGCTAAAAAATGATGGATTATTATATCAAATGGCACTGTCTTCTGATTTGAAAAAATTTAAATTGATAAAAACCATTCCTAATTTGTCCGCTAATGATAAAGGCTTTGGGAGCATCCAGAAAATAAACAACAGTATTTACTTTCAAACAAACAATCATTTTTACAAATATTCAAAAGAACAAGACTTGTTTTATAAAGATAAAAAAATGAGTTTGATCTTTAAAGACATTCCCAAAATTAAAGCATTAACCGAAGATTCCAATGGAAACCTCTGGTATGCGTTCAATGAATCATTAGGCGAATTATTGAAAAACAGCAATGGTAGCTATACGAATATGGTCACCCCATTTTCAAGCTTGACGGGTAATTTAGTCAATAATTATCTTTCTGTAAATACCATTAATCCACAAAACATATTTATAGGACTTATAGACGGATTAGCACATTATGATTCCCAATTATTAAGCAACACCGTAACTAAACCCACCGTTTTTATTCGAAGTTTTTCTTTTCCAGGCGACACCATAATCTTCGGAAATGAGAAAAAAATATCTGAAAAATACTTAATTCCGTATGCTGCAAATCATGTGAAATTTACATTTTCATCCCCTACTTATGAAAATCTTGAAAATCTTGAATTCTCTTATCAATTGGAAGGTTTTGATGAGAAATGGAGTAATTGGTCAACAATTTCATTTAAAGAATATACCTATTTAAGAGAAGGTAATTATAAAATGAAATTAAAAGTGAGAAATAGCTATGGAATTCAATCTGAAGAATCATTTATTGTATTTACGGTTTCTCCACCATGGTATAGACATTTTTTAGCATATTTAATTTACATTTTACTTGGTGTTGCGTCAATATATTATATGAGACAAAGAACAAAAATGAAAATACGAAAAAATAAATATTATGAAACTATTGAACAAAGAAGATTATATCTGGAAAAAGAATCAAAAATCAGACAAGAACAATATGAGCTGGAAAAGGAAATTGAAAAACTAAAAAAGGACAAGCTTAAAACCAAGATTCTAGCAAAAGACAAGGAGCTTGTTAATAATTCTTTGCAAGCAGTAAAGAAAAACAAAATTCTAAACGGAATCATCTATAAACTAAAAGATATTAATACAGAATCATTTGATGAATCTACGAAATCCCAATTTACCAAATTAAACAGAAGCATTGTAAAAGAGGTAAATGCGGACAAAAGTTGGAATGATTTAGAAAAACACATCAAGAATGTCCATTTTGATTTTTTGAAAAGATTAAAAGAAAAACACCCAACAATTTCACCCCGGGAATTAGATTTGGCTACTTATTTACTAATGAATATGTCAACAAAAGAAATTATAGAAATCATGAATATTTCGAGTGGAGGTGTAGAAGTTGCCCGACACCGTTTAAGAAAAAAAATGGGTCTGGATACAAAAGAAAATCTCGTTAGTTACTTAATGAGTATATAAGTAAAAGGAGGCTGTCTTGGACAGCCTCCTTTTACTTAACCACACACTTTTTAAGGATAATATCCAAAAACAATCATCTGCCCCCTTTAAATCCACATCAATTATACTTGGCAATCAATGTCCTAGTGTTTCAAATCAATAAACTGAGTATCAAGTTCAAAAGCAGGATGTGTTTTCTCAACCACTATTTCATTCTCTAAATCAAATCCAGAAATTTGTTTTATGTCTAAGGACGATGCACCCACCAAAACTTTATATGTTCCCGCTTCTGCAATCCAAGCGTTTTTATTTGGAATAAAAGAAGCTAAGTTTTTAGCATTTAACGTCAAAGTGATTGTTTGAGTTTCACCAGGTTGCAGCAACTTAGTCTTTCCAAAAGCTTTTAACTCTTCTCTTGGCTTATCAATTGATTTTTCGGGAGCAGAAAGATACAATTCGACCACTTCTTTACCCGCAGTTTTACCCGTATTTGTTATGGTAACCAAAACGGTCATTTTATCATTAAATGTTTTTGAACTCAATATAAGATTCGAATAATCAAATGTTGTGTATGACAAACCGTAACCAAATTCATAAGAAGGTTTAACATTAAAGGTATTAAAATAACGGTATCCAACATAGATACCTTCTCCATAATTAACGCTCGTAGGATTTTCGGCAGGCGTTCCAATCCAATTTTTGGTAGCTGCTGCATCTTCATAATTCACAGGAAAAGTCATGGTTAACTTTCCTGAAGGAGTCACCTTTCCTGAAAACACATCAGCAACAGAATTTCCGCCTTCCTGACCCGGTTGCCATGGCAGTAAAATAGCGTCTACCTTGTCTCTCCAACTTGCTGTTTCAATTACACCACCAATGTTTAAGACAACAACCACTTTTTTGCCTTGGGCATGAAAAATTTCAGAAACACTATTAATTAAGTTAACTTCGTCCTGGGCTAAATTAAAATCATCAGCCACTTTACGGTCATCGCCTTCTCCAGCATTTCTTCCAATGGTGATTAAAGCCAGTTCAGAAACATTCGCTTTATTTTCAATGGTTTCTTTGTTTACATCTAATTCGACAATTCTTTTTGGCGTTGCCAATAAACCACCCTCCTTTTCGCGACGGGCCATTTCTTTTACTTTTTGGTCGGCCACATAAGGTTTATACAAGCCTTCTAAATCTTTATCAATTGAAAACCCAGAATTAGTAAGTCCGTCAATCAAGGATACAGAATACGCTTCGTTGACATCACCACTTCCGGTTCCGCCAGCAATAAAATCATAAGAGGTGTTTCCAAAAACCGCCAAAGGAGCTGTTTTTGAAACAAATGGCAAAATAGCATTGTCGTTTTTCAACAAAATGGTTCCTTCTGCGGCAGCCTGTCTGGTAACTACTGCATTTTCTTTTAAGTTTGGTTTATTGGAATACTTATAGTTATTCATCACCGGTGATCTCATAACCAGTTCTAAAATTCTTCTTAAATCGGTATTAATTACTTCTTTAGTTAATTTACCATTTTTAATATTTTCCAAAATAGCTTGTTGCTGACTAGGTAATCCCGGCATCAATAAATCATTTCCTGCCGATAGTTGTTTTACAACATCACTGACAGCATCTTTAGAAGAAATAGACCCGAATCCATCATAACCACCAAACCAGTCTGACATTACCAATCCTTTAAATCCCCACTCCTCACGCAATACTGTAGTCAATAAATCTTTTCGAGCCGATGTGTACTCTCCGTTAACTAAATTATAAGAGGACATTATTGTCCATGGCTGGGCTGTTTTGACCGCAATTTCGAAACCTCTTAAATAAATTTCACGCATGGCTCTTTCGCTGATGTGAGCATTAATCCCCATACGATTTCTTTCCTGATTATTGGCAGCAAAATGTTTTATTGAAGTCCCCACACCGTTTGATTGCACCCCATTTACCATTGCTGCAGCAATAGTTCCTGACAACAAAGGATCTTCTGAATAATATTCGAAATTTCTTCCACACAATGGATTTCTGTGGATATTCATACCTGGTCCAAGCAATACATCAACACCGTATTCTTTCACTTCATTCCCCATTGCTTTCCCAACATTGTTAATCAGCTCTTCATTCCAAGTGGAAGCCAAAGCCGTTCCAACAGGAAATGCCGTTGCATAATACGTATTGGTATCATTATCTCTTGTTGGATTAATTCTTAAGCCTGCTGGTCCATCAGACACAATGACAGCAGGAATTCCCAAACGTTTTATTTCATAAGTTCCTCCGGCTGCACCAGGCACTTTTCCTTTATCAGCTCCCGGAATGAATGTAAAAGTATCCACATCAAAACCAGGCATTCCAATCCCAATGAGCATACTCGCTTTTTCCTCATCGGTCATTTTGTTGATTAAGTCTTGAACGCGATCTGCTACAGCAAGACGATAATCTTCATAAATATCCAATTTCCCGTTTCTGTTTAAATCCTTAAAGGTAAATCCGTTTATCGTAATAATTGGATTTTTCTCCATCTTGTTATTTTCAGTTTTTTTATTCCATGAAATTCCCGAAACTACCAATGTAGAGACTAGCGATACTTTTGCTATTTTCTTGATATTGCTAAAATTCATATTTAATATTGTTTGATGTTTATTACTATCTATCGTTTTTGTTTAACTAACTATCCGGAATTAGTTTTCCTCAATTACTAGCATTCCCCATGGAGCAAGATTGATTTCTGAATTTTTCACCACTTTTTCTGAGCTAAGCAAATTCGTTCCGTTTTTACCTTGGGTGTAAGTAAAAGTTTTGGCCTGTACCGAATAATTAAAAAAGTATCGGATTACCTTGCCTTGGTTATTAATTCCTGATTTTGTAATCAACGGAAAATGTAATTTTTGATCTTCATTCCACAAACCGGCTTCTTTCAAACTGCCTTCCAAAATTTTCTCCATAAGATTATCTCCCGGCATAAATCCAATATAGGTCACCGTTCCTTTGCCGTAATTGTTTTGGGTAACAGCAGCATAATTATTCCATTGTGGATGATCATATTTAGCCAGTACTTTTGCAGTTGTAGGAGTTAACAACTCCATCCAATATTTTATTTCATTTTTGTCTTTCCCTACCTGAAATGGGTCGTCTTTTAGCGATACATTTTCTGGAATCACAAACTGACTATAGCTCACGCCCGCAGCCTCATTTATAATTCCGGGCTGAATTGAATTACGAACTGTTACATTCTCATTACTAAAACCACTTTTGAAAGTATAAACAATGTGTCCTCCATTTTTTGCATAAGCATTCAGTTTTTGCAACAATGCATCTGGTGCTGCATATAAAGCGGGTACAATGATTAACTTGTATTTCTCAATATTTAATGAAGACGGATCTATAAAATCAACTCCTACATTCATTTTATACAGGGCATCATACATGGGACGCAAAACATCATTATATTGTTCTTTAGCTCCCCATCCAAAACTAAAAGCGTTAAAAGCAGTTTGAGCTTCATTACTGAAAAGCACCGCTACCTCATTCGTTTTTTTAAGACTGGCTATTTTTGCACCTATTTTCTTAAAATCACGACCAATGGTCATTGCCTCGTTATAGGTAGGATTAGGCTGAAAATCATGACTCAATAATCCTTTCCAATACGTCTCGGCAGAGTTATGAATCGAATGCCAATGCCAATATTCTAACATATTAGCTCCAGAGGCAATATGGCTAAATGCCTGTAACCGTAATTGTCCCGCATAAGGTACCCATTGCGGAAATCCTTGTGCTTCTGTCTCAATAACCAAATAGTTCTGGCCATTTTTCATCGAGCGCGCCATGTCTCCTCCAAAAGAAATTTCAGTACCCGTTAAATGATCTTGTGTCGGATGGTAAATATCTACTCCAGCTATGTCCATGACTTTTGCCGCAGTAAAATGATCTACATCACCTTGTATTCCATACGAATAGCCTCTCCAGTCAAAGTCGAAATTTTGAGTAACAAACTGCTCCGGTTTTTTATATTCGCGGACAATAGCCGCCTGCCACGAAAGAAAATCAGTAACTAAACCCCGTTGAAACTTAGAAAATTCAGCTTTTAATCCGGCATTAATTGTCCCCACCATAGAAGGAAATTCTTCCCATGAATTAATGAGATTACTCCAATAATCCAGTCCAAAAGCTGTATTGACAGCTTCGGTAGTTTTAAATTTATTCTTCATATACTGCACAAACTGCGCCTGAACATTTGCACCCGCTGTACCGTAATGCTTGGTCTCATTGTCCACCTGATAACCAATAATAGCAGGATGCCCTTTTACATGTTCCATGATTTTACGGATAATCCTTTCGGCATGAAACAAGTAATCCTTGTTTGTTATATCCATATTTTGCCTGGTTCCATATTGATTTTTACCCATTTGTGTTGTAGCCAATATCTCCGGATATTTTTTAACTAACCAGGCAGGAACAGCATAAGTAGGCGTCCCGATAATTACTTTAATTCCTGCTTTGTGCATGGCATCAAGAACCCTGTCGATATGACTAAAATCGAATACGTTATCCTGCGGCTCTTCGGTGCTCCATGTGCTTTCGGCAATACGGACTACATTTATACCCGCATCCTTCATCATTTTTATGTCCTTGTCTAATCGGTCATACGGCATATACTCATCATAATAAGCAACGCCATAAAGCAATTCATTTTTGGGAGCCTGAGCATTTATAGAAGATACCGTTAGCATCAAAGCCATAAATCCTGTAATTTTTTTATATAAATTCATCAATTTTTAATTTAAGGATTGAAGTCAAATGGAATCTTATTGCAACAGAAAGCTGTTATACGAATCTCCTTCTAATGTTGGTGTGAGTATTTTGTCTCCTACTTTTATTGTAAACATTTTTTCTTTGGCACTATCATTTTGAATTACGATTACCACACTACTATCCTGGTTAACAAATGCTAATAAATTATTATAATCACCAGACGTTTCCAGTCGTTTTGCTCCCGGTTTCACAAAATGACTAAGATGTTTCATCAGATAATATTCAAAATTGTATTTGAAGGTTTTATGTATGGTATCAACGCTTACCAATGAATTTTGTCTCCAGCCCCAGGTACTTATACCCCCTTCCTTTAGTGAAGTATTCCAGTACATATAGGCATTGGCACCATTGGTTAAATAATGTTTCATTAAGCCCCAAGTATATCCGCAATATTTCCAATCATTTTTTCCATTTCCACATTCCTGTTCTGATTGGTATAATTTAAGATTGGGATAGTTTTTATGAATTGTTGGAATGGCATCTTTTCCAGCCCATTGAAAACCGACTCCTTTAATGGATTTATTAATAGTCGAATCACTCAAAATGGAATCAACTAATTTATAATTTGGGCGTTCCATTGTACCAAAGAAAACATCCACTTTTTCATCATTCATTACTGGAATTAAATAATTTAAAAATCGGGATAAGCCTTTTGACGTCCAGGTACAGCTAGGAAAAACTTGTGCCGAATTGAATTCATTTTGAGGCATTATCATGCTGATATTAATATTTTGGGCACGATATTCCTGAATGAATTTTGAGAAATACAGACTATAAGCTTTAAAATATGTATCTTCCTGAATAAACATATCTTTCCCTTCAAAACCTTCCTGTTCGGGTTGTAGTCCATTGTCAAAACCTTTAAAATCCATTCCCCATTTTTCTCTTGCTTCCTCTGTAACATCTTGCGGCATGTCTTTAGGAAATGGTTTTGAAGCATAATGTTTATTATATTTCATCCAGGTAGGCGGAGACCATGGGGAAGCCCATAGTTTTATATTTGGATTGTATTTCAATGCATTTTTAATGAATGGGATTAGTGTTTGAGAATCATTTGCAATACTAAAATTTTTCATTTCAAAGTCACCGGCTGTTTCATTATAGGAATACCAATTATTAGAGAAATCATTGGCTCCAACTGGCATACGGCAAATCGTAAAATTGGCTCCTACATTTGGCGAAAACAGTTCTTTTAATATCTTTTCTCTATCATCCGCATTTAAAATACTCAACGAAGTCCAACCCAATTCATTGAAGCAAGTACCAAAACCGTCAATTTGTTGCAAAGGTTTATTTAAGAGAACCTCTACATCCGTTTTTCCAGTTGTCAAACCCGCTTTTATATTCTTATGAATTTGCCATTGTTTGGCTTCTGTACTCGATATCCAGGTTATTTTGCTTTGCGAAAAAGAACAAAAAGTTGTCAGTAACAACATTAAAAATAGTTGTGTGTTTTTCATTTATTATTTTTTTATGCAATTATAAAGCCCTTATTTAATATTCATTTTCCACTAATTAAATTGAGAATAGCTTTCCTTTCAGAAAAACATGCTCAATTTATACTGTGTCTTTATGGATTTAAACTGGGAAATTTGGAACTGCTTTTTGATAAAAATTGAGTTTGAAAATAATTTTAGAAAGTAATAACAACAAGCTCATTATTAGCCCAAAACATTAATTTTATGACATTATATTCCCTTACGGACTTGTTTTGTAGTACAACAAGTCCGCTCAGAAATAACAAAGCCAATGGGCTTCTGGTAAAAAACACTGAACTTAATTTATTAACCCAACAAATTAATATTTTCAGTAATCTGAATACTTATTTAATATCCGGTATTATTAGGTAGAAGGTTCTTATTTATCTGAATGTCCCCTAAAGGAATTGGTAACAACTTATGGAACTCCTGCATTCCATAATTAAGTGGTTGAAGACTTGAATTCACCTGACTGTTCATCAAATTTACCATGTTAATGGTTCCATTTGCGTCAGCTCGTTTTAAATCATTCCATCTGGTACGTTCGTAAACCAATTCCAATCGTCGTTCTTTTAATACCGCTAAAGCCAATTCGCTCTTTGTAGTGGCAGTCGTGTTGGCTAATCCGGCCCTTGTTCTTATTTGGTTCAACTGAGTTTTAGCTACATCCAGATTTGCTTGATTACCAATTTGTACATTTGCTTCAGCTGCCAACAAAATGATATCAGCAAGTCTGATCATAATTAGGTTATCACCATTTGTCCAGGTATCGCTATACGAAAATTTACCACAAAAAGGAATCGCCTGAGTTGGGTTCCATGCATTAAAAGGCATATTAAAAGAAGCTCCCGTAACCTGCCAATTGAAAGTAGACTTATATCTTGCACCGTTATCTCCCGCATCATTAAATGCTTTTACTAAATCATAAGAACCTATTTGACGTTTTGGCCAGTTATCAAATGGACCATAAGAAAGTACATTTAACTTCCAAACACTATAAGGTGAACCAGTTGTAGGAACCTGCAATTCAAAAATTGACTCAGAAGTATTCTTGTTTGAAAGTCCCCATAGTTTAGCATAATCAGACACCAAAGAATAAGGTCCTTCATCGATAACTTTATTACAATACATTAGACAATTTGGATAATCCCCCATTTGAGCATAGGTTTTAGCCAATAATGCTCTAGCGGCTCCTTTTGTAGCTCTACCATAATCTCCATGATAGGGATTATTGTCTAACACTGCTTCTGCATCTTTCAAATCCTTAATAATTTGTGCGTATACTAAATCAGCACTAGTTCTTGAAGGATAGTAGTTTCCATCGTTAGTAGATGAAAGGATGAGCGGTACATTTCCCCAAGAAGTCACTAACCAATAATAAGCAAAAGCTCTCAAAAAAGTGGCTTCAGCAATAATCTGCTCTTTTCTATTGGTTCCATCCCATTTAGGGTCATTAATAAGAGTTACATTATCAATAGCAGTATTTGCTGCCGTTATGTGTTTGTACAATTCTTGCCAACTTAATTGTACTTCACCGTTAGCAGCGGTGAAAGTGAAATTCTCCAGCGGTTGTTCCACATTATTGTCACCATTGATATACGTATTATCAGATATCCCCTCAGTAGTAAAAAAGTTACTGTATGAATAATAATCCGGCATTGCGTTATAAGCGCCATTTAATATGCTTTCAGCGTCAGACGCTGTGGTTAAAGAACCTGCTGCTAGTTGGGACTCCGGAGATTTATCCAGAAAATCTTGAGAACATGACGTAAGTACTATTGCTAATACAAAGAAATGAGCGTATTTTAATATATTTATTTTCATCATATTATTTTTTAAAGTTGAATATTAACACCAGCTGTGAAAATTTTTGCTGCTGGATAAGTTCCTCTATCAATACCAAGTGACATCAATGATGATCCGGAACCTGCGTTTTCGGCCTGATTATTTGTTCCTTGTCCAAAACCATTAACCTCAGGATAATACCCTTTGTAATTATGAAGCGTAAATAAATTTTGAGCCGTTCCGTAAATTTTTAGTCCTGACAAGCCTAATTTTTCAACGAACTTTTTCTCAATTTGATAACTTAAAGTAATGTTTCGTAATCTAAAGAAAGATCCATCTTCTATATAATGTGAAGACACTTTATTTTGCAATAATGCTGCAGCACCCGTATTGTTTGTACCATTTCCTAATGCTCTTGGAACACTGGTAATATCACCTGGTTGTTTCCATCTGTTTAATACTTCAGTACTTTCATTGGCATACCCAGACAAAGCTTCAATTTCCATTCTTGTGGCATTGTACACTTTATTACCTTGAACGGCATCAATTAAAAATGATAGCGTAAGCCCTTTGTATGCAAAGTCATTTGAAAAACCAATCGTATATTTAGGTAAAGCTGAACCTAAATTAACCAGTTCATCACCATAAACTAAATTACCTGTTTGTGGATCTACACCTTCCGATTTATATCCCCAGAATGTTCCAAGAGGATAACCGTTCTTAATAATTTGAGTATAAAGAGGTACCTGGCTTCCACCAATCAAAATAGGTCCTGTTTGAAAAGAAGTGTTTTCATCAATACCTTCGATACTGTTTTTATTCTTAGAAAAATTCACATTAGATGACCAGGTAAAATTGTCTCCTCTAATAATATCGGCATTTAATGATAATTCTATCCCTTTATTAACGTCATATCCAGGTAAATTCATTGCGGTAACAGAACTTCCTGTTGTTAAAGGCAGTTGTAGTGTAAAAATCATATCTTCCACTTTCTTATGGTAATAATCAACCGTAAGGTTCAAACGACTATCTAGGAAACCCACTTCCAAACCAAGGTTGGTTTGCGTTGCCGATTCCCATTTTAAATCCGGATTCCCTACCTGGGAAGCCGGTTTAATACCCGGAGCAATATCAGTAGAGTTGTAGGCATAAGGAGCACCTACATTTAGCAAGCTATAGGTAGGATACAACATTGTATAAGGAGGTAAATTACCTGTTTTCCCCCAACCGGCACGTAATTTTAGATTTTGCATCCATTTTACATTCTCCATGAATTTCTCATTAGAAACCTTCCATCCGGCAGATAAGGCAGGGAAATTTCCGTAAACTACATTGGTCCCAACTCTGGATGATCCATCACGACGGAAAGTAGCAGTAAAAAGATACCTATTGTCATATCCATAATTGAATCTTCCAAAATAAGAATTTGTAGACCACTCATATTCCCCTGTTCCTATTTGAAAATCAGAACTGGCGGCATTCAACGTCTGTACAGCACTTGTTGCAAAACCAGCTCCATGTTGAGTCGAGTTTGAAATTGATTCATTCATTGCAGATGTTCCTACTATCACGTCAACAGAATGTTCCCCAAAGGATCTTTTATAATTCAACGTGTTATCCCACTGCCATCTAAAAACTTCATAGTAATTGCTATCAGCTCCCCCTTGAGAACTACGTCCATTCATACTACTATATGGATCTAGGAAATAATCATATTTAGAATTTTGAACAACTCCATTTAACTGCGTTTTAAAAGTTAAATTCAGAGGCAATTTAGCCTCAACATAAGTGCTTCCTAATAAATTATTAGCAATAGTTTTATTTTCATTGTTATAAATTAAGGCCAATGGATTTTCGCCGGAATAAAAATTACTAACCCCATAAACACCTGGAATAGGCGCATTTGAAGGCATATAAATTGGAATATATTCAGGTGTAACAAGGGCACTAAGTACAACGCCTCCAAAATTAGCAGAAGCATTATCTGTAATTGATCTTTGATTGGTTCTATTGTAATTAACAGAACCTCCAAATTTTATCTTCTCTGTAACATCCTGATTCACATTTAGATTAAGCGAATAACGTTTAAAATCAGACCCAACTATGATCCCTTCTTGGTTTAAATACCCCAGACCTAAGTAATAATTACCGGTATCCGAACCACCAGAAGTGCTTACATTAACACTGGATTGAGCTGCTGTACGATAAATTAAATCCTGCCAATTGTTGTTTGTCCCTTGCAAATCATAATAACTTGGAACATTAGGCGCAGTACCTAAAATTTCTGTTTGTAAATCAACCCATTGCGAATTATTCAATACAGGCAATTTTTTAACAATTTGTTGCACACCACCATAAAAATTAATTTCTGTTCTAGGTTTCCCTTTTTTTCCTTTTTTAGTGGTGATAAGAACTACTCCATTTGTTGAACCGGCAGCACCATAAATCCCTGCAGCCGATGCGTCTTTTAAAATATTAATCGATTCAATATTATTAGGGTCAATCGCCTTAACATTACTGGTAAGTACCCCATCAACCACATACAATGGTTCACCACCATTAGGCGATCCAATTCCACGAACACGAACAGATAATGCCCCTCCAGGTGATCCAGATGATGATGAAACTTGTACTCCAGAAGATTTACCTGTTATAGCTTCAACAGCATTAACAATAGGCCTGTCTGAAACATCCTTAACACTAACAGTAGAAATTGCAGAAGTAACATCTGTTTTCTTTTGAGTACCGTAACCTATAACAACAACTTCTTCCAGTTTTTGGGATTCTGTTTTAAGTTTTATAGTTATATCCTTTCTACCATTGATTGGTTCTTCAATTGTAGCATAACCTACAAAACTAATGACAATGACTCCATTTAAAGGAGCTTTAATTTCAAAGTTCCCATCAAAATCTGTAGAGGCAGATTTAGAGGTACCTTTAATTAAAATTGATGCACCTGGAACAGACATTCCAGTCTCGTCAAGCACTTTTCCCTTTACTATAACGTCTTGCGCCTGTACGTAAACGGAGAATAAGATAGACAAAAAGCAAAAAATAAACATTTTTGTTAATTTCATTTTTCTAAATTTTTTGGTTAGTAAATTAGTTATTTGATACAAACTTATCTGTTAATTTATACTATCACTAATTTTAAACTATTACAAAAACACATCAAATAACAAAAAAAGACTAGACAAAAACACATCATATTTATAACAAAATACTTATTTACAGTTATTTGACTTTTTATTTAACCCTATTATCAAAACGTTAAATAAATAAAAAACACTACATTTATATAAAAATCAAAAAAGAACAAGATTTAAAAAGGATCTGTTACAATAACCAAATTTTAAACAACAAAAATTAAAATACAAACAACAGCTATAAACCATTAAGATAACATTATATTCAATTCTATTATGGGTCTAATAAAATCACACCTTATTATCATTATAGTGCTACTTACAAGCAATCTATTCAGTCAAGAAAAAAATATTGGTTTACCCGAAATTAAAAACTACAGCCGAACAGACTACAAAGGAGATACTCAAAATTGGGAAATTAATCAAGATAAAAGAGGAAACTTATATTTTGCTAACAACAAAGGTCTTTTCCAATTTGATGGTTCATCATGGCGCAAATATTCCTTACCCAATTCAGGGTTAATCAGATCATTTAAAATAGATGAATCCGGAAAAATTTTTATTGGTGGTAACAGTGAATTTGGTTACTTCAAACCTAATTCAAAAGGAAAAATGGAATATTTTTCTTTGTCAAAATTAATCAACAAAAATGCGGGTCAATTAATAGATATTGTTTGGAAAACCCATCTATACAAAAATGAAGTAATCTTTCAAACCTTTTCAAATATCTATATTTACAAGGATGATAAATTAAAAATTTCAAAAGCACCGAGTCGCTTTCAATTTTCATTTAAAGTGGGAACAAAACTTTATTTTCAAGACCATAAAAAAGGATTACTCGAATATCTAAACGGGACACTTACTCCTCTTAATGGCACTACCCCATTAAATAATCGAGAAATATGGGGAATTTTCACACTACCAGATAACAAATTATTAATTGAAACCATAAACAATGGTCTTTTTGTATATGATTTTAAAAATTTAGTCCCATGGAACACTGAAGCTAATGAATTTATGAAAAAAAATGGTTCCTTGGGAGGCACAACTTTTCGAAACAATTTTATCGTCCTTAATTCAGCTACCAACGGAGCTATTATCTGTGACAAAAAAGGTAAAATTGTACAACATTTCAACAAAAACAAGGGGCTGCAAAACAATACCGTTTTAACATCCTTTGTAGACAATAAAAACAATATATGGTTAGGTCTTGATAATGGAATCGATTTTATTAATGAAAATTCACCTATTACCTATTTCGGATCAAGCTATGGTATAAGCACTGTTTATGCTTCAGTAGTATACAAAAATCATCTTTATGTAGCGACAAACCAAGGTCTTTTATACCTCCCTATGAAGGATATTTTTAATGACAATAATTTTAATTTAGTCAATGGCACTTCTGGCCAGGCTTGGAATATTCAAATCATAGATGGTCAATTGCTATGCTCAAGCAATAAAGGTGCCTTAGTAATTGAAGACGGAAAAACAGTCCAAAGCATTGACGGTAAAGGCTACATAGGCTTTAAATTAATTCCAAACAACCCCAATTACATGATAGGTTGCAATTATAGTGGGTTTGCAATATTTGAAAAAATTTCAAATAAATGGCAATATAAAAATCAAATAGAAGGTTTTTATGGATATCCCTATTCCTTTCAGGTTGAAAAATCAAATCTATGGTTTCAACTAGATAATTTAATCTATAAAATGACATTAACAGATGACATGAAAAGATTAAAAACTATTAAAACGTACAAGAATTTATCCCATAAAGACAAAGGTATCGGAAGCATTCAACTCTTACATAAAATAATCTATTTTCAAACTAACAATCATTTTTATAAATATAGCGAAAACCAAGATTTATTTTATGAAGACAAAAAAATTAGCAACCTATTTAAAAACCTCCCAAAAATAAGCGAAATAAAGGAAGATGATAATGGTAATATTTGGTATGTTTTCAAAGAATCTTTAGGGGCATTGATGAAAAACAAAAATGGAACGTACAGCAATATTATAACACCATTTTCAAATTTAACCGGCAATCTTGTATCCAATTACCTATCGGTAAACACAATTGATTCTCAAAATATATTCATTGGACTGACGAACGGGATAGCACATTATAATCCAAAACAAAAAAACAACTTGGTTATCAAACCAAAAGCATATATAAGAAATTTTACATACCCTGGTGACACTTTAATTTTAGGAAATGGACAAAAAGAATTAGAGAAATATAAAATCCCTTATAAATCCAATCATGTTAAATTCTCCTTTTCTTCGCCAACTTATGAAAATCTTGAAAATGTAGAATTTTCATACCAACTGGAAGAATTTGATAAAAAATGGAGTTCCTGGTCAAATAATTCCATAAAAGAATATACCAACCTGAGAGAAGGTAATTATAAAATGAAAATTAAAGTACGCAATAGTTACGGCATACAATCTGATGAAGCTTCACTATTATTCACCATTTCGCCACCTTGGTACAGACATCCACTAGCATATTTCATTTATGTCCTAATCATAATTTTTAGTATTTATACGATTCGTGAACGAATAAAAATGAAAATCAGGAAAAACAAATACTACGAGACTATAGAACAAAGAAGGCTGTATTTGGAAAAAGAGGCTAAAATAAGACAAGAACAATATGAGTTAGAAAAAGAAATCGAAAAGCTTAAAAATGAAAAGCTTAAGGTAAAAATAATGGTCAAAGACAAAGAACTTGTAAACAACTCTCTACAAGTGGTTAAAAAAAATAAAATTTTAAATGGAATTATCAGCAAACTAAAAGACATTGACGCAAACACATTTGAAGAATCAACCAAAACTCAATTTACCAAATTAAAAAAAAGTATTGCAAAAGAGGTAAATGCAGACAAAAGTTGGGAAAATTTAGAAAAACACATCAAGAATGTACATTTTGATTTCTTAAAACGATTAAAAGAGAAACACCCTACTATTTCTCCGAGAGAACTGGATTTATCAACCTATCTCCTTATCAATATGTCTACCAAAGAAATTGCAGAAGTGATGAACATCTCAACCGGCGGAGTTGAATTAGCGCGATATAGATTGCGAAAAAAATTAGAACTCAACAACAAAGAAAACCTAAATGGTTATTTAATGAGTATTTAATATAGCCCTAAAAATAAAAACACTTTTAATATTCCCTGTCACCTAATAGAAGAGTATAAAGTCTATTATTGATAAGAATACTAATATCCATATCATTATTAAAATGTTTGAAATCACTCTTGTTTTAGTTTTATAGAAAATAGTTGAAAACCAAACAAACGGTATAGATATTATTAAGAGTATCGTTACTGTAAAAATTATATAGATTATCATAAATACTTGTTTGCCTAATTAATTCAAGTTGCTAGTTAATAGCTTTATTTAATTGTAGCCCAAAAAACATATTCAAACATGTTGGTTTAAGCCCCATTTGACATTTCTGACGAATGAGGCAAAGAAAACCAACACAATCAACCAAACTAATTATATTTTTCCTGCTTTACTTGATTTTTTATTTACCCTAGACTAAGGTGTTACAAGAAATGTTTCTTTTTTAGGCCCAATTCCTTTTAGTACAAGCTTCTTCCATGGCTTTGGTAAGCAAGGGGTTTCTTGAATTATACCTTTATCTGTAATGTGCAATCCTCCAAAACCGAACAGAACTGCCTGCAACATACCTCCTGCACCAGTAGCAAAATAGGAGTTATTTACTGTGGCGGTTTCTGATAGTGCTCCAAAAGGAGCGTGTCTATTAGGCTCATAACTCTCTTTAAACAGTCGATAGGCATTATTAGCATCGCCCAACCTCGCATATATTATTGAAAAAACAGATTTACCCATTGCTGGACCTTCAATAGCTAATTTTGGCTCATAATATTTTAGATCCTTTAGTATATGCTGCCTGTCTTTAACAATATCCAAAGGATAAGATAATAAATTCACATCTGCCTGTTTAATTTGATCTCCGGCATATTTGCTGTGTTCCATAGTCGTTCCATCTTTAAAATCGTGAATTACAATCCTATCAGCTACTTTTTTCCATTCAGGATCGGCTTTAATAGTTAATTCTGTTGCGGCAAGTGTTGCATAATTTAATGCTGTGATGGCTGAACCATTTGTAAATGCATTATCATCGATGTTAGCTACAAATTCATTAGCGCCGACCACATTTTTAATTGAATAACTTTCATTGCTATTTTTTACAGCACGGCTCACCCAAAAATTTGCCACCTCCTTTAATACTGGATATCCTTTCTCCATTAACCATACTTTATCCTTGGTAACCCTGTAATAGTTCCAAAAGGCAATGGCAATATCAGCTGTTATATGATGCTCAAAAGCACCGGCCAATGCAAAAGGAGGGGTTACTTCTTCTCCAGTATCATCACTCTCCCAAGGGAACATTGCTCCCAAGTAACCATATGTTCTTGCTTTTCTTTTTGCTGCGTCCAAATGTTTGAATCTGTAATTTACAAGCGATCGGGCAATATCCTGATTGAACATTAAAAGAGGGGGGAACATCCATAATTCAGAGTCCCAAAAAATATGCCCATTGTATGGAACCTGAACTGAAAGTCCCATTGGGGCAATACTCAAATCATTATCTCCTCTTCCGAACGAATACAGATGATATAAAGCTAGGCGTACATCTTGTTGAGCCTGTAAATCGCCTTCAATTATGATATCGCCCTCCCAGAGATTGTTCCAAAGATTTTTATGTTGTTGTAGTAGTGTCTCTTTAGAAGTTAACAGGTTGAATATAGTGATCCGTTCACTCTCTGATTTTGGATCAGCAAAATCCTTGTCAGTACATTCAGCAGCAGCCCAGGCAAATTCAAGAGAAGAATTTTTACTGATTTTCTTTTCAAATGAGAGACAATTATCCCACTCTGAAGATGTTGAATGGGCTAACTCAGGTCGTTCACTCTCCCTAGATGAGTTAATATTATGCCAAATAAAAGTAGCCGATGTGCTAACCTTATGTTTTTTAAAAGAACTAAAAGCCACCGATTGAAGAATCGGCATAGTTGTTTCTAAATCTTTTAAAATTTTGTAAGTGTTTCTAGGTTTTTGATAATCAGTCGTAGGGGTACTAATTTTTCCTGTTACTTTAGTTAAAATTTCTTTATTTGCATCAATTCTAATATCCATGTAGCCTGCATTTGGGACATTTCGAAGGGCATATATCGTATAAGATATTGTGGCCTTATCTTTAAATGTAAAAGATGTGGTTAATTTCGCTTCCTTCATATTAAGCGTTTGATTCCAATTACTAATATTTGCATCTGTAATTTTCTCTCCGTCTATTTCCATCTCAAGATTTCCGAAATTCATTCCTTGTGAAATTCGACTAATCTCCAAATCCGCGTCTGAATCATATATATTATTTAAGACTATGTGTTTGATTCCAAAAACATGTTCAGAGGGTAGAATACCCAATTGACCGTTTGAAAGAATAATTCCTGTATAATTTTCTGATTTTGTCGTTGAGATGTTCCAACCATCATGCTGCCCAATGGCTGCTATAGAAATTAATAATAGAATTGTAAACATTATTTTTTTCATCACAAATGAATTTTGATTGTTTTTATAAATTTTAAGATATTAGGAAAGTAAGACCGAATTTTCAGCCCTTGTGAGTTCAAGTTTTCGCATAAATAATTTCTGATTCTTTATTATAGCACAAAGTATACCGAACGGCACTTGCGGAAATAAGAGAAGTCGAAACGGGAAAATAATCCCGTTTCTCCTACTCAACTTAATTGAAATTATATTTAAAAAATCTGAAAGCTAGAAATGCAATCAGTTATTATTCTAAATACTAGTATCCTGGATTTTGGTTCAAGTTCGGATTAGTATCCAATTCTGCCTGTGGAATAGGGTATAGTCCATTCCTTCCTGCTTTATAACCTTTAGCCCCAAGTTTCTGTTCGGCTAGTCCCCATCTAACGAGGTCGAAATATCGTTTACCTTCCAATGCAAGTTCAACCCTGCGTTCATGAATAATTGCTGCAAAAATATCATCCGCGATTGTAACATCAGGAAGGATGCCTGAATTTGTTCCACGGGCACGGGCACGTACCATATTGATTTTGGCAACAGCTTCGGATTTATTTCCAATTTGAAAAGCAGCTTCTGCATAACCTAAAAGTACTTCTGCATACCGAATATTTTTTAAATTCTGTTCGTGACGTTCTGCAAGATTGCCTACCGGAATTCCTACAACATATTTTCCGCAATTCATACCAGTTTCCGGAGCCCATTCCTTTTTAAAGGGAAAGTCTTTCACTTCATCAGAAATAATATCACCATCGCGAATAACTGTATATTTCAATCTTGGGTCATTAACTTCAAATTCATCTACCAAACTTTGAGTAGGCATACAAAAACCTAAACCAAATATTGTACTTCCATTTCTAGGTCTTACCCAAAAATTGAATCCATTACTGAAGTCAAATGCTACTCCACCTTTATACTGTGTTTCAAAAACCACTTCAACTCCATTGTCAAATTCTGGTTTAAACAAATCACCAAAATTTGGCTGGAGACCGTATTCCCCCGAATTAATTACTTGCTGAAATACATCAAACGCATTCTGCCATTTTTTCTGAAAAAGATATACGTTTCCAAGTAACGATTGTGCAGCACCTTTATCTGCTCTTCCAATATTCTCACTACTAAGTTCACTCTTTTTTGGAAGTTTTTCAATTGCTTTAGTCAGATCCTCCTCCATAAAAGCCCATGTTTCTTCAATTGTAGCTCTTGAAGGAGTTTTATCTGCATTTATGGTTGTTTTAACCAGTGGTACTCCCCCCCAACGAATTGCAAGGTTGTAATAATAAAAGGCTCTTAGAAAATAGGCTTCTCCTAGAACACGGTCTTTAGTATTTTGATCCATTTGTATGTTAGGAACATTATCCAAAACAAGATTGCATTTTAGAATACCCCTGTAATAGTTCCCCCAAAGTGAACCAACAATTCCATCTGTAGGAAAAGGATTTAAATTTTCCAGATTGGTAAGTGCTGAAAAGTCGACACCATGTCCTTTAACGGCATCATCAGAAATGATGTCTTTCTCAAATGCAGCGTTTTCAAGCCAGAAATCCTGAAGTATAGTATAACTAGCATTAACTGCGGCTATTGCATCATTTTTGGATTTATAAAAACTGGTATTAGATATAACCCCATTAGGTGATTTATCCAGATAATCTTCACATGACATTGTAACTAATAGCACAATGCATAGTAATAATGCGGATATTATTCTATTGATTTTCATTTCGACAATATTTTAAAATTATTAAAAGGTTAGATTTACCCCTATATTATAAGATTTATTCTGGGGGTAGGTTACTTCATCAAAACCTATAGTTCTGTCCCAAGAACGAGACATACCAACTTCTGGATCATAGCCTGAATATTTGGTAAAAGTCAACAGGTTAAGTCCTGAAAAATATATCCTTGCTTTTGTGATTCCAGCTTTTTTTAGAAGGTCTTCAGGTAAGGTATACCCTAGTTGCACATTTTTCAAACGCAGATATGATCCATCCTCAATATAACGGTCTGATGCTCTTGAGTTTTGATTTGAATCAATTGTAGTAACGCGTGGCTCAGAGTTACTTGTACCCGAACCTGTCCATCGATCAAGAATCTGTGTTCCCTTGTTAAAATTATATCCAGAGTTGGTGAGCCAAAATTTTGTACCGTTGTAGACATCATTTCCTTGCTGACCTTGAAACAGCAACGAAAGATCAAAATTCTTATAAGCTAACGAAGCGTTTATTCCATAATAAAAATCTGGATAAGGGTTGCCAATAAAAGTCCTGTCATTACTGTCTATTGTATTGTCATTATTCAAATCTTTAAACCTGATGTCGCCAGGAACAGCACCAGACTGCGTTGCATGTGCATTGATCTCAGTCTGATCTTGGAATATTCCATCAGTAACATATCCATAGAATTCTCGAATTGAATGCCCAACCTCAGTGCGAGTTGACAAATCAAAGAACAGTCCTGAGTTTATTGGTTTGTCCATTGAACCCAAACTTAAAACTTTGTTTTTAAGAGTGGCAAGATTAGCACCAAAGCTATATTGAAAATCTCCTATATTGTCTCTCCATGTGAACTGAAATTCAAGTCCTTTATTTTCAATAGAACCAACATTTTCATAGCCGGTAGTACTAAATCCTGATGTCATGGCCTGAGGAAGGATTAAAAGCATATCGGATGTCTTCTTGTAATAATAGTCAGCAGAAAAACTCAACCTACTATTAAATGACTCTAAATCAATTCCTAGATCTGTTTGCGTTGTTGTTTCCCATTTTACGTCAGGGTTATAATCTGATGCCGGAGAATAAGATACATTTAACTGTTGAGGGTTGCCAAAAGTATAGAATGATTGAGCCATTACACTTGAAAAAGCATATAAACCAATATCCTGATTACCTAATTGTCCCCATGATGCCCTTAGTTTCAAATCATCAATAAAAGGCACATTAAAAAATGATTCTTTTGAAATTCGCCAACCTGCGGATACAGAAGGAAATACACCCCAACGATTAGTTTTTCCGAACCTAGATGATCCATCGAAACGAACATTTGTTGAGATTAAATATTTATCTAAATAGCCATAATTTGCTCTACCATAGAATGAAGCAAGAGACCATTCTGTTAAATTCCCACGTGATTGGTCGTTGGCCGAACCTGCATTAAGATATTGTAAATATCCCTCGTTATTGGAAAAACTTTCTCTGTAACCAGACAGTTGATCTGTTTTAACACTTTCGAGAGTATTTCCAACCAAAAGATTTACCTTGTGTTTTTGATTAAATTCCTTGGAATAATTCAAGGTATTTTCCCAAGTAATATCTGAATAATTAACAGTTCCCTGAGAAAGCGAATTTATTGTACGATTTGCATTACCTTCAGCAAATGTTGGATTGAAATCTTTTGACTGACTTGAATAAATATTTAACCCTAAACTTGATTTAAAAATCAAATCTGGTAATAAATTATATTCAACAAATAAATTTCCAAAAAGGTGATTCTTCTTTAAATTCATATCAGACCTTTCAGCCATACCTAATGGATTTTGAGCATCACCTTCGTTTGCTCCTGGCCCGGCGTAACTGCCATCAGCATTATAGACTGAAATTGTAGGTGGTTGAAAAATAGCTGCTCGAACTACCCCATTTATTTCTGTATCAACTTGATTTTCGTTAATGTTTGATAAATTAATATTAGTACCTATCTTAAATCTATCTGTCACTTTTGAATCGAGGTTAAAACGGATGTTGGAGCGGGTAAAATCAGAATACTTAACAACACCATCTTGACTGTAATAACCAACGCCAAGAATATATCTTGTTTTGTCATTGCCACTGCTAACAGAAAAATCGTATTTCTGAAAAACTGCTGATCTTAAGATAGTATCTTGCCAGTCTGTACCTGTACCTAATCCTGGATTGTTCCACACCGCTGGTTTTCCTGCATTAACTAGAGCCTCATCACTAATCATTGTATATTGATCAGCTGTAAGTAAATCGAGCTTCTTTGCTACATTCTGAATTCCATACTGCATATCAAAATTAACTCGGGTCAATCCAATCTTACCTTTTTTTGTTGTAATAAGCACGACGCCATTAGCTGCTCTAGCCCCATAAATCGCAGCAGATGACGCATCCTTTAATATACTTATCGACTCGATATCACTAGTGTTAAGATCGTTTACTCCTTCTTTCGTGGGTACTCCGTCTATAACATATAATGGATCACTATCGCCAATAGTACCTATTCCCCTAATTCGGACCTGTATGCCAGCACCTGGGGCACCATTGCTTTGTGTAACTTGAACACCTGCTACTTGTCCTTGCAATGCCTGATCAATTCCAGCAACAGAAATTCTATTTATGTCCTTTGAATTTAATGTTGAAACAGCACCAGTTATGTCTCCTTTTTTTTGTGTTCCATACCCAATAACTACGACTTCATCCAATAGTTTGCTGTCTTCGCCAAGCACAATTTTTAAAGTTTCTTTCGTTGCCATAATAGATTGTGATCTGAAACCTAAGTATGAAAACGTTAATATGACATCCTCTCGGGGAACTTTTAGTGAAAACTGTCCATCATTGTCCGTAATAGTACCTATTTTAGTACCCTCTACAATTACAGTAACTCCGCCTAAGGGGAGATTTAATTTGTCAGTTACAATACCTTTGACAATAATTGGTGCCTGACTTTCATCTCTACTGTTTTCATTTTTTTTTGTCTTCGAATTAAAGATAATTATTTGACGACCACTGAATTTATAACTAACGTCAGTTCCTTCCAATAGCTTTTTCAAAATACCATCAACCGTTTCATTCTTTACGGTTAAGCTTACTTTCTTTTTTAATAAGTCACTCATATCATCATTAAAAATAAATATGAACTGACTTTTTTTCTCTATTTCTCGAAAAACATTTTTAAGTTCTTTGTTTTTAACACTAATAGAAATGTGGGTTTCTTGACTGTATGATACAGCTGATTTGGCGGAAACATTTTCTGCCAAGAGAAAAATGGTAATTAGAACACTGAAAATTCGTAACGAATTATAGATTCTTGCCATATCCATGTATGGAGTAGCATAATTTTTCATAGTTTTACATCGATTTTGGTAATTAATTTAGATTCTTGTTTTAGACTTATTTCTCAAAGTCACTGCCGGGGAATAGTCTCAATATTTCCCGGTTATTTTTTTGGTTATTTTTTTCTTCTTTTGGTTTCTACATATTTTTTATGAATTTAAGGTTTTACATCTATTTTTATTGACTTTTTCATGTATCTATATTGTGTTTTACTAATTGAAGCGATTACTTTTAAAGCATCATCAACATCATTATTCAAATCAAGCTTTCCTGTCAAACGTATTTCCGAAAGTGCATTTCGATCATAATCAAACTGTACTCCGTAGTAGCTACTCAATTTATCCAGAACTGAACTTAAACTCTCACTATTTAATAAGAGAATTCCATCTTTCCAACTAATATATGGAAACACATCCACTTCGTCAACTGACCTGATTCGTTTGGTTTTATCAAAAGAATATCGCTGATTTGGTATTATCTTAGTTTCATCATTCGAACCCGCCTGAACTTTAACCGATCCGGTAACCAATACTACCGACTGGTCTTTTTGTTTCGGATAAGCGCAAACATCAAAACTGGTTCCCAAAACCTGAACGTTAATCAACTCAGTTTTTACAATAAACGGACGTTTTTTATTTTTCGATACTTCTAAAAAAGCCTCGCCCTGAAGATAAATCTCACGCCGATTCTGCGCAAACATAGTTGGAAAAACAACTTTACTACCGGCCCGGACTGTAATACGTGAGCCATCTGCAAAAATCATCGAAGCTCTTTTTCCTTTAGGAACTATCAATTGCCCGAATTGCTTTTCAGAAAATTCATCATGATTAAAAGTGATGCTATCACCATTAGATGAATATAAGGTCATCTCACCATTATTACCCAGAACTACTTCTGCTCTGTTCGACAAAACTATATGTGATTTATCTGACAACAACAACCTGATTCCCGATATTGAATCTACAGACACTTTTGCAGCAATTGATTTATAATTCACATCCCTACTAATTCCAAAAAAGAAATAAAAAGAAAATCCAACAATTAAAATTACACTGGCAGCAATCGAAACTGCTCGACTCCAATAATTCAAATTAAATCGTTTAGCTTGCTTTTGAATTGTTTTTGATTCTACATTCTCCCACATTTGACTCACTGATTCATCACTCAATGTAGGTTCATTACTCGATATACCTCGCAGGATTTGTACAGCAATAGTCATTTTTTGGGCTATTTGAGCATCTTTAGCCATCAAATCGGTAAAAAATACACCTGCTTTATTAGTTGGTTTTTTTACCCAACTAATAAAATCAGCATCTTCCAGCCATTGCTCGATTTCATATTCCTTATATAAATTAAGATTTTTCATTTTGTTTATCTAAAAAACATTATTTACAACCTTTACTGTAGTAACGGCACTTTTAATTTTATGTACTCAATTTTCCTGATGAATTTTATGTAAAGCATAAAATTCTGATTTTTCGTCACATTTCAGGAGAATAAAATTTAATTAAAAAGAATATAAATGATCAAAACCAGATTCAATAATAATTCTTTTCGAAGTTTCTCAATTGATCGATGTATCAAATTTCGAACTGATTGATAGTTCATTTCTAACAAAGAGCTTATATCTTCCAACGACATTTCCATGGTGTATCTTAGATAAATAGCTTCACGCTGGCGAGCTGTAAGAGCTTTTAGTCCTTTATTTAATTGAGATTTTTGAATAATAAACTCCCAATCATCTTCCTTATCTGGTTCTTCTGGGTTTGCTATGTCGAATGGAAGTATGGTGGACGAAAGCGAAACGGTGTCTTTATGTGAGTAAAGTGCATCCATGAGCTTATTTTTCAGAGCACGGAAAAGATAAAGACGTATATTATCTGTTGGACTAAGATTTTGACGATTGTGATATAGTTTTATAAACAACTCCTGAACAGAATCTTTTACCATTTCCTCATCAGGAATGAATCTCAAACCATATCTGAACAGCATTTGTACATGTCTATTAAAAATCTCAGAAAAAGCTTTCTCATTGCCATTTCTGAAATCATCCCATAATTTATAGTCGGGGTTATTTATATCTTTTACTCTAAAATTAGACATATAATGAAGCTATCCAATAGTTAACAAATTATTTATGAGTGTATATGTTTATAGGGTGTATTAACCCGTTGGGTGAAATTAGTTTTTGATGATAATTTTTTGTCAGGAGTGATTTTCGATAGAAAATCGTATCGAGAACTAGAAAAATTTTATTAAAAACAGTTATCGATACATTTTTTGTTCGGTTTTACTACACAAAAAACATTTGAACTGACGTTTTTAATAATTTCACCCAACCGGGTGAGTGTATTATTATAGTGTTAATTATTTTAAGCAAACATTATCTGTGAATAAAAACATGTGGACACTAAAATTATATATTCTTCATTTTATATTCAATATAAAAAACAAATAAACAAATAAATTCTTAAACCAATAAGTATTTAGTGGTTGATTATTTATAAAGTGACTTTAATCCCAATTTACTAAATTATACAAAAACATTATAAGAGAGGTAAATGCAGACAAAAGTTGGGAAAATTTAGAAAAACACATCAAGAATGTACATTTTGATTTTTTAAAACGGCTAAAGGAGAAACATCCCAATATTTCTCCAAGAGAACTTGACTTATCAACCTACCTCCTTATCAATATGTCAACCAAAGAAATAGCAGAAGTAATGAATATCTTCATCGGCTGGGTTGAATTAGCGCGATATAGATTGCGAAAAAAATTAGAGTTAAACAACAAAGAAAATCTAAATGGCTATCTAATGAGTATTTAATATAGCCCTAAAAATTAAAACACCGATAATCCAGGATTATCGGTGTTTTATGGTAACCTAAGATCAGGTTGTCGGGGTGGCAGGATTACCTACCTATTCCTTAATTCGTTGATTTTATTAGTGTTCCCAAGTATACTTCAAAAAAGGGTAGCCGAATAGGTCTCATTTATAATGACTTACTTTACAGCCCTTTGTTTTCTTAATTAATCTAATATAAGTCAGTCAATGTACTTTTATATATGTAAATGTATTAAACTTAATATTAAAATACAACAGGGTCCCAAATAAACTTTATTTGTTACTACTGCCCAATTTACTTTTTTTCCTATCAATAGTAATTTAGCGGAAAAAAGAATAAAAAATTATAAAACACTAAAAAACCAGGTATTTATACTTGTTGTATTTTGTTTTTTAAACTACTTTTATGAAGTAATTCTTAATAACGTATCATGAAAAAAATTATTCTGTTTACACTCTTAATTCTATTATCAAACATTTGTCAGGCACAGGATAAACCTGTTGATCCTGAGTTTTACAAAAGATTGTTAGATCGGGAATTTACTAAAATCCTCACTGGGCAGAATACCAACTTTGGAACCTACGCAACATTCAGTACCAAAGATGAAATCGCAAGTCTGGCCGGAAACATAAAGATTAAGGATGAGTCCAGCTTAAATATTAATTTAAAAGGAGGCGTGACCGAAGGACTTGTACCACTTGTTAATGGTGAGGATGTGAATTCAAATATCACCCTTAATTTTCAATTTAATCTCGGATTGTATAAAAATCTTGAAAAGGAAATTCAAAGTGATGCCACTAAGAGAATGAACTACGAGTATTCTGTAGACAGTCTTAAAATTGTAATAAAAAAAGCAAAGGACGAATTGGTCTTCGCAAAGCAAAAAATCGAATTGGAGATTAAGCAAAAAGAAGAAAAGCTGAGTAAGCTTGTAAAAATAGACTTAGAACTAATTTATGATCCTGTGCGCAGGGATATTAAAAAAGACAGTATTGACATACAGACCAAATTATTAAATATTGATATCGACATTTTAAAAAACAAAGCAAAAGGACTTAATAGTGCTGAAATAGCCAGGCAGAGCAAAAATCTCGATGATCAGCTGGAAAAATTTAATACAGGGAGACTCGAAAAACTCGGCCTGCTGTCGTACAATATAAATTGGCTGTCTTTTTACGGCAGATTAAATAACAAGGCATTTAATTCATTTAATGAGGCTGCTGCTTATGAAGATCAAATCAATAAAATTAATTTCAATCAGCTTGAATTTGGACTTTCCTATAATATTTACAACCTAAAAGATAACTCGCGCAGCACCTATTATTTTGCAGTGGGAGCTTCCTATCTTCTCAACGACAATTTTGATGACCTAATAAAGAAAACGTTAAACGACAAACAGGATATCTCTGCATCGCCAAATTCACGAAGCCTAAGTGAGACAAAAACTGTTTATCTGGGAGAATACAAAAGAAATATTTCTCAGCTAAAGGCAAGTGCCAACCTATACTGGTTTCCAACCCTTAATCAGGCCTTTGCATTCCATATTGAACCCAGTGTTAAAACAAACTTCGAAGAAAAATTAAAGTTTGATAATATCGTGGGATTTCTTTTAGGGTTTAAGAACAGTGAAAAAGATAAGAATGTTATTAATGTCGAATTATATTACAATATGAAAGATATTTTCAAAAAATCCGAAAATGAAGATGATGAGTTCAGCGACAGATCTTCCATAGGTTTAAAATTAAATTTCCCAATAACATTTAAAACTTTATAATCATGAAATTTGAAGAATTTAAAGAAAAGACCACTGAAGTAAAAAGAGATTACAGAGCTGTATGCTACTCTAAAAATTCACATTGGAACGGAATATGGAGACAAACATACTCAGAAGCTTATGATGATGTGCAAAAACATATGAATTCATCGCCGGGCAATGAACTGCATAAAATTAAAATTGTGGAACGGGTTTATTCGGAGACTCTAATGGTTTAGATTATTTAGAGATTAGCAAAAGAAAATCTAGATATCCAACTACAATAGTCAGCAGGTCAGACTTGGGTATCTCAAAATTTAAAAACATATCCGGCAAACGGACATGGCCTTCAAAATATAACCCATTGCTGAAAACAACTTATATCATGACAAGCTAATTGTTGCATCAATATCGCTTAAGTATAATTTTGATCTCAGGGGCGTTAAAGGTATTACTAATCTTGTCATCGCATTCCCGGACGATATAGCAAAAAGATCCAACGATGCAGAACTACAGATTTCACTTAATTTTACAATTGAAAAAGAACATAAGAGGATGACAACTGAAACCTAGTTAAGGAAAGAACTTTATGCTTTCGTTGAGAAACACAAAATTGCAAACTATTCAAAATTTAAAACACCATAAGTCGTTTAGAAGTGGAATCCTAGTATTTAAACTCTCATCTATGGTGAGAGTTTTTTTAAAGGCATATCAAGTTTCTAATGAAAAAAAATGAATTTAAAGATCTATACCAATGAGCAACTATTCACCAATTTCTATAAAAAAAACATCAAACAATATTGATTCAAAGAACCTTACGAATAGTTTTAGAAAGATCTTAAAAGATGCATAATCATAAGCGTATTCTCAGAGTGATTTTTGAAGGATTCAGTAAGGTAAACAAGAGTTATAGTAATTGTATCCTAATGATAGGTGAAAGTGATTTTTCAGTGGCGAAGCTCTATGATATAATATCTGCTAATGGGCATGTTGTTTGTTCCGAGATTAAAATCGATATTCTTATCCGCTATCTTTGTGAGGACGAGGGCGGAGACTTATGGGAAGCATATATTAGAGCTGAACGTGACGGGTATTCTTTTACAAATTTTGGTGAACCCAATTTTTCAAATCTATACTACTACAATATCCCTCGATTTACGGAGTTAGATTTTGAAAACATCATCGATCAGTTTGGAGGGAGTAAAATTCCTGAAACCGTAACTATGACACCCGATTTCATACTCGGAGATATAGTAATAGAATTGAAAGATCTTCAAAATGAAAGTTTATATAATAAAGACAGGCGTTCTACAATAGCAAAAATATTTGAGGCAGATAGTAGTTTTTCTGTTAATATAAATTTTTCTAATATTGAGGGTGAAAGCCATGCAGCATATAAGAGGATTATAGCAAACTCAATAAAAAACACAGTAAGGAAGGCTTCAAAGCAAATTAAGGAATTCAACAAGACAAATTCAATCAATACCGTCGGCGTGTTCTTAATTAACACCGGATATTTTAGTCTTGACCACCAGCTTTTCAAAACTATTGTTGAGGAAATTATTGCATATGATACGACGACCATTAAGTTTGCATATATTTTTACACAAAGCGTGTTTCATAATGCTATTGGAGATTTAAGGGCAGATTACAAACAAGATTGTATTGGTGAGCTTCCCAGTGAGCTGAATGGCATATATGAATCGTGCAAAACTCTAATTGATAAAAAAATGTCTTCTGTCTTTCGACCTGATAATGGCGAGAGATCTTTTGTAGCACCACAGTATCCTATTTCCTTTTTTGTAGATAATAAAATATTTTACTGGAAACCAAGACGTATTAAACCTTCGATAAATTTTTAAGGAATCCAACTTCATTGATTACGCTATGCCGAGACTTGCCAAATATTCTATTTATAAGTACTTTTTGAACTTGGGCTAGTTCGATTACCTGGTACCACAACCGAGATTATATAATCAGGGTAGGATACTTCCTGACCTGTAGATGGTCGCAAATGATGAATTTTAAACCAATCTTTGAAATTAGCCATTGGTTCTTTACTCTTATCGCTCATTTCCAACAATACAAAAATCCCCAATTGATCATATCCTGCTGTATAAGTTTGTGCTTGGGCAATGTAATTCTCTTCGAGCATATCTTTATCAGGACGTGACAATGATTTTTTTAATTCGATAGGTACGGTTATAATATCTTTCTTGTACACTATATCCACACGTCCGCCATCCACAAACTTAGACTTCTCATGTTCAAATCCATCTGCAATATTAGAATGTTCAAAATATAAAATCATACTGTCCTGCAAATCCTGCTCACTGGCTTTGGTACCTTTTCCTTTTGCAGATGTACTGTATAGAAAGGAAAAACGTTTCTTTTCATTTCCAACAAATGTAGAACGGCAATAACGAATAACTTCTTCGAGTATGGCTGAAAATATTATCCTTTTTTCTGTTGGATATTCAGGAAGCAACGTATCAATTTCCCGCATCAACAGGTTAAATATCTCTTCTCCTGGTAAACTACCAGTCCGTATTGACAAGTTACTATTGTAGTTATTCATTATAAACTGCCCAATTGCTTTTGCAAAAGACAGTTCCTTCTTCTGTATTTTATTATAGATTTCAAGACCTCCTTCAACACCCATAAATTCGACTAACATTGCCAATACTTCATTATCATCTATTGTTCCATTATCTTGATCTGGCAAAGATCGAAGTATTGAATCGATGAAATCAACCAATTTTTTATCACTTTGGGATTGCAGGGCAATTAGCCTTTTACGATCTCCATTAAGATAAAAATTATAAATATTTGATTCTATTTTAGAAATCGACTCATCAACAATTTTCCTGGTAATATTTGTAAATTTAGAATCGTAAAATTTTAATTTTTCAATTTCCAAACTTGCCTCCAGAATCATTTGAGTTTCTTGCCTAACATCCAGCCATTCCTGTGATCTGCTTGCAATCTTATACTTTCTATTTAAAGATTCAAACATTTGAAAAATTAAATATTCAAATTCAAGGCCAGCAGCATCAAAATCATACAAAGCTCTAAACTGTAAATTCTCATATAACTCAGCAACTATTGTTTCCACACCTTCTTGATCATTTGAAAATAAAGCTTTTGTCAACTGGATTAGTATCATATAAAACTCGGCATCATCCCTGTTCTCCATTACATTTTCAGCTGCAAGAAAATATTTTTCAGCCTCAGAAATTGTACTAATAAAATTTGGAAAATCGTTCTTTGACCTACTAAAGAATAAGGTTTTAATTCCTAAAAAAAGATAAGCCTGACTGGATATATCGCCATTATCATGATCGGTAAGGTCTATAACTTTTTCCTCTATTTCACTTGTCAACAGCTCAATAAAAAAGGGCAATTGCTTTAATGCAATATTTATTAATTCATTTGTATTACTTGAGAGAAAATCAAATAAAACACCTAGAGAGGCATAGCGGTTTTTTATTATGTTAACCGCTGTCAGTTCGCATATAATCTTGCAGGTGACTCTCTTAATATATGTATTTTCAGTTGTATTAATTATTTCTTTTAAAAAATCTAAGATAGAAGAGCCATCTTCATTCTCCTCATCCACATTGATATAGAAATTATCTAAAAAAAGAATCTTTGAAAAATCAGTGCCTAAAAGTACTTTTTTATCCATAGCATTAAAAGACAAAATGATTCTCCTCTTTTATAAATGTTTTTTCATTATCAGTAATACAGGAGAAATCTCTCAGTGCAGAACCAACAAATATTTGCAATTTATCCTTGAATCGATCATTAATACTTTTAAAGATATCAGACAAACCCTGTAAATGCTTGGGAACCATCTCCTCACTACCGGGCGAATCAAATATCAAAAACCGCGGATGCCTTCCTAAATTATGTTCAATATCCAATTGAATCAAGCTTAAGTAAAATGCGAGCTTAACTCTTAATTTTTCGCCTTCGGTAAGATCATTAAAACTTACTGCAATACCATGTTGTACAAAAATTAATTCATACTTATCCGAAATTTCTATATTATCTATGCTTAGCAGGCCAAAGGCATGAACCTCATTAATGATTAATTCCTTCAGTTTGCTAAGAATATCCTTATTCAGCTGTACACGCTTTTTTTCCAGACCCTTAAGCGCATAATCCAGAACCTCCCGTTTTAAATTTAGATTTGCCATTTCATTGGAATCTATTTGTGATTCCTGCTTAGCGATCTCGTTAAGCTGGAATAACAACACTGCCTCTTCCTTGATAAAATTATCCTTTTTATTTAGTAAATCAGTGAATTTCGATCTTTGTTTACCAATTGATTCAATCTCTGTTTCAATTTCTGACAATTTAAGGCTGTCTGCTTCTATAGGAGTTAGTGTTATAAATTTTGCATATACTTCAGCATTCTTTTTTCGCAATATTTCGATATTCTCATAACACTTTTTAAGGGTGTTCTCAACTTGTTCTAATTTCGCTTCATGTTTATTCCTTTCATCTTCTAACAGTTTCGTTTTTTCATTTATTTCTTCTGGATCAACTTTTTGCTCTTTAGACTCTTCTCCACATAAACTGCATATATGATCTTCTATTTCACTTTTCTTTTTGTCTTCACTGACTTTTTTTTCACAGTGTGGGCAGGTTTTTATTTCAAGATTTGTAAAAAAACTTTCTGATTGCCGATATATATCGATATTGAGCTCGCGTTTTTTCAGCTTAGTTATTTCTGACGAGATCTTTACTTTATCACCCTCGAGGCTTTGTAATTCTGCCTCAAGAGCAATCAGTTCATTTTTTCCTTTTTGATAGGCTTCTGAAACTGCTCTCTGCTGTTTTCTTGACTCGTTAATTTTTTCAGACAATTTGTTGTATTCCTCTACCAATGGGCGATCATTGAATTCAATTTTTTGTCCTTCCTGAAGAGCTTTCATTTCAAGAGTAACTTCAGCCAGCCTCTTTTCTAACTGTACTTTGCTGTTTTTGTTAAATTCCAGCTTGGTTTTATCCATTAGCCTCATTTTTCCGATAGTCTCCATAACCCTGTCCATTTGAATATTTAGCATATTAATGGGATATGTCAAGGGCAAACCCAAGATCATTTCGAATATTTTTTTCCCTTGTGAGCCGTATTTTTCATTATCAAAAAACAAATACTCATAATTACTAGACTCCAAATAAATAGACTTAAAATAGGTGGCCCAACTAAGACTTGAAGTATTCATTTCAAATGAGTCCTTGGCACTATTTTTTTGGGTGTATTTTAGGGTATAAAATGAAAACTGTTCGAAAAAAAAATCCTGTATTTTCTCTTCGAATTGGATCCGGTTATTAAATTCGAACTCAATCTCTTTTTGTGCATCATCAAGCTTTTGGTTTTCTCTTAGCTCCATGAACCTATCGATTGAAAATCTATAGACACCACCCCTGTCCCTTCCTGTCCTATTAATGTAGCACGTATAGGTTATTTTGCCAATAGTAAATTGAAGTAGAATTTCAGTAATCCATGGTTTGATATCTTTCTTAATACTATCTGCTCCAGTTAGTGCAAATTTTATTATTTTAAAAATAGTGGATTTTCCTTTATGGTTGTCAGCAATCCAAACATTAATACCGTTATAAACTGGTTGATCGAATATAAAACTCTCACCGGTTTTCTTTTGCCCTGTAAATAGTAACCTATCAATTACTAGGGATTTGCCTAATGAATTTGGACTATCTTTATTGTAATCATCTTCTAAATGAAGGATTTCTTCTACTTCTTCTAAAGTGATATTCTCTGCAAAGTGCTCATAAACGTACTTTAGAAAATCTTTATAATTAATCTGTCTTTCGTCCATTATAATGATTTATTAAATCTTTGAAAATATGCTAGTTTCACCTTGCTATTAATATTCTGAATATGGCTACGGTAAGAGATATTACTGTACTCTCCATATCTATATTGTCTAGATTTTAACTCTGTCCCTGAAAAACTTCCAAAATATTCCTTTATCAGCATACAACGATCATAATACCATTCTACTGCTGAAATATCATTGAGAAATCGGATAATTTTATTGGAGCCCTCAGTAGTTATGTAGTATATTTTATCATATGTCTTTCCATCTGATCTTTTTTTACTATCATGTGTGATTAAGCCAACACTGACAAGATATGCTATTACATCATCAATACTTTCATATGCTCCATGAAAAAATTTTTCCATTTCTTCCACCCTTATTTCGGGTTCATTATCTAAATAAATAGCTTCAATTATTTTCCCAATCTTTTCTTTATCATTTGATGTATTATTATCTAATAAATCCATTAATTCCATTGAAAAAAAATCAGGATAGCGAAGAAGAAAATCTAACGCCTGTATTTTAATCTCACTGCGAAATACTCCATATTTCCCTGATGTTTTATCCTCCAATGGATCACAAAAAGTATAAAGAATGATCATAATTCGTAAGCGATCACGAAATTTTTTAAGGTAGTCCTCCATAGATATTATATTTTGTGTAACGCTAAGGTATACAAATATATGATAAAGCATTGCGACAGATTTCAATTACATGCTACCTCTATTAAAGCAAGGGTTTCTGTCTCTTGTTGTTAATCGTAAATTCATTATTAAGATGCAATATTAATTCTACTCCAGAAATCCTGCCTTAATCTCAATGAGCAAATCCATACCGTACTGGACCGTATTTTCAAAAAATTCAGCCATGATTTTTGATATTTCACTAGTGGCCGGACTCACTGTATTCTTATCCAACAGGGCAGAAATCCTGACAAACAACTCTTCATTCAATCTTGCTATTTTTGCCATATCCCGACCCATAACACGTGCAGCCAGCATATCGAGCTCTTGACCTTGGCCAAATAAATCCAGATGGTTTGCATAAATCTCTTCAGCATACATATCGAAAAAGTGTTTTAAAATCTTACTGATGTCTTTGATATCGTCCCGGCGTATTTCTGGGCGGTCCTCATAAGCCATCAACTTTAATAATACTATTCCTGGAAGTGTACAGAATTTAAAATGGTGCTTTCCTTCCAGTTCAGCTTCCGGAAGTCCGGCATCGTATATTTCCTTAAAACCAGGAACGCTTACATCCGTAAGGCCAGTACCTTCAACCGTCACATGCGATCCTTTACCTTCTATCTCGCCAAAGGGCAACAAATCAACTTGGACAAAACCTTTCCAGACCAATACAAAAGCATTCCCTTTATAGGGATGGAATCCTTCCGTCTCTATCAGATACTTTTTTAATGCTTCATAAATTCCTTTGTCATTAATGAAAATAGCAAAATCAATATCTCCTGTAATACGGCTAGGCGGAATATCATGTATTGCAGACATCCAGACATCTCGCGCCACTGCTCCTACGAGATAGAAATCTATATTAAACTTTTTTAACCCCCTCTCCAATGCCGTAAGCATTTCTGAAAGTTTTGCTTCCTGCCTTAATTGCTTAAAACTTATCTTGTAAGTACTCATCGTATATTCTTTGTGCTGTTTCTGTACATCTTCTATCTCCCTTATTCATTAAATCGGTATATGCCAAAAGTGGATGCACTGCATTTTCGCTTACTGTATCATGCTTCCAGAATTTCTTAAATACCTTGACGTTACCTTGCGGGTCCGGAACCAATCTATAGTTCCTAATCAAATCATTCCACTCTTCTTCAGTGTAAATTGTCAACTCTTCTGGACGCAGGTAACTTGTATAAATTGCCCCAGCGGGTTCACCTCCCCAATATGTTTTTTGGTTTTTAAGAGGTATTGATTTCCAATTGTAAAAATCTTCTTCCTTCAAAAACCTGAATGTACCAATATTTAACGTGGGCTTAAGGCGTTTCTCATACTCCAGAATCCATTTTTCCAACAGTTGTTTTTTATTTTCTAATTTCTGCTCATTCTTTGTTAATTGTAATAAATAACCTTCCTGTGCTAGCCCATTGAATATATTATTAATATTACCCAAACCTGTACCGGTGCGTTGCGCTATTTCACGATATGGCCGATTTACCCAGTCTTCTTCAATTAGAAACTGGAATATGACCTGTAGTCCAGTCTTTGTAAAGGCACGGTTGCCGCTAGTAGTTGTAGTAACCTCATTTTTCCTACCGTCAATATTAATGTAAAGGCCATCCATCAGTAGGAACATATTTCCGCTTGCCTCCAAGTAATTGATTTGCCTCTCTTTTAACTCCTGTTTAACCTTAGGAAATATACGATCAGCAACTATCATAAATGGTGCTTCACTACGTGCCTTGTCCTCCATAATAGTAAGATGCATTCCACGTAGTTCTTTTTTAACTTCTACATTTAATACAACTGCAGGCTGACGCTTCATATGAAGCGTCAACTTTCCATCAATGAAACCATCATTAGTTGCTTCTCTCCATTCAGCCCGTATCTCATCTTTCTGAAGATTATGTATTGCGTTCTGTATAATGTACTGCTCGTTCATCTTGTTCACTTTATATTCATGTTCACGAAAACGTGAACACTTAATATTAGTGAACAAATATATAACTATTTAGCTACACCAACAACATCATCACCAACAATTTGTGATGCAAGTACATCTAATATTATTAATCAATAACTCTACCAGTAAAAGCTTTAAAAAAAAAATCTTAAACATCAATTTAGAGATTTTGCCATATTGATGAAATTTTCTAATTATTAGAGCCATTTGCTCAATGCCATTTTCACCACTTCCACTCTTTTTTTAATAAGAGCCAGTATGCTGTTTTGTCCCATTTCAAGAGCAAAGGTATTCTAGTGTTCTTAACGCAATAACAAGGTCAAGCCCTACGGGTTTGTCAAAAAATCTCCACCCATTCGGGTCGTATTTGTTTGACAAAACCTTGCTCCTGCTAAACACTAACCTTTTATGCTCCTGAAACGAAACAAAGCATACTCCGGCTCTTTAGACGAATAAAAAAAATGTCAATAATGGAAAACAAAAGCATTAGAAATGGTAATAGAGTGAAACGAAACAGCTCCTCCTCTCATTGCCGAATAAATAAAATAAAATTTAACTCTAAAAAGTAAAGATTATGAACATCATCGGAAGACTGACAAGGGATGCAGAGGTACGCACAACGTCACAGAAAAAACAAGTAGTGAACTTTTCAGTAGCCACTAATGACAGCTATCGCAACAAACAAGGCGAACGCATAGAACAAACAACCTATTTTGATTGCTCTTACTGGATAAGTCCAAATGTAGCGAAGATACTAACCAAAGGCACTTTGGTAGAGCTTACAGGCAGAGTTAGTACAAGACCTTGGACAGCCAATAACGGAGAATTAAGAGCTAGTTTAAATTTCCATACCTCAACTATCAAATTGCATGGAGGCGGTAAAAAAACAGAAAACTCTCAAACAAGTACCAACGAACAGAAAACCAACACTACAAATCAGGAGACTGGAGACGATTTACCATTCTAAAACTATTCATTTAATCTTTTTCAAATTTTAAAATCTCAATATCATGGCACATAATTTAAATTTCAACGAAAAAACTGGACGTTATTCTTTTTTAAGCGTTCAGGAAAAAGCATGGCACGGTTTAGGGCAAATTGTACAAGATTATCCCACAAGTGCAGAAGCAATCCAACACGCAGGACTGGATTATGAAGTAATCAAAAGTCCGCTATACACAAAAGGCTCCAATATTATTGAAAATACAAACAGCATAGAAATTAGAGACAACGAACTAAACGTGCCTAATTATTTTGCTACTATGCGCACTGACAACAACACCGTTTTGGGTGTGGTAGGAAAAGACTACCATATTGTACAAAATCGGGAGGCTTTTAGTTTTTTTGATGCTATTGTAGGAGGTACTGACGGTATCTTATACGAGACCGCAGGGGCTTTAGGTAATGGAGAGCGTATTTTCATAACTGCAAAACTACCTGATTATATCCGTGTTGGTAATGGCGATGATGTAACAGAAAAATATATTTTTCTTACCACTTCGCACGATGGTAGCGGAAGTATTACCGCAGCCTTTACCCCTGTTCGAATTGTTTGCCAAAATACGCTTAACGCTTCACTTCGCAATATGAGTAACGTGGTACGCATTCGCCATACTTCGGGAGCAAAACAACGTTTGGACAATGCCCACAAAGTAATGGGATTGGCAAACGAGTTTAGCAATCAATTAGAAAACATCTTTAATGACTGGGCGAAAGTAAAAGTAAGTGATAAGGAGTTAGAAAAATTGATACAGTTAGCACTTTGTCCCAATAAAGAAACCCTAGAGCATATCAAAAAGGGTAATAATGACGAAATCTCCACCCTGTTCAAAAATACTGTTGAAAGTGCTTTTGCTTATGCAATGACTAATGAGACCCAACAAATGGAAACCACAAAAGGGACTTTATTTGGGGCTTATAACGCTGTGACTGGCTACTACCAAAATGTACGCAATTATAAAGATGATGAAGCTAAACTGCAATCCATTGTATTAGGTGGTACGGCACAAATAAAGTCTCAAAAAGCATTTGAACTGTGTAGCTCATTTGCAAAAATTGGTGCGAACGCTATTAACATAAATTTTTTGATGAATGGAAGTAATTGATTTGAATGGTTGCTCTATTAAGGTAACCGACCTTAATGAAGCTATCAAAATAACGGCAGAATACAAAGACTACCAACAAGAGGGTAACGATTTTTCATGTTTTAATGAAAGACAAAAAGCCTATTGGCTGGATATGTACGAAAAATTAACGGAAATTAAAAACGGATTAAACAACACTTTAAAATTTAAAAGATGAACACTTATTTTTTCAATCAGATAGCACAATTAGAAATCACAGGCGATTTACAGCTAACCATATCGAGAGGAGCAGAAAACAAATTAGTTGTTTCTATTCTACTCCAAAACGAACAATGCGGAGACAATGCCAAACAACTAATCCCTCCTCTTAATCTTAGAGGGACAGCAGAAGAATTAGACGAGGGATTTTTTGAAAACATTACAGCACCCTTACAAACTGCCTCGGGTTTAATGGTCAACATGGAAGCCTATATGAAGCAATTGGAAAATGCCCAAAAACAATCGGCAATGGAAAAAGAGAAAACCGATAAAGAGAAAAAAGCAAAGGACGAAAAAGAAAAGAAATACAAAGAAGCTATGGCAAAGGCTGATGAATTGGACAACGATGGCAAACCCCGTGATGCCTGGATGAAAGTACCAAACCCTAACGATTATCCTGAATATGCCGAAGCCATACACAAACGTAAAAAAGAACTATCCGACAAATTTGCTTCTCCTAGTCTTTTCGAAGCAGAGCAAGAAAATGTTTAATCTAAATTGAATCATTATGTTATTAGCCACACAATTAGAAAGAGTGTTTCTGTTTAACGATAAAGGACAAGAAATCAAACTCACAGACCCCGAACCAAAATGGAGTGTACAAGCCGTGTTAAACTTCTATTCGAATAGTTATCCCATCCTTACAACCGCAAAAATTGGCGCACCTGTAATAAAGGATGATACGGTACAATACCGCTTTGAAAGTGCTATAGGGACAAAAGGTTAAACCAAAAACTATAAAAAATGACTTATGCAAACACATATCATAGCGGGTATGATACAGCTTCCCAAAGAATCCAAACAAAAACAACTACACCGCCAATTAGGAGAGTTCGCAAACTGGATGAAACGAACAAAGGATGCAAACGAAATCCGCAAGGACAAACAGCACTCTGTACCAGTACCGATGTTACCAATGGTTTTTTAAGAACTTCGTTTCTGCCTGTTTTGGAAGAAACGAAAACGGCAAAGGCTTGTAAGAAAACAACAAAGGCGGAAAGAGATTTTTACCAATCTCTTTCCCAACTTGCAACACATTATAACATTAACCCTATACACACCCAACCTTTTGGTTTTCCTTACAATATCGCTTTGGCTTTATGGGACACCAAAGAAAAACTAAAAGATAAGGTGAGGGATTGGGAAGAAATCAAACTCGTACAGGATAACAAAAAAACCTTTTTTACAAGTGAAGAACGATACAATACAAATTCTACTCTTTTTTATATTCCTGTAGTACCGCTGTACAGATTACTGAAAAACAGAAAACAAAAATACAGTGCACAGCTTTTATTATCAGTTTGTAGTTATCTCTATCATAGTGTTAACATACCTTATTACAGACAGGAAAATAGTTTTCTTTATTATCAATACGAGATGTTGAAAGAATGGCTACTAACTGATGATGATGCCGAAGAAACATCTATGTATATGCGTGAATTCGAACAAGCAGAATGGATTGGCGACAAAATGGAACAAAAAATCTTCAATCCTGCCAATTTAACTTTTTTCAAAAAACGCTTGAACCGCTTTAAATGTACGAACGATTTTGAACAGGATTGTTCAAAATTAGCTCAAGAAGCCTATGCCCTTTTAGAGCAATATCCAAACGAAAATGTATTTCGAAATGCAAGACCCAACGAAGAAGCAGACGAAAACGAAGAAGAAATAGAAAACATTTTAACAATGGATTACTACGTGTCCTTTTATGCTGATGCAAAAGGTTGGCTGAATGAAAATATTATACAATGCGTAAATAACGAATTACAAGAATACGGACAGATTGAAGAGCCTAGTATCCTTAAAGGTTTTGACGGAAGTGACATAACAATAAACAATCTTGATTTTGAGAATAGATTGTTTGCCCTTATCGGAGAATTAATTTACCTGTTAAACCATTTTTAAAACAATAGTGATGAACGATATAACAGAAAATTTTGGAACACTGTATCATCCTAAATCTGCATTAGTATTCTATCAGACTAAAGGAATGAATTCTGACACCTATGTAGAATCTTTCGACATGGATAAAAATGGAAATCCTATTAATGCCCATCCTTTGACTGTAAGAGAAGCAAACCAACTGGCAAAAGCATTGAAAACAGCCAAAGAAGAAAAAGAACCTTGTTTAAAATCAGAAGGAATAATAAGCAATGCTATTTTACATATTGACCCTATTCAAAATAAAGTAATCTGGTTTACCAAAGCCATGCAAAGAGAAATGTGTTTTACAGAAAATTTAGGAATCCCAAAAGGTTTGGTAAATGTACCTCCTATGTTATGGATTGCCAACAAAAACAGTCTTTCTGTTTTTGCTTTGGGAAGTAATCGCAGACCTAAAGAAAACACAAAATTGTACAATGCTCCTTTTTTTAATGTATATGAAAATGCCAATGTTTGCATGGGAACGGTAGATGTTCAGATGAAGAAAATTGTTTCATTAGAAGAGTTTACAATCGCATGGGAAACTTATTTTTTCAACAGCTATTTCAGTCATTTGATGCCAGACTACAATCCGATAGAAGGAAACTGTGTAACACTTTGGGAAAGTCTTGTCAATACAAACAACACTTTTCCAAAAGAAGTATTAAAAAAGAATGGTAAAACCTTAAAAGATGTATTGTCATGAATATCGAAAAAACAAAAATCCACTTTACGGACAACTATTTAATAAATCCCACAAACCCTATATCTGTAAATCTTATCGGTGCAGGTGGTACAGGTTCAAAAGTATTAACTTCTCTTATGGAAATGAATCATAGCCTTATTGCATTTGGACATGCAGGTTTAAACGTTCGTCTTTGGGATGATGATACTATAACGGAAGCCAATTTAGGCAGACAACGATTTGCAGATTCTGAGACAGGACTGTACAAATCGGTCGCACTGATAAACCGTGCCAATCGCTGGTCGGGTACAAACTGGAAAGCGGAAACCATAAAATTTGAAAAAGACAGTTTAGAAAGATTACCCGAAAATGCAGGAGCAAGTATTTTTATTAGCTGTGTGGATAGCGTGAAAGCTCGTTTTGAAATTGCTGACATTTTAAAACAACTTAATAACAGTAGAGCTTATGCTAATCGTCCTCGTTATTGGATAGATTTTGGTAATAGCCAATACACAGGGCAAGTGATACTGTCCTCTATAAGCGATATTAAACAGCCTAATTCAGAAAAATATGAAACCGTTTCTAACTTGCCTTTTGTGACCGAAGAATTTCCCGAACTGCTGAAACAGTCCGAAATTAGAGATGACACTCCAAGTTGCTCCCTTACGGAAGCATTGGAAAAACAAGATTTATATATTAATTCTGCACTTGCACAAATGGGAAGTTCTCTTTTATGGGGTTTGTTTCGCAATGGACTAACCCAATACAGAGGCTTTTTTCTCAATTTGAAAGACTTTAGGTCACAGCCCATCCCAGTTGGCTAACCCAACCCCGATAGTTATCGGGGCGGGCTGCAAAAAGACACTCCCTCTCGATGGTCGGGAAAGTCTTTTTGCAGAAAAGTGGTGCAAGCACTTTGGTAAAATTTGAAATCTTCCCATTTTACCAAAAAGCTTGTGTGTTTTGCGTGAGGATATTCACTATCCTCCTTATTCATTTTGTCCGACTTCTTTTCTTTCCACATCAGCGACCAAAGAAAAGAAGCAAAAGAACGTCGCTTTATTATTTATGCTGAAAACAGAGTAAAAACACACTCCCTTCCGATGGTCGGGAAAGTCTTTTTACAAAAAAAAGGTGCAAGCACTTTGCTAAAATGTGAATCCTCCCATATTATCAAAAAGCTTGCGGGTTTTGCATGAGAATATTCATTATCCTCTTTATTGGTTTGGTCTAACTTCTTTTCTTTCCACATGAGCGACCAAAAAAAAGAAGCAAAAGAACGTCGCTAGATTATTTTGGATTTTGCTTTTCAATTAAAACCACTTCTTCTTTTTCTTTCTTTTGTCTTGAATAACTCCAGAAGAATAAAAGTCCAAAAACAATCAGAATAAAGGCAATCCATTTTCCAGTACGCTCCAGAAAAGAAATGAATACTGATTTTTCATAACTCGAAAAACCTTCCGCTCCCATTGGGCTTCTTCTATAAAATTTTCTTCTGTTAATCCAGTAACGAAGACCAAAACCACTTAACAAAGCTAAGATGCTTAAAAACAATGTTGGATTCATAATGTGTACGTTTATATTTCACTCTTTTAATTTAAAAAAAAACGTTTCTTACCTATAACTTATTGTTTTTAAAAGGTTAAGAAATAAATATATTCAACAAATATCAAGAGGCTGCCTCACAAGTTGTGAAACAGCCCCTTTTTATGTTTTTATTAAAATCAATTAATCTTTAACTTCATATCCCTGATAAGTTTTGCTTTGACCAAATCGGAATTTTCTATTTCTAATAGCTGATGTCTGCCACCGTTTTTTTCGAAAATTTCTACAAGGAGTACTTTATCATTCGCAATAGTGAATAGATCTAACAGAAATAGATTTCGCTCTACCATATTACCTGCAATTTCATCCAGCGGTTTATATATTCGCAATGGAATTAACATTCTTTCTTGTATCACAGTACGTTTAGCGAGCTTTTTATCTACTACTCTGAAATCAATAAAATCGATTTGGAACGGCACATTGGTAAGATTACGAACCTCGGTATGGAAATAGAATTTATCGTTGTGGATATAAATTCCTTTTAATAAAAATTGAATCCCAAAACTTTTAGTTTCAATATTTCTTATAAGCTGTTTGTCTTTTTTATAAATCGTTTCCAATAACTCGCCTACTAATGATGGGGAATTTTTTCCTAGTTCCTCAAAAAGAACATCATTAGTATTTCCTCTGTTTATCCCCTTTTGCATTTCCAAAAGATTGTAATTCATAGTAACTGGAAAAGAGTTGTAAAGCACATTGAAATTATAAAAACGTCCATCTTCGGTAATTACCGAAAAATTGGTTTCCTCTTTAAAATCACGAACTGCTGCCTTTACTCGTAATACATTTTCGGCATCTTCCGCCTTGGCTGCAACCAGATAGTCACTTCCCAAATCCACATAACGGATAGCAGCAGGAAATATCAAGTGCGAAGTTTTACTGTAAGTTACTTCTATTTGGTATGGTTCTATTTTTCCCAAGTCCAACTTTGCGGTATTGTGAACAGTCTGTTGTGCCTGAAATGGCGTAACATAGCCTAATACTAAAGTCAAAACTATTAGTATGTTTTTTATTGTTGTTTTCATATTGTATAAAGTTTAAAGAATTGAATATTTATTTTTTGGAGACAAGAAACACTTGATGTCCTGCTTTCAATGTTACTTTTGGAGTTCTCATTTTTTTAGAAAAATACCCCGAAACACCTTGTACCAACCCACGACTCAAATCTCCTGCTATCTGTTGTCCGGCAGAATTTGTCATCATAATACTGCTTCCTGAAGTCTGTCCCATATTAGCAGCCATTTCTTTGAAAGCACTTATTTCGGGAGAATAAGGAATAGACAAACCTTGTTGTCCATCCAGTCCATAAATAGTAAGTTCAACAGGTAAAATATTTCCATCCCGTTCTATCGAACTAATTTTCATTTGGAGACGTCCTTGTTGAAATTTTGAATTTGCAGTCAATACTGTCCCTTGCGGAATAATATGATTTCCTATTTTGGCAGGTTCTAATAAGCGTAAACGAACACTACTTTCTTCAGTTACCAACTGTGTTTGTTGAACAACAGCACGGATACTATTTTTGGGCTGTATTTGCTCTTCCATTTTCCCTACAGTATAAAATCCACGGTTGTGATTTTCGCTCCAATTAGCTATAAATGTGCTATCCGTGGATACTCTATATAAAGAAGAAACCACATTTTTACTAGCAGGAACAAATGCTACAAAAGTTTCTTTTTGGTTTGATGAACCAGAAAGTGCTGTTTTTTGTTCCTTTGGCTGTTCCCCTGAAACCGCATTTGTTGGAAGATATTTTGCAGCCATCTGATAGGATTTCTCCATCAATTCCAATTGGCTTTCCATAGGATCAATGGGTGTCTCATTCTTTTTAGCCAGTTGTTCTTTTAGTTCATCCAGTTGTTTTCGCAATTGCAATGCCTCCGAATTATCATTCTGATAAAAATTACCTACCGTATTCTGTGCATTGCGATAACTATTCAAAGAAGGATTATCATTGTTTAATGAACTATTATATACTTCATTCTTTTCCGAAAAATCCTGACCATTTTCATTTGTACTGTCTTCATTCCAATAGTCAGACAAAGAAGTTAGTGCATTTTGTTTTTCCAGATTCTTCTGCTCCAATATTGCCTCTTCATAGGCTTTTTGCTTATCATCCTGCAAAACATTATCAGTAGCCTGAGGGACTGAATCATTGAGACCAATATCTTCTGTCACTTTGCTATTTTCGGATGGTTTAAATATCAAATACATACACCCTAGAAATACAATACCCATCAGCGCAAAAATTATTGGCTTTTTCAGTTTTTCGACTTTGTTCTCTGTACTTTCTTGAAGTACATCTGTAGCTTCTTTTAAACTACCATCCATAACAAAGACCATATTCTTTTTATTTTCATTCTCTTTCATGTTTTCTATTTTTTATGATTTTTAACAATGAATCCTGCATCGATATAGCGGATTCTTTCTTTTTAATAACAGGATTTTCAATATGCTCGATAGCCAGACTATGATTGGTTTCTCCTGTATCATACCAAACCTTTAGAATAACAGCTATAGTAAGAATCAGATAACCTAGGAAACAATACAAGAGGTACTTGTACTGTTGCTGCACAGGAAGTGCTCGCCATTGCATATCTAACTTATTAAACCAAGTATCCATGTTTGCTCGTAGTTTTTTCATCTTAGCTGTTTTTAACGTTCCATAATTTCAATATCGTTGTTCACTATCACATTGAATTTTTCTATGTTGAAGCCTTGTGGATTGTTATCCGAACGAACAGAATTCACGAGATAACATGATGTTACTAGATTGCGCTTGGTGACATTACTAGATCTAATAATAAACTGCTTAGCAAAAGTTCTTACTGCATAGGGATAGTTATCGAAATTGCACACCACACTATCTACTTCAATACGCTGTTGCACATTCCCTGAAATAATACGATTGTAATACCCTTTTTCAGACAGGTCTTTGTAGTAATCAAAAGCACTTTTGTCTGCGAGATTAAATGCTCTTTTCATATTGCTTTCAATTGCATCTTTGTCGGGTGCCAGAGTAAAGAAAAGTTCATGGAATCGGCGTATATGCTCACGAGCTTCAACGGGTCTATTAATGGAAGCATCTTGTGCAAGAGCCAACATTAACGATTTTCCGTTGTCCAACACATACACCTTTTGACGTTGCAGCTCTGCAAATCGGTAGGATTGCCATACGGCATATCCCGTTACTCCAATACATAACAATGCAAATACAATGGCATACAATCTGATTTGCCTGAAACTGTTTTCAATATTTCTTAAGGTTCTAAATTCCATTTTACTAATATTTAATATTATTACTTCATTAGCCTACCTCCTATATTGCCTGCAATTGCTCCTGTACCAGCCCCTACAATATTTCCTGTTTTTGTTGCGGTTTGGTTTACATTTCGCATAAAATTACCTGCTCCCCCAGCCTGAATAATCCACCCCGTTACTGTAGGAATAGTGAAATATCCAATGATGCCAATAATCATAAAGATGACGTACACAGTGTTGGATGAATCAGGTATGAAATTGGGATCTGATAAACTTTCGATATCCTTCTGTAGTATTAAGGATTGTATCTTGGACAACATCGCACTAAAAAGATCGGCAACAGGCAACCAGAGATACACACTAATGTATCGGGTGAGCCATTGCGTCAATGTAGACTGAAATCCGTCCCAGACTGAAATGGCAAAAGCTATCGGACCTAATATGGACAAGACTATCAGAAAGAAAGTCCGTATCGTATCAATGACCAGCGCAGCAGCCTGAAACAGTATTTCCAAAAACTCCCGAAAACCATCGCGAATTTCTTTTTTGACTCCGTACATTTCTCTTTCCATATACATGCCTGACATCGTTACCAAATCGGAAGGAGACCAACCTAGTTCATCAAGTTTTTTATCGAACTCTTCATCAGAAACCAGATAAGCCGTTTCAGGGTTGCGAAGCATTGCTTCTCTTTCCAGTTGGTCTTTCTGCTGCTGTAACGCATTCAAATCAAGAACCTGATTTTCTAAGATACTATGTGTTCCTTTTACCACAGGACTAAGAATCGCATTGAGTGTCCCTAAAATCATCGTTGGAAAAAACATAATACAGAGTCCCAAAGTAAAAGGTCTGAGGAGCGGATAAACATCTATTGGTTCTGCACTGCTAAGTGCCTGCCATACCTTTAGTGCTACATAAAACAATGCTCCTAATCCCGCCAGACTTTTAGCTACTGCCGCCATGTCGGCTGATAGTGGTATCATCTCATCATAGAGCGATCGTAATACTTCATGAAGATTACTGAATTCCATGATTACCAATATTTTTGATCAGCAGTTCCATAAAGATCCAATACTCTTTTGCTGTTATTGGCCTTTTTAGCTCTTAAATAACTGACCGAAATGTTTTTGTTTGTGAAGTAACGAACCAGATTGTGATACTCTTTTACTTCCTTATATACACCGTCAATGATATCCATACGCTCTTTATCATTCAAGGATAAAGTGGAAGCATTTACAATTTGTTTAAGCTCTTTCAGAAGTGATACACTCTCATTCAATAAGACGGAGTATCCATTAGCAATTGCTGAAAGTTCCTGTTCATTGAAATTAGGATCGTTCATCATTTTTCCAAAATTCTTTACATAAATCTCAGAAACATCACCTACGAGCAGTACAGTCTGTTGTACTTTTCGGGCATCTTTTACCAGATTGTTTACCGCCTTTAGCTTGTCATAATATTCTTTCCCTTGATTATACACTTTTTGGACTTCCTTAAAGTTGTTAATCATATTGGTCGCTGTGGTAGAAGTCTGTACAATCTGTCTTGCTGTATTAACAATACCCTGAGCCAAATTGGAAGGATCTGTTACCACCCATTGTGCTTTAACGGTAGGTGTAACAGCAAATAGCAACGCTGTACACACCATGAACATTAACTTTTTCATTGTTTTTCAATTTTTAAAATGATTATTATTTGTATTCTTTTTTCTGAAGGACTATTCGTTTGATAGCCTGTTCCACATTTCCATCCAGTTCTCCTGCAAGACGCATCACTTCCAATTTTTCAGTTTCTTCTGTGGTGTAAGCCAAATACTCCTCCAAACTCACTTCTGTAGCATATACTGCCGAATGAGTACCCCCCAAACCAATCCAAACTTCTTTGTATAATCGTCTCGGATCGTTATTCATGTTGATGGAAAGTACCTGTGCTTTTTCTTTTTCTGTGAGACCAAGCATGGCTTGTATATCATCAAATTTGTTCATGTACTTTCGCTGATCCAACAGTATTTTACAATCCGAATTATTGATAATACTTTCCTTTACAATGGGTGATTGAATAATGTCATCCACTTCCTGAGTTACGACAATGGCTTCTCCAAAAAATTTTCTTACCGTTTTAAACAGGTATTTGATATATTCCGCCATTCCTTCTTTTGCAATAGCTTTCCAAGCTTCTTCAATTAAGATTAACTTGCGCACTCCTTTCAAGCGACGCATTTTATTGATAAAAACCTCCATTATAATAATGGTTACAATTGGAAAAAGAATTTTATGATCCTTGATGGCATCAATTTCAAACACAATAAATCGCTTCGTAAGTAAGTCAAGCTGCTTATCCGAATTCAGTAGATAATCGTATTCACCACCTTTATAATAGGGTTCTAATACGTTGAGAAAGTTGGCAAGGTCAAAGTCTTTTTCCCGCACCTGTTTTTCTTCCAATACCTTTCTGTAATCAACCTTCACATATTCATAGAATCCATTGAACGAAGGAGATTCATCCTCTTGTTTGATGCGTTCGATGTAACCACTCACGGCATTGGACAATGCCACTTCTTCTGAACGGGTTGGTGGTTCGTCATCTCGTTTCCATAAGGTTAATATCAATGTTTTGATACTTTCTCTTTTCTCTATGTCGAACACACCATCATCAGTATAGAAAGGGTTAAAGGCTATAGGATTGTCTTCTGTATAAGTGAAGTAAACGCCGTCCTCCCCTTTCGTTTTTCCTTTGATGAGTTCACACAACCCCTGATAAGAATTCCCTGTATCTACCAGCAAAACGTGAGCACCTTGCTCATAATATTGCCTGACCATGTGGTTGGTAAAGAATGACTTTCCTGAACCTGAAGGACCTAATATGAACTTGTTCCTATTCGTGATAATTCCACGTTTCATAGGCAAATCGGAGATATCCAAATGAATGGGTTTTCCTGTAAGCCGGTCAGCCATCTTAATCCCAAAAGGTGATGGAGAACTTTGATAGTTGGTTTCTTCAGTAAAAAAACACAAAGCAGGTTCTATGAAGGTATAAAAGCTTTCTTCACTCGGAAAATCTCCTGCATTCCCAGGCATTCCTGCCCAATAAAGCGTGGCTACATCTGTGGTGTTATGTCTAGGTTTGCATTCCATCAATGCCAAAGCACTACCTGTATCATTCTTTAACTGTTTTAATTCAGTAGAATCTTCGGACCAAGCCATTACATTAAAATGAGCACGAATAGAAGAAAGCCCAAAAGAATGTGCTTCATTCAAATAGCGTTCAATCCATTCCTTATTGATTTGGTTCGCTCTACTGTAACGTGCCAATGAATGCATGTTTCTTGCTGATTTCTCAAACTTGCGTAAGTTGTCTTCACTGTTATCCAGAAAAAGATACTGGTTGTAGATGTGATTACAGCTCAACAGCAATCCTACTGGCGCAGCAAAAGACAAAAGACAATCACTTCTGTCGGTGGACAGTTTTTCATAACGCGTATCTGCCGAAACCGTTCCGGGCAAATCATCAGTATCTGACAAGGTATGCAGGCAAAGTCTTTTGCTTCCAATGCGTACTTCTTCTGCTCCCAAAGTAATATCTTGCATGGGAGTTTCTACCTCCCTTGAAAGTGTCAGGTATTGCTCCAGTACTCCCTGCTTGTCTTCAGTTCCAATGATATCCTCCTCACTTAATCGCTCTAATTTTACAAAACCACTGTCATTAACTATTCGTTCAAACTGTGTTACGGCTTCCATAAAACGATGAACAGTTTCTCTATCCCTTATTTCTTTTGGAATGAGTACCCCTTTGCAAAGCGAAGAAAAATTACTCTGCATTCGCATACGTTCCTTAGTTGTTTTGGTTAAAAACAAATAGCAATAGTGATTCAGAAACGGACGTTCATTAAAATGCTGTTGGTAGGATTTTGCCAAAAAACTTAAATCTTCCTGAGTAATATCAGGAGCATAATTTTCTTTGATATACCAATCCTGTTTGTGTATCACCGTAAAATCAGGCAAAGTCTTAATAGCCTTATGCCAGGCGGAATGAATGGCTTCATATTCCGCAGAAGCAACCGTAAAAAGCTCTGGAAGTGCTACCCGAAAACAAGCTGTGATATCTGCATCCTTTGATATAATACAATTATTTTCTACCGCTAACAATGGAAACTTACTTTCCAACGTAGTCGCTTTTGATTTATTTCTCATGCGTACTTGGATTTAGTTTTGAACTTGAAATAACGACGTACAGCTTTGCGACAAATAATGTAATGAGGATACTGTTTCTGGGCACTTATTTTCATCAATCCATGTTCTCCATACTTTTTGTTCAGCGAAAAAGTTTGCCATACGATTAGCAAAGCACCACCAGCTCCCAGAAAAAGACAGATATAGGAATTGATCCCGACCATGTACAAAATCATAATCAGGATAAGTGTTCCAAGCAATCCACCAGCGAAAATGAAAAGGTATTGCGCCTTCAACCCTTTAAATTCTACTGTTCTCCCAATGCCTTTGTTGATGTTGTAAGTACTCATCAGCCAAAAGATTAAAGGAAGAAGGAACGTAAAATAGTGGCTGATACAATCAAGAAGATACAGGCTCCAAACCAGCTCGCTGCGGTCTTACTGGTATCAGGATCTCCACTACTGAACTTGTTATACACCTTAACCCCTCCTATTAGACCAACTACCGCTCCGATGGCGTAGATAAGCTTCGTTGCGGGATCAAAATAACTTGTTACCATTTGGGTAGCCTCGTTAATTCCCGCTGAACCGTTTCCCTGCGCCATTGCACCAAAAGCTGACAGCATAGATATAGCTGTCAGCCAAAATTTTTTTCTTTGTTTTTCCATGATTTGAATGAATTAATTTGTTAGACATTCCTGTTTATCTCAGGTTTTTAAGCAAATCTATTAGAGAATTAAGTCTCTATTTTGGTCTGTCTTTAAGTGGTATTATTTGGCTTAGGAAGACTCTACATTATCTTAATTTTCATACATTTGAAAACTTTACAATTTTAATTATATCTATAGACTATGGCAGGAATGACTAAAGAGGAAGGTATTAATCAGGTATTTGGCGGAGGTGGACATGTTGTTATCTTGGGAGCAGGTGCAAGTATTGCTTCAACATTTAGAAATGCTGAAGCAAAAGAAAAACGTTTACCTTCGATGGACAATTTTATTGAGCTTGTTGGATTAACGGATCTAATTGACCATATTCCGCAACATTTGAGGAATACTAATTTTGAAAAGTTATATTCTAACTTACACAACGATAATCCCCAATCGGAAATTATTCTGGAAATAGAACAAAGGATAAAAGACTATTTTGGAGATATGCAACTATCCAATGAGCCTACTATTTATGATTATTTAGTTCTTTCATTAAGAAATAAAGATTTAATCGCAACTTTTAATTGGGATCCTTTTTTATATCAGGCTTGGATTAGAAATAGAAAATTCACAGATAATTTACCACGTTTGTCATTTTTACATGGAAATGTCGCCATTGGTTATAGTGTAGAAGATAAAAGATGTGGACCCGTTGGTTATCAGATGAGGAAAGATGGAGGCGTTTTTGAACCAACTAAGCTTCTATATCCAGTAGAACAAAAGAATTATACCGATGATGAATTTATAAATATTGAATGGGAACGAGTTAAGTACTGGATGACTAAAGAAAGTGGAACAGTAAGAGCTACTATATTTGGATATGGCGCACCTGTTTCTGATGTAGAAGCTGTATCCTTACTCAATGATGCTTGGGGAACTCCTGATGAGAGGGTTATGGAACAATTTGAGATCATTGATATAACTCCTGAAGAGGTTTTACGTGAACGATGGAATGGTTTTATCCATTCAGGTCATTATGATATAACTAATAGCTATTTTAGTTCATCTTTAGCATACAATCCTCGAAGAACAAGCGAAAGTTATTTTAGTCATTATCAACCTTTATCGCCCAAAGAAGCATTTCGCACAAGTAATCCAGTTCCAGATGATTTTCAGACACTGGAAGAACTATGGGAATGGCATAGACCGCTTATTGAAGCTGAAATAAATCAAGAAAATAAAGAATAAATATAAAATTATGATAAACTTTGAAATAGCAGAAACAGTGGTAGCTACAAGAATTGCCCAGTTAATGAATCCACGAATTGATTTTGACACAGCATATAATTTTTATTACGACGAAACCAATAATATAAAAACGTTCTATGTTAAAGAAAACGACTTTAATTTTACATTCACAGCAAACTTTGT
>JAKFBW010000034.1:0-7878 GCA_036676965.1 Flavobacterium sp. | reverse complement strand
TAAGCATAAACTATAAATACTCTACAGTTTGAATGTCCTGTAGAGTTAACTTAACAAGATTTAAACCTTTAATATAATTATAAACTCAGCATACCATTGCCTAATATTATATTTAATCTGCTAATTCTGTAATAAAAATAGTTAAACCAAAATATCCCTAAATGGCAACAGAACACAATTAGTCAAAAAAATGTATATTTGTGATTCACACTCTTTAATTTATGGAAGAAAATAAAGATATTACTATCTATGATATTGCTGAAAAATTGAATCTGGCAACCTCTACAATTTCGAGAGCGTTAAAAGATCACCCATCAATTAGCGATAAAACGATAAAAAAAGTAAAAAAAACTGCCGAAGAAATGGGTTATGTACCGAATACTCTTGCGGCTGGACTCCGTGGTAATAAAACCAATACAATTGGTGTTTTAATACCAACTATTACACAACCTTTCCTTTCTTCATTAATTAGTGGTATCGAAATTACAGCTCAAAAATCGGGATACAACGTAATTATTATGCAATCGCATGACTCTTACGAAGAAGAAGTTAGTTTAGCTAAATCTTTATACAGCAGTAGAGTAAGCGGAGTAATTAGCTCTCTTGCTATGGAAACCCGTGATACTTCACACTTTCAACAATTTGTTAGCAATAACATTCCTTTGGTTTTTGTTGACCGTGTACCTAAAGATTTCAATACCTTTCGAGTTATAATTGACAACTATGCGGCTGGATACAAAGCTACTAAACACCTTATAGAACAAGGTTGTATCCGCATTGCACATCTAACTGCTGGCTCTGAATTTGGTAATTTATATAGCGAAAGAAAAAGAGGTTATATCGATGCTTTGAAAGACCATAATTTACCTCTAATTGAAGAATTAATCGTGAATTTAAAAACAGTTACTTATGAAGAAGGAGCTAAGGAAAGTAACAAATTATTTGATTTAGAACTTCGCCCAGATGGTATTTTTGCTTCTGGAGATATTATAGCTGTTAGTGCCATTCAAACTGCTAAAAAAAGAGGAATTAAAATACCTGAAGAATTGGCCATCATCGGTTTTAATAATGACCCTATCTCACAAATTATAGATCCTAACTTATCTACCATTACGCATCCCGCTGCCAAAATGGGAAAAGCATCGGCAGAGATTATATTAAAAAATATAAAATCGAATAAAAAAGACGAAGTCAAAGAAATTACTTTTTTAAATACCGAAGTACTGGTTCGAGAATCTTCAAAAAGAATCTAAAAAAACCACATTAAGTCTAATTTTAGCTAACGTAACGTGTTCTTTATTATTTCTTGTTATCGCAAAAGGTGTTTGTCATAATTTATATTCTCTTTATAAGTAATAAGATAATATCTTTTATTTCATGAATAACTATTCCCCTACTTTCTTATAAAGATAATCTAAAAATCCTCTCCTAAATTCTTTGATTAATTGTAAAACTACATTACAACAAGAGAACATTTCATTCTAACAGGAAGAACAACAAGAGCTTATTAATAAGTTCCTGATATTTTAAAAAACAGTATCTATTTACAGATATTCTTAGTTTTTTACAAATATTTTTAGTGAATATAAAAAAAATACGAGAAAATTTTTTTTATATGACACAATGTTTTACTTTTACGCAACCGATTGCAAATATAACTAAAACTCAAGGTACATACAAACACTTTTATAGATAACCATTTTTAAAGAAGAGTTCAATAAAATTCTGGACAAGCAAAAATAAATACCAATGAACCACCCACTATTTCTATATATCCTATTGCAACTATCTTTTTTGATAGCTCCATTTAATATGTCTGCACAAGAGGATTATAAATTGTGGCTTCAGTATAAAAAAGTTCAAGACACTAAAATAGCGACAAATTATCAGTCAAAAATTAATGGAATTGTTGCTTTAGGAAATTCCGAGACTATTCAAGTTGCAACGAAAGAAATACAATTGGGACTTTCTGGTTTATTGGATTATGAAGTTTCACTTCAACAGAATACTAATAAGGAAAATATGTTGATTTTAGGTAATCAATCTTCTTTAAATGAAGCTATCCTTAAAAATCTAAAAAATGAGTTTGACTTAATTAATAATGAAGGATATATTATAAAGACAATCCAATTAAAAAATAAAAAGCATATCCTAATCACAGGAAAAACAGATATAGGAGTTTTATATGGAGTTTATAATTTTTTAAAATTACTTCAAACCAACCAATCTATTGAAAATCTAGCGATTACTGATTCTCCTCGAATAAACATCCGAATACTCAATCATTGGGATAATTTAGACAGAACAGTCGAACGAGGCTATGCAGGTTTTTCGCTTTGGAATTGGCAAAAACTACCCGATTTTATTGACCAACGTTATATCGATTATGCCCGTGCCAATGCTTCCATTGGGATCAATGGTACCGTTATAAATAACGTCAATGCCAATGCTTTGATATTAACGCCACAATATTTGGAAAAAGTGGAGGCTTTAGCCAAAGCGTTCAGACCTTATGGAATAAAAGTATATTTAACGGCTCGTTTTTCGGCTCCAATAGAAATTGGTGACTTAAAAACTGCTGATCCATATAATGCTGATGTTAAAAATTGGTGGAAAGAAAAAGCAAAAGAAATTTATGCTCGCATTCCTGATTTTGGTGGATTCTTGGTAAAAGCAAATTCTGAAGGGCAACCTGGTCCACAAAATTATGGTCGAAACCATGTTGATGGTGCCAATATGCTTGCCGATGCTGTTGCTCCGTTTGGAGGAATCGTTATGTGGAGAGCCTTTGTTTATTCAGAACACGATGTTAATGACAGAGCAAAACAAGCTTACAGTGAATTTGTTCCTTATGACGGTCAATTTAGAAATAACGTAATTGTTCAGGTAAAAAATGGAGCGATTGATTTTCAGCCCAGAGAACCTTTTCATCCTATGTTTGGCACCATGCCTAAAACTCCTTTGATGATGGAATTCCAAATTACTCAGGAATATTTAGGTTTTAGCACTCACTTGGTTTATCTGCCTAAATTATACCAAGAAGTTTTAGAGTCTGATACCTATGGTAAAGGTAAAGGCTCTACTGTTGCCAAAATAATTGACGGAACAATGGACAACCATAAAATTACAGGAATAGCTGGAGTGGCAAACATTGGGAATGATATCAACTGGACAGGCCATCCATTTGCACAAGCTAATTGGTATGGATTTGGACGACTGGCTTGGAATCCGTATCAAGATTCTGAAACTATCGCTGAAGATTGGTTGCGAATGACTTTTTCTAACGAAGAAAAATTTATCAAGCCTGTGAAAGAAATGATGCTCGAATCGAGAGAAGCTGTAGTCAATTATATGACACCTTTAGGTTTGCACCATATTATGGACACTGGTCATCATTATGGACCAGGACCATGGGTAAGCAATTTATCCAGACCCGAATGGAATCCAACTTACTATCATAAAGCCGATACCAAAGGAATAGGATTTGACCGTTCTAAAACGGGAAGCAATGCAACGGCACAATACGCTCCCGAAGTTGCCAAAATATTTGATGATGTAGCAACTTGTCCGGAAAAAGATTTGTTATGGTTTCATCATGTATCCTGGAATTACAAATTGAAAAATGGTGAAACGCTTTGGAATTCTTTAGCATTAAAATACCAGGAAGGCGTAAATCAAGTGGAATCAATGAATTCAACCTGGAATAAAATGGAGCATTATGTTGATGAAACAAGATTTAAAGAAGTTCAAATGTTGTTAAACATTCAGCATAAAGAAGCCAAATGGTGGCGTGATACCTGCCTGTTGTATTTTCAACAATATTCTGGAAAAGAATTACCTAAATCAGTTGAAAAACCAACCCAAACATTAAATTATTTTAAATCATTAAAATTTCCATTTGCACCAGGGAATTAATAAAAGAAAACAGAATAAATAATGAAAGTTTCAATTCAAAAAAATACATTTCTAGCGCCGCTATTATTATTGTTTTCAATAGTGAACATGGGCTATGCCATAAATCCAAATAAGTATATAACAAATAAAGCTTCAAAAGAAAGTTTTCCTTTGGCTTCGAATGGAAAAGTGGCTTCTCTATTGGTAAGTGATATAGATTTCCCAGGTGTGTTGCGTGTGGTGAATCATCTTCAAAATGACATTCGTTTAGTGACTACTATTTCACCAAATATTATCAATAAAATTGCTACCGAAAACTACGTTGTAATTATTGGTACTTTAGGTAAAAGCCCAATCATTGATCAACTAGCCCGAGAAGGGAAAATTGATGCCAGTCAGTTGCAAGGAAAATGGGAAAAATTCACAACTCAAATTGTCAATAATCCTATTGCAGGAGTGCAAAAAGCATTAGTGATTTCAGGTTCTGACAAAAGAGGGACAATTTATGGAATTTACGATCTTTCTAATCAAATTGGCGTTTCGCCTTGGGGATTTTGGGCTGATGTTCCTTCAAAAAAACAATCGGAATTACATATACTTCCTGGCGTTCATACTTTGGGAGAACCAAAAGTAAAATACCGTGGTATTTTTATCAATGATGAAGCTCCTGCCCTTACGGGTTGGGTTCGTCAGAATTACGGAAAATTTAATGCTAAATTCTACGATAAGGTTTTTGAATTAATCCTTAGAATGAAAGGAAATTATTTGTGGCCAGCCATGTGGGGCGAAAAATTTTATGCCGATGATCCTCAAAACGGAATTCTGGCTGACGAATATGGAATTGTTATGGGAACTTCTCATCACGAACCTTTAGCAAAAGCACATCAAGAATGGAATAAGTCTGTTAATGGAGTATGGGATTTTAATAAAAATCCAGAAGGTTTAAAGAAATTCTGGACTGCTGGAATGGAGCGAATGGAAAATAAGGAAACCTTGGTAACTATAGGTATGCGAGGCGATGGTGACGAACCAATGACTGAAGGAACAGCTATTGATTTATTAGAAAACATTGTTAAAACACAACGTGAAATTATAACCACTGTCACTAAAAAACCAGCGGAAGAAACTCCTCAAATTTGGGCTTTGTACAAAGAAGTTCAGGAGTATTATGACAAAGGAATGAAAGTGCCTGATGATGTTACTTTATTGCTGTGTGACGACAACTGGGGAAACTTAAGAAAATTACCAGCACTGGATGCAAAACCTAGAAAAGGCGGTTATGGAATATATTATCATTTTGATTACGTAGGAGGTCCAAGAAGTTACAAATGGATTAATTCTAACCAAATAGAACGTACTTGGGAACAAATGCACCTGGCCTATGAACATGGTGTAGATAAAGTATGGATTGTAAATGTGGGTGATATAAAACCCATGGAATTCCCTATCGAATTCTTCTTAGATTATGCCTGGAATCCGGAATATTGGAATGAAACCAATTTAAATGACTATTATTTCCAATGGGCTAAGGATAATTTTGGAGGACAAAATACCGAAGAAATTGCTACTCTATTAAAGATGTATTCTAAATACAATGCGAATAGAAAACCAGAACTATTAGATCCTTCAAGCTATAGCTTAATCCATTATAACGAAGCTGAAAATGTAGTTTCAGACTATAATAAATTGGCTCAAAAAGCACAAGAAATCAATGCACAGCTTAAGCCAGAATATAAAGATGCTTTTTACCAATTGATTCTATATCCTGTTTTAGCCAGCGCTAATTTAAATGAATTGTATGTTACCACAGCAAAGAACAATTTATATGCTAATCAAGGTAGAGCAGCAACCAATGAATATGCCGAAAAAGTAAAAACATTATTTGATAAAGATGCTGAACTTTCGACCTATTATCATAAAACAATGGCGAATGGAAAATGGAATCACATGATGTCCCAAACGCATATTGGATATAAAAATTGGCAGGACCCAAAAACAAATATTATTCCTAACACCAAAACTATTGAAGTTCCTGCTAAAGCTGAATTAGGCGTTGCAATTGAAGGTTCAACAAAATGGTGGCCAGAAGCTACAGAAGAAGCTACTTTACCAAGTTTTAATTCTTTTGAAAACAATACTTCTTACATTGATGTTTTTAACAGGGGAAGTGTCCCTTTTGATTTTAAAATTACATCAAAATCAAGTTGGATAAAATTTTCTAAAACCAAAGGAACTATTGATAAACAAGAAAGAATCCTGGTAGAAATAGATTGGAAAAAAGCACCTCAAGGCGATCAAACAGCTGATATAATCATATCAGGAGCTGGAAAAAATATTCCAATCAATATCAAAATAAACAACACCAAAACAAACAATGCTAAAGGTTTTATTGAAAATAATGGATATATAAATATCAAAGCCATCCATTTTTCCAATAAATATGAACCTGACTCTTTTAAATGGAAAGTAGTTGATAATTTAGGAAAAACCGATGGAGCGGTAATTTCATCGCCTATCAAAAAAGGAAGAGTAGAATTAAATGAAAATTCTCCAAAACTATCTTATAATGTCCATTTTAAGAATACAGGAACAGTAAAAGTACAGCTGCATTTTTCACCTACAATCAATTATTCTACAAGAGATGGTATGTATTATGGATTATCATTTGATAACGAAAGTCCAACCAAAGTAAACTATGCCTCAGACCCTATTATTTTTGATTATAATGGGAAGGTGACAAAGAATTGGGATAAAAATGTTACTGATAACATCAAAGTTATTACAACTGAATTTAAAATCGATAAAGCAGGAAATCACACTTTAAATTATTATCGAATGGATGAAGGTTTAGTACTTCAAAAAATTATTATCGAAACAGAAAAAAGCGAATTAAAACCAACCCTTCTCGGTCCTGCTGAGAGTTCCAACATAAAAAAATAATCAAAAAATATAAAAATCAAAAAATATGAAACCAACCAAATCCTTTTTATTCTTATTCTCGGCAGTACTTGCGTTAAGTAGTTGCAATAATAAAATCAATAGTCAATCTACAGCAAAAAATTCTCTTAAAAATGCATACAAGGGTGATTTTTACATTGGAACAGCCTTAGATATTAATCAAATTGAAGAAAAGGATCCTAAAGTGACTAATCTAATTTCAAAAGAATTCAACAGCATCACTCCCGAAAACATTATGAAATCAATGTTTCTTCAACCCGAAGAAAATAAGTTTGATTTTGATGTAAGTGATAAGTATGTCGCTTTTGGACAAAAACACAAAATGTTTATTCATGGGCACACCTTGGTATGGCATAGCCAATTAGCTCCATGGATGTCAAAAATAAAAGACAGCGCAAGTATGGCTAAAATGCTAACCAATCATATTACTACTGTAGTAAAAAAATACAAAGGAAAAATTGACTCCTGGGATGTTGTTAATGAAGCACTTAATGAGGATGGTTCATTAAGAAAATCAGTCTTTTTAAAAACTTACGGAAAAGACTTTCTAACACTGGCTTTTAAAACAGCAGCAGCAATAGACTCAAAAGTAGAGTTATATTATAATGATTACAACTTATGCAATGCTAAAAAAAGACAAGGAGCTATTGAACTTGTAAAAAATCTTCAAAAAAACGGAGCTAAAATTGACGGAGTTGGAGAACAAGGACATTGGCATTTAGATTCACCAACTCTTGAAGAAATAGAAAAAACCATAATAGATTTTTCTGCTCTTGGAGTAAAAGTATCTTTTTCAGAATTAGATATTTCTGTACTTCCAAGTCCTTATGGATTACAAGGTGCTGAAATAAGCCAAAGATTTGAGAATAACGAAAAAATGAATCCCTATCCTAAAACTTTACCGGATTCTATGCAAGCTAAACTTGCTCAACGCTATAACGATATCTTTAAATTATTTTTAAAACACAAAGACAAAATAAGTAGAGTAACATTTTGGGGAGTTAACGATACTCAATCTTGGTTAAA
>JAKFBW010000033.1:0-33153 GCA_036676965.1 Flavobacterium sp. | reverse complement strand
AATTTTTTAACCAATATGATTGCTGGGATAATTGCGTATCATTTCCTCCCTAAAAAACCATCTATTAAATTTGAAACACTGGAATCTAAACAGTTAGCCTTATATTAATAATCGAACTCAGGTCTTAAGTATTTTCGATGAATTCTACTATTTTTAAAAATTTAGGGTCTTTTGATTTTGTTTTAAAGGAGTCAAAAGAAACGGGATGCATCATTTTCAGTATTCCCATTGCTATTGATTGTATTTCAAAATTTGAATGATGGATATGATTGGATATAAAATGTACATCATTACTATCCGGAATATATTCCAGCATTTTGAAAAAGGCTATTTGCTCTTCCAAACTTAAACTGTTAAAATTCAACATTAATTTGGTTTTTACTTCTGTCACGTTCAGGTGACTTAAAACCTGAATGGCTTTTACTCTTATTGCCGTATTTTGATGTTGCAGTAAATCGATAAGTTCTTCTTTCGCCTCATATTGATTGTAAATTTCTGCAAGCTTCAAAGCAAAGGCTACTGCAGAATCATTCGAGGATTTTAACCAAGGTTTAATGTCTGAAATTTCCTGTTCATCAAATCGTTGTAGGATTTCTAAAATTTGAATCTGATTCCATTCGGATAATGATTTTTTTAAATTATTTAAGAATATAAGCCCTTCGAAATGAAATAAATCAACTAAATATAAATGTATTTCAACACGTACTTCTCTTTTGGGATGATTGATGTATTTTATAATTTCATCATGTGCTTCTGTTACTTGAAATTGTTTGAGTTCTCGAATTCCAAGGGCAATTACCTCCCATTTTTTGTTTTTTAAATTAGATAGTGCATACGATATAAGTCCGGTTTCATAATAGAGTTTCTTGATGGAGTCTGCTATTTCTCCTGAAATTTCATTTCTTAATTTTACAAAAGTAGAGATTATAATTTTCCTTTTATAAGAATTAGCAGCACTTTTCTTTAGCTCAGAAATAATAATTTGTTGTTCGCTACTAGATTCTTCTCCATCATTTTCAGAGTAGATGTAGTTTATGAGATCAGCCTCAAATTTCTTTCTGTAAATTGATTCCACCCTTTCATTATGTCGCAGACGTGTCCTCAAATATTTTAGATTAATTATTAAATAGATAATAACCAAAAATAAAATACCACTTGTAATCCATACTAACTGCACTATTGCAGCAGATTGTTCAAAATATCCGATTAAGTATTGGGGCTTATCCATGATTTGTTTTGATTTTAGCAGTTAATAAAATACTTAACGCAACAATCTTTTTACCCTGATTACTAATTCATTTGGGCTGAATGGTTTACTCATAAAGTCGGTCGCACCTAAGTTGAATGCCTTTAGCACGATTTCTTCCTGACCGGCTGCTGAAAAAACGACAATAGGGGTTTCTGATTTGAGTTGGTTTCTTACATGACTGATGACTTCCAATCCGCTGACAAAAGGCATCATGATGTCTGTTAAAATGAGCTCAGGATTATGCTCTTCTATTAGTTCTATAGCCTGCTTGCCATCTACGGCAATAAGTAGTTTATAGCCTTCTTTTTCTAATCTAAATTTCAATAATAAGGATAGAACCGAATTATCTTCTGCCAGCATTATTTTTTTTGTGGTAATCATTGTTTTGAGATTTGGGTTTTAACAATAATTTAATTTTTGGCTAATCCTGTTTTGATAGGAATTACTTCAGTCAAATATAGTATAAAAACTATTTTAAATAATCGATTAAGTGCAAAAAAAATAGATAAAATACACAAAATGCAATATTTATAGTTTAATTATTACAAAAAAATGTAAAATAAATAATGATTTTATCCAAGATTTGTCCGTTTTAAAGAAAGAAGAAATACGAAATTTTAGAAGTGGTACTGTTTACGATTAGAATTTTTCAAATACCCCCAGCCCAAATAATGCAAAATCATATTTTACAGGGTCATTAGGATCCAATTCGCGAAGTTTTACATCAAGTTCGGCAAGAGCTTTGCTGTCGTTTTGTCTTCGGGTCAGTATACCTAATTTTCGAGCCACGTTGCCGGAATGTACATCCAACGGACAAGAAAGAATAGATGGGGAGATGGATTTCCAAATGCCCAAATCGACTCCTTTATTGTCCTGGCGAACCATCCAGCGCAGATACATGTTGATGCGTTTGGCCGCCGAACCATTGAGTGGATCGGAAATGTGTTTTTGGGTTCGGGTTACATGTGGTATCTCAAAAAATATTTTTTTGAATTCATGAATGCTTTTTTGTAAGCTGTCCATTTCTTGATGTTTGTTAAAAACAGCTTCCAGTCCATGATGATTTTCGTAAATGTTTTTTAAACCGGTAATGAAACATCCAAAATCTTGACCGTTGAAGGTACGATGCACAAAAGTTTCCAAACGAGCCAAATCTGATTCGGTGTGTGATAGTACAAAATCATAAGGTGCATTTCCCATCAATTCCATCATGCGATGGCTGTTTTTGATAATCATTTTCCGATTGCCCCAAGCGATGGTGGCACTCAAAAAACCGGCAATTTCGATATCCTCTTTCTGGGTAAAGAGATGCGGAATCTGGATCGGGTCGCTTTCAATAAAATTAGGATTATTGTATAAAGCGACTTTTTCGTCTAAAAATTCTTTGAGTTCGGATTGGTTCATAAAAGGGACTCGGATGAAACGGATTTTTTTGTTTATTTAAAACGGGACATAGCGATTAGTTATTGTCCGCTAATTTGTCCGTCTATCATCACCAGTTTCCTGTCGGCCATATTGGCTAATTCTTCATTATGGGTTACAATGACAAAAGTTTGTCCAAATTCATCCCGCAGTTTAAAAAACAATTGATGCAAGTTTTCTGCCGAAGCCGTGTCCAAATTTCCCGAAGGTTCATCGGCAAAAATAACGGCCGGTTTGTTAATTAACGCTCTGGCAACGGCAACCCGTTGTTGTTCCCCGCCGGAAAGTTCGTTGGGTTTATGGTTGATTCTGTGTGAAAGTCCCAGAAAGTCTAATAGTTTTTTGGCTTCCGTTTCTGTTTCCTGTTTGGATTTTTTAGCAATAAAAGCCGGGATGCATACATTTTCCAGTGCGGTAAATTCAGGTAAAAGTTGGTGGAATTGAAAAATGAATCCTAAATTCAAATTCCTGAATTTAGAAAGGGTTTTGTCGTTCATGGTCAAGATATCCTCCCCGTTGATGCGCAATTCAATTCCGTTTTCTGTATTTGCTTCGCCTTCAGGGGTTGGGGGGCTTGGTTTGTCCAGCGTTCCCAGAATTTGCAATAGCGTTGTCTTTCCGGCACCTGAAGCGCCCACAATAGAAATGATTTCCCCTTTTTGTATGTGTAATTCGACCCCTTTTAAAACATGAAGCTGGTCGTAGAATTTATGTATGTTTTTTGCTTGAATCATTTGAAACCGTTTTGACAAAGAAACAAAGATTTTAGGGAATATTATAGTGGTTTAAGTTTCTTAGCTATAAAATTTAGTTAAAAACAAAAGAGAATACATTTTATAAAAAGAGTAATTTTGAAAGAGCCTATCGGTTGTAAAATATAATTTAGCTTTTTTAATAATTTAAAAGGAAAAAGAATAAAGAGAAATGGAGAAACAAGAAGGAATTGAAGTAGCGACTTTTGCAGGAGGTTGTTTTTGGTGTACCGAGGCACTTTTTTTAGAGTTAAAAGGGGTGCAAAAAGTAGTTTCAGGTTATATTGGAGGTGACACGGTTAATCCGAGTTATACAGCTGTTTGCAGTGGTGAGACGGGACACGCAGAGGCTGTCCAGATTTCGTTTCATCCCAATGAAATTAGTTTTGGTGAATTGTTGGAAATCTTTTTTGCTACGCACGATCCTACAACTTTAAACCGCCAGGGAAATGATGTGGGGACACAATATCGAAGTGAGATTTTTTATCATAGTGAAGAGCAGCGGCATTTGGCTTTGGCTTATATCGATTTGTTGGAAAAAGAAAACATATTCGGAAAGCCTATTGTCACCAAAGTTTCGCCTGCAAGTATTTTCTACAACGCCGAAGACTACCATCAGAATTATTACAATCAAAACAAATCGCAAGGCTATTGTAGTTTTGTTATTACCCCTAAAGTGGAAAAATTGAAAAAAGTGTATCAGGATAAACTTAAAAGCGAATGACAACGGGGTTTCAAACCAATGACAAAGGTCTCAAAACAAGAAGGTTGTTTTTGGGGCTTTTGTTCGACGGGATCGGGATGCTGTCTTTCACGATTCCGATGCTTGGTGAATTTTCGGACGTAGTCTGGGCTCCCATCTCGGGCTATATAATGACCCGGATGTATAAGGGGAATATTGGTAAGATTGCCGGTGGTATTGGGTTTTTGGAGGAGTTGATTCCTTTTACGGATAGTATCCCCACATTTACAGTGATGTGGTTTTATACGTATTATATTAAAAAATAGAAATAAGAGTATTTTATTCGGTTTTAAACAGAAAACCAAATCCCATGCTTTTTAGTATTTTCTTTTCAAAGGCCCAAAAAAATTTAAATTGTCCAAAGATAAAACCAATTAATACCAAAAGCACTTGGTAGATGGGGAAAATCAGCAGTAAACGGACAGGAGTGTGCCAAAAACCAAAATCTTCTTTCAGTATTCCCAACCAAAGGCAAAAGGGTTTGGAAAGCCACGCAGATGCCGATCCGGTAATTGCAAAAACGATAAATATCAGTGTCAGTTGAAAATTTGATTCAATTCCCCAACGGTTTTTTAATTTCCTCATTTTCATTAATAATAATGTGCAAATATAGTAACATTATCTTGAAGGGACATAACCAAAAAGTTGCTGTTTGTAGGTGTTTTGAAAATAAATGAAGTAATTATAAATTAAATAGTTCACTTCATACCCATAATTGATATGAGGGGAATAATCGATGGTCATTTCGTATAAATTAGGATTGTATCGCTGCGGTTGCATGACACGATTGTTCCATTCGGTTACGTAGATTTGATTTTTTGTTTCCAAGAAGTTTAGGGAATGAAATCCTCTAGGATGTGCCCTTGAAATGAGCCAGGTACTGAAACCGGGATCAATGATAATGACCTCATATTCTAATTCTTTATTGGCAATACGAACCGTATCGCCGTGTATGGCATTTTTCGTCTCTTTCGCAACTACAGTTTTTGATGTAGAACAGCTGTATGCGATCACTATTGCAATCAGTATTATGTAAACACTTTTTTTCATAACTAAAAAAATAACCGTTAAAGATACGAAAATAATGGGTTGATTATGATGTGTTTAACTTAATATTTAATTGGAAATAGGAGTGGTGCATAATTGAAAAAGGGATTTATTATACGATGATAATAAATCCCTTTTGGATATTTAGTTTAGAATGATTAGCCTAAAATACTAATGATTTGCGATGCTAATTCAGTTCCGATTCTGTCTTGTGCTTCTCCGGTTGCAGCTCCGATATGTGGAGTCAAAGAGATTTTTGGGTGCATTAAAATTTTCATTTCAGGTTTTGGTTCGCTTTCAAAAACGTCCAATCCTGCAAAAGCTACTTTACCACTGTCTAAAGCAGCAATCAAAGCAATTTCGTCAATCACACCACCACGGGCACAATTTACGATTCCAACACCATCTTTCATGATAGCGAATTCTTTTTCCCCGATGATGTAACCATTCTGGGCAGGAACGTGTAAGGTAATGAAATCGGCTTCTTTGAATAAAGATTCTAAAGATTGGGAAACGATTGTAGTTGTGATAGATTGCCCGTCAAAAAATTCTACTTTTACGTCTACTTGTGGAATGAAACTATCGGCAGCGATAACTTTCATACCTAAACCAAGAGCCATTTTTGCAGTTGCCTGACCGATACGGCCAATTCCAACAATTCCTAAAGTTTTTCCTCTTAACTCAACCCCGTCAGCGTATGCTTTTTTCAAACCATTGAAGTTAGAATCCCCTTCAAGAGGCATGTTTCTGTTGGAGTCATGCAAGAAACGAACACCAGAAAGTAAATGTGCGAAAACTAATTCTGCCACAGACTCTGAGGAAGAAGCAGGAGTATTGATTACGTGAATTCCTTTGCTTTTAGCATAATCCACATCAATATTATCCATACCAACACCACCACGACCAATGATTTTAATACCAGGACAAGCATCAATTATGTCCTTACGAACTTTGGTAGCACTACGAACCAAAATAACGCTAACATTATTTTCGTTGATGTAGTTGGCCACTTGTTCTTGGGCAACTTTTGCAGTGATTACTTCAAAGCCGCCTTTTTCTAAAGCTAGAATTCCACTTTCAGAAATTCCGTCGTTTGCTAATACTTTCATTTTTTTTATTTCATTACGAGGTATAATGTATTTATATCCTCAAATTAATTGAATGGTTTAGAAGCTGTTTCCCGCTATCCGTTTCAATCTTGTGTCGGCGTAGATGCCTGCCTCCACAAGGATTTCCACTTCTATCGGGGCTAGAACTTCTGCTAGCGGTATAGTTTTTGTTTGAGAAAAACGAATTAGACTTTTTTCTCCAAAGCTTGCATTACATCTACCAATACCTGTACGCTTTCGATTGGCATTGCATTATAAATAGAGGCTCTGTATCCGCCTACTGAACGGTGTCCAGGTAAACCTGAAATTCCCGCTTCTTTCCACATGGCGTCAAAAGTAGCAGTGTGCTCAGGGTTAGTCAATAAGAAAGTAACATTCATGTTAGAACGGTCTTCCTTAACAGCGGCACCTTTAAATAAAGGGTTTCTGTCAATTTCGTTATAAAGCAATTCTGCTTTGGCATTGTTTAATTTTTCAACAGCGGCAATACCACCTTTCCCTTTGATCCATTGCAAAGTCAATAAGGAAGCGTAAACCGGGAAAACAGGTGGAGTATTATACATACTGTCTGCTTTGATATGTTTGGCGTAGTCTAACATGCTAGGAATAACACGTCCGTTTTTACCAAGAATTTCTTCTTTAACAACCACTAAAGTTGTTCCTGCGGGTCCCATGTTTTTTTGAGCTCCGGCATAAATAATATCGAATTGAGAAAAATCCAATACCCTTGAGAAAATATCCGAACTCATGTCGCATACCATCGGTACATTCGTTTCAGGGAATGATTTCAATTGAGTACCAAAAATAGTATTGTTACTGGTACAGTGGAAATAATCTGCGTCAGCTGGAATTTCATATCCTTTAGGAACATAGGTGTAATTGTCATCTTTTGAAGAACCCACAATAACTGTTTCTCCAAAAAATTTTGCTTCTTTGATAGCTGCAGTAGCCCAAGTTCCTGAATCTAAATAAGCCGCTTTTCCATTTTCTTTCATCAAGTTATAAGGAACCATCAAGAATTCAAGACTTGCTCCACCTCCAAGAAAAAGAGCTTGGTATCCTTTTCCTTCCAATCCTAGTAACTCAAGAGCCAAAGCTCTGGCTTCGTCCATAACAGCAACAAAGTCTTTGCTGCGGTGTGAGATTTCTAAAATAGATAATCCTGAATTATTGAAGTCTAAAATAGCTTGTGCTGATTTTTCAAAAACTTCTTGTGGTAAGATAGATGGTCCTGCGCTGTAGTTGTGTTTTTTCATGGTGTAGTTTAAGTCCAAAAAATTAAAGTGCAAATTTCGGTAATAGGAGTCGAAATTCTGTTAAATAATTCGAAAAAATTAAACATTTTTTGAACATATTGTTAACAAAAACGATATAGTATCTACATTATCGGCATAATCCCATAATTTTGGGCTTTGTGTTTGTCCAAAAGGAACGCTGTTTTTTATGCTGTTGTCGCCAACAATGCATTGTATGTTTTCGCTTTCCGATTCCAGTCGGGTTTGTAAATTTTCGAGGTCTTCGTAGTATTCATAAAACACGCTCGAAATAGGGGAGGCGTGGCTTGTGTCTTCCTTGATGGTTAAAAAACCGTTGTCCAGAAGTTTGAAATTGCTCATTAAAAATACCGCTTTGTTGTAGTCGTAATTGTTGGCGTATTTTTCATAATGAATAACGTCCTGATAAGCAAAAATCGCTTCAAAAAAAGCGTTGAAAGAATACTCTTTTGGGACGAAAAGTTTGGATACATTTCGGCATCCTAAACCAAAATACCGGAAAATATCTTCACCCAAAGCTATCAGTTGTTCTTTTGTCTCTTTTCCGGTTAAGACGGCCACAGAATTTCTGCTTTTTCGTATTATGGAAGGTTTGTCTTTGAAATAATATTCAAAATAACGGGCGGTATTGTTACTGCCAGTGGCTATAACACCATCGAAATTTTCTAGTTTTCCATCTACAAAAGTGATTTTTTTTCCAAATTTTGGTTCGATAGCGATGATGTATTTTGCCAAGAATGGTAGTAAATGTTGATCGTTAGACGAAGTTTTTATCAGGACATTGTTTCCGGTGATTAAAACTGACAGGAAATCATGAAAACCGACCAGCGGAATGTTACCGGCTAAAATCAGGGCAATGGTTTTAGGTTCTGTCGAATCTATGGTGTAAGCTGAAAGCCATTGGTTGATGTTTTCTTCAGTTAAGGCTTTCGCCCAGGATTGAATAGCAAAATAAACCTGTTCAGGGGTGTACCATCCGTTGTGGGATTGGGATAAATGAATTAAATCAATGAAGGATTCATAAAAAAGATCATTTTTTAAAACACTGTCAATTCTAGTATTTTCGTTCTCTGAAAACTGACTTAAAAATTTTCCGAGTTCTATAAAAACATTTTTTTTTGTTTCTAATGTCATAATGTTTGTTTATGAAATGTTTTGATTGTAATTTTGCACAAAAATAAGCATAATTAAGTCGAAAGTCAAAAGTCGTCAACTTATAAAGATAATAATGTCTTTAAGGTTTGAAAGATTAAAGGATTTGAGACATTAAACCTTAAGACTAAAAAAATGGCAATTATTATAACAGACGAATGTATCAATTGTGGTGCTTGTGAGCCAGAATGCCCAAATACTGCAATTTATGAAGGAGCAGATGATTGGAGATACAAAGATGGGACAAAATTATCCGGAAAAGTAATTTTACCTGATGGAACTGAGGTAGATTCTGATGAGGCTCAAACTCCAATTTCAGATGAAATTTATTATATCGTTCCTGGTAAATGTACGGAATGTAAAGGGTTTCATGATGAACCACAATGTGCGGCTGTATGTCCGGTAGATTGTTGTATTCCTGATGAGAATCATGTAGAAGATGAAGAGACCTTATTGAACAGACAAGCTTTCTTGCATAACGAATAAATAATACGATTTTTAAAATAAAGGAAATCCTGAGTTGCTGCTCAGGATTTTTTTGTTCAGTTCGCCATCGTTCTGAAAAAAGCATGTTTTAATGTATTGGCTGAACGGCTAACATTAAATAGAAAAAAAGGAGTTCAAATTTAATAGTATGTTTATGGTAGCGAAATCTTATATTTGCAAAATTTTAAAGTAAATACTAGAAACTAGAACAGTAAAACATAGTCTGTAAACAAAAATATCATGACATCGCCATGATTCAAATGAAAAAAAATCATGAAGAATGGCGATTGCATATTCCATTAAAAAATAAATATTAACTACATATGAAAGCAGGAATTGTAGGATTACCGAATGTTGGAAAATCAACATTATTCAATTGTTTGTCTAACGCAAAAGCACAAAGTGCCAACTTTCCGTTTTGTACTATCGAACCGAATATAGGAGTAGTGAATGTCCCAGATTCGAGAATGGCAAAGCTGGAAGAATTAGTGAAACCGGAGCGTGTACAGATGGCAACTGTTGATATTGTAGATATTGCGGGATTGGTTAAAGGAGCCAGTAAAGGAGAGGGGTTAGGAAATCAATTTCTTGGAAATATCAGGGAATGTAACGCCATTATTCATGTGTTGCGTTGTTTTGACAATGATAATATCGTTCATGTAGACGGTAATGTAAACCCGATTCGTGACAAAGAAACGATTGATATCGAGTTACAATTGAAGGATTTGGAGAATGTTGAAAAACGTTTGGAAAAAGTAAACCGTGCAGCTAAAACCGGAAATAAAGAAGCGCAAACTGAAAAAGCACTTTTAGACAGAATCAGGGAAGCTTTGCTTCAGGCTAAATCAGCCAGAACCATCACGCCACAAAGCAATGACGAAGAAGTTTTGATGGAAGGTTTTCAGTTGATTACGGCAAAACCAGTATTGTATGTGTGTAATGTGGATGAAAATTCAGCGGTTAACGGAAATAAATATGTAGATCAGGTTCGTGAATTAGTTAAAGATGAAGAGGCGGAAGTAATTATACTTTCAGTAGGTGCTGAGGCTGATATCACTGAATTGGAAAGCTACGAAGAGCGTCAGGTTTTCTTGGAAGACATGGGGTTAAGTGAGCCGGGGTCATCTGTTTTGATTCGTGCAGCCTACAAATTATTGAAACAACAAACCTATTTCACGGCCGGAGTTAAAGAAGTTCGCGCCTGGACAATTAATATTGGAGCAACTGCGCCGCAAGCAGCAGGAGTTATCCATACAGATTTTGAAAAAGGATTCATCCGTGCCGAAGTGATTTCGTATGAAGATTTCGTTCATTACGGTTCGGAAGCCAAAGCAAAAGAAGCTGGAAAATTCAAAGTCGAAGGAAAAGAATATGTCGTTAAAGATGGCGATGTGATGCATTTCCGTTTTAATGTGTAAAAGTATTAAGATTTAAGATTTAAGTATCAAGAATTAAGACATAACCTGCAAGAGTAATTTTGCAGGTTTTTTCTTGGGGAACTAATTATTTGTTCTTTGTGAACTTCGTGCATTCTTGGTGTCTTTGCGGTTAAAAAACTATTTTATTACTTTTATAAAAAAAAGATGAAAATAATCGCCTTTGCGGGAAGTCCCAGTAAAAACTCGATAAACAAAAAATTAGCTACTTATGCTGCTTCACTTTTTAAAAATGTTGAAGTGGAAATTCTGGATTTAAATGATTATCAGATGCCTTTGTTTAGTGTGGATATTGAAGCGGAAATTGGTCAACATGAGCAGGCAAAAGCATTTTTGGCAAAAATAGAATCAGCTAATTTTTTGGTGGTTTCACTTGCTGAAAATAATAGTAATTACTCTGCAGCTTTCAAAAATGTATTCGATTGGTGTTCTCGAATCATAGGAAAAGTGTTTCAGGAGAAACCGATGTTGCTTATGGCGACATCAGATGGAAAAAGAGGAGGGAAGAATGTGTTGGAAATTGCAACGAATGCATTTCCTCGATATGGAGCCGATATCAAAGCGACTTTTTCATTACCCAGTTTTTATGAGAATTTTGATATTGAAAAAAGGTTGATATCTAATCCGGAGTTGGATAATCAACTCAAGGAAATTGTTAAGGGGTTAGAAATCTAAAATTCTAACTTCGACCCTCTGATTTCTAATTTTCCCCTTGTCAATATCATTTTTAATAACTTTGGTGGCTTCTGCTTTTAAAATCTATCGGGAAATCCTATATTAGCGCACCCGAGGTTAATGCGAAGAAGCATTGACCGAATTGAACGTAGTTAAAATCGATAAATTTTAAAATGTCTGAACAAAATCAATATAACGAAGATAATATTCGATCGCTCGACTGGAAAGAACACATCCGTATGCGTCCCGGAATGTATATCGGGAAATTGGGAGATGGTTCTTCGCCGGACGATGGAATTTACATTTTATTAAAAGAGGTGCTCGACAACTGTATCGATGAGTTTGTCATGGGGGCAGGAAAAACGATTGAGGTAGCCATCAAAGACAAAACGGTTTCCGTTCGCGATTACGGCCGTGGAATTCCACTTGGGAAAGTAGTTGATGTAGTTTCCAAGATGAACACAGGAGGAAAGTACGATTCTTTGGCTTTTAAAAAATCAGTTGGTTTAAATGGGGTCGGTACCAAAGCGGTCAATGCCTTGTCCAATTATTTCCGTGTGGAATCCGTCCGGGAGGAAAAACAAAAAGCAGCCGAATTCTCTGCCGGAAATTTAGTTCTGGAAGAAGATGTAATTGAAACCACCAAGCGAAAAGGAACCAAGGTTACTTTTATCCCGGATGAAGCCATTTTTAAAAATTACAAATTCAGGAATGAGTATGTAGTTAAAATGCTGAAGAATTATTGTTACTTAAATACAGGGTTGACGATAATTTACAATGGCGAAAAATATTTTTCAGACTACGGATTACGGGATTTATTAGACGAGAATATCGCCGAAGAAGATAAAGTATATTCTATAATTCATCTTAAAGGGGACGATATCGAGATTGCGATGACGCATAGTAAATCGCAATATAGTGAGGAATACCACTCTTTCGTAAACGGTCAAAATACCACTCAGGGAGGAACGCACTTGGTGGCTTTTAGGGAGGCGATTGTAAAAACTATTCGTGAATTTTACAACAAAGGTTTTGAGCCATCCGATATTCGAAAATCAATCGTTGGTGCGGTAAGTATCAAGGTGATGGAGCCCGTTTTTGAATCACAGACCAAAACCAAATTAGGGTCGACTGATATGGGTTCGGAGCCGGGAATGCCTTCTGTTCGAACTTTTGTGAATGATTTCGTAAAAAATAAATTAGACAATTATTTACATAAAAATCCGGAAACTGCCGATTTGCTTTTACGTAAAATTTTGCAAGCCGAAAGAGAGCGTAAAGAGCTTTCGGGTATTCGAAAATTAGCCAAAGACCGCGCTAAAAAAGCGAGTTTACACAATAAAAAATTGCGCGATTGCCGAGTGCATTTACCGGATGTCAAGAATCCAAGGTATTTAGAAAGTACGCTTTTTATCACCGAGGGAGATTCGGCTTCGGGTTCTATTACCAAGTCACGTGACGTGAACACGCAAGCCGTATTCAGTTTGCGAGGGAAACCGTTGAACTCCTATGGCATGAGCAAGAAAATTGTGTATGAAAATGAGGAATTCAATTTGTTGCAAGCCGCTTTGGATATCGAAGACGATATGGAAAACCTGCGTTACAATAATATCGTAATCGCTACAGATGCCGATGTTGATGGGATGCACATCCGATTGTTATTGATTACTTTTTTCCTGCAATTTTTTCCGGAGTTAATCAAAGAAGGGCATTTGTATATTTTGCAAACGCCATTGTTTAGGGTTCGAAATAAAAAAGAAACGATTTATTGTTATTCCGAAGAAGAACGTAAAGCCGCGATTGAAAAGTTGAAACCAAAACCGGAAATCACCCGATTCAAAGGTTTGGGAGAGATTTCACCCGATGAGTTCAAGAATTTTATTGGAGAAACTATTCGTCTCGATCCCATTATGATGGACAAGAATACTTCGATTGAGCAATTATTGTCATTCTATATGGGGAAAAATACACCAGACCGACAAGAGTTTATCATCAAGAATTTGAAGGTGGAAGTGGATACTTTAGAAGAAGCTTAGTTCTAAAATAGAAAGTATGGAAAATCAAGACATTCGTTGGAAACAGAGGTTTGCTAATTTTGAAAATGCTTTTAAGGTTTTTAAAATTGCTATAAAAGATTACGAAAACCCTTCCGATTTAGAAAAGGAAGGAACTGTTCAACGCTTTGAATTCACTCACGAGTTAGCTTGGAAAGTAATGAAAGATTTCCTATTGGATAAAGGACTGTTAGGAATTATAGGTTCAAAGGATTCGACAAGATTAGCTTTTCAAAATGAAATAATTGAGGATGGGCAAATTTGGATGGATATGATTGACAGTAGAAACAAGACCGTTCATACCTATCATGGAAATATTTTAGATGTAGAATATCATAAAATTAAAGATATATATTTTCCTTTGATTGAAAAATTTTATATTAAAATGAAAACTTTTTTATAATGGAATTTGGTCTAAATCAAGAAACTATCGATAAAATTAATTCAGTTTTTCAAAAACATCCTGAAATTGATAAAGTAATTATTTATGGTTCAAGAGCAAAGGGGAATTATAGAACGGGTTCTGATATAGATTTATCAATGTTTGGGAATGATTTGAACTATGATTTAATTGGGAAAGTAAGTTCTGAAATTGATGATTTAAATACACCTTATCTGTTTGATATATCCATTTTTAATTTGTTGAATTCTCCAAGTTTGGAAGAACATATACAAAGAGTTGGTAAAATATTTTACCAAAGAAAATAAATCGTTACAATATTCATTTTCAAATTATAGAAATGCCCTTCGAAACCCTCAACGATCGCCAAATAGAAGCTGTAAAAGCAGAACAAAAACGCATTCTGGTTTTGGCAGGAGCCGGGTCGGGCAAAACCAAAACTTTATTGCAGAAAATAAAGTATTTGATTACCGAAAAAAAAGTACAACCCTCTGAAATTTTAGCCATTACATTTACCAAAAATGCGGCAAACGAAATGATAGACCGCTTGATTATTGAAGCGGATCAGTCTGGGGAATATGAGAGAATCATTTTTGACAAGAAACTACAATTCGATGAAAAAAACCGTCAGCGTCTTATCTATGTCAAAAAATACAAATGGATTGAAAATCTGACCATTCGTACCTTTCATAGTTTGTGTTATAAGATTATGCAAAGTTATGGGGTCAAGGAATTTGATAATAAATTCAAAATTATATCCGAAGACAAGAAGAAAGACGACGACCCTATGCAGGCTTTTTCGGCTCCTGAAACCAGTTTTGAAGTTTTTCATAAACTGCTCATTCGACAATGCGAAAACACCGGATACCTTTTGATACTCAAAAAATATTTGTTGGATTATGTGGTTGATAAAATTCATACCGAGAAGTTCAAGAGCCTTAATTTGTACCCCGACGGGAAAATATACACCACGCTTCGGGGCGAAAAAGTCCGCTCAAAATCAGAACAATATATAGCCGATTGGCTTTACAAACATAGTATTGGCTACCAATATGAACCTCAAATCAACATCAAGGATTTCGATTTTAAGCCCGATTTTTATATTGAGGATGCCAATATTTATTTGGAACACGTTTCTAATAAAAGTTATCCGTCCAAAAACAAAGCCGAACAGTTTACGAAAGGCAATATTCTCTGTGTAAAAACGTATGAGAAGATGACGGAGGATTCGGCACTTTTCAATCACGTTTTAGATAAAATTGTTAAAGGACGCTTGTCTGAAAATTATAAGAGTGAATTGGTTTTGTCTTACCAAGAAGAATTTAGCCGCTATCAGGAAGAGGTTAAAGATTTTATTTTTCAGGCTATTCGCATTTGTGATATGCTCAAGGTGGAAGGCAGTAATTGGGACGAAGTATATGCCAAATCACAAGCCGATCCTCACGAAAGGATTCGGACTTTTTATAGCATTGCCTTGCCATTGGTCAAAGAGTTTTTGGGTTACTGTACGAATAAATCCTATTTGGATTTCAATGATTTAATCAGTCGGACAGTTTCTTTATTCAAAAAGAACAAAGATATTCTCCAGAAATTTCAAACACAATATCAGTATTTGCTGGTTGATGAGTTTCAGGATGTCAATAATCTGCAAGTAGAAATGATTAAGCTGATGCTGACCCAGAAAACGCAACTCTTTTGCGTAGGCGACGACTGGCAAAGTATTTATGGATTTCGGGGGTCGAATGTGGATTGTATCCTGAATTTTGACAAGAACTTTAAACGAGCCAAAACCATAAAACTCAATCTCAATTACCGCAGTACGCAAAGCATTGTCGGGGCGAGTAACGAAGTCATCAAGCACAATAAGTTTAAGATAGAAAAGGATATTTTTGCCTCCAAGATTTCCAGTTTTAAAATAGTGGAATATTCAGGAAACAATCAAGGCGAAAATGTTGCTTTTTGTGTTGAAAAAGTACGCCAATTATTGAAAGAAGGATTTAAAAATGATGACATTTTGTTTTTGTATCGCCGTAGCAAAATGTATCAACCCTATTATTCTGCATTGCGAAATGAAGATTTAAAAGCACAAGGAAAAACTATTCATGGAGCCAAAGGACTCGAAGCCAAAGTGGTTTTTATTGTGGGTTTAACGGATGGTTATGGCGGTTTCCCTGATATTTGGTTGGAAGATCGTATTTTTCAGGTCATCAAACCCGCCAATCACGACAGCTTGATGGAAGAAGAGCGCAGGCTGTTTTATGTAGCCATAACACGAGCCAAAGACCAATTGTATTTGATTACTGAAAAAGGAAATACCTCTCGCTTCCTAAAAGAAATTCCGGACGAATACAAAGAAACCGTTATGGCGCAATCGCACGGCAAAAAAGATACGTTTACCATTTGCAAAAAATGCCAGAAACAGGTAGAAAGTATGTTTGCTTTTTGTCCGTTTTGCGGGCAGAAGAATGTATAGATAATTTAAAAGAAAATATACCTAAAATAAAATACTATGTCCAACACCTACGGAAAAACCTGGTGGGGTCTGCAATGGCTCAACACCTTGTCAAACATTGATTATGATAACCGTTTGCCAAGAGGAAAAAGCTATGCCAACAAGGGTTCTGTAACAAAAATAAGCATCAAAGGCAATAGAATAGAAGCTAAAGTAGCGGGAAGCAGACCCAAACCGTATAATGTTGACATTACTTTGCCACCATTTTTCGAACCGCAATTGGGGGAATTCATCAGTGCTTTGGCAAAAAAGCCAACTGTGATTTCTAAATTGTTGAATCGTGAATTGGATCCCGAGGTACTTACCATTGCCGAAAATTTAGGATTGAAAGTTTTTCCCAAACAATGGACTGATTTCAAGATGCAATGCTCCTGTCCCGACTGGGCGGTGCCCTGCAAACACTTGGCAGCAGTGGTGTATAAAGTGAGTGCAGAGATTGATAATAATCCGTTTTTGGTGTTTGAGTTGCACCAAGTAAATTTGATTGAAGAACTCAACAAACTGGGCATTTTTGTAAACGCTACCACTACCGAAATTCCGAAGATTACCGATTTGTATTTTGATTCCAAAAAGAAAAAAACAACGGACTATAATCCTGAGAATGCCTACAAGAAACTGTCGTTTTCTAAACTGTCTCCCATACACGAACCCTTAACCGCTTTGTTGGCTGATTTTCCTGCGTTCTATCAAGGTGCCGGGAATTTTAAGGAAAAATACAGTTCCAAGATTGCCAGAACGGTAAAAGCCGCCCAGAAAGTGGTTCAGGGCAAAATATCGCTGGAGAATTTGTTTTTAAAGGCAAGTCTTCAGGAACAAAAAATAAATTCGCACAGCCAGAATAAAATCACGATTGACGAAACCTATCAATCCAAGGTTTTTGTGAATGAAACCCAGTTTTCGTTTCTTCATTTCCTGCAACAGATAGCCCAAATTCATTCTTCCAAAACACTGGATTACCAACCCTCGACGGCTTCGTTGCATACAATTTTGCATTTTTCGGTGCATCTTTTGGCAAATGGTGCGGTGGTGCCTCAAATTGTGCAATTGCAAAACAAGGAATTCGCGATACGCTGGTTGCCTGCTATGTTGAGCAAGGACGTTCGAAGTTTGGTCGAAAAATTAGAAGAAATTTTGCCACCAGCCATTTTTCTTTGGGAAGAAAAAAAAGGTCAAAAAGCCATTAACAACAATCAGGCATTCAACTTGCTTTCGTTGTTTTTGACTGAAATTATCCATATTCTGGAAGATATTCCCAATCCTGATTTGTTTTTGAATTTGTTTTTCAGAAATGAAGTTTACGGATTCAAAAAACCGGGAGAAGACGCTTTGAGTGGCGGTATTTCGGCTTGGACTCAAAAATATTTTATTACCCAGGGCAATTACAAACCGCAAATTGTGGTCAGTGAATTGTCGGATGATTTTTTGATTACACTAAATATAAAGGACAAGCAACAGCAACCTGATGAAGTGCCTTATGGTTTGCACGATATTTTGAATTTTAAGAAATTCGATAAAAACCGCTACGAAATTCTGCAAAGCCTGACTCAATTAAGTCCGTTTATTGATGGTTTAGATGGTTATATCAACAGTCAAGGGGCAGATAAGATGGTAATGAACAATACTGTTTTTACGCCTTTTTTGATAGAAATGATTCCAGCCATCCAGCTTTTGGATATTGATATTTTGCTTCCAAAATCATTGCAAGAGATTTTAAAACCCAAAGCGAGCCTTAAAATTAAACGAAAATCCGAAGGAAAATCCTTTATTACTCTAGGAAAATTATTCGATTTTGATTGGCAAGTTGCCATTGGTGATACCCTGATGAGCGAAGCGGAGTTCAATAAATTACTCAAAAAATCAGATGGATTACTCAAATACAAATCCAGGTATATTTATGTCAATCAAAATGATTTAGAAAAAATACACAAACATTTTACGTCCACCAAAGAACTTTCGGCTTTCGAAATGTTGCGTGCGGCTTTGAGCGGTGAATATCAAGGTGCGACAGTTGGCTTGACTGATGACATACGGGATTTGATTGCCGAATTGACTAATTTTTCGGAAATCGAATTGCCAAAAGGCATCAACGCCCAACTGCGTCCGTATCAACACAGAGGATTTTCTTGGATGTACCGCAATGCCAAAATTGGTTTTGGATCCGTTCTGGCCGATGATATGGGATTGGGGAAAACCTTGCAGGTGATTACCACTTTATTGAAATACAAAGAAGACGGATTGCTCGAAAATGAAAAAGCCTTAGTCGTTGCCCCAACGGGACTTTTAACGAATTGGGAAACCGAAATAGCCAAATTTGCCCCAACCTTAAAAACTAAAATTTACCACGGAACGACTAGAAAATTTGACAAAAATGATGATTTCGATGTCTTGATTTCCTCTTACGGAATTGTGCGCAGCGACGCCAAGGAATTGAAAAAGAAAAAGTGGCATTCATTGGTGATAGACGAAGCGCAAAACATAAAAAACACCAATACTGAGCAAACCAAAGCTATAAAAACCATTGGTGCCAATCATTTTATTGCGATGAGCGGAACGCCAGTCGAGAACCGTTTGAGCGAGTTGTGGAGTATTATGGATTATAGCAATCGAGGTTTTTTGGGCAATATCAAAGAGTTTAATGAAACCTATGGCAACCCGATTCAGCAGTACAATGATGTGGCTGTTGCCGAAAATCTAAAGAAAGTGACCGCTCCTTTTATGATGCGTAGATTAAAATCGGACAAATCTATTATTTCCGATTTGCCAGATAAAATCGAAATGGATTGCTATTCGACCCTTGCCAATGAGCAAGCCAGTTTGTATGAAAAAACGCTACAAAAGGCTATGGAAGACATCGATAGTTTAGACCTTAGCGATGATAAAGCCCTTTTTGTACGACAAGGATTGGTTCTCCAGATGATTCTGGCACTCAAACAAATATGCAATCATCCTACACAATATTTAAAAAATAATATTCTTGATGCTTCGCTAAGTGGCAAAATGGAATTATTATTCAATCGATTGGATAGCATTATTGAAAGTGGCGAAAAAGTATTGATTTTTACCCAATTTACAGAAATGGGTAATTTGCTGAAGCATTTTATTACGGAAAGATACAAAGAAGAACCGCTGTTTTACCACGGAGGCTGTAACTTGAAACAGCGTGCAACAATGGTCGATGGTTTCCAGAACAACCGTGCCGATAAGGTGTTTATCCTTTCGCTCAAAGCCGCAGGAACAGGTTTGAATCTTACTGCCGCCAATCACGTCATCCATTTTGACCTTTGGTGGAACCCCGCTGTAGAAGCCCAGGCAACGGACAGAGCCTACAGAATTGGACAAAAAAGCAACGTAATGGTGCATCGTTTTATTACCAAAAACACCTTCGAAGAAAAAATAAACGATATGATTCAATCCAAAAAAGCCCTAGCCGAATTGACCGTTTCCACAGGCGAAAATTGGATTGGGAATTTGAGTAACACCGAGTTGAGGGAGTTGTTTGTAGCGGGGTAGATTTTAATTTACTTCGTAAGTGTGTGGGCGTGACCCTCCGTAAAAACTACGGGTCGGGCTGTACGTTCCCGCTTTTTTTATTTTCTTAATAGCCCTGCCCTCAAAGGCAGGGCTATTAAGAAAATAAAAAAGAGCTCCACTGCCATCCCTCACGCAAAACCAAACGGCTCTTAAAGGATAAAAAGTCTAAAAGGAAGACCAAAAATAAAAACCAAGTGAATAAAAACTATACTTTACCAAAAAAGGTGTACAAAGAATTAGCCAAGTTAGAATTGAATACGGCTTTGTTCTGTAATTGTTTGTTGTTTAAAAAAGAGATAGCAGGTTTGATGGTTCTACTCAATGATGACATTTTTGTATGTTTCGGGTTTGGTCAGAAAGAGATTAATAGTCCTCCCGATTTCAAATTAAGAATGCTAAATTTGAGTGAAGAAATTTATGTTTTCGAATTTCAAATGATTTTCGGTAATAATTCGGTTTTAAAATTACATTACAATCCTTTGGATAAAAGAGTTAAGGAGTTTTTTGAGTTATGTTTAAAGAATGAAATGATGTCTTTACATCTTTATAATGATGATTGGAGCGATACATTATCAGTGCATTTTCCTTTAGATATTGAGTTAGATTGGATTAAACGAAATTTAGATTTAATACATTCCTTAAAATCAAATTCCCATTTTTATTCGTTAAGCAATAAGTTAGTAATTGAAAATCAAAATGGTGATACTTATTATTTTGTCCAAAATAAAAAAGCAAATTTCATCGGTTTTTGATAATAAAAGTATTGAAGAAAGGGCTATTTTTACAGGGGAAAATAGATAGTAACGGGATTAAATGGTTTATTTGTAATTAACTAAAAATATGAAAGCAGAAGAATTTTGGGATATTTATATGAATTCAACCGAGAATACATTAGATATTTATGATGAAGTAATGGTGTTTTTCTCGGAAAAATTGCCTGACGGGTTTAACGAAGAATATGATACGCTAGAAGTTGTATTGGAGGTGCAAGAACATCACGAAACCGCCAAAAAGTTTCAAAAAGTAATTGATTTTGTAAACGTAATCAAAGACAAACATCCCGAAATATATGAGGAAAGCTCTGTTTATTCTAACCCTTTTCTAGTAAATTATTACGCCTATCAAAATAATAGTGCCGAAATAGAAAAAATTTTTGCAGATGCTTCAGTCAATGTAGCCGAAAATTACGATGATTTTTTAGCTATTTTTAAAACTTTATTATACTACCAATATATCAATATTATTGAAAAAGCAGTTGACCCAAATTTTGAAGACGTTAGCAATAGTGATACCTTAATTTGGGGTTCCGAATATGATTTGATCATAATAAAATTATTCAATTCTTTAGAAAAGCACTATTTGGCAAGTCAAGCAGGAATCGCTTTTGAAAAAGAAAAAGTAGTACAAGACATTCAAAAATACACTTTTGATTTTATAGAAATAGAACAAAGTATAACTTTATTTGAAAAAGGACTTTTCGAAGACAATTGGGATGCAAAATCGATTCAAATATTATTTTTAGAAAATAAATCAGACGCCTACCATATTCTTCAAGCACAGTTTATCAAAGCGATGTTGCAAAAAGATTTTAGCTTTGCAGTAAGCTCTAAAATTTGGGGATTGATGATGCGTTATTGGAGAGTGAATGGCGAAAAACATCAAAATCACTTTGTAATCGAAACCCAAGAATTCGATAAATTTCTTCAGGAAATATCGGGTGGATTTTTCTCTAATGATAAGTCGGATAGATATGTGATACTTTGGGGAAGCGTTTATGTATATGATTTTTTGTTTGAAAAAGAACTAATTGATTCCAAAATCCACAGTGATTTTATAGCCACTTCTCAAGAACTCAAAGGGGTTTTTATTGCGAATGAACCTGCTTCATTGTGGGAATGTGATTTTGTTCATAGATGGCAAAAACCAAACAGCATCTCGGAAACGGAATTTGCGGAAGAAACAAAAATTTTTGAAAAAAGTTTGACCTTTGACAAATATAATTTTTCGGATTTCAAACCAATGATAGTGTCAGAATTGGAAACCATCGGAGAACTTTCTGATTATATTTTTAAAGGCGAAGCAAAAATTATTGAAGAACGAAAGAATGCAGATGATAGATTGAATTATCTTCTTGGTAATACTGGAGCTAATTTTGTTCAAAAACCAATTGTCAAAGAACTATACGAAAAAATAGGACGAAATGACCCCTGCCATTGTGGAAGCGGTAAGAAATTCAAAAAATGCTGTTTGAATTAATTCGGATTAAATATAAATGAAAGATTTTAAAAAACAACTAACCGAAGCACTTGGTAAAATTGCAACAACGGGTACTTTTTTTAGTGCAGGCGTAAACGATTTTTGTATTCCAAAAATGAGTGTCAAAAAATTGGATGAAATTGCATTTCCGCTCAATAAAATACAAATTCAAGCACTTATTTCAGTGGCTCATAAAGCCCCTTTTGGAAAAGGAAGTGAAACTATTCTTGATTCAAATGTTCGGAATTGTTGGGAAATTGATGCTTATCAAATTGAGTTTGAAGGCAATAATTGGACTAGTTTGATCGATAAAACGATAACCAAAATCAAACCCGATTTAGGTATTGAAGATAAAAAGATAAAAGCCCATTTATACAAAATGCTCATTTATGAAGAAGGTGATTTTTTTCTTCCACACAAAGATTCTGAAAAAGAAAAAGGGATGTTTGGAACACTGATTATTGGATTGCCGTCCAAACATTCGGGTGGAGAATTAGTCCTTTCATTCGATGGAGAAGAACATAGTGTTTCTTTTGCCGAAAATTGTTCTAATGATACACTTCCTTATGTTGCCTTTTATGCCGATTGCCAACACGAAATTAAACCCACTACTTCTGGATACAGAGTTTGTTTGGTTTATAATCTAATTGACCTGCAAGTAGAAAATAATATAAAACTTACTTCGTTACTTCCTGAAATTGGTGCAATTGAGGATTTGTTTCAAAGCCAAACAGAGCGTACAGATATGCCTTATGTTTATTTGTTAGGGCATCAATATACGCCAACCAATTTTTCGTTGGAACAGCTAAAACTCAAGGACAGACCCGTGGCGGAAGTTTTATTGAAAGCGGCCGAAAGAGCAGGTTATTACGCAAAACTGGCTTTGGTAACTTCCTACCAAGCTGGTTCATTGGAAATGGATTATGACTATAGTAACAGAAGAGGTTATTATGATGACTATGAAGATGAGATTGATGTGGATTCCGCCGAAATGGGCGAAATTTATGACGAGTATCTATCCATTGAACATTGGGATTCTTCGTCTCTTCCATCAATAGATGTAAGAAGTGTAAATACAGAGGATTTAATTTATAATTTTGAAATAAATGATGGCGATCCTATAGAAAAAGAAGCCGAAGGTTATACCGGAAACGCTGGAATGGAAATGATGTTTTGGTACCATTACGGAGCGGTTGTGTTCTGGAAAAAAGAAAATCATTTGGCAATATTAAATCCTTCATCAATCCTTAAAAAACTAAAATGGTTGGGATATTATGCTTCAAAATGGAATTCTATAACCGATTTTGAAAAAGAAATGGCGAAAGAAATTTTTCAATATCATTTGACAGAAGCGTACAATTCGAGAGAGGAAGAAACGGAATCTTTTGATGCAATCGTTGATTTCTTGAAGGTCGTAAACGATGCTAATTTTATCAATCAACTGTCAAAAAATGTTTTAATCAACTATTTTTCGAATATTTCAATCGATAAATGGATGGAATTATTGGTTAGTTTTTCGACAGTACCTTTTGATAATGTTGTATTGGATGATGCTATATTGAAGAACAGTAAAAATTTGAATCATTTATTGACAATTTTAAATCGATTAAATAAAGCACAGTTTTCCAAATTATCAGAAAAAGTTCTTGAAAAATTGCCTAATATTCTTGTTGGTTTTAACTTTTTGGAACATAAGGGGACTACTTTAAAAAGTTTACTGTCAAATTGTATACAAATAGCCCAGTTCAAAGAAAAGGATATTATATGGATAGATACTGTAGCGCAATACATCACACAAAACTTGGATAGGGATTTTGTGAATGATTATTTGATAGATACCATTTTAGTGAACAATTTAAAAGATACTGTATTAGGGAATGCAACTTTAATTATTGCCAAAAAACATTTAGAAAATAGAGTAGCCAACAAACCACAAATTCCCGCAAACTGGTCAAGGGCAGTACCTCAAAAAACAAGCTATACAAAGGTTTGGGCTATTTTGAATGATTTTTTGCAATCGCCAACAGAGCAACTATTTGATTTTAAAAGTTTACAAGCCAATAGAAGCGAAATGGAGTCTGCCATACGAAATGTAACCATAGATTTAGATTTAGAAACCATCCGAAAAGGATCTCCTCATACCCTACGACTCACGAAAAATACCAATGCCTATAAAGTGGAACTCAAAAAATGGGAACAGGATTGTGTTTTGTTGGGAAAGTTGGAATAGGATACAATTGAAAGAGGATTTTAAGTGGTAAATAAGTTTTAAATTTAATGCAAATATTTAGGATAACTAAATTTTAAATTTGTTTAACAAAAAGGTAAATAGTTTATTTGCAATAAGTTAAATATGGTAAGGGTATTGCAGTTTGAATAACAGTTATTATTAGTTAAGTTTGTAGAAATGAAAATAAGTTCAATATTTCAAAATAAATGAAAGACGAAGAAGACGATAACATAATTCCGGATAACGAAGAAAATAATTCTGAAGAAAAACCTCTTGATGACAATCAGGAAGGGGAAGATGCTGATAAAATTATTGAAGTAGATGCTAAACACTTTGAGGGGCAGCATTTTTACGAGAATAACGAAGAAGACAGCCACGATACGATTACCAAAGTTACGGGAATGTACAAGGACTGGTTCTTGGATTATGCGTCCTATGTTATTCTGGAGCGTGCCGTTCCGGCTATCGAGGACGGTTTCAAGCCTGTGCAACGCCGAATTATGCACTCGCTTAAAGAGTTGGATGATGGTCGTTATAACAAGGTTGCGAATGTTGTGGGACATACCATGCAGTACCACCCTCACGGTGATGCGAGTATTGGTGATGCCATGGTACAAATTGGTCAGAAAGATTTATTGATTGATTGTCAGGGGAACTGGGGAAATATATTGACTGGTGACGGAGCTGCGGCTTCGCGTTATATCGAGGCGCGTTTGTCTAAGTTTGCCTTGGAGGTTTTGTATTCTCCAAAAATTACCGATTGGGGTGTTTCCTATGACGGTCGTCGTGCCGAACCGAATAACCTTCCGGTAAAATTTCCGTTGCTTTTGGCTCAAGGTGCCGAAGGGATTGCCGTTGGACTTTCGACTAAAGTGTTACCCCACAATTTTAATGAGTTGATTGATGCGTCTATTAAGATTCTGAAAGGAAAACAGTTTACATTATATCCTGATTTTATGACGCAAGGTATTGCCGATGTGTCTAATTATAATGATGGATTGCGTGGCGGTCGTGTACGTGTGCGCGCCAAAATTGCGCAACTCGATAAAAACACCTTGGTAATTACCCAAATCCCGTTTTCGACCAATACGACGACTTTGATTGACAGTATTTTGAAAGCCAATGACAAAGGGAAAATCAAAATCAAGAAAATTGAAGACAACACCGCCGCTGAGGTTGAAATTTTAATTCATCTTTATCCAGGAGTTTCTCCGGATAAAACCATAGACGCACTATTTGCTTTCACGGGCTGCGAAACATCTGTGGCACCATTAGGTTGCGTTATCGAGGATAATAAACCGTTGTTTATCGGGGTTTCGGAAATGTTGAAAATTTCGACAAACAGAACGGTCGATTTGCTTCGACAAGAGCTGGAAATTCAATTAGAGGAATTAAAAAACAAATGGCATTTTGCTACTTTAGAAAAAATATTCATCCGTGAGGAAATGTACATTGATTTCAAATTGTATTCTGACAGAGAAGCATTGTACAAATACATGTACGACCGATTTGAACCTTTCAAAAAATCATTTGTCAGAGCAATTAATGACGACGATTTACAGCGATTAACGCAGATTCCGATGATTCGTATTACCCGTTTTGATTCGGATAAAGCCGATGATTTTATCGGGAAGTTAGAAGACGAAATGAAAGAAGTGGAGTATCATTTAGCGAATTTAACAGATTTTGCCATTGCCTATTTTACTAAATTAAAAGAGAAATACGGTAAAGGGCGTGAACGCCAAACCGAATTACGCATTTTTGATGATATCGAAGCGACAAAAGTGGTATTGCGAAACACAAAATTATACATCAATCGGGAAGAAGGATTCGTAGGGACCAGTTTGAAAAAAGATGAGTATGTTACCGATTGTTCGGATATTGATGATGTAATTGTTTTTCTGCGGGATGGGAATATGATGGTCACCAAAGTAGATGCGAAGACTTTTGTGGGGAAAGACATTATCCATGTGGCTATTTTTGACAAAAGTGATAAGCGTACCATTTATAATGTGATTTACCGAGACGGAAAATCAGGACCTTCTTATATCAAGCGATTTAATGTTTCCGGAGTTACCCGAGATAAGTTGTATGATTTAACCAATGGAACCAAAGGTTCACAGATTCTGTATTTCACCTGTAATCCAAATGGGGAAGCGGAAGTCGTTACCGTTATTTTACGTCAGATAGGCAGTATTAAGAAATTGAAATTTGATCTTGATTTTGCCAATTTAGCCATAAAAGGTCGTGCTTCTAAAGGGAATTTGGTCTCCAAATATCCAATAAAGAAAATAGAAATCAAAGAAAAAGGAATCTCTACGTTGTTGCCAAGAAAGATTTGGTATGATGATACGGTACAACGATTGAATGTGGACGCCAGAGGAGAATTATTGGGGGAATTTAGACCGAATGATAAGATTTTGATTATCCAACAATCCGGAAAATTAAAAGTGGTTATTCCGGAATTGACGACACATTTTGAGGAAGATATGATCATTTTGGAAAAATGGATTCCTAAAAAACCAATTTCAGCGATTTATTATGATGGCGAAAAGGAACGTTATTATTTAAAGCGTTTCTTGGTCGAAACTGAAAATAAAGAGGAAACCTTCATTACAGAACATCCCAATTCGCAATTAGAAATTGTGTCCACCGATTACCGTCCGGTTGCCCAGTTGGTTTATCCTAAGGTCAAAGGAGTGCAAAAAGATAGTCTGCATGTTGATATTGAGGAATTTATAGCTGTAAAAGGAATTAAAGCCTTAGGGAATCAATTGACAACCGAGAAATTAAAGCAAGTCAATTTACTGGAGCCTTTGCCTTATGAAGCTCCTGAAGAAGTTATTCCGGAGGAGATTGAAGTCAAAGGGGAACTCACCGGTGATGATTCGGATATTCAGTTAGACGATGATGGTCAAATCGTTTTATTCTAAAAAAAAAAATACAGCTACTTTTCGGGTAGCTGTATTTTTTTGAATACCAATTCTAGAATTTATTTTTTTCTTGTCGCTTTCATATTCAAAACTTCAACAAGTAAAGAAAAGCTAATGGCAAAATACAAATAGCCCTTTGGTATTGGGGTAACATGACTTCCAAATATGGTAGCATTCGATAAATGGGCACTTTCGGTAAGCAACATCATTCCGATTAGGATTAAAAATGACAATCCTAAAATTTGGATAGAAGGATGCTTATTGACAAAATTTCCAACAGGTACGGCAAATTGCATCATGATTAAGACAGAAATGATAACAGCTGTAATCATGATGTATAAGGCTCCCTGAACCCCATTGGTCATACCTACTGCGGTTAAAATACTGTCAAAAGAGAAAACCAGGTCAATTAATATAATTTGCACAATGACACTACTGAACGACTTAGTGGCACTTTTGCCGATTTCTTTTTCTTCATGCCCTTTCTCATCTACTTTTTCCCGAATTTCATTGGTGCTTTTATAAATTAGGAATAAGCCTCCAAGTAATAGAATAATACTTTGTCCCGATACTTGGGCACTCAACCAATTAAAATCAATCGAAAACCATGGTTCTTTCATGGCAATCAAATAGGAGATTCCCAAAAGCAACACGATTCTCATGAACATGGCCAGGAACATTCCGATTTTGGTTGCTTTTTTTCGGCTTTCAGCGGGCAATTTTCCTGTGGCAATCGAAATAAAAATGATGTTGTCTATTCCCAGTACAATTTCCAGAAAAGTCAAGGTTAACAATGCAATCCATGCATCGGGATTTAAAAATACTTCCATTATATTTAGTTATAAATTACTGCGTTCTGAAACTGATTACTCTATTTTGGTAACCGTTCCTTTTTGTTTTTGATCTGAGCCTACCATGCCAAATTCAAAGGTATATGAATTTTCTGAAGTGGTCAAGATTTTCATACCAATTGCTTTTTCCTCGGCTCTGTTTTTCGGATGCAATTTTTTCAAGATATATTCGCAGTCATTGACCCAACGAATCGTTGCGGTATCGGTTTTTCCTTCAAAAGTTTCTATTTCGATACTGTCGTTGCGTTCAAAAAGAGTTGTCTTTTTCACACCATCGACCTCGTATTCAAATTTGAATTTTCCGGTTTTGAAATCCTTGCACTTGCGTTCGGCATGATAGCATGAAATCAATAATAGGAGTAGAGGCAGAATTAGTATTTTTTTACTCATAATTTTATTTAAAATTTGGTTTTCGTGAATCTTCGATTTCATATTATTTTTTGAATCTTTTTAATTCCTCATCCGTAAAATTCTTGATGCTTTTCTCTTTAGAAAATTTGTCCGAGTTGTAAGTATTCGATTTATTTTTTGGAATAGACAAACTTGTCCATTCGCTTTCTTTCAACATTTTGGCATAAAAAACAATTTGTCCAACATGATAGGGATAGTGTGCCAACTGTCGATTTATTGCTTCCACGACTGTATGTCCTTCGTTTCTGACATAGATAATATCTGAAAGTTGTTCAGGTTTTAATCCGTTTAATGCTTCAAAAAAGCAATTCCAACCTTTGTTCCAAACGTTCAATAATTCTTCTTTGGTTTTGATGGTTTCTTCAAATTCACCATCGCGATTCCGCCATTCTTTCTCGCCGTCAGTAGTAAGGAAATCAGTCCAACGCGAAAGCATGTTTCCCGAAAGATGCTTCACGATCGTGGCGATACTATTGGTGTCTTTATTTATGGAAACAAAAAGCTGCTCTGGCTCGAGTTGATCCATCGCTTTTTCGCCCAATGTTTTATAATAGAGAAATTGCTTCTTTACGCTTTCTAAATAGGAATTATTTACTTCCATTTCTACAAATTTATTTTTTTTAGTTTCGGCTCCCCCTCTCCTTTGGAGAGGGGTTGGGGGTGAGGATTTACTCAATTTTAATGTCGTATTTATCCAAAAGCCCCGGAATTCCCTGTACCGAGAATTTGGCTTTTTTCATCGGATTGAATTCGGGGTCAATTTTATAATTATAAGCCGTTAGAAAATTGACTTCTTTGAGTTGGGTGTCATTAAAAATAGCGCTGTCTAAATTGCATTTTTCAAAAACCGAATTCGATAAATTAGTACCGATGAAAGATACTTCCTTGATAGAGCAATTGTTGAATGTTGTTTTGGGCATTTTCTTGTTGTTGAAAATACTGTAATCCAAAATACAATCTTGAAAGCGAACATGGAACAGAAAGTCCATACAAGTATTAAAGTGAATACCCAACAATTTACAATTAATGAAATTTACGGTTTTCAAACTGGTCCCCGACAAATTAGTCATCGACAAATTGCAGTCGATAAACTCGCAATCTAAAAAAGTATTCATGGTGAAGTCGCTATTTGAAAAGTCACAGTTTTTAAAAACGCAATCTTCAAATTCCCGGTTGTTTACTTTTTTATCGATAAAAACAACTTTGTCAAATGTTTTTTGAATGTGGATTAAGTTTTCCATTAGTCGTTGAATAGGCTTTTCATAATGGTTTTTAATCCCACAAACATAAAATACATGGCAGCTCCACAGGCGATAATGCCAATTCCTAAAACCAAGTAATGCCACACATTGTGTTGGTTCATAAAGGCATTATAAATTAAAGTTGGGCCGATAAAAAGAAGCGGTAAGGCTCCAGCTAAATATTTAACTCCTTTAGCCAATAAGTCTTTATTTGTTGCCATTTTGAAAGTTTGAGGTTAGAAGTTTGAGGTCAGAGGTTATGGAGTTAGAATTTATTAATTACAGAAAATTCATAACTCACAACTTAGAATTATAAAAATCAACTGCTTTGCGTACGCTTCCGTGTTCTTTTAGCAATTGAGCTGCTTCTTCGTAGCTTACAGGAATTTCTCCCATAATCATTTTTACACCGCGATCCACCAGTTTGTTATTGCTGAGTTGCATGTCGACCATTTTGTTGCCTTTTACTTTTCCCAGTTGGATCATCGTGGCGGTCGAAATCATATTGAGAACCAGTTTTTGAGCCGTTCCGGCTTTCATTCGGGAACTTCCGGTAACAAATTCAGATCCCACGACCACGTCAATCGGGAATTTCGCCGTTTGTGAAAGCGGACTGCCCGCATTGCAGGAAATACTCGCTGTGGTGATATTATTTTGGTTGCACGCTTCTAATCCACCAATAACATAAGGTGTTGTTCCCGAAGCGGCAATACCAACAACCACATCATTCTCATTGATGTTGAATTCCTGTAAATCAATCCAAGCCTGTGTCGGATTGTCCTCGGCATTTTCTACCGCTTTACGGATGGCAGCGTCTCCACCTGCAATGATTCCCACAACCAAATCAAAAGGAACACCAAAAGTGGGAGGACATTCAGACGCATCAACGACGCCCAATCGACCCGAAGTTCCGGCGCCAATGTAAAACAAACGACCGCCCAATTTCATTTTAGCGACAATTTGGGTCACTACATTTTCAATTTGTGGCAGGGCTTTTTCAACGGCAAGCGGAACGGTTTTGTCTTCGTTATTGATATTGGTCAATAATTCTTGAACCGACATTTTTTCTAAATGTTCGTATTTCGAGGATTGTTCGGTGGTTTTAGTGAAGGTCATTTTTTAAATAAATTTCTTTTGTTCTTCTTCAATGATTTTTTTCAAATCGTTTTCGTTGGGTAAGTTGATCAAATATTTAGACACAAAAACGTGTTGGCTTAAATTTGCTGTGGCATATTTTACTAGATTTTCGTTTTTGCCTGCACACAAAATCAATCCAATGGGTGGATTATCGTTTTCTTGTTTTTCATTTTCATTGTAATAATTCAAATACACATTCATTTGACCCGAATCGGCGTGAGTGAATTCACCTAATTTTAAGTCAATGAGAATGTTGCATTTTAAAATACGATGGTAAAAAACCAAATCTATAAAATAATGGGTATTGTCAAAAGTAATTCGTTTTTGACGAGCTTCAAAACAAAATCCTTTGCCCAATTCTATCAAAAATGTTTGCAAATGATTGATGATGGCTTGTTCTAAATCACTTTCGGTATATTCATTTTCTTGTTTGAGTTCTAAAAATTCTAATATATACGGGTTTTTAAAAAAATATTCGGGAAGAATTGGCAGTTGTTTTTTTTGATTTTCAATTACTTTTTCTTTGTCAAAACTCAAACCAGTTCGTTCATACAACATACTGTTTACGGCTCGTTGCAATTCTCGAACCGACCAGCTATTATCAATACTTAGCCACTGATAAAAACTGCGTTTGGTTTCATTGTCTTGTTTTATCAATTCTACGATATGGGTAAAACTCAAATGATTGAGCATTTTTTCAATATCCGAAATAGATTTTCCAGACACTGACTGGAAAATTACAATTTCATTGTTTTCTACTTGATTTTGGTCTGCTATCAATTTTGCAGTCACTGACTGCAAAATTGTATTTTGTTGGAAATCATTAAGATATAATTCAACAGTCAGTGACTGTTGAATTTCGGGATAACATAAATAAAAACTCCGATACATTCTTAAGTTTACTGCCGAAAAACCTTTTAACTGCTTTTCGCCCAATAATTTTGACAAATTTTGAATTAAATTTTCACCATAAACCGCTCTATCTTTGCCTTTTTGTTCGTATTCTACAATATAAAAACCAAAAAACCAGTTGCGTAACGTAAGTCCAATATTAACCTGTTTTTGCGCTTGTTGCCTAAAATAGCTTTGGGTTTCACTGATTACGGTTACTAAATTTTGAATTTCTTGCATGATTACTTTTTCTCTAATACCTAAATTTTTAAAAACCTCTAAAATACGATTTTAATAAAGTTATTTTATTGTTTTTTGCCACAAAGGCGCTGAGGCACTAAGTTTTATTTTAGGTATGTAAATTTACAAAGTTATTGAGGAATACACTCATTTCTAACAGTGATATTCTTTTGTTCTAAATCGGTTTTCAATTCAAGCCAAGCTTTATCAGTAAGACTTCCTGCAAAATACTTTTTTGTGCTAAAGTCTTTTAAAATAATTCGCAATGTATTTGGCTGTTTACTGTTTCGTTCAAAAACAACTTCTCTAATATCCGCAATTGGATAGACTACTTTTTTCCAAAAAAAAATAATGGTTTTTTATAACGAAAAGATTTTTTGAAAGTTCAAAATAATCCATCGCCAAAGAGTTCATTATAAACCAGAAAATAGAAAATATTGTAAAAAATACAATTCCTCCAGTACCAGTATCTATTGTCTTATTCGATGATAATGGTAGTAAACAAATAAACAGTATTAATCCCCACATCATAATTCCTCTAAATGAAAAAACGGGATTTCCTTTATATGGGATAAATAGCTCTTGGTCTATATCAACTAATTCTTTGGAAGATTCAATGTTTTCGATTTTTTCTTTCTTTTCAATAATAATTTCTTCAATGAAACATTTCATTTCTGCTGTATTCGAATAAAAATCATCGAAAAATTGAATACGGGTTTTATCATTAAAAAATAGAGTGGTACACTCTCCAGAAGTGAAAAACATATCTCCTTTTCCAGTTAGCTTTGAATTTGTTAATTCACACCAATTATAGAAATTATTCTTAAAAGAGATTCCTTCATTATTTAATATGATTGTTGGTGTGCTTTTAATAAAACCAAAAGTAATTGAAATGGCAATTACTAATAAAAATAAACTTCCTAAAATAATTTTATTGTTGTTTTCTTCAAAACCTCTTATAATTAAAAAAACACTAAAAGTCAGTAAAAATAAATTACATAAGTAATGGTTAAAATTTAATGTCGTATTTAATGCCAAAATTATTCAGGACAAAATTTAATTTTTCTTTGAGGTTTTGGAATGACTTATAAGCATCAAAGTCTAACCATTGATATTTTATTC
>JAKFBW010000032.1:0-20847 GCA_036676965.1 Flavobacterium sp. | reverse complement strand
TTCTTTGGCTTCGTTTTTAAACTGAATAATCGAGATGGACGCCAACAGGATAGAGGCCACAATAATCAATACAATCATCGAAAGAAAAATTCTAACCCGTAACGAAAGCATCGATAATTTGAAGATATTAAGCATGGTTTTAAAGTTGTGAGTTAGAGGTTATGAGTTATGCGTCATAAACTTACAACTCATAACCCATAACTTAGAACTATTTTTTTTCTCTGATTCTTTTATAAAATTTAAAACCCAGCATGATGGCAACGGAGAATGAAATAATTCCAACCACACCATAAATCCAATTTACGGCATTTTTTAATATCACTAAAAAGACCACGGCAAAAAGAATGATAGTCGCGCCTTCATTCCATAAGCGCATGAAATTGGTAGAGTATTTTACTTCATCATTTTGCAATTGTTTGAAAATTTGATGGCATTTTCCGTGGTATAAATACAACACAAATACAAAGCCAAGTTTTACATGCATCCAGGGCATTTGCAACCAGGCCTGTCCTATCTCGGTGAAAAGCAGCATCCAAAACGCAAAAATACTGGCCAAAACCGCAGATGGCCAAGTGATGATGTACCATAGGCGATAGGACATTATTTTGAATTGTTTTTGTAGAATTTCTTTTTCGGGAGACGGTTTTTGTGCGGCTTCTATTTGATATACAAACAGTCGAACGATATAAAATAATCCGGCAAACCATGTGATTACAAAGATGAGATGTAAGGATTTCAGGTAGTTATAATAGTCCATCAGTAGTTTGGGTCAAATTTTTAATTTCTTTATTTAAAAAATAAGCGGTGAGTAACGTTGATAAAATATCCGAAATAGGGAAGGCGACCCACACTCCAAAAATACCGAAAAAATTCGGGAGCAACAGCACTAACGGAATTAAGAAAAATCCTTGTTTGCTTAAGGTGAGCAATAATGCTTTTCTGGCATTTCCTATCGCCTGAAAATAAGCCGCTCCAATAAGTTGAATGGCAATTATCGGGGAAGCGGAAAAAACCCAGCGCAAGGCATTGGGGGTTTCGGCAAGCACTTTCGAATCGTTGGTGAAAACGGCCACTATGGGCGTGGCAAAAAACAAGATAAAACTAAAAATAACGGTCGCTAAAATCGCCGCATATTTGATGGAACTTTTAATGCTTTCATTGACTCTTTCATAGTTCGCCGCACCGTAATTGTATCCGGCAATCGGGAGAAATCCTTGGGTAATCCCTAAAATCGGAAACAGGGAAAACATCAACATTCGGCTTATGATTCCGTATACCACAACCGAATGTTCGCCGCCATAGGTGTACAAAGTATGATTGATGATGATGGCCAAAATACTCACGACACCTTGTCTGGAAAACGTAACGAAACTCAGTACCGTTATTTCTTTACAAATTGGAATGTCAAACTTAAAATGTTTTGGTTTCAGTCGTAATTCACTTTTAAAAAGGAAAAACCAGAGTACAAACAGGAAACACATGAAATAGGAAATGGCAGTGGCCATAGCTGAACCAAACATGCCCCAATTCATTAATTTTATAAAAACAATATCTAATGCAATATTGACAAAAGCCGGAATAATCATGGCAGTCATGGCAAATTTGGCTTTACCCTCGGCGCGAATAATATTGTTGCCCATCATGCAAAGCGCCAAAAAAGGCACCGATAAAATAATGGGAAGGAAAAATTCTTTTGCGGGAGCCATTATTGCCCCTTTGGCACCAAAAAGCAGCAACATTTCTTCATTAAAGAAAACACCCAAAACAGAAAAAAGAGCCGACAACAATAGGGTCATCATGATTTGATTGCCAAAGGTGTGCAGTGCTTTTTCTCTTTTTTTGGCTCCAAGTGCTCTCGAAAGAACGGAACCTCCGCCCACTCCAATGGCCATCCCCAGAGAGGAAATCAGGAAGGTAATAGGCAAGACCACGGTAACGGCGGCAATGGCAAGCGAACCAATCCATTGCCCCACAAATATGGTGTCTATCAATATATTGACCGATAGGAACAGGATGCCAATAGAAGCGGGAACTGCTTGTTTGATCAAGAGTTTTTTGATGTCCTGTGTCCCTAATTCTTCTGCGGTAACGGTCATTTATGCGTCTACTTTTTCAGCATTAGTCCAATCATTAATCCAGTTGCTAACAGTGGTACACCATTCTTCACTATCGTTTAAGCAAGGTATGGCTAAGAATTTCTCACCACCATGTGCTTTAAATTCATGATTGGCTTCCATGGCAATTTCTTCCAGGGTTTCCAGACAGTCGGCTACGAAAGCAGGAGTCACAACGGCTAATTTCTTAATGCCTTTTTCGGGCATTTTATTGATTTCGACATCGGTATAGGGTTCCAGCCATTTGTCTCCCGCCAGACGCGATTGAAAAGTCTGGCTGTATTTGCCTTCCGGAATACCTAAAGCTTCCACCACTAATTTTGTGGTTTCATAGCATTGATGGCGGTAACAAAATTCATGTGCCGGTGAAGGCGTGTTACAGCAGGAACCATCAATTTTGCAATGGGATTTGGTCACATCGGTCTTACGGATATGACGCTCCGGTAGGCCGTGGTAAGAGAATAATAAATGGTCGTATTCAAATTGATCCAAATGACTTTTTATGGAGTCGGACAAATTCTTGATATAATCGGGTTTGTTGTAAAAAGCAGGAACCGAGGTAAATTTCATGTTCGGGAAATGTGCTTTTCTGATTTCTTCGGCTTTTTCGATAACGGTAACTGTCGAAGACATTGCATGGTGCGGATATAAAGGAAAAAGCAACACTTCGGTCACGCCCTGATCTGCCAGTTCTTTTAAACCGGAATAAATCGTAGGGTTTCCGTAACGCATCGCCAACGCCATGGGAACAGTCACTTTTGGTTTTACTTTTTCGAACATTCTTTTGGAAAGGACTACCAGAGGCGAACCTTCTTTCCACCAAATTTTAGCATAAGCCGCAGCCGATTTTTCGGGCCTTTTTCTTAAAATGATGCCACGAACTAATAGGACTCGCAATAAAAAGGGGACGTCAATTACGTTCTTGTCCATTAAAAACTCATCTAAATACGGTTTTACATCTTTTGGATTTGGGCTTTCCGGAGAACCTAAATTGACTAATAATACGCCTTTCATAAATCTATAATTTTGGGATAAAAGTAAACAAACTTACTTTTTCATATATTGGGATTAACTATTTTTTATTTATTGTTGAATATCTAAATGCAATGGTTTTTTTAGGTATTCGGATTGATTGACATCAAATATTTTTTGGGAGTGGTGCCAAATTTCTTTTTGAAGGCGGCAATAAAATGACTTCCGGTGCTGTAGCCAATTTTTAATCCTACCTCATTTACGTTATAGGAGCCGCTGTCGAGTAGTTTTCGGGCGAAATCCATTTTATAATCAAAAAGAAAACCATACACCGTATCGCCATAGATTTGTTTGAAACCCATTTTCAGTTTTTTTAAATTCAATCCTATTTCGTCTGCCAATTCCTGTAATCCGGGTGGTTCGGCCATATTGGCAATGATGATTTCTTTGGCTTTTTTGATTTTTAGCACGTTGTCCTCGTCGATTAAAAACGGACATTGTTCTGCGTTTGGATCTTCGTTTCGGTTGAAATACAAACTCAGGAGTTCGTAGCCTTTTCCTTTATAGTATAGGTTTTTTATAGATGGATTTAAACTGTAATGAAACAACTGGCTCAAAACAATAGCCATTGACGGACTGATATTTCCCTCGTTATAATATTTTTTGTCTTTATTGTCGGCACTCAAAAACGGAATATAATCGGCTTCTGTAGAAAATAGCGCATGAAATTTTTTGATGGAAATAATAACAGAAATCACCCAGGAATTAGCGGCCAATTCCAGATTCAAAGGCAATTCTTTTTGAGGATTATATAAGAGCAACGATTTTTCCTCTTTTAAGTCTAAAGTGTAATTTCCCTGATTGAAGATAAATTTGGCTTTTCCCTTAATACCAAAGTGAAATTGAATTAAGCCACTGCCCACTTCCCGTTGGGCATGAAAGGTTTCAGAGCTGTCATTCTGAAACCGGATAAGCGTAAAGTCGTCTTCAATTTTTATAATTTCCTGAGAACCCATAGCGATGTTTTTTTGTTATAAAAATGATAATTATCAGGTTGTTTTATTTAGAATCACTTCAAATAAAGTGATTTAAAGAACTTGATTTTACTACAAAAATAGGATTTTTTACTGAAAAACAGCCAATTGGAATTAAAAAATCATTCAGCGATACAAAAAGCACCTGCAGCGTTATTTTTATCAGTACTATAGTGATAATTTTGTTTTACTTTCTTGAAAAGTGCAACTATGGAAAATAATCATACATCAAAACATCACTATTTTTACGCTGTTGGATTGAGCTATAAAAAAGCAGATGCTGAAATAAGAGGTAAATTTAGTTTAGATGCTGTTGCCAAAACACGTTTACTGGAGCAAGCCAAAAATGAGGGAATAGAGAGTTTAATCGTAACGTCTACCTGCAATCGAACAGAAATTTATGGTTTTGCCGAACATCCTTTTCAGCTCATAAAATTAATCTGCGAAAACAGTCAGGGTTCTGTTGAAACCTTTCAAAAAGTAGGTTTTGTTTATAAAAACCAAGAGGCTGTAAGTCATTTGTTTCGTGTAGGGACAGGATTAGACAGTCAGATTTTGGGGGATTTCGAAATTATTTCCCAGATAAAAACCAGCTTTATACACTCTAAGGCTCTCGGATTGGCCAATGCTTTTATGGAGCGTTTGGTGAATGCCGTTATCCAGGCCAGCAAAAAAATCAAAACCGATACCGAAATCAGTTCAGGAGCCACTTCAGTTTCTTTTGCTTCAGTTCAGTATATTATCAAGAATGTAGAGGATATTGGGAATAAAAATATCCTATTGTTCGGAACGGGGAAAATAGGTAGAAATACCTGTGAAAATTTGGTGAAACACACTAAAAACGAGCATATCACGCTTATCAACAGAACGAAAGATAAAGCGGAGAAGTTGGCCGGAAAACTGAATCTGATTGTAAAAGATTATTCAGAACTACACCTCGAATTGCAAAAAGCCGATGTGGTCGTAGTGGCAACCGGTGCGCAAAATCCTACCGTAGATAAAGCTATTTTGAATCTAAAAAAACCATTGTTGATTTTAGATTTATCCATTCCGAAAAATGTCAATGAAAATGTGGAGGACTTGGAAGGTGTTACCTTGATTCACATGGATTATCTTTCACAGATAACCGATGAAACTTTAGAAAACAGAAAAAAACACATTCCGGCGGCAGAAGCTATTTTGGAAGAGATAAAAGAGGAATTCATCACTTGGACCAAAGGCAGAAAATTTGCTCCGACAATTCATGCGTTGAAAGCCAAATTGAACGAAATTAAAATTTCAGAGCTCAATTTTCAAAGTAAAAAAATTGCCGATTTCAATGAAGAACAAGCGGAGATCATCAGCGCAAGAATCATTCAAAAGATAACGACACACTTTGCGAACCATTTGAAAGATGATGATACCATGGTGGATGAAAGTATCGAATGGATTGAGAAAGTTTTCAAAATAGGAACGACCGCAAAATAAAATGAAACCATTAAGAAATTAAGTTTCATTTATATTTGATTTTGATTTGAAAAAATAAAAATGGCAGAAAAAACAATACGTATAGGAACTCGCGATAGCGAACTCGCACTTTGGCAAGCCCACACTGTAGAAAAAAAACTGAACGATTTAGGGTATAAAACCGAAATCATAGCCGTAAAATCACAAGGCGACATCATTCTCGATAAGCCGCTTTACGAATTAGGGATCACCGGAATTTTTACAAAAACATTGGATATCGCCATGATCAATGGTCAGGTTGATATCGCCGTGCATTCTATGAAAGATGTCCCTACTGCGTTGCCAATAGGAATTGTACAGGCTGCCGTTCTCGAAAGAGCCAATACCCTGGATATTTTAGTTTATAGAGGAAACCTGGATTTTCTGGATGGAACAGGAACTGTCGCTACCGGAAGTTTGCGCCGTCAGGCACAATGGTGGAACAAATATCCGAATCATACCATAGTGGATTTGCGTGGCAACGTAAATACCCGCATGCAAAAATTACAGGAAAGTGACTGGAACGGAGCGGTATTCGCAGCAGCGGGATTAGAACGAATAGGCCTCACCCCCAGCCCCTCTCCACACGAGCGACAGCGAACTGGCGAAGCAAAGGAGAGGGGAGCAGAACCCGACTTTGCTTACATCAATTTAGACTGGATGATTCCGGCACCGGCACAAGGAGCGATGTTGGTGGTGGCGATGGCCAATGATGAATTTACCAAAGATGCCGTAGGACAACTGAATGATATAGAAACGGAAATCTGTACATATATCGAAAGACAATTCCTGAAAACATTGGAAGGCGGTTGTACCGCACCTATCGGAGCTTTGGCAAAATATGACGAAGAAGAAGATACGATTCATTTTCAAGGGGTTTTGTTTTCAATTGATGGAAAAGAAAAAATTGAAATTGATAAAGTCGTTGCTATTTCCGAATGGAAGAAACTGGGGTTTTATTCCGCTCAGGAAATTCTGGAAAATGGCGGAAGCGAATTGATGGCGACTATAAAAGCAACTTTGAAAAAATAATTCCGTTTTCCAATTCCAAAACATGAAAATACTCTCTACTAAAATACTTACTGATTCTCAAAAAAAACCGCTGATTGAAGCTGGTTTTGAACTCATCGAAAATGATTTTATCAGTACTCAAATCAAGTCATTTGACTTAAAAAACATAAACGGAAGTTTAATTTTTTCCAGTCAAAATGCCGTTGAAAGTATTTTACAACATCCAGAATTAGAAAAACTAAAAACCAAAAAAGTATATTGTGTTGGGATAAAAACCAAAAATTTACTAGCCGAAAACGGTTTTGAAGTAATTGCTTATACTGGTTATGCCGCTGATTTAGCCGAGATTATTACTTTGATTTATTGGTATGAAAGTTATACTTTTTTCAGTGGAAATCTTCGAAGAGATACAATTCCAAATGCTTTAAAAGAAATGGGAATAGAGTTCAATGAAATTCAGGTGTATGAAACCACATTGACTCCACATAAAATAAAAGGTACTGTTGATGTAGTCTTGTTTTTTAGCCCTTCGGGAGTTGAAAGTTATTTGGCAGATAATAAATTAAAAAACGAAATTTGCTTTTGCATTGGTGAAACTACCGCATCAGCATTGGAAAATAAAACAAAAAACGTCATCATCGCTGATCAACCTACAATTGAAGATGTAATTGAAGCAGTAATCGAAGAATATAAAGCCCCCTAACCCCGCGGTGGCGGGGGAATTTGGAAAGCTTAAAAAGATAAAAAGAATAATAAAATTAGAAAGTTTAAAAGGGGCTTAAAAATTAATAAAAAATGAACAATAAAGATATTCAAATTCCCCCTTCGGGGGTTAGGGGGCTTAAAAACGACCTATTTTTAAAAGCACTAAAAGGAGAAACGGTACAACGTCCACCGGTTTGGATGATGCGTCAAGCGGGAAGGTATTTACCGGAATTTAGAGCTTTGCGTGACAAATACGATTTTTTCACCCGTTGCGAAACTCCGGAATTAGCTGCCGAAATCACCGTTCAACCTATTCGCAGAATTGCTCCGGATGCTGCCATTTTATTTTCGGATATTTTAGTAGTGCCAAGAGCAATGGGGATTCACGTGGAATTGAAAGACAATTTAGGTCCGATTATCCCAAATCCTATCCGTACAATGGAACAGGTGAATCAGGTTTACGTACCGGATGTAAATGAAACTTTAGGTTATGTTTTTGACGCTGTTAAATTGACTAAGGAAATGCTGAACGACGAAGTACCATTAATTGGTTTCGCGGGTTCGCCTTGGACGATTTTCTGTTATGCTGTGGAAGGAAAAGGATCTAAAAGTTTTGATACAGCTAAAGGATTCTGTTTTTCTAATCCGGTAGCGGCGCATACGCTATTGCAAAAAATCACCGATACCACGATTTTATATTTGAAAGAAAAAGTAAAAGCGGGTTGTAACGCAATTCAGATTTTTGATTCCTGGGGAGGAATGCTTTCTCCTGTGGATTATCAGGAATTCTCATGGAAATACATCAACCAAATCATAGAGGCGCTGGCTGAAGTAACTCCGGTAATTGTTTTCGGAAAAGGATGTTGGTTTGCCTTAAATGATATGGCAAAATCAAAAGCGTCAGCTCTTGGAGTAGATTGGACGTGTTCGCCAAGAAATGCCCGTTATTTATCAGGTGGAAATATTACTTTACAAGGTAATTTCGACCCATCACGATTGTTGTCGCCAATTCCGGTGATCAAGAAAATGGTGCATGAAATGATTGATGAATTCGGAAAAGACAAATACATCGTAAACCTGGGTCATGGAATTTTACCTAACATTCCTGTGGATCACGCCAAAGCGTTTATTGATGCGGTGAAGGAGTATGGACAATAACTGGACTAAAGTCCAGCCTTACAAAATATATCGAGCCGATGGCTCTCTTAAGTATGTAAAAGTTCCGTAGGAACGACGGATTTTATAGCAACGGATTTTAATCCGTTGGAAATGAAATATGGAATTTCAATCCATTGGTTTTATTAAAAAACAATAATGAAAAATAAATTTTACGCCTACATACAAAATTTGCAAGACCAAATCGTCGCAGGACTTGAAGCGGTTGATGGTCAAGCCAAATTTAAAGAAGATCTTTGGGAACGTCCGGATACTTCGACAGGGCTCAGTACAGGAGGTGGTGGCGGACGAACACGCGTAATAGAAAACGGAGCTGTTTTCGAGAAAGGCGGAGTAAATATCTCTGCCGTTCATGGAAAACTACCCGATTCTATGCAAAAACTATTCAACGTAGGCGAAGCCGATTTTTTTGCCTGCGGACTAAGTTTGGTCATTCATCCTAAAAACCCAATGGTGCCAACGGTTCATGCGAACTGGCGCTATTTCGAAATGTATGACCCCTCGACTTCGCTCGGGACAGGTTCGCCAAAAATAATCCAACAATGGTTTGGTGGCGGACAGGATTTAACGCCTTATTATTTGTTTGAAGAAGATGCAATTCATTTTCATCAAAGCTGTAAAACGGCTTGCGACAAACACAATCCCGAGTTTTATCCAAAATATAAAAAACAGTGTGATGCCTATTTCTGGAATGCACATCGCAATGAAGCACGCGGAATTGGAGGATTGTTCTTTGATTATTGCAAAGAAACACCAGAAATGAGTATGGAAAATTGGTTTAACTTTGTTACCGAAGTCGGCAATAGTTTTCTTCAAGCCTATGTTCCAATAGTTGAAAGAAGAAAAGATTTAGCTTACACACCAGAGCAAAAAACCTGGCAGGAAATTCGTCGTGGGCGATATGTAGAATTCAATTTGGTACACGACAAAGGCACCTTATTTGGCTTAAAAACTAATGGAAGAATCGAAAGTATCCTGATGAGTTTGCCGCCACATGTACAATGGGTATACGACCACCATCCTGAAGCAGGAAGCGAAGAAGAAAAGTTAATTAATATATTAGAAAATCCGATTGAATGGATTTAGATTTAAGAATGAAGATTAACGATTTTTGATTTAAGATGTAAAGTCAAAACCGTGAATTGTTTCTTCAATCTGCAATCTAAAATCTGCAATCTAAAAATCATAAATCATTATGTTCCCATTACAAAGAGGCAGAAGATTACGCGTAAACGAATCCATTCGTTCTTTAGTGCGTGAAACCAGTTTAAGTCCATCGGATTTTATGTTTCCGATGTTTATTGCCGAAGGCGAAAATGTACAGGTAGAGATTCCTTCGATGCCAGGGATCTTCCGTCGTTCGATAGATTTAACCGTAAAAGAAGTTCAGGAATTATTCGATTTAGGCATTCGTGCGGTGAATATTTACGTAAAAGTATCCGAGAATTTAAAAGACAATACAGGAAAAGAAGCCTGGAATAAAAACGGATTGATGCAAAATGCCATTCGTGCCATCAAAGCAGCTTGTCCGGAAATGATTGTGATGCCGGATGTGGCTTTAGACCCGTATTCTATTTATGGCCATGACGGAATTATTACCAATGGCGATGTTGAAAACGATTCGACTAACGATGCTTTGGTAAAAATGGCCGTTTCTCATGCCGAAGCTGGTGCCGATTTTGTAGCGCCATCAGATATGATGGACGGACGTGTATTAAGATTGCGCCAAGGATTGGATGCAGCCGGTTTTCACAACGTGGGAATCATGAGTTATTCGGCTAAATATGCTTCGGCGTTTTACGGCCCTTTTCGTGATGCTTTGGATAGCGCACCAAGGGAAGCCGATGTAGTGGTTCCAAAAGACAAAAAAACATACCAAATGGACTATGCCAACCGCATTGAAGCCATCAAAGAAGCGTTGTGGGATGTAGAGGAAGGCGCCGATATGGTGATGGTAAAACCGGGAATTGCGTATTTGGATATCGTTCGCGAGGTTAAAAACGCGGTGAATGTGCCGGTAACCGTTTATCATGTTTCGGGCGAATATGCAATGATTAAAGCCGCTGCCGAAAGGGGTTGGCTGGATAATGACAAAATCATGATGGAGCAATTAATGTGTATCAAACGTGCCGGAGCCAGCTTGATTTCGACGTATTTTGCCAAAGAAGCCGCCATACTTTTAAAGAAATAAAAAGACATATTTTTATTTAATATCGAAAAATAAATTAGTTTTGGAGATACCAAAAACCAAAATCAAATGAAATCGCCATTAACAACAAGTTTGCGCAAGCAAACACCAATAAATAAAAAGGCGATAACATATATGACCGCTAAAAAAACAACTTTTACATATATGAAAAAACTAGCATTAATTGCCGTCACAGTCTTAGCTTTCTCTTGCAAACAAAAGGAAACAGAGCCTTTTGGAAAAGAAACGGAAACGCCAGAAGCCACTTCTGAAGGAATGCCTGCAGAAACCCAAACACCGGAACAATTAGGGGAGGCGATTTTCAACGGAAAAGGAACCTGTGTTTCCTGTCATAAAGCCGCCGAAAAATTAATCGGGCCAAGTTTGAAAGACATCGCCAAAATTTACAAAGAAAAGAATGCCAGCATCGTCACATTCCTAAAAGGCGAGGGCGAAGCCATTGTAGATCCGTCGCAATTTGCTTTGATGCAACCTAATTTGGAGCTTACCAAGACTTTTTCGGACGAAGAACTGAAAGCTTTAGAGGCTTATGTGTATTCCCATTTGAAATAATCATTTAAAAACTAAATATTCGTTCTTAAATAACCCTTTCAGAGTTTCAAACTCTGAAAGGGTTTCCTTTTAAAAACCTATTTTATCCCTCCAAAAGCCCCAAAACAGGCATTTTTATGCAAAATTTCGGTGCTTGAAAAACCTACTTTTCTCATTAAATCCAATTGATAACTCATAGATCGCGGTGTATCTTCTTTTTCGATATAATCAAACACTTTTTGTTGGTATTCCTCGCCTCCATGTTGCTTCAAATAATTGCCGTACATTTTCCAAACCAATCCATTAACTCCTTCATGATCTTGAACCAACAAATCGGATATTAAGAAACAACCTCCGGGCGTTAAACTATCATACAATTTCTGGAATACCATTTCCCAATCGGAATCCTCCCGTAAATGATGCAAAACCGCTCCAGCCAAGATAATGTCAAAATGGTTTTTAGGTAATTCGATGTCACGAATATCACCTTGAATGGTTTCGACTTTGGCTGTTGTCGCTTCCGAAACACGTTCGAAAGCTTTGTTCAACATATTCTGACTCAAATCTACCAAAGTGCAATTCAAATTAGGCACTTTCGAAAGCATTTTCAATGTGTAATTTCCAGCTCCGCAACCCAAATCCAAAATAGTTGTTGCTTCTGGATTTACGGCTCTTGCGGTACAGGTAATCAATTCTAATACAATTTTTGCATCCATCGTAGCTACCTGTCCCGTTTCTAAATTGGAGAAGCGTTCTACCTCATTGTCAAAACGTTCCCTGATTTCTGTTACTGTTGATTTTTTCATAGTTGTAAAATTTATTTTTTGCGTCCCACAAATCGTATTACTGAACCTTTTCCATTGTGGAATAATCCTTCGTTAAGTTCAATTTCCATTTCTGACAATTCTTCAAAATCATAATCTGGAAAATCTGATTTAATTTCCTCAATAGAGAATAAAGATTCAATATCTTTTGGGCCTCCAACTTTCTCATCCTTTTGGACATAATCAAGGTGTTTTTTGCTGAAATATTCAAAAATAATAACCCCACCTTTCCGTAAATATTTATCTAAAATGGTATGATAATGTGATTTAATGGAAGCAGGAAAATGAGCATAAATAAGTCCAATTGCATCAAATTGATCCACTTCGTAATTTATTGTCTCTAATTCGCCAACCTCGTAATCAATTTTCACATTATTAGATGCTGCAAGTTGCAACGCTTTCTTTTTTCCTTCTATGCTTATATCAAACGCAAAAACTTTCCAGCCAATTTTGGCGGCATAAACGGCATTACGTCCTTCTCCTTCTGCAGGAAAAAGAATGGTTCCAGCTTTTAGTTTATCTAATTCTTTTTTGAGGTATTTGTTAGGTTCTTCTCCATAAGCAAACTGTTTACTGCCGTATCTTTCGTCCCATCTGTCTTTCCAAATCTGTTCCATACTATTTTTTTTGTTTTACAAACCTAGAATTTTTATACATGACTTAAAAATGCTTATTTTGTCAATTATTAATACCTAAAAAGTATTTATGGAATTGCGTCACTTAAAATATTTTCTCAAATTAGCAGAAGAACTAAGCTTTGTTCGGGCTGCCGAAAAACTGTATATATCGCAGCCGCCACTCAGTCGGCAGATTAAAGAATTGGAAACTGAACTGGGCGCTACACTTTTTGAGCGCAATAATAAACGGGTAATCCTTACCGATGCTGGAAAATATTACCAAAAAGAAATCCGGGAACTGCTGAAAAATTTAGAGCGCATCAACATTCAAACGAAAAAAATAAGCGAGAATCAAAGTGGCGAGTTCCGGATTGCCTATGTCAGTTCTACTTTTTCGGGAGATATTTCTGAGCTCATACAATTTTTGTCGGCTAAATATCCTTATGTCAATTTTCGTCTTTATGAAGTGCCAACTGTCAAACAAATTGCCGCTTTAGAAGAAGGAAAAATTGATTTTGGCATCGTGCGCGCACCGTTGCATTCGCCCAAAATAGCAACACAACTTTGGTTCAAAGACAGTTTTTCCTTGGTATTCAATAAAAACCTGTATGATATTCAATCAGAGCAGGAAATAGAAAATCTAAGCCAAACGACTTTCGTCTTTTTTAACAAGGAATATGCGCCGCAGTATTATGATAATCTGGTGGAAATTTGTTCTAAATTCGGCTTCACGCCAAAAGTCGTTCACGAGTCGAACAATATTTCCTCTATCATTCAATTGGTGAAAAATGGATTGGGCGTTTCCATTGTGCCTACCAATATTGTAAAAAGCCATGTGTATCCTGAATTGGGTTTTGTGGAAATTAAATCAGTGCCTTTGTTTACCGATATTTTATTGGCAACCCCAAAAGGCCATTATTCTGAAATAGCCCAAACTGCCATTGAGTTTTTAAAGAAGAAATAAGGTTGCTGAAAGGTATTTTTTTTATTGATTTAAATTAATTTGGAAAATTTATTTTACAAAATGTAAAGTTTGTTTGTCATATTGGAAAATAAAATTTACATTTGATTCGAATTTTTAAATTGTACTCTTATGAAAACGAATTATTTATTTCCGAATTCCTATAAAAAAATCAGCGGTACTATTTTTGTATTGTTGCTTTTGGGATTACTGGTTAACTTCTTTCTTAATGAAGATGAAACTGTTCAACTACAAGTAAAAGCAAAAGTGTTTGCTCTAATTTCTGATGATTCTTTATTAAGAAGCACCCACTATTTTATCTGGACGGAAAATAACATATTTGATGAAATTGTGATGACTCTTTTTATTGGTAGTGCACTTATATTTGCCTTTTCCAAAGAGAAAATTGAAGACGAAATGGTTTCCAAAATACGATTGGAAAGTCTGGTCTGGGCAACTTACGTGAATTATGCTGTACTACTGTTCTGCATACTTTTTATTTACGGATTAGCTTTTCTGGACGTTATGTTATACAATATGTTTACATTGTTGTTGTTTTTTATCATCCGATTTCATTGGATGCTTTTCAAAAATAATACCCTTTCAGGAAATGAAGAATAATGTCAAAGTACAACGGGCCATTGCCAATATTACCCAGGCTGAATTGGCCGAAAAGATTGGTGTAAGTCGCCAAACGATTAACGCTATTGAGGCGGGAAAATATGTGCCATCGACAGTTTTGGCATTGAAAATGGCAAAACTATTCGATAAATCTGTAAATGATATTTTCGAATTAGAATCCACCGATTAATCACACACAAAATGGCTATAGCATATTTTTCTACTCCCTTGGGAACTGTCAAGATAGAAGGCGATGAAAACGGAATCTCGGTAATTTCCATTGCCGATGAAGGCGAAGTGTCTGCTGCAATTCCGGCTGTTTTGCAAGAAGGGGTTTCACAACTTCAAGAGTATTTTAACGGGAAGCGAACCGATTTCAATTTGAAACTCAATCCTAAAGGAACTGAATTTCAGCAAAAAGTGTGGCAGGCTCTACTCGACATTCCGTTTGGGAAAACCATTAGTTATCTGGATTTATCGAAAAAACTAGGCGATGTCAAAGCCATTCGTGCCGTGGCTTCCGCCAACGGGAAAAACCCGCTTTGGATTGTCGTTCCCTGCCACAGAGTCATCGGGACTGATGGTTCGCTCACGGGCTATGCCGGCGGTTTATGGCGTAAAAAATGGTTGTTGGAACACGAAAATCCCAGTATACAACAAAGCTTGTTTTAGTTATTTGTGAATAAATTCCTTATATTCGTTTTAGAAAAATTCGTGCAAATCTCTAAAATCTGCGTTCATAAAAATGATAGACAAACTCCACCTCAATAACATCCTTTTTCTGGATATCGAAACCGTTCCGGAAGCCGAAGATTACAATGCTTTGGATGAAGAAATGAAAAATCTATGGGAACACAAAACCCAATACCAACGTAAGGACGAATACACACCGGAAGATTTTTATGACCGCGCCGGAATTTGGGCAGAGTTCGGGAAAATTGTGTGTATCTCTGTTGGTTTTTTTGCCAATAAAAATGACATTCGGAACTTTCGGGTGACCTCTTTTTTTGGTAACGAAAAGAAAATCCTGCACGATTTCAGTAATTTGCTGAACAATCATTTCAACCAGCCGCAACATGTTTTGTGTGGGCATAACGCCAAGGAATTCGATATTCCGTTTATTGCCCGACGTATGATTATCAATCAGATTGCGATTCCCGCCAAGCTGAATTTATTTGGCAAAAAACCATGGGAAATTCCGCATTTGGATACCCTGGAGCTGTGGAAATTTGGTGATTACAAACATTTCACTTCTTTAAAACTGATGTGTAAAGTACTCGGAATCCCTTCTCCCAAAGGCGATATCGACGGCAGTCAGGTAGGTCACGTTTTTTATGTGGATAAGGACATTGACAGAATTGTAACCTATTGCGAAAAAGACACCATTGCCGTGGCACAAATTTTTCTTCGCTTGCGCCGTGAAGATTTGTTGATTGAAGAGGAGATTATTCATGTGTAAAAACAATATCAATATCAATATCAAAATTCAATATCAAAATTCAATTTCAAAAAGCAATAGTAATAGTAAATTCTGACTCTGGGAGAAGATTTATTAATTAGAAATGAGATTATTCATGTTTAAGTTTATCTAAATGTATAAGAAAGCAGTAGTTGTTTTTTTTAGTCTTATTGGATTAGTTTCATTATTTCTCCCATTTAGTAAAAATGTAGCTATTGGTTGTGGCGATAATAGTTCCTTTACTAATTACTATTATGATAATTTAATTACATATTTATCTGATTTTTTAAAGATTTCATCTATTACTTATTCCAATGCTTTTGAATTTTCAGCATTAATTATTGTGACTTTTTCACTTGTTTTTTCACCTGTTTTATTTCTATTAAATAAAAAGAACATCAGTCTGTTTTTGATTGTTTCAACATTATTATTAATGTTTATTCCTTTTTATAATTCATATAATTTTTTAAGTTACGGATATTATATAGTTTTTCTCCAACAAACAGTTCTTTTAATTATACTTTCAAAAAGCAATAGCAATAATAAGAAGTAATTTTTTTGTCTTTGTGATTGAAATTGATTTTTGAAATTGTCATTGCAATTGATTTATTACATTTACAAAAATTATAAATTATGGTATTAAGTAGATTCTGGTTGGTTATTTTCATTTCATCAATTGCATTTGTAATTTTCAGTTTGTTTTCGGGTAACAGTTATACAATAGACCATGTTTTAAATGGAAAAAAAGACGATCCCATTTTAATTTCTGAAAAATATATTGATCAAATTCCTGCATTTATAAAAGACAGCATCAATAAATCGGAAGAAAAAACCTTTACTATCAATAGAGATACGCTAAATATTGATACTACTTATGTCTACAAAAATAAAACGGTAAAAATCTACAGTGGTGTTCAAAAATCGGATGGTTTATTGCCCACTTGTAAAAGTACCTTACTTGATCTGATTCTGCCACTTATGGCTTATTTGGCTTTTTTCTGTGGCTTGATGGAACTTTTGATCATTTCCGGAGTATCCGAAAAACTGGCAAAAGCATTGAGTCCTGTATTCATAAAAGTGTTTCCAAGTATTCCTAAAAACCACCCTTCGATTTCATACATGACCTTAAATTTTGCTGCCAATTTCTTAGGATTGGATTCGGCTGCAACGCCTTTTGGACTAAAAGCCATGGAAAGTTTGCAGGAAATAAATCCCGAAAAAGACAAGGCCAGTGATGCCCAAATTATGTTCATGTGTCTGCATGCTTCGGGACTTACTTTAATAGCAACTTCGATTATTGGTTATCGTGCGGCTGCCAATGCCAGCAACCCAGCCGATGTCATGTTGCCTTGTATTATCACTTCTTTTATTGGTACCATTGCTGCTTTTCTTATTGTAGGAGTTAGACAAAAAATTAATTTCAAAAGCGCTTCTTTAGTCATGGGATTAATGGGGTTAATTGCTGCCATTGTTGGATTGTTAATGTATGTAAACCATTTGGATTTAATTGGCAAAAACTATTTTACAACTAATCTTTCCGCCATAATATTGATTGGAATTATTGTTGCTACTTTAATCTTCTCTTTCCTTAAGGAGAAAAAATTTACAGAAGCCAATACAACTGTTTATGAAGCTTTTGTATCGGGGGCCAATAATGGTGTTAAGACCGGAGTCACTATTTTTCCTTATGTTTTAGGAATGTTGGTTGCTATTTCTTTATTCAGAAACAGTGGTTTATTTGAAATCATCAGCAACGGACTTGGATTTGTTTTCTCGAATATGGGAATAAGTAAAGAAATTGTAGATGCTTTGCCGGTTGCCTTGCTTAGACCTTTTAGTTCTGCGGGATCAAGAGGATTTTTGATTGATTCAATGAATACTTTTGGGGCCGATTCCATGACGGGAAGATTGAGCAGTATTTTTCAATGTAGTGCCGAAAGTACTTTTTATGTGATTGCGGTTTACTTTGGTTCTGTTAATATAAAAAACACCCGATACGCTTTAGGAACTATGCTTATAGTTGATGTGATTTGTGTAATTACGGCAATTTTCGTGGCGAGCTGGTTTTTTTAGTGCAACTTAACTTAACTGGACTAAAGTCCAGCCTTACAAAATGTATCGAGCTGATGGCTCTTTAAAGCATGTATAAGTTCCGTAGGAACGATTTGTATTGTAGCGACGGATTTTAATCCGTTGATGAAATGAAATAATTAAGAAACGGAGTTCCGTAGGAACGGCTCATAAAAAGACCGAATTATGGCAAATACCTATCATCAAGTATATATCCAGGTTGTTTTTGCGGTAAAATATCGTGAAGCTGTTATTACTAATGAATGGAAATCTATATTATTTGGTGTTATTGGCAATTTGATAAATGAAACTGGTTGTAAAACGATCATTGTAAATGGGGTTGAAGACCACGTTCATTGTTTTTTAGGTCTTAAACCTACCGTTTCAATTTCGGAATTGATGAAAAATGTAAAGGCAAAATCATCAAAATATATTAATGACAATCATTTAACCAAATCAAGGTTTGAATGGCAGGAAGGTTATGGTGCGTTTTCTTATGGACATTCTCAAATTAATGTGATTTATAAATACATTGCTAATCAAGAAGAACATCATAAGAAGAAAACTTTTAAGGAAGAATATTTAGAGTTTTTAGATAAATTCGAAGTGCCATTTGATGAAAGATATATTTTTGAAGATTTGATATGAAGGATTATATATGTCCCGAGCCTATGGCTCTCATTGGATTGGGTTTGATTGTTTTCAACGGATTAAAATCCGTTGTTACAAAATGTACCGAGCCGATGGCTCTATGAAATGTATCAAATGTGAAAGTTCCGTAGGAACGACAAATATTGTAGCAGCGGATTTCAATCCGTTGATGATATGAAATAATAACAAACAGAGTTCCGTAGGAACGGAACATGTTGTAGAATTTTAATCCATTGTTGTGGGGATGAATTATATTTTAACCAACAATTGATTAATTCGTTGATATTATAATAATTCTAGGTTTTTTAATCTATTTTTCATTCTTTTGAATTTTACAAAAATTACTATCTATAAACACTTTAAAAAATTAAATAATGTCAAAATACACTAAATACATCGCTATTGCATTGGTGATTCTATTTTTAGTTACTAGTTTGTTAGGCTAAAAATCATCATTTTCTTTACTAAAAAAAACACTTTTTTTGAGTTATCATTCAGTAAATCAGATACTTTTTGATGGTTGATTTTTAACAAAAAAAGTGTTTTTTAGTACTAATCACCTCCAGCAATCTCCTTTTCTGCGGCAAATATTTTTTATATTTGCCAAAAAAATAAAACACCCATGGACTTTATATATCAGGATCCTTATCCAATTTTAAAAGACGATACCCAATACCGAAAAATCACTTCCGATTACGTAAAAGTGGAAAAACTTGGAGACAGAGAAATCTTAACTGTTGACCCAAAAGGCTTGGAATTGCTTTCACAGGAAGCAATGAAAGACGTTTCTTTTATGTTGCGTACTTCACATTTGGAAAAATTAAGAGCTATTCTTGATGATCCTGAAGCAACAGACAACGACCGATTCGTGGCTTATAATTTATTGCAAAACGCTGTTGTGGCTATTGATGGCGAATTACCTTCTTGTCAGGATACGGGAACAGCGATTGTAATGGCTAAAAAAGGAGAAAACGTATATACAGGTGTCGATGATGCCGAATGGCTTTCCAAAGGGATTTTTAACACCTATCAGGAACGCAACTTACGTTATTCGCAAATTGTGCCTATCAGTATGTTTGAGGAAAAGAACTCTGGTTCTAACCTTCCGGCACAAATTGATATTTATGCTAAAAAAGGAGCTTCTTATGAATTTTTGTTTTTGGCAAAAGGGGGTGGGTCTGCTAATAAAACCTATTTGTATCAACAGACAAAATCGTTGTTGAATGAAAAATCAATGGATGCTTTCATTCGTGCAAAAATAATGGATTTAGGAACTTCTGCTTGTCCGCCTTATCACTTGGCTTTAGTGATCGGAGGAACTTCTGCAGAAGCCAACTTAGCTGCGGTTAAAAAAGCATCTGCTGGTTATTTTGATAATTTGCCAACTACCGGAAACATGGCGGGTCAGGCTTTCCGTGATTTAGAGTGGGAAAAAAGAGTACAGTTAATTTGCCAACAAAGTGCTATTGGAGCACAGTTTGGAGGTAAATATTTTACACACGATGTTCGAGTGATTCGTTTACCGCGTCACGCTGCTTCTTGCCCGGTTGGATTGGGAGTTTCCTGTTCTGCCGATAGAAATATCAAAGGTAAGATTACCAAAGATGGTATTTTCGTAGAACAATTGGAAGTAAATCCAAAACGTTTGTTGCCTGAAACACCACCTCATTTGGAAGAAGCCGTAGAGATTGATTTGAACCAACCAATGGCAGATATTCTTAAAAAATTATCGCAATATCCAATCAAAACACGTTTGAAACTAAACGGAACTTTGATTGTAGCCCGTGACATTGCACACGCCAAAATCAAAGAATTATTAGACGCCGGTAAACCAATGCCGGAATACTTTAAAAACCATCCGGTATATTATGCTGGACCGGCTAAAACACCGGAAGGAATGCCTTCGGGAAGTTTTGGACCAACAACCGCTGGGCGTATGGACGTTTATGTGGAAGAATTCCAGAAAAATGGTGGAAGTATGGTAATGCTTGCCAAAGGAAACAGAACTAAAGATGTAATGAATGCTTGTAAAACTTACGGTGGATTCTATTTGGGTTCTGTAGGTGGACCAGCGGCTATTTTGGCCAAAGAAAATATCCTTTCGGTTGAAGTAGTTGACTTTGAAGAATTAGGTATGGAAGCCGTTCGTAAAATCACTATCAAAGATTTCCCTGCTTTTATTATCACTGATGACAAAGGAAATGATTTCTTTGAGAATTTATAGTTTTTATAAAAAAGAGATAAAGTGTCTACCCTGTCAGAGTTCAAAACTCTGACAGGGTTTTTTATTTTAATCAATCACCATCTCTGGAATTTCTCCTTCTATAATCAATTCGGCTTCAGTGGAAGCGATGATGTGTTCTACTGAAACACCTGGCGCACGTTCTAAGAGCTTAAAACCTTTTGG